>JASFHK010000001.1:0-274953 GCA_050123275.1 Dehalococcoidia bacterium
GACTCCGACCACTCGATTTCGCCTTTTTGCCAGGCCTGGATGAGCCAGAGCAGGCCGCCGGGCGCGGCGCTCTTGAAGCGGAATCTGTTGAAGATGGGGCAGTTAAAGGCCGAGTAGTCCAGGGTAAGCTGGCAGTAGCCGCAGCCGAAACAGCGGTGGATGACTTCCCTGTAGTCGGTGAGCGTGATTTAGGCCACCTCCCAGTTTCCCGGGTTCATAATATTGTTGGGGTCGAGCGTTTGCTTTATTTTCTTCATCAGCCGGCGGGTGTTCTCGTCCATCCGCTCCAGGATGAGCTTCTGGGCGGGCAGTTCCGGCTTCCAGACCACCCCGCCCAATTCCAGCGTGAGGCGGTTGGTCTCGTCCAGCGCCTGGCGCGCCCGTTCGAACTCGTCGGCTTTGGCGCGGTTGAAGGCATATGAATAGGCGAGCATGACGCTGTGCCCGTTGGGTAATAGCTGGATGCCCAGCTGGTATAAAAAGTCCTGGTGGTGGGCAATCTCGATGCCCTTCCGCCAGGCTTCGGGAATGACCTCGATGGGCAGTATGGCGCCGGTGTACTCGAAGCCGCCGCCCTTCCTGAAATCGGCGGCGGTGGCGGCGAAGGGGGGCACGCCCAAAAATCTCTCCCGCAGGGCGTGGACGGCCTTCTCCTCGGTTACCGGCTCCACGCCGTGTTTTCGGAAGATGAGCCCGTGCTGATCCTTCTTGACCCGGAGCTCCTCCTCGGACTCGCCGGTGAGGGCGATGATGTAATAGATGCGCTGCGCCCAGCGCGGCTTTTCCTGGGTGATGATGAAACCGTTCTCCAGCTGGTTGAGCTGGCTGAAGTCGCCGATAAGCTCCGGAATCAGCTCCACATCGTCGGAGACGAAGAGTATCAGGTCGCGGTAGGTGGGGTGGGGGAAGAGCTGCAGGGAAAGCTTGGTGACGATTCCCGTCGTTCCCAGCCAGCCCAAAAAGAGCCCGGCCAGGTCGGGGAGAGGGTCGCGGCTGAACCAGTTATCGCTTATCGAGCCCGAGCCGACTTTACAGACCTCGCCCGTGGGCAAAACTACCTCCAGGCCGTTAACCATCTGGGAGTTGACGCCGTAGCGCGGCGTGAGGTGCCCGTGCCCGTGAATCATGACGTTGCCCGCGATGGTGGTCGTCGGCGGCGATTCCGGGGTGGAGTGCTGCAGGCGGGGATGGTTTTTCTCCAGGTAGGCGCGTAAAGCCGCCTGGGTGACACCGGCTTCAATGAGGGCGAAGCGGCTGGCCTCGTTGACCTCCAGAATCTGGTCCATCCGCTTCATATCGAGGACGACGCCGCTTTTAAGGGGCACGGTCAGTGCGGATAGGGTCAGCCCGCCGCCCATCGGGGTCAAAGCGATTTTCTGGCGGTTGGCCAGCGCCACGATGCGCTGCACCTCGTCCACCGTTTTGGGCATGACCACGGCGTCGACGTTACGCGGGGGCTGGGCGCCGGGGTCGCGGGAATATAAGTAAAGCTCCTCGGGGCGGTCGGAAACGTAGTCCGCGCCCGTGATGGCCGTCAGCGATTTA
Organism: Dehalococcoidia bacterium; assembly: GCA_050123275.1. Classification (GTDB taxonomy): domain Bacteria; phylum Chloroflexota; class Dehalococcoidia; order Dehalococcoidales; family BS750m-G39; genus E44-bin88. Next base: position 1,546 of record JASFHK010000001.1, read on the forward strand.
AGGAGCTCCGCTTTCATGAACGGTTACATTCTAGCACAATTGGCTGCTGTCGGGCACGCCTGGCGCGCCCGTCTAGTCCCGAATGTCGGGTATTTGCCGTTGAAATGGGTCGATGGCGCCGGGCGCATTGCCCGGGTTCCGGGCCGACTCGTCGGGCGGCTTCTTCACCGCGCCCGTGTCGCCGGCCTCTTCGGGGTGGCCTCGCTAGTGCTGACCGTGTCTTTGCCCTCTTTGAGGTGACCCCGGTATTGTTTGTTGAAACAGAGGTAGTAGTGCCGCCCCCGGTAGAGGGAGCATTGCTGACATAATCGCCCCGAAAAGGGACATATCATATCTTGCTTGGCCATTAGTTGCTCTCCAATCAGTTAGTTAGTGCTCTCGGTAGGCCTTCTTCCAGGGCTCCTTCTTCATCGCCAAGTGGTCCTGGATGGCCGCTTTCAACGTGTCCGCCGCCAGCAGGGCGCAGTGCTCGCTTTCCTCGGGCAGGCCGCCCAGAGCGTCGAGGACATCCTGCTGACCTATTTTTTGCGCCTGGCCGAGCTTTTTGCCCTTGGCCAGCTCGGTCACCATGCTGCCCGAAGCGATGCTGGTACCGCAGCCGCTGGTGAGAAAGGTGGCGTTTTCAATGGTATCGCCTTTGAGCTTCAGCCACAGCTGCATGGTGTCGCCGCAGGGGCCGGTAACCTTGGCGGAGCCGTCGGCTTCGGCCATATCGCCCATGTTGCGGGGGTTCATGGCGTGGTCGACGGCCGCCTCCGAATAGACTTCGAGCATCTTTTCCCTTACCAGCTCCTCGAATTTATCCCATGATGAGGCCATGATTCTCTCCTTTCCTGGACGATTACATTTTAGCACAATTGAGCCTGCGAGGCATAATAACCACTCGCCTACGGGGTATTTTTTTGCTATAATGGCGGGCGATAATGATAGTTGTAACCGGTGCCGCCGGACACGCCGGCGCTAACCTGGTGCGGGCTCTGGCGGCCCAGGGTCGCCCCGTGCGCGCCCTCGCCCACCTCGACCGGCGGGCGCTGGAGGGGCTGGATATCGAGGTCGTTAGCGGCGACATCCGCGACCCTGATTCTCTCCTGGAAGCCTTCAAGGGCGCCGAGGTGGTCTATCACCTGGCGGCGGTTATCGCCATCGGCAACGAGCCCTTTTCTTTATTGGAATCGGTTAACGTCGGCGGCACCCGCAACGTCGTCGAGGCCTGTTTGCGCTGCGGGGTGCGCCGCCTGGTGCACTTCAGCTCCATCCACACCCTGACCGACACCAGCAACGGCAGCCCCGTGGACGAGGCCTGTCCTCTGGTGGCTTCGCGCCGCTACCCGGCCTATGACCGCACCAAGGCGGCGGCGGAAGGGGCGGTCTACCGGGGCATAGAAGAAGGGCTGGACGCGGTTATCATCAGCCCCACCGCCATTATCGGCCCCCACGATTACAAGCCGTCTCACTTCGGCGAGGCATTATTGCGGCTGGCCAACGGGCAGCTGCCGGCTCTGGTCAGCGGCGGCTTTAACTGGGTGGACGCGCGCGATGTCGTCTTCGGCGCCATGCGCGCCGAAGAGATAGCCCCCTGCGGCGCCAAGTACCTCCTCTCCGGTCACTGGGTGGCGCTGCGCGAGGTGGCCAAGATGGCCGCCGAGCTGACCGGGGTCAAGGCGCCCTCTTCCATCTGCCCGATGTGGCTGGCGCGCGTCGGCGCCCCCTTCGTCAGCACCTTCGACCGGCTGGCGCACCGGCGCCCCCTCTACACCAGCACCTCGCTGCAGGCGTTGCGGGGTCACCGCCACATCAGCCATGAAAAGGCGACGCGGGAGTTGGGCTACAACCCGCGCCCCTTCCGGGAGACGCTTTTCGACACGCTTAAATGGTTTGAGGCGCAGGGCAAGCTGGCCCACCCCCTCAAAGAAAGGGCGGGTAAGGTTTGAACGAGCTTTCCTTTTTCCACTGGCTCATCGTCGGCTGGTTCGTGCTGGCGGCGGTGGTTTTCATCTCGCTTTTCTTCTTCGTCGCTCCCTACGGGCGCTACGCGCGCCGCGGCTGGGGCTTCGCCGTCAACAACCGGCTGGGCTGGGTCATCATGGAGGCGGCTTCGCCGCTGGCTTTGGCCGTCTGCTTCGTGCTGGGCTCTAATCCCATCACCGTCACCTCGGTGGTTTTTTTGGTGCTCTGGGAGGCGCACTACATACACCGTTCTTTCATCTATCCTTTCAGCCTGCGCCGCCACGTCCAGGGGATGCCGCTGCTCGTGGTCAGCTTCGGTTGCATCTTCAACCTGGTCAACGGCTACCTCAACGGGCGCCATATCTTCACCTTTTCCGACGGCTACAGCAACCAGTGGCTGGCCGACCCGCGCTTCATCATCGGTCTGGCGCTCTTTATTACCGGCTACGTCATCAACCGCCACGCCGACGACACCCTGCGCCGGCTGGCCAACGACAACGGCGGTTACAAGATTCCCTACGGCGGGCTTTACCGCTGGATATCCTGCCCCAACTACCTCGGTGAAATCACTATCTGGGCGGGCTGGGCTATCGCCACCTGGTCGCTGCCGGGGCTGGCTTTCGCCGTCTGGACGGCGGCTAACCTGGTGCCCCGCGCCCGCACCCACCACGCCTGGTACAAAGAGCACTTCCCCGACTATCCCGCCCGGCGGAAGGCGCTGCTGCCCGGCCTCTGGTAGCTCCCGTAGTGGATAGTTGCGCCTCTTTGGTTTATACTAAAACTGAGGCCAATTTATGCCGGTTAAGATTCTGGTCGTCGAGGACGACCGTAATTTACTGGATACCCTCAACTATAATCTGGGCAAAGAGGGCTACGCCACGGTAACGGCCATCGACGGCGCCCAGGCGCTTGAGGTCGCCCGCAAGGAAAAGCCCGATTTCGTTCTCCTCGACATCATGCTGCCCAAGCTGAGCGGCTTCGAGGTCTGCCGCATCCTGCGCCAGGAAACGAATGTGCCCATCCTCATGCTCACCGCCAAGACCGAGGAGGTGGACAAGATAGTGGGCCTGGAAATCGGCGCCGACGACTACATGACCAAGCCCTTCAGCATGAGGGAACTGCTCGCCCGCGTGCGCGCCATGCTGCGCCGTGCCGATATGGGCGCCCGGCCCGCCGAGGCGGGGACGCTGCGGGTGGGCGAGCTGGAGATAGACGTGGGCCGCCACCAGGCCGCGCTCAAAGGCCAGCCCCTCGAGCTGAGCCCCAAGGAGTTCGACCTGCTCGCCTTTCTGGCGCGCAACAAGGGCTTCGTCTTCAGCCGGGAGCAGCTCCTGGACAAGGTGTGGGGCTACGACTACGCCGGCGACACCCGCACCGTGGACGTCCACATCCGCTGGTTACGGCAAAAAATAGAAAAAGAACCGGCCCAGCCCCGCCACCTGCTCACGGTGAGGGGGACGGGTTATAAACTGGAAGGTTAGTCTTGTTCCGTAGTATTCAGTGGCGCCTGACCGTACCCTTTATCCTGCTCATGCTGGTGGTTATGGGTACGTTGGGCATCTACCTGGTCAACTCCACCCGCGGTGCCCAGCTCGACAGCCTGCGCTCCCAGCTGGAGTCCGAGGCTAGGATAACCGCCGAAGCCAGCCTGCCCGGCTTCCTCGATGAGGAGGACCTGGACGCCCTGGCCAAGCGGCTGGGGCAGGAAATCAACTCCCGCGTCACCATCATCGCTCTTGACGGCGCCGTGCTGGGCGATTCCGAGGAAGACCCGGCGCTGATGGAAAGCCACGCCGCCCGTCCCGAGGTCATCGCCGCTCTGGAAGAAGGTCTGGGCGAGAGCACCCGCTACAGCGTCACGCTGGAGCAGCGCATGATGTACCTGGCCGTGCCCGTTACCGTCGGCGGCGAGGTCCTGGGCGTGGCCCGCGTCTCGCTGCCGCTGGCGGCCGTGGACAGCCTGGTGCAAAAGCTGCAGGTGAGCATCATCGTGGCCATGGCGGCGGCCACGCTGCTGGTCTTTATCGCCGCCTGGCTTATCGCCCGCATCACCACCCGCCCCATACGGAAATTGACGGCGGCTTCGCGCCGGATTACCTCGGGGAACTTGGGTTACAAGATAGCCGCCGAGAGCAAGGACGAGGTCGGCGAGCTTACCCGCGCCTTCAACCAGATGTCGCTGCGGCTGAAAGAGCAGGTGGATACCATCTCCGGGGACAGGGCGCGGCTGGCCGCCATACTGGATAACATGGCCGACGGCGTTATCATGACCGACACCGACGGTAACGTGCAGCTGGTCAACGCCACCGCCCGCAAGCTGTTCAACATGGGGGACGGCATCGGCAAGCCGCTTATCGAGGTGGTGCACGACCACGAGGTGGACGAGCTCTGGAAGGCCTGTATGCAATCGGGCAAGATGCAGTCCGCCCAGTACGAGTCCGGTCTTTCCCGGCGCTACCTGAGGGCTATCGCCATCCCCAGCGCCGAGGCCGGCATGAGCGGCGTGCTGCTTCTCTTCCAGGACTTCACCGAGTTGCGCAGCCTGCAGACGACGCGGCGCGAGCTTATCGGCAATATCTCCCACGAGTTCCGCACGCCGCTGGCGGGCATCAAGGCCATGGTGGAAACCATGCGCGGCGGCGCCATCGACGATAAGAAGCTTTCTCTGGATTTTCTCAACCGCATCGACGAAGAGATTGACCGTCTCACCCAGATGGTGGCCGAGCTTACCGAGCTTTCCCGCATCGAGACGGGGCGTACCGAGCTGAAGCTGGAGCCGATAGACCTCAACCGGCTCATCGCCGAGGTCGTCGCCCAGTTCAGCCACCAGGCGAAGCGGCAGCAGCTTGCGGTCAAGCAAAAGACCGCCGCCGACCTGCCCCCGGTGCCCGCCGACCGGGACCGGCTGCGGCAGGTAATCAGCAACCTGGTGCATAACGCCATCAAGTTCACCCCGCCCCGCGGCACCATCACCGTCGCCACCGCCGTCGAGGGCGGCTCGGTGCGCGTCGATATCGCCGACAGCGGCGCCGGCATCGCCCGCGACGACCTGTCCCACGTCTTCGAGCGTTTCTACAAGGGGGACAAGGCGCGGTCGGGGGAGGGCACCGGCATGGGGCTGGCTATCGCCAAGCACGTGGTCGAGGCCCACGGCGGCAAAATCCGGGTGCAGTCCGAGGAAGGGAAGGGTGCTACCTTCAGCTTCACCCTGCCCCTGGGTTAGAGATTTAACCGCCGCTTAATCCGTTCTTAAAACCGGTCGTCTAAAATTACAGGAAAGGGAGTAAACGGTTCAGCGCGAAATGAAGAAAGTACTCTTTGTCTGTATCCACAATGCCGGCCGCAGCCGGATGGCGGAGGCCTTTTTCAACCACTACGCTAAGGGTAAAGCCGTCGCCTCTTCGGCAGGGACCCGGCCCGAGCCGGAGATAAGCCCCCGCACGGTAGCGGTGATGCAAGAGGTGGGCATCGCGCTCGACGGCGAAAAGCCCCGCTTGCTCACCCCGGAGATGCTGGAAGCCGCCGACCGGGTCATCACCATGGGCTGCTACGTCGAGGACGCCTGCCCGGCTAACTCCGTCACCACCGAAGACTGGGCGCTGGGCAACCCCAAGGATAGGCCCCTGGCGGAGATTAGAGTCGTCAGGGATAGAATCAAGGCAAAGGTGCTGGAGTTAATCGATGAGCTTTAGAGGGCGCGGCGCTTCTCTTGACAGCTTGCCCGTCGCTATCTATACTTTACCTTTACCTGTGGTAAAATTACTCTTAAAGGAGTGATTTATGATTTGCCCCACCTGCCGCGAGGTGATGATTGTCGTCGAGCAGGAGAGAATCGAGCTCGACCACTGCCCTAACTGCCTGGGCGTCTGGTTCGACGCCGGCGAGCTGGAGCTGGTGCTGGAGGGGATGGGCCTGAAAAGCAGCGACCTTTTCCCGGCGCCGATTGACGAGCTGCCCGAGGCCGAGACCGACGAGAGAAAGCGGCGCTGCCCGATATGCAACCAGAAGATGAAGAAGCTCTATATCGGCAGGGAGCCGGAGGTGCTCATCGACGTCTGCATCCGGGGGCACGGCCTCTGGTTCGACGGCGGCGAGGTGCACCAGATAATCGAACAGTGCGCCAAAAAACCGGGGTCTGAAGCCGGCTCCGGCGAGCGTTTGCTCAGCTTTTTGGGGAACACTTTTAAGGCCGAAGGCTAGCCGGGCTCCCCGCCCGTTTTGGTATAAGCGACAACTAAGGAGGTTGCCATGATAGGAGTCTATATTGCCGCTGGCATCGTGGTCATACTGGTTATCTTTTTTATCGCCACCTACAACAGCCTGGTCGGGCTGCGCAACGAGCTGCGTAACGCCTGGGCTCAAATCGACGTCCAGCTCAAGCGGCGCTACGACCTCATCCCCAACCTGATAGAGACGGTCAAGGGCTACATGAAGCACGAGCGGGAGACGCTGGAGGCGGTGACCAAGGCGCGCAACCTGGCGCAGAGCATTTCCAGCAGCGACGTCGGCGCCCGTTCCAAAGCGGAGGGCGAGCTGAGCAGCGCCCTTTCCAAGCTGCTGGCCGTGGTCGAGCAGTACCCCGACCTCAAGGCGAACCAGAACTTCCTGGCGCTTCAGGAAGAGCTGACCTCGACGGAGAACAAAATCAGCTTTTCCCGCCAGTACTACAACGACTCGGCGCTGAAGCTGAACAACAAAATCCAGATGTTCCCCTCCAACGTGGTCGCCGGCATGACCGGCTTCAAGCAGGGCGAGTTCTTCGAGGTCAAGGCGGCCGAGGAGAGGGAAGCGCCCAAGGTCAGTTTCAGCTAAATAAAAACGGAATCGGGATATGTGGGAACAAATCAGAGCTAATCGATGGCGTTCGGTAGTGCTCACCGTGAGCATGGGCCTGCTGCTGCTCTTAATCGGATTTCTCATTGGCTATTACTTTGTCGATAATGCCATCGTCGGGCTGGTTATCGCCCTGGTCGTCTGGGGCATCATGAGCCTGGTCGCCTATTTTCAGGGCGACAGCATTTTGCTGGGGTTGTCGCGGGCGAAGAAGATAAAGCGCGACGATAACCCCCGCCTCTATAACATCGTCGAGGAGATGAAAATCGCCTCGGGCCTGCCCAAGATGCCCGATATCTATATCATCGACGACCCGGCGCTTAACGCCTTCGCCACCGGGCGCGACCCCAACAAGGCGGCTATCGCCGTCACCTCGGGGCTGCTGGCCCAGCTCAACCGCGACGAGCTCCAGGGCGTTATCGGCCACGAGATGGCCCACATCAAGAACCGTGACGTGCTGCTGATGGCGATGTGCGCCGTAATGCTGGGCACCATCGTCATCCTGGCCTGGTACGCCACGCGGGTGCTCTTTTTCAGCAGCGTGGCCGGCGGGCGGAGAAGCTCGGGGGGTGGCGGCGGCGGCGGGCAGGCCATAATACTGCTGGTGGGCATCGCGCTGATGATACTGGCGCCGATTCTGGCCCAGGTTATCTATTTCACCGTCTCCCGCAAACGGGAATACTTGGCCGACGCCTCTTCCGCCCTCTATACCCGCTACCCGGAGGGGCTGGCTTCGGCGCTGGAAAAGATTGCCGGCTCGAAGGTGCAGCTCAAGTCGGCCAACCAGGCGACGGCGCCGATGTATATCCTCAACCCCTTCCGCGAGAAGGGTAGAGCCGCCGCTAACCTGACCAGCACCCATCCCCCCATCCAGGAACGGATACGCATCCTGCGCGCCATGGCAGGGGCTTCGCTGGCCGATTACGATAAGGCCTACCGCGAGGCGCGGCATCAAAAGAAGGGCGTCGCCCCGGCCTCGGCGCTGGCGCTGGACAAGGTGTCGGGGGCGGTGGGCCTGCGCGCGGCTTCGGCGGAAACCAAAACCGGGGAAGAGCTTTCGCAAAAGGTGGAGCGCACCCGCGAAACTTCGGACATGATGTGGCGCCTTCACGATTACAAGACGCTTAACTGTCCCTGCGGCACCAAACTCCGGGTTTCCCCGGAGTTTAAGGGCGTTAACGTCAAGTGCCCCCACTGCGGGCGCATCCTGCCCGTCTAGCCCGCTACTTCGCCATCGTCCGGAAGAGGTGAATCAGGCGGCAGTTAAGCTCGACATCCTCCCATTCGGTGAGAGCCAGTGACGTGTGTAGCCTGTCGTCGAAAACCGCCTTGGGGAAAGCCTCCCGCAGCCGCCGCAGCATTTTCTCGAAGTTAGCCACGGAGGAGACGGCGCGCTCGTCGCCCAGACAGGTATAGGTCAGCTCGTGTTGCAGCAGCTCCACGACGGGCTGGTCGGCCTGGCGGCTGTAGAGCCGGGCGAAGTCCTCGGTCTGGCCGGACTTTTCGGTGGTCGTTTCCCTGACCGTTTTCCAGGCGGGTGCGCCGCCCAGCATCAGCGTTCGTCCCCAGCTGAACTTGCCCCGGGAGCGGGTCGTCTTGATTTCCAGCGAGCTTTCTATACGCCCGGTGACGATAAGAAAGATGTCTCCCGCCGCCAGGCTTATCTCGCCGCCGGCGCTGTCGCGGAAGTTGACTTCTTTCTTGCCGAATTCCAGGGTTTGCACCGGGAAGGTGTCGGGTAACCGGCAAAGCTCGCTGTCGCTGCAGGCGATTGCCTTCAGTCCCAGCTTGCCCAGCTCCTTCACCATCGTTTCGGCGAGGAGGGCGTTGTCGGCATGGGCGATGATGCGGGGTAGTTTGCTGGCCAGCAGCAGCTGGGCGTGGGCTGGGCTCTTGTCGATAACGGCGGCTACGCCGTTTACCAGGTTCGGGTCGAGTTTGGCCGGAGGCGCTATGGCGATATGCACAACTTCAGCCATCTTCGTTCCCCCTGCCCTTAGGTTGATAAAAGCACGGGTGAGGGCATCGCACTGATTTTTGATACCCTCACCCTCATTTTGCTTTTTCCTTTTACGGCTCTATTTCAGCTTGAAGACCAGACCCTGGTCGGCGTCGAGTTTAACCTTGTCGCCTTCGTTGATAACCAGGGTGCCGTTGCCGGTGTTCAGCACCAGCGGGATGTCGTACTCGCGGCAGTGGATACAGGCGTGGCTCAGGGAACCGCCGCTGTTGGTGACGATGCCCTTGACCAGCGGCAGTATCGGCGTCCAGCCCGAGGACATGCCCGGTACGACGATGATATCGCCCGGCTTGGTCGAGAAAACGTCCTCGTTGTTGACCACTAGGTGGGCGGTGCCTTCCACGGTGCCGGAGGGGCTGCCGCAAAGGCCGAACAGCGCGGCCCCCGTTTCCGGCCTGGGGATGGGGGCGTCGCCGGCGACGACCTTGGCCACGATGGCGTCGTGAGCCGAGGCGATGTGCTTGTTGATGGTTTCCGGCGATATCGGGCCGTCGGAGACGATGTGCGAGCGCGATTTGTATTCCTTCTGGGCGGTCCAGGTGTTCTTGCGGTCGGCGACGATATCCTTGATTTCATAGGAGTCGGGGTAGGCGATAAACAGCTCCAGCTCGTCGGGGATAAAGAGGAAGAGATCGTCGGGGTCTTCGATGGTGCCGAACTTGACCAGCCTCTTGCCGATTTGCCTCAAGCAGTAGCGGAAGGTGGTGTGGCAGCCTTGCTCCCAGGCGACGTCGTGGCTCTCGCTGAAGGAGCTCGAGCGCTGGCTCACGTTAAGGGTAGCCAGGAACCAGTCCATGTCCTTGTAGCCGGAAGACTTGACCTTAGCGATAAGGTCTTTGGTGCATTCTTCCCGTTCCGGAATCAGGCGCTCACGGATGGCGTCCAGCGGGAAGGGCTCCTTGGCGTCCTGCGACATCTGCAGGTACTGCTGGATGTGGGCGACGGCCGGGGTGGGGTCTTCCCACCAGGAGGGGACGATGAACTCCATCATGCGCGGCGAGCGCCAGCCGTAGCCCTTGCCGATCATGAACTCGTGGAGGTCTTTTTCCACCCATTCCTTGCCCGCCGCCGTCTTCTTCAGCTCGGGGATAACGTCGGCGGCCGCGTTCTTGGTGAAAACGTCAGCGATTTTAAGCTCGATGGCGCGGCTGCGCAGTCCCCAGAGCGCCTTGTCCTGGACGAAGAGGTCGTTATCATAGCCGCGGATGATGCGGTGCCATTCCGGTGAGAACTCCTTGATGCCGGCGTACTTCTCGGCAATCTCGTTGCAACTCCAGCAGGCTTCGTAGACCGGGTATATCAGGTGGAAATGGGTCTCCCACTCGCGGTAGAGCAACTGTATCGCTTCGCGGAAGAGCTTGTAAAGATCGTACTGGGGGGCGTTTTCGTAATCGAAAGTCCTGAATTTGTTGCACCAGGTTATCAGCTCGTTTTCCATATCGGTATAGAGCTGGTCGCCCTTGGGGGCGTAGGTTTCCATGATGAACTTCTTGAAGCCCTTTTGCCGCTCTTTAATCTCGTTCTCATCGCTGATTCTGAGGGAGCTGGCCAGGGCGCAGCCCTCTATACCGCGGGTTTCACTGCCCCTGATGGTGGGTATCGAGGACTCGTTAATGCCATAGCAGAGACCGTGGGCCAGCGGGTAGCACCACATCCAGTTGAACAACGGCGTCCAGGCCGGGTAGCTATGGCCGAGATTCACGAACCAAAGCGGGAATTTCTTGAGGTCCCGCTTCGGCCAGAACTCTCTGGGATGCATGTTCCAAGTCCAGGGCATATCTCATTCCTCCTTAAGAAATTTATTAATTAACTAACTTAACGGTATTGCTTATTATACCGTATCTTGCCTATAAGCTAAAGGGCTAATCCTAGTTTACCCGCCGCCCGCCGTTGACCAGCAGCGTTTGCCCGCTGATGAAGTCGCTGCCGTCGCTGGCGAAGAAGACGACGGCGCCGACGATGTCCTCGGGGACGCCGAAACGCCCCAGGGGCGCCGAGCTGGCGTCCATCTTTTCCATGTTGACGTAGCTGCGCGTGGCCGGGGTGTCGATGACGCCGGGGGCGACCACGTTGGCGCAGATGTTATAGGGGCCCAGCTCGCCGGCCAGGACGCGGGTCATGCCGATAACGGCGCTCTTGGCCGCCGTGTAGTGAATCAGCCCCTTGGTGGGGGCGAAGCACGCCTCGGAGGCGATGTTGATAATCTTACCCTTGCCCTGTTTTTTCATCTGGGGAACGACGGCGCGGGTGCAGAGCCAGGTGCCCTTGGCGCTGACGGCCAGCATCTTGTCCCACTCCGCCAGCGAAATCTGGTCGAAGGCGCCGCGCGTCAGCCCGTGGTAAAAGCCGGCGTTGTTGACCAGGGCGTCGATGCGCCCGAAGGCTTCTATCGTCTTTTCGGCCATCTGCCGGGTAGCGGCTTCGGAGGTGACGTCGGTGTTGAGGGCGATGGCGCCGCCGCCCGCCGCTTTGATTGCGTCGGCCACCGCCCGGGATTCCTTATCGGCGATGTCGGCCACCACCACCTCGGCGCCTTCCTCGGCCATTTTCAGGCAATAGGCCTTGCCCAGGCCGTTGGCGCCGCCGGTCACGATAACTACCTTGTCGTCTAAGATTCCCATTTTTTAAGCCCCTCTCCTTAAAAAATTATACGGCGAGAAAGCCCCCGTCCACGGGTAGGGCGACGCCGGTGATGCCCGAAGCCTTCTCCGAGACGAGAAAGAGGGCGGCGTCGGCGACCTCCTCCTCGGTGATGAAACGCCCCAGCGGGATGCGCTTTTTGTCACGTTTTTCCCACTCCTCGGGGGTGATGCCCAGTTCCTTGGCTCGCTTCTGAGAAATAAGGGGCCGGTTGCCGGTCTGGACGCGCCCCGGGCAGAGGCAGTTTACCCTGATGTCGTCCTTGGCCAGCGCTACTGCCAGCTTGCGGGTGAGCATGACCAGCCCGGTCTTGGCCAGCGAGTAGGTTACCGAGAAGCCCGATTGCTTCAGGCCCGCCACCGAGCTGGTAAAGAGGATAGCCCCGCCCTTCTTACGCAACTGGGGCAGGGCGCACTGGACGCCGAAGACGCCCGCTTTCAGGTTCACGTCCATCATCTCGTCGTAGCGCGCCTGGGTAAGGCTGTCGATGTCGTCGGGGCCCATGATGCCGGCGTTGTGCCAGTAGATGTCCAGCCGCCCGAAGGCGCTTACCGCCTCGTTGACCAGCCGTTCGATATCGCCGGTCGCGGTCATGTCGGCGGCGACGAAACGCGCCTGGCCGCCCCGCTTTTCTATGGCCGCCACCACCTCGCCGCCCCGCTTCTGGTTGCGCCCGCTGATAACGACACGTGCGCCTTCACGGGCGAAGGCGATGGCCCCGGCACGACCGATGCCCGAGGTCGAGCCGGTGATAACGGCTACCTTTCCATGTAACAGTAGCTCTGGCATTTTTCCCCGTTACCTATAGGTTTTGCCCGGCCCCGCCGTGAAGTGAAAGATGGGCCGGTCCACCCTCTTGATGTGCAGCGGGCAGTGCTTCATCCCCTTGGGCACGAAGATGAGGCAGCTCTTGGTCAGGTTGAACTTCTCGTCTTCCAGCCATATCTCGACCTCGCCGCAGAGGTCTTCCGGGTCGTCGGGGTTGGTTCCGAAGAAGGTGATGACCTCGTCGAAGGGGTGGGTGTGGGCTTCCACCTCGGGCTTGTCCATGCCTTTCCAGAACCAGACGCATTCGCAGTAAAAGGCCCCCTTGAAGACGTCGTCGTCAAGGTAGGCCATGGCGGTCCTGGTGTCGCCGGCGGTCTTGAGGGCTTCGCGCCTGAATTCGGGTAGCTTGAGGTCGGACTTGGTCTTGGTGATGATGTGCTTGCCGTACTTGGATTCTGCCATTTTCTCCTCTCCAGTGTCGCATTCGACTAAAGATAGCCCGTAACGGCCGGTCGTTTGGGGGCGTCCCGGCTCTTGGGTAGGTTCTATTTATCCAGGATATAAATAGCGCCGTTGCTGGCGTCTATCTTTAGTCGCTGCCCGGTTTTAATCAGAGAGGTGCCCTCTTTGACGTTGACGATGGTGGGCACGCCGTATTCCCGTCCGATAATGGCGGCATGGCAGAGGGTTCCGCCGGTATCGGTGATGACACCGTTGACCAGCCCGAAGACGGGCGTCCAGGTGGGGTTGGTGCTGGGGGCGACCAGGATTTCGCCCGGTTGCACCTCTTTCAGGTCCTCGTACTTGTTGACCACGCGGGCGACGCCCTCGGCTTCGCCGGAGCAGCCGCAGATGCCCCAGAGGTCGGCCTTGAGGCTGGGCTTGGGCTTGGGTACTTCGCCGACGACAATCTTGATGGCGATGGCGTCCCGCGAGGGAAGCAGGTCTTTGTCGACGGCTTCCTCCAGGCCGGAGCGCTTGGTGATCACAGGCGGATTGCCCGCCTTTTGCGCCTTTTGCCACGCCGCCCGCCGCCGCCGCGTCAGCCAGCGCAGGTCGTGCGCCTCGGGCACCATTATCGCCCGGTCGATTTCGTCGGGGTTGAGCAGAAGGATATCATCGGGGTTGTCGATGGCGCCGCTTTTAGCCAGCCTTTTGCCCATGGCCATGTAGCCGCGGCGCATTAGAGCGTGGATGCTCAGCTCGCAGTAGAGGTCGTGCTCCTCGCTGTAGGAGCTGGCCTTGCCCGCCAGCTTGATGATGCCCTTGAAGAGCGCTTTCTCCTCGGTGGGCACCTTTTTCAGGAAGGCGCTGATGGCGGCGCGGCGCTTTTTGGTAATCTGGGCGCGCGTGGCTTCCAGGTCGTAGCTGCTGTCGCGCTTGATGTTGTCCCTCACCAGCCCGATGGGGGTGGCCGGGTCTTCCAGCCAGTAGGGCTCGTTGAAGTCGGTGAAGTGCTGCATGCGCCAGCCGCCGATTTCGTCGGTGGTCATGTAGTCCATGAAGGCTTTGAGCCACTCCTTGCCCTTTTCCGATTCTTTGAGTTTGGGGAGGATTTCGCGGGGCTGGTTCTGCTTGAAGAGGTCGCCCAGCTTCATCTCGACGGCGAGCCGCCCGAACTCCCAGAGCTTTTTGTCCATCTGGTATATCTTGTTGTCGAAGCCGCGCATCATGTCTTGGAAGGCGGCTTCCTGGTCGCTTAAACCGAAGCGCTCCTTGGTGAGGGCTTCCAGGAGCAGCCAGGTGTTGAAGGAGGTGTACATGCCCATGAAATGGATTTCCCACATCCGTGTGTAGGCTTCCATCAGGTCGTAGTTGTGGTGGTATAGCTGGAGGTTACTGGCGCGCTCGACGTCGAGCTTTTTGAGGTTGTCGTAGATGCCCAGCAGCTCCTTCTTGTATTTGTTCCAGAGGCCGTCGAAGTCTTCCAGCCAGGGACGCAGCGCCTGGCGGAACCTGGCCTCGCGCCGGGCGATTTCCGTCTGGTCGCGGACGACGTGCAAAGCGCAGTAAATGCTGTTGTTATGGATGCGGAGCTCCCAGCCCTTGCAGGTGGGGATGCTCAGCTCGGTGCAGGCCGCTTTGAAGCCGTGGCTGCAGAAGCGGGCCCACTGGTAACAGAATAGGGGCGACAGCGGCGGCACGCTGTGGGTGCCGTCGAGGAACCATGAGGGCAGGGCAGCGAGGTCAACTTCCTCGATGAAGTCATAGCCGGGAACTATGTCCCAGATTCTTGACGACTGCTCTTGCTTAGGCACCTTTCACCTCTGCCTGTTTCGGGTAGTCGGTGTGTCTAATCAGGGCCTGTAAAATTTCTGCACAATCAGGTCTATCATCCGGTCGGTGACCGACTCCGGCTTCCTCACCGTCAGCTTGGCCGGGCGCGTCTGGAGGAGCAACAGGTGGTGGGGCGTCGGGGAATCGCTGTCGATGGCCCACTCCGTGTCCTGCGGCCGGTCGAAATGCTCTTCGAGATGTAAGGCTATTTTGGCGATGGCCGCTATCTCTTTTTGGCTCAGGGAAGACGCCGACCTCTTTTTGGCCGGCACGTCGTCGTGTCCCACCCCCTGCTTTTCACTGACCACCCTCTTCGTCTTTTTGCCGATGGCGCTTTCCACTATCTCCAGCGTCGCCTTGTCCACCACGAAGCGGTCCACGTCACCGGTGCCGTTGACCACTCCCTCCCCCAGCCCCCAGCCGGAATTGATGATTATCTTGGAAGTGTCGCCGGTGACGGGGTCCAGGGTGAAGGCGATGCCCGCCGAGCGGGCGTTTACCATTTTGATCACGGCGACCCCCAGTTCGTCGCTGTTGACGGGTATGTCCTTGTTAACCCGCAGGGCGATGGCCCGCGCCGTGTAGGCGCTCGACCAGACCTTCTTTATCTTGTCGAGCACGTCCTCGATGCCGACCACGTTGAGGTAGGTCTCGAACATGCCCGGCCGGCTCTCCGTCCCCGACGAGCGCACCGAGACAGCGCCGTCGGGTTTTTCGCCCTTTTGCTCCAGCTCCCGGTAGTAGGCGGTGGTCGTCTCGACCAGCGCCACCGGCATCTCCTTGCCCTCGATGATGCCCCTGATTTTAAGGCTCATCTCGTCGAAGACGGCGATGCTCTTGCCCTTGAGCTTGCCCATCCGCTTTACATATTCGGCTATTTCCACCGCCGCCCCCGTTTCCTTGGCGAAGCGGCGGTACATGTCGATGCTGGTGGCGAAGCCGAGCGGGACGGGCAAGCCCATGCGCCGCATTTCACCCAGGTTGGCGCACTTTTTGCCTACCAGCTGTTTGTGCTCTTGCCCTAGCTCTTCGAAGCGGAATATTAGTTTCGCCGGGCTCATTTACCCCCTCTCGGCGATGGCCCCCCTGCTCACGGTTAGGGGAGAGAATTCTTCGGTCTAGGTTATCCGCCGTCCGCCGTCGATTATTATCGTCTGGCCGCTGACGAAGTCGCTTTCGTCGCTGGCGAAGAAGACAACGGCGCCGACCATGTCGTCGGGCTGGCCGACCCGCCCCAGCGGGGTGGTGCTGGTGTCGAACTTGGACACGTTACCGATGGTCCAGCTGGCCGGGGTATCGGTGTAACCGGGGGCGATGCAGTTGACGCAGATATTGTACTGCCCCAGCTCGCCGGCCAGGACGCGGGTGATGCCGAGCACGGCCGCCTTGGAGGTAATATAGTTAATCATGCCCTTGGTCGGACCGAAAACGGTATCCGAGGAAAGATTGACAATTTTGCCCTTTTTCTGCTCTTTCATGTAAGGGAATACGGCCTTGGCGCAGAGCCAGGCGCCCTTGGCGCCTACCGCCAGCGCTTTGTCCCAGTCCTCTACCGAGACCTCGTGGAAGGCCTTGCGGCCTACCCCGTAGTAGAAAGCGGCGTTGTTGACCAGGATATCGATTTTGCCGTATTTCTTGAAAGCCGCCTCGGCCATGGCGACGGTGCTGGCCTCGTCGGTGACGTCGACCTCAACCGTCATGCCGCCCGTGGCTTCGATGTCCTTGGCGGACTGCTTGGCCTCGTCGGTATCGAGGCGGTGCGCCGCCATGACTACCTTGGCGCCCTCCTTGGCCAGGGCGAAGCAAAAGGCCTTGCCTAAGCCCTTGGCGCCGCCGGTAACGATAGCTACTTTGCCGTCTAATCTGCCCATGATTACCTCCTCATTTCTTGATAATTATACCCACCCCCCCAATACGATGAGCGGCAACCGGAGAGGCGGGTAAATGGCTATAATCGCGACACCTATGATAGCATAAATAACGCGGCTATTGCCAGCCTGTTAGCCTTGCTGAGCCAGCTCCTGCTGGCGCTCGCGGAAGCTGGCCATATAGCGCCGGGCGTGTTTGTCGTGGTTCATGAGAACATCGGCGGCCTGGACGGCGGGGCGTATCTTCTTGACGTCGACGATGACGCAGGTTACGCCGGCGGCGATGCAAGCCGCCGCGAAGGCGTTGTTGAGCAGGGCGCGGTCGGGCATGCCGAAGGATACGTTGCTCACCGCCAGCGTCATGTTCACCCCCAGCTCCTTCTTGATGAGCTGAATCGTGCCCAGCGCCGTGGTGCCCGCCGTGCTTTCGGCGCCTACCGCCAGGCAGAGGCAGTCGATGATGATATCCTCGCGGGGGATGCCCATCTTTTCGGCGCGCGCCACGATTTTTTGGGCTACGGCCAGCCGCGCCTCCGGGGTCTTGGGGATGCCGTCGTCGTCCTGGACCAGCCCGACGACGGCGGTGCCGTGCTTCTTGACGATGGGCAGTATCTTCTCCATGGAGTTTTCCTCGCCGGTGACCGAGTTAATCAGCGGCTTGCCGTTATAGGCCTTGATGGCCGCCTCCAGCGCTTCGGGGACGGCGCTGTCGATGCAGAGGGGCAGGTCCGAGGTCTCCATCACCGCCTTGACCGCCTCGGGCAGCAGGGTGGGCTCGTCGATGCCGAAGACGTTGACGTTGACGTCGAGGATATCGGCGCCGGCTGCGGTCTGCTCCTTGGCTTCCTTGCGCACGATGTCCAGGTTGCCCTCTTTGAGGGCTTCGCCCAGCTTCTTTTTCCCCGAGGGGTTGATGCGCTCGCCGATAAGGACCACCGGCCTTTCGTCGCTGATTATTACCTCTTTAGTGGCGCTGGTTATCTTGGTTTCCATGGCTTTTGCCCTCCCTAATGTTAAAACTCAATATTCGATGCTTCAGTCGATTGGCTGTCTTCCGCCTTCGACGAGGCGGAATTTGCCCAGGTAGCTGGCTTGCATAAAGGTCCGGTTGAAGCCGGGCACACCGGCCAGCTCGACGTAGTTTACTCTGGAGATTGTCTTCTGGGCGGCGGCGCGCTTCCTGGCTGAAATCAGCGCCAGCCGGGCGCCGGTGCCGGCGGCGTTGCCCACCTGCTCGAAACGCTCCAGGGGCAGCGCGGGCAGCATGCCGATGGTGATGGCGCTGCTAACGTCGATATAGGTGCCGAAGGCGCCGGCGATAATCACCTTTTTGATTTGTTGTTCCTTATCGCCGTTGGCTTCCAGTAGCGCCTGGATGCCGGTGCGGATGGCCGCCTTGGCCAGCTGTATTTCGCGGACGTCCGCCTGGGTGACCACGATGGAACGCGGCACGTCATTTTGCTCCTTCTTGTCGACGAGGACGAATTCCAGGTATTTCTCGCCCTGGCGCACCCTGGGGTGCTTGGGGTCCATGTTGCCCCCCTCCGCCAGCACCCCGGCCCGGTGGAGCTGGGCGACGGCGTCGAGGATGCCCGAGCCGCAGATGCCGATGGCGGGCTTGTCGTCGATGGTCTGGTATTCCACCCGGCCGTCCACGATGCGGACTTTTTCGATGGCGCCGCTGGCGGCGCGCATGCCGTCCTTGATGTGCCAGCCCTCGAAGGCGGGCCCGGAGGCGCAGGAGGTGGTCGTTATCTGCTCCCCGTTAATCAGCGAGACCTCGGTGTTGGTGCCGATGTCGATGGCTATATTCATAGCCATATTGTCTTTCAGCGTCGCCAGCAGCACCGCGGTGTGGTCGGCGCCGACGAAGGCGGCGATGTTGGGCGGTAGATGCAAATAAGCCCCCGGGGCGAATTTGAGCCCCAGGCGGCTGGCCTTGATGTCGATGGCGCGGCTGACGGCGGGGACGAATGGTGATACCGCCAGTTGCTTTACCGACAGCCCGGCCATCAGGTGGTGCATGGCGGTGTTGCCCACCAGCACGGCGTCGACGATGTCGCCGGCTCTGGCCTTGACCCCGGCGCAAAGCTCGGCGGCCATCTTGTTGAGCGCCCTGACGATCAGTTTTTGCAACTGCGCCGCCTTGGCCGCCGACTGGGTGGCGTAGGCGATGCGGCTGATGATGTCCTCACCGTAGGCAATCTGGGGGTTGCTGGCTCCCTGCGAGGCTAAAGTCCGGCCGCTGTCGAGGTCGACCAGGTAGCCCGAAATCTTGGAGGTGCCCAGGTCCACGGCCAGTCCCAGCTGGCGGCCGGGCCAGGGGCCGACGGCGATGACTTCCTTGTCCCTCACCGACGCCCGGCATTGCCAGTCCCATTTACGTAATTTTGGCGAAAGCTGGCTCAATACGCCGATATCTATAGTATCGCTTTTCAGCTTGTGCTGGCTTTTCAGCGCTTTGAGCAGGCGGTCGCCGTCGGCAAGGGCGTTTTTCAGGGTGGGGGCTTTCAGCTTTAGTTGGTAGGGCTTTACCGCCGGCTCGGGCTTGACGCTGACCTCCTGCCCCTCGGTCTGTACCCGCTGGGTGGTGGTCAGGGAGGCGGGAGGTATGCCCACCTTGCCGTCGCCGGTGGGGTAGGTCTGGCAGGCGAGGCGCCAGCCCTCTTTGATTTCCTGCCGGGAGTAGGCTTTGAACTCGTTGGCGGTGGGCTCGGAGAAGCCGCCCTCCATAATCTGCACGCGGCAGGACTGGCAGTTCCCCTTGCCCCCGCAGAGGCTGATGATGCCGATGCCGGCATCCTGGGCGCAGGCGAGGAGCGATTGGTCGGCGCGGCAGCGCCCGCTCAAGCCCAGCGGCTCGAATTTTATATTATATGTTTTCATTTTCCGACTTCAGGGAAAGGTCGGAGTTAGCTCTTCTTCTTTTCCTGGGGGGTTCCCTCCCAGAACTTTTCCCTCAGCTCGCGCTTCAATATCTTACCCGCCGCGTTCTTGGGCAGGACTGCGACGAACTCGATGGATTTCGGCGTCTTGTAGCCGGCGATGTTCTTCTTGCAAAAGGCTTTGATATCGTCGGCGGTGGCTTCGACGCCCTTCTTGAGGGCGATTACGGCATGTACCTTCTCCACCCAGTATTCGTCGGGGATGCCGATGACGGCCGCTTCTAAAACGGCGGGGTGGCGGTAGAGGACTTCCTCCACCTCTCGGGGATAGACGTTTTCGCCGCCGGAGATAATCATGTCCTTCTTGCGGTCGGCGATATAGATATAGCCCTCTTCGTCGTAGTAGCCCATGTCGCCGGTGTGCAGCCAGCCGTCGACCAGGGTCTCCTGCGTCTTCTCGGGCTTCTTCCAGTATTCAATCATGGTGTGGTTGCTGCGTACCAGGATTTCGCCCACCTCGTCGGGCCCCAGGTCTTTGCCGTCGTCGTCGACGATGCGTACCTGTACCCCGATATCGGGGCGCCCCGTCGAGGCCAGCTTCTGCTGCTCCTTGGGGGGCTTGTCGAGCACGTCGTGGTCTTCCTTGGAGAGGTGGCAGATGGCGGGGCCGCTTTCGCTCTGGCCGAAGCCCTGGGCGAAGATAGGCCCGAAGACCTCCATGCCCCTCTTTAAGACTTCCTGGGGCATGGGCGAGCCGCCGTACCAGAAGTACTCCAGCGAGCTGATGTCGTATTGTTTCAGGTCGGGCAGGTTGAGTATGGCCGCCAGGTGGGTGGGTACGGAGTCCATGTGGGTGGCCTTTTCCCGCTGGATAATCTTCAGCGTCTCGGCGGCGTCGAAGAACTTGACGATGGTGTTGGAGCCGACGGTGTAGAGCGAGGAGCGGAAGTGGGTGTTGCCGGCGATATGGAAGAGAGGGGTTATCTGGATGCGGCGGTGGCCTTCCTGCAGCCCCATGTCGATTACCAGCGTCCGGGAATCGTCGATAAAGCGGCGCTGGGTGTAAAGGGCGCCGCGGGGGACGCCGGTGGTGCCGCTGGTGTAGATAATGCAGCAGGGGTCGTCCTCGTCGGGGTCGATGTCGGGCTCGTCGCCGGAGTTCTCTTTGAGGATGTCGTCGTAGGCTTTCATGCCCTCGGCGGCCGTCTCCAGCGAGATGAGGTTCTTGAGCTGGGGCAGGCGGCTTTTCAGGGTGTTGGCCATGTCCACCAGCTCCTTGCCCACGAAGAGGGTGTCGGTGCCGGAGTATTTGACCAGGTATTCCAGCTCGTCGGCCCCCAGGCGGGGGTTGAAGGGTGAGGCGATAAAGCCCGCTTTCATGGTCAGCCCGTAAATCTCGACGAACTCCAGGCAGCTCCAAGAGAGAATGCCGAGGACATCGCCTTTCTTAACGCCCATCTGGTTCAGCCCGCGAATCATCTTATTGATGCGGGCGTTATAGTCGGCGAAGGTTATCCGCTTGTCTTCGTAAATGAAGGCTTCTTTGTCGGAGTGGAGGAGCGCGTTTCTATAGATTACGTCGGCCCAGGTGCCGACTTTGTACTTTGACAACTCCTTGAGTGAAAATTTTTCGGTCATAACGGTTGCCTCCTCAATCAATAACTTTCAGCGCTAGGCTGTATTTTGCGATAGTGAAACGGATACGCTATAAAACTGGACTAGCCATAAGCCTTCGGGGTCAGGTGTCTTACCCTTAAACAAAGGACTAGCAACATACTAACCCCTAGGGCGTTTAGCTGTCAATCTCCGCCGCTGCCTGAAGTCTCGCCGCGACGCCTGCGCCTTGAAATGTAGCTCGGATTTAAGTATAATCCAGCACTAGTAAAGCCGTTTTCGGTTTCCGGTTTTACGGCACGATATGATTATTCAAAGCGATTTCGACGGCACCCTTACCGAGGAGGATGTCAGCTTTGCCCTCCTCGACGCCTTCGCCGAAGGCGACTGGCGCAAGCTCTTCGAGCAATACCGCCAGGGCAAGATGTCGGTGGGCGATTTCAACAGCAAGGCCTTCGCCATGGTCAAAGCCAGCCGCGAGGAGCTGATAAAGGTCGCCCGCGCCGACGTCAAGCTGCGCGAGGGGCTGCGTAACCTGGTCAACTACTGCCAGCAGCGCAGCTTCCGCTTCCTGATTGTGAGCAACGGGCTCGACTTCTACATCAAGACGATTCTGGAGGACGTGGGGCTGGGCAATATCGAGGTCTACGCCGCCCACACCGAGTTCGTCCCCGGCGGGCTCAAGGTGGACTACATCGGCCCCGAGGGCACCGTGCTCAAGAAGGGCTTCAAGGAGGCTTACACCAAGCTTTTCCTTACCCAGGGCTACCAGGTGGTCTGCATCGGCAACGGGCCTTCCGATTACTCCCCCTCGGCGCTGGCCCAGCACGTTTTCGCCCGCGACGGGCTGATGGACGTTTGCAAAGAGAAAAAGCTGAAGTGCCAGCCCTTCGAGGACCTCAACGACGTCGTCCGCGGCCTAGAAAAAATCTAACCCCTAGTCCCAGAGCTTTTCGATTTCTTCCGTCTCCGCCTTGCCCTGTCCGCTGAATTCCTTATAGGACTGCGCCGAGCCGTATTCGCGCGGCTGGAAGGCCACCGGCATGGGCACGGCGTGGCCGAAGACGAGCGCCTGCTGCCGGGCGGCCAGCTTGGCCAGAACCGCCTTGAGCTCGTTTCTCCCCGACACCCCCGCCAGCACGCTGTCGATGTCGCGCTCGTTATCGAGCAGGCAGGTTATCTTGGTGCCCATCTGGGACATGACCTCGCTGTCGATGCCGCTGGGCCGCTGGTCGATGACGAGCAGGGTGACGTTATATTTTCTCATCTCGCGGGCGATGGTGCCGAAGATGGTCTGGGAAGCGACCTCGGGGTTTAAGAACTTGTGGGCTTCCTCGATGGTGATGACCAGCGGCGTGGGTTTGGTGCTGTCCTCGGCGATGGCTTTTTCCATCTTGTCCTGGTAGTGGGCGTAGATGCGCCGCGACAGCATATTGGCCACCAGGATATAGGCAGTAATGTCGCGGTAGCGCCCGAATTCCAAAACAACGTTGGTGCCGCGCTCCAGATGTTCCAGTATGGCCTTGACGGCGTTGGCCGGGGCCTTGGGCTCGATAAAGGGCAAGCGCCTTATGGTAGCCAGACCGCGGCGCAAATTCTGAAAGGTGCTCTCGTGAATATCTAATTCCTTGGCGGTTTCGGCGTCCGTCTCCATGGTACTGGCCAGCCAGTCCGGGCCGAAGTGCTGCCTCAAGCGATAGACGGCCTCGACGGCGGGCTCGGTCAGGTTCAATGTCTGCCGCAGCAGGGCGATGTCGGCGGGCTCGATTTCGTCGTAGCCGATTTTGACCACGAAGTCGGTGACCACCTGGCGGCGTTTCGAGTTTTCCTCGTCCAGGGTGAAGACGGCCACCCTGGACTGGAAGAGCGGCTTCAGGCCCTTGACCTTGTTGCCCTTTTCGCTGCTGCCTTCCCAGCCGTACTCGTTGTGCATGTCGAAGACCAGGTTCACCGCCTTGCTCTTCTGCAGCATGCCGATGAGCAGTATTCTGGTGAGGAAGGTCTTGCCCGTGCCGCTCTTGCCGAAGATGCCGTTGGAGCGCTTGACGAACTCCTCCAGATTCAGGCAGAGCCGCGTCTCCATATCCAGCGGGTTGCCGATGAAGAAGCGCTTTTCGTCCTCGCTGCCGAAGACCAGCTCCACGTCGCGCTCCGAGGCCAGGTTGACCACGGAGAAGTGGCTGGGTACGGTCTTCACCGGCTGGGGGCCTTCGAGCAGCGTTTCGGCGCCGCCGCCGATGACCAGCGTCGGCGTGACGTGCAGCGTGCCGAAGGTGCTCGTCCCCGCCAGCACCTCGGCGATAAAGGGGTCGGCGACGTCGGGCGGGGTCAAAGAAAGCCGGGGGTCGGTCATGCCCAGGCTGACCTCGCTAATCATGCCGAAGAAGCGCCGCTTTTGCCCCTCGATGGTGACGAAGCGCCCCACCGCCATGTCCTCGATGGAGGCGGCGCTGTCCAGCTTGACCTCGACTCCCTTGCCCAGCGAGCCGGAGACGACGATGCCCAGGCGCTGATTTTCGGTCATGACTTAATCCTCCCCAGTACGGCTTTGAGACGGTTGAGGTCGTCGCCGAGCAAAACGGCCAGCTCGCGCCCCGCCGCCACCAGAAAGGCGCGCGGGTCTTTTTGCGCCCGGCTCATCCGGCGCAGGGCGGCGCCGACCAGCTCCTCGGCGGGAACGGGCAGGTTGGCGTTGAGCAGGATATTCAAGAAGTCGAAGGACTGGCCGAACTCCGTTAACTCTTGGTCGGTGCACTGATAGACGAAGCCGTGGATGCGGGCGGGCCGGGGCGGCAAACGCTGGTAAAGCTTGTCTTCTTTATAGCCCACCACCAGCGCCCGGAACTGGCTGCGCAGCAGCTTGGCCAGCTGCGGCGAGGCGTTGAAGATGGCTGCCTCGTCCTTTTCGTTTTGGCCGCGGGCGATAGGGCGGCGCCCCGGCTCCAGGCTTGAAGTTTCGGCGTTACAGACTACGGCGTATATGGCGGCGGTGTCATCGCCCGCCCTGACCAGGCTGCCCAGCGGCGGAATCTTATACAGCTCGTAGCACTGGGCGCTAAAAGCGGTGGTACCGGCCTCGATGACCTCGCCGACTCTCTCTGCTTCCGGCATTATTTTTTCCCTTCGCTTAAGAAATTGGGCAGGGCCTTGCGCCCCACCAGCTTTTGCTTGGTGTACCAGCCCTGGACGGCCTCGATGACCTCTTCGGGCTTGTCGCAGACGATGAGTAAGTCCAAATCTTTTTCGGCGATGCAGCCCTTTTCCAGCACCGTGCTCTCCAGCCAGTCCAGAAAGCCTTTCCAGTACTGGCCGTTGAATAGTATCACCGGGAAGGGCTTTATCTTCAGGGTCTGTATCAGCGTTAAGACCTCGGTCAGCTCGTCGAGCGTGCCCAAACCGCCGGGTATGCCCACGAAGGCGGTGGCGTATTTGACCAGCATCACCTTGCGGGCGAAGAAGTGGTGGAAGAGTATGGACTTGGTGGTGTAGGCGTTGGCGGCCTGCTCGTGGGGCAGGTCTATGTTGAGCCCTACCGATTCCACCCCGGCCCTCATGGCGCCCTTGTTGGCCGCCTCCATCGCCCCGGGACCGCCGCCGGTTATCATGGAAAAGCCCAGCTGCCCCAGCCGGTAGGCGATTTCCTCGGTCTGGGCGTAAAGCTCGTCATCGGGCTTTAGCCGCGCCGAGCCGTAAACGGTTACCGCCGGCTCGATGCCGGAGAGGGTGTCGAAGCCCTCCACCAGCTCGCCGATGATGCGGAACATGCGCCACGATTCTTCCTTGGCCAGGTCGTTGATTTCATATTCAGGCATAATAACCTCCTCCCCGCCGGTTTCACGATTGGCTTAAAAGGCTATTTCTTTTTGGCGTCTTTCTTGTCTTTGGACTGCTTGGGTTTCTTGACGTTTTTTCTACCTTTGCTTCCCATTTTTTTGCTCCTCCAGTAGTGTTATTGGTTAAAAACGAGCATTTCTTCTAGGGAATGGACTGGTAAAACTATTCCCTGATGTTAATTCGCTTTGACTTTGGTGTAGCTGCTTGAGTCTATCAAGGGGATTTTCGTAATATCTGACATCACCTAGTCTAATATCTTCGGGGCGGTAAAACAACCGTTTCTTGTAGTTACATTTACGGTTAGCGTGTACATACCTGTCGTATTGATGAGGTTTATTAAATATAAACCAGAAATAGCCAAAATTGACCTCGACTTTTTTACAGAGCGAACGATAAACTTTGATTTCATTTTTCAATTTGATATTCCGCCATCTAAAATAGTGAATGGAATGTTGCAGGTGCATTGACAATAGATGACAAGTGTAAAGTAATGCCAATTCGCTTAGATAATGGTCATACGCGTTACTAAGGCCATCATGACTTAATTGATGTAATCTGCGTTCGCTCACTACTCTTATGCTTTCGCTCGTACAGTGTGAGAAATTACTCAAGAAGTTGTAGTGTACAAGCACTCTAGTGGTAGTACTTTTATTCAAGATGCCATTTAAACAAAGATTTTCTAGCATCCTGTCGAAAGTCAAATAGTATCTATGTAACGCTTCATATTTGTCACGCAGATCGTTTTGGGTATTAGGTGCTGCCGCCCATTTGCCTAGAAGAAAACGAGGAGTGGAGTATTTTTTGATAACCCCCCTCTTTTTTAAGTGGTATTCTACTGGTTGGAATTCCTGCCAAGCACCATAATAGTACGGAATCACCACTTCTGTTGCTTCTTTGCTGTCATTCACCACTGGTACTCCACGTACTACTGCTACCATTGTCTTACCATTGTCCTCAGTTCGGATCTCCAGCAAATTGTCACCAAAGATGTCATGCGCTTCTTTAGCACATCTTGCTCTGGTGTATTCAAGGCTTGGTTCATCTTTCCCTTTTACTATTTTTCTTCTCAGAGGATACTTATCACACGTACTTATTAATGCTAAAGTGAAGTAGCCCTCGAATATCATACGTATTAAGTGGTAGCTGTCTCTGTAGTAACCTTGTAGAGTATTTCCCATGACGTTTTCTAGAGAAAGCGCTTGAACTTTTAAAAAGTCCAAATATTGGTAGTCATGCATCCACGCCGAATCACCCCATTGTACATCTTGGGATAGTTTCTTAATGGTTACAATTAGTTCAGTAACGAGGTCGATTAGGCGTTGGTGCTCCTTAAGTGTCTGGGTAGCAATATCCATGTTTCCCTGCCACTTCATTTATAATATCACACCCATCTCGTTCTTTTGCTGAAACTCTTGGCCGAGGTGGGGGTGGGCAAGTGCTCGCCAATCATTAAAGACTCGACCAGTTGCCAGAAGTTTTCCCGGTCGGCACCGGTGACCACCGCCTGTTCGTGGGCTTCGGCTAATGCCACCGGGTAGCCCTGGCCCCGGCGGCACTGGTCTAAAACGAGGCCGTGCGTCAGTTCCAGGCGGCTCTGGTCGCGCGCCACCCACTGCGGAATCTCGACGCGCGCTATCTCGCCGTCCGTCCTCATGTAAAAGAAATGAACCCAGTGCCCGCCGTAGTTGTCCTTTACTATCTTCGACTGGCTGGAAAAGAGCGCCGAGCGCTCGCCTTCCTCCAGGATGCTTTCGAAAAGCTCCCGGTCCTGCACCCCCGCCACCGCCTCGCACTGCCGCGTTTTGCAATCGCCGCAGAGCTTGTCGGTGTCGATGATATCGTGGGGACAGAGCGCCACCCGCAGGCTGTTGACCACGTCGGTGGAACGGGGGAAGCTGATGTAGCTGGCCAAAGCCAGCCGTCTTTCCGCGTTGAGCTTTCTTATCTCTTCGAGGTGGCGGAGAAAGCCGTTGCTTAAAAGCGCCTCGGTGACGAATTTGGGATAGGTCTCGCCCGCCAGCCCCCACAGAATCAACGAGCCGTCCACCAGCGCCAGCGCCTCGCTCTCTTTGGGCAGCTCTTTCGCCAGTTCCGCCAGGCGACGGCACTCGTCGACGGCGCGCTTGATGCCCAGCAGAGTGCCCTCGATGGGCTGGGGACGCCCGCCGTTGGCGGGGGCGATGATCAGGTCTTCTTCGCCGAAATAGAGCGCCGGGGTGCTGTCGAGAAAGGCGTCAGGGTTGGCCCCATAGCTCAAGGCCACGGCGCCGATGTTGATTAAATAACAGCGCGTGGACTGGTGGCGGTCAACGTCGAT
This sequence comes from Dehalococcoidia bacterium, assembly GCA_050123275.1. Taxonomy (GTDB): domain Bacteria; phylum Chloroflexota; class Dehalococcoidia; order Dehalococcoidales; family BS750m-G39; genus E44-bin88. The sequence continues at coordinate 28,549 of JASFHK010000001.1, forward strand.
GTGGGAGCCGTCGGTGGCCAGAACGCTGAAATCGGCGGGGAGGGGTGGGGCTTTATAGCGGGGGTTCAGCCCGTCTACTAAACCCGCTAAAAGCCAGGTGGTCTGGCTGGCTTCAATCTTCTGCTTGAGCTTCTCGGTGTCGAGCGACTTATCGTTGAGTGTATTCAGGGCGGATTGCAGGCGCTTTTGTCTTTGCTCGCCGCTGGCTTTGAGCCGGGCGACCATGTTGCCCACCTGCGCCGCCACCTTGGTCAAGTCCAAGGACATTCTCTTGCCGGCTACCTCAAAATACCCTTGACGATAACGTCCACCGCCTTGTCTTCGTCCAGTCCCCGCGCCATCAGCGTTTCCACCTGCTTGCGGTCGATGCTGCCGATGGCCGCTTCGTGGGTTACCTTGGCCTTGTCGTCGGTCACCGAGACGAGGGGTATGGCCGTGGCCCTGGCCTCGCTGCCGTGGATAAGCTCCATGCAATCAATATGGCCGCGGGCGTAGGGGGCGTTGCCGTAGGTCTCGCCCCTGACCTCGGCTTTGGCCTTGTCGCCCAGCACCATGCGGCTCTTGGCGATGCCGCGGGCGCCGGCGCCGTTGAGATATATTTTCTCCAAAATCTTGATGTCGTCGTTGCCCCTGCCGTAGGCCTTCACCGTCAGCTCGGCGACCGCCTTCTCCTGGCAGGTGACCTCGGAATCGTAGTCCAGCCGGCCCACCACACCCTGGCTGAGGGCGAAGGTGCTCAGAAAAGTGCCGCCCCTGGCGATGTTGACCTTCGACTTGGGGACGACCTCGATGCCGCCCGTCTCGCCGTGGTAGTGCGTCTCCTTGTACTCGAAGCTGGCGCCGGCGCCGATGTTGATCTCGGCGTCCATCTTGTGCACCACCTTGACGGCGCTGGGGAAGACGCAGTGGGCGATGGCGCTGACGGCGCTGTTGTCTTTGGCGTTGACCTTCATCGTGATTGCCTGCACACCCTCCTTGGGCAAGAGCCCGAAGCAGAGGTGGACGGGGCGGGCTATTTTAGCTCCCTCTTCCACGGTGAGCGTAAAGTCGACCCCGTTCTTAGTCTCTTTTGCCTCTATCTTCAGGCCCTCGATGTCGTCTCTGGCCAGCACCTTGTTTTCGTGCACGACCAGCTTGGCGACGTCCTTGGTCTGCAGGACGTTCTTGTCGCCGCCCGCTTTCTGGTAGGCGTCAATTATCCCCTTGTATTCGTTTTCCACTGAAAAAGTAGTCATCTGCGTTTAATGGTCCGGCTCGTTGATATGGGGGCAGGTCAGGCAGTTGGTCTTAAACCAGCGGCTGCTTTCCGCCGGCGGGCCCGTGCGGATGATGGTGCCGGCGCAAAGTATGGAAACGCGGTGGGAGATTTCGGTGACCCTTTCGCTGTGGGTGATGATTAGCACCGAGGAGCCCTGCCGGTTCATCTCCAAAATGCTGTTGAGCAGCAGGGGTATGGCCACGATGTCGATGCCCGAGTCGGGCTCGTCGAGTATGGCTAGCCTGGGGCGCATGGCCAGCACCGAGGCCATCTCGATGCGCTTGCGCTCGCCGCCGCTCAAGGTGGCGTCGATGTCCCGGTCCAGATACTGCGCTGGCTCCAGCCCCACCATCTTCAAGTAGTTCTCGATGGGCTCGGCATTGCCGTTGCGGCGGCTCAGCATCAGGTAGTCCCTTACCGTCAGCCCCTCCACCCGCGCCGGCTCCTGCCAGGCGAGGGTAATGCCCCGCTGGGCGCGCTCGGAGACGGAGAGGCTGGTGATGTCCTCCCCGTCGAGGCTCATCGTGCCCCCCGTGGGCCGGTAGCTGTTGGTGCCCATAATCAGGTTGGCGATGGTGGTCTTGCCCGTGCCGTTTTCGCCCAGGATGCCGTGGATTTCGCCGGAGTCGACGTGCAGGTTGAAATCGTTGATTATCGGTTTACCGTTGAGCTTGAGCTCAAGCTTGGCCACATCCAGCATTGCCCACCTCCGTCTGCTGTCCAATACTACAGTATAATTCATTAATGCCGTAAACTCAATTGGGGAGTAAACTTTGCTTACGGCGCTTACATCTGTTATCATCAAGCCGTATGTCAGTCGGTTACGTCTATCACCCCATATATTTAAAGCACGACACGGGCCAGCACGTGGAGGTCGCCGCCCGGCTGGAGGCGATTACACTTTATATGGAAGAGACCGGGCTTAAAGACAAGCTGGCCCTCATCGAGCCCCGCCCCGCCACCGTCGACGAAATCGCCCTTGTCCACGATAAGGGCTATATCAAAGAAGTCGAAGAGGCGTCGGCCAAAGGCGGTGACTGGCTCGACCCCGACACGGTGACCTCCGCCGACTCTTACCAGGCGGCGCTCTACGCCGCCGGCGGCCTTATCCGCGCCACCGAGGCGGTGGTGGAGGGGGAGGTTAACGGCGCCTTCGCCCTGGTGAGGCCCCCCGGCCATCACGCCGTCGCCAAACAGGCGATGGGCTTTTGCCTTTTCAACAATATCGCCATCGCCGCCAGATACGCCCTGGAAAAATACGACCTGGAAAGAGTTCTCATCGTCGACTTCGACGTTCACCACGGTAACGGCACCCAGTCCGCTTTTTACGACGACCCCCGCGTGATGTATATCTCCACCCACGAACACCCCTTCTACCCGGGGACGGGGATGCTCGAAGAGACCGGCAGCGGGGAGGGGAAGGGGAGCAACCTTAACGTGCCCTTGCCCGCCGGCTGCGGCGACGACGAATACCTGGATGTCTTCGAAAAGATTCTCGTCCCCGCCGCCCGCCGCTATAAGCCCCGCCTTATTCTAGCCTCGGCGGGCTACGACGGTCACTGGGCCGACCCGCTGGCCATGATGCGGGTCAGCGTCAGCGGCTACGCCAGGATGACGTCCGTAATCAAAGAGCTGGCCGCCGAACTCTGCCAGGGGCGCCTGGCGCTGACGCTGGAGGGGGGCTATAACCTCAAGGCGCTGGCGGCTTCGGTTGAAGCCACCTTCGACGTCCTGCTCGGCGGTGACGTTGATGATGTCATAGGAGGGCCGCCCCACCCCTCGGCGCCGCCCGATGTCAACGGGCTTATCGCCGGGGTAAAGAAACTGCACGGCCTCGGCTAGTGTTTGTGCCGGCAGAGGTCGGGGGAAACGGAGCACTCCTCGCAGTTGCCGTCGCAGGGCTCGACGTGGATGGTAACGTTGGCGTAGCCCAAACGCTCTTCTATCTCGCGCTCCAGCTCGTCGCAAAGCCCGTGCGCCTTTTCCACGCTGGTGTCCTTGGGCACCACCAGGTGAAAGTCGATATAGCGCTGGCTGCCCGCCTTGCGGGTGCGTATCTTGTGAAAGCCCACTATCTGCCCGCTGTGCTCACCGAGGACGGCGATTATCTTCCGCTCCTCGTCGTGGGGCAGCCTGGTGTCGATTAAGCCGCCGAAAGACTTTTTCATGGTGATGCAGGCGGTGCGGAAGATTAACAGCGCCACCAGCAGGGCGACGATGGGGTCGAGCAAAGCGACGCCGGTAATCCTGACCAGGACTAAGCCCACCAGCACCGCTCCCGAGCTTAAAACGTCGGCGAGCAGGTCGCGGGCGGTGGCTTCCAGGGCTAAAGACTCGGTGCGGCGGGCCACCCGCAAAGTGTACCAGGCCACGGACAGGTTGATGACGATAGCCGCCGCCGTGACATAGATGCCCACCGCCACCATTTCCACGCTGGCGCCGCTGATGAGCCGCGTGATGGCCTGGTAGGCGACAGTGCCGGCGGCGATAAAGATTAAAGCGGCGATGATAACGCCGGCCACGTTCTCCGCCTTGCCGTGGCCGAAGGGATGCTGGCGGTCGGGGGGCTTGTCGGCGATTCTGATGCCGACGAAGCCGACGATGGCTCCCACCAAATCGATGACGCTGTGGATGGCGTCGGCGCGCAGTGAGATGCTGCCGGTGAGAATGCTGGCCACCACTTTCATCGCTATCAAAAAGCTTATGGCGCAGATTGATAGCCTGGCCGTGTTCTCCTTGGTGGCTGCCATGGCTTTTAAACCTCTTTGGGTTTAGTCTGGGGCAGCAGGATAAGCCGCCCCCATTCTCCCCTGGCCCATATTAACAACAGGTTGGGGGCGACAAAGAGCGAGCTGTAGGTGCCGGCGATGATGCCGATAGCCAGGACGATGGCGAAGTTCTGGATGGTCGAGCCGACGAAAATGAGCAGGGCCAGGACCACCAGCATCGTGGTCAGGCTGGTGTTCATGGAACGGCTCAGGGTCTCCACCAGGCTGGTGTTGACCACCGACTCGAAGTTGACGCTGATGCCCTTTTTCAGGTTCTCCCTTATCCGGTCGAAGACGACCACGGTGTTGTTGATACTGTAGCCGATAACGGCCAGAACGCCGGTGACGAACATCAGGTTGATTTCCAGGTTCATGATGGCGCCTAAGATAGCGAAAATACCCAGCACCACCACCACATCGTGCACCAGAGCGACGATGGCGCAGACGCCGTAGTGGAAGGGCTTTGGCATCTTGCGGAAGGCCCAGGTGATGTAGAGCAATATGCCCACGGCGGCGATGGCCACGGCGATGATGGCGTTATGCAGCGTCTCCGAGGCCACCATGGGCGAGACGGAATAGAATCCCTGTTCGGTGGCGGTGCCGAAGCGGTCGCTCAAGGATGCCTCCAGGCTGGTCTTTTCCTCATCGCTCAGCTCCGGGGTGCGGATGATGAAATCGCCCTCGCCGGTGTGCTGGACGATGGCACTACTGTAACCCAGTTCGACCACGGCGGACTCCAGCTCCGTCTGCTCAACATCCCCCTCGAAGCTTATGGTGAGAATAGAACCGCTGCCGAATTCAATGCCGGGTTTGAGCCCGAAGACGAGCAGGGCGATAACGCAGATTAGAATCAGCGCCTCCGAGATGACTAAAAACCACGACCTTTTATTGGTAATATACATTATTTCTTCTCCTGATGAGCGCTGAACAGGGCGGTCCTTTTAGCCAGGCGCGTGCCCACGAAGAGGCGCAGTAGAGTGCGGGTGACGATGATGGCGGTGAACATGCTCACCGCTACGCCGATGAACAGCGTCAGGGCGAAGCCCATCACCGGGGCGCTGGCGATAATGCTGCTGCCCAGCCAGTAGAGAATTATGCAGACGATGAAGGTGGTTATGTTGCTGTCCCGGATGGCGGTCCAGGCGCGGCTGAAACCCGCCTCGATGGCTGCCCCCAGCGTCCGGCCGGTGGCGATTTCCTCCTTCATGCGCTCGAAAATTAGCACGTTGGCGTCCACCGCCATGCCGATGGAGAGGATAAAGCCGCCGATGCCGGCCAGAGACAGGGTTACCGGAATCAATTTGAATATGGCCAGTACCACCGCCCCGTAGAAAATCAGCGCCAGGCTGGCCAGGACGCCGGCCAGGCGGTAGTAAAGCATCATGAAGAGCATGACCAGGACGATGCCGATGATGCCCGCCATGAGGCTCATGTCGATGAAATCGGCGCCCAGCGTGGCCGAAACCTTTTCCTGGTAAAGGGGCGGTTTCTGCAAAGGCATGGGCAGCGCACCCGATTTGAGCAGGTTGGCCAGCTCGGTGACTTTGGCTATGGTGAAGTTACCGGTAATGACGCCGCTGCCCCCGTATTCCGCATTTAGAATCTGGGGCGCCGAAAGTATGGTGTTGTCGAGCAGGATGGCCAGCGACCGTTGCGGGGTGCCGTATTCGGTAGTGGAATAGAGGCGGTAGGCAATCTCGTCGAAGATGATGGTGCCTTCCTCGTTCCATTCGATGCTGATTTGAGGCTCGGAGCTGACCGAGCTCTGGTCGAGGGAGGGGTAGGCGTCGGCGAGAAGGTCGCCGGTGAGCTGGGTGCCGTCGTCACCGCGGGCCGGAATCCAGGAGATGGCGTTGGTGTATTCCTCCAGCGCCGTCTTGTCCACCGGCTCTCCGGCGGCGTCGGTGAGCACCATTTCACCGTTATCCGCGAAGAGGAACGCCACGGTTTCGAATTCTAAATCTCCCTCTTCGGTCATGGTCTCGATGGAAAAGACACGGTCTGCGCTTTCGGCTTCGTCAATGAAGTGCAAATTCTCCTGCTGGAGGTAGTCGTCGAGATAGACCGCTCCTCCCTCGCCATCCATCTCCACCACCCGGAACTCGAGGAAACCGGTCTGCTCCACCAGGCTCTTGGCCGCGTCGATATCGGTGAAGCCGGGGAGCTGAACCAGTATGCGGTCGTCCCCCAGTTGCTGTATTATCGGTTCGGTAACGCCGTATTTATCGATTCTTTTCTCGATGGTAATCAGCGCCCTTTCCATGGCCGCCGCCTGTTCGTCGCCGGTGGAATCTTCGGGGAAATCGGCTTGATAGACGAGGTGTACACCGCCGACGAGGTCAAGCCCCATCCTCAGCTCGTCTCTGCCGAACATGGGGTATACCAGGGAGCAAACGGCAAAGGCAAAGATTGCCAGCAAAATCACCAGGACAGTGACGTTTCCTTTAGTCATATCTCTTCACGCTACCTCGTTAGGGTTGTTTAGCCTTATATATTAGCAGAGACTGGTCTCAGTTGCCAGTTTTCGGCGGACAAAGTCCAGCGCTGCTTCCCGGTCGCTGATTTCACCCGATGCCTGCGCCTCGCGCACCGCCTCCAGAATCTCGCCCAAGCGGGGCCCCGGTTCCAGCCCGAAGCTTTTCATCAGGTCGTTGCCGTCCACCAGTTTTACCGGCTCCACCTTGCGCTGCTGCTCGAAGTGTTTTTCCAGGACGTATTCTACCATATCGGCGTGCTCCCGCCAGCCCTTGCTATCCAGGGTGGGGCCGCGGGTGGCCAGGTGGTCGGCCAGGCTCAGGAAGAGGATGTCGATGCCCGCCTCGCCGCAATCGCGGAAATAGCGGTAAATGGCCCGCGGCGTGGGCATGCCCTGCTGGCTCATCTGGGTAGGGCGCATGTGATAGTTTATCACAGTCCCCACCAGCTTTGCCTCTTTGCCGCTGAAGCGCAGCCTTTCCAGCGCCTCGGCCGCCGCCGTTGCCCCCAGCTTGTCGTGACCCAGAAAGTGGGTGCGCCCGTCCTCGCCGACGGCTTTGGTCTGGGGCTTGCGGATGTCGTGGAGCAGGGCGGCCAGTTTAAGCAATATTCGGCGGTTGCTGCCGCCGCTGACCTCGCTATCGAAGTGTTCGGCCAGTTCTTCCGTCCAGGGCACGGCCGCCAGCTCTTTTTTGCCGGCGTAGGGCCAGCTGCCCCGGCGGAGAATAAAATCGGTGGCGATTACCGTTTGCAACGAATGGTCTAAAACATTCCAGGAGTGCTCGCGGGGCTGGGCCACCCCCCGCGTCGCCTCCATCTCGGGGAAAACGGCGCCGATTAGGCCCAGTTCGTCGAGCCGGAAGATATAGTTTTCGGGGTGGGGGACGGCCATCAGCTTGAGCAGCTCCTCGCGCAGTCTTTCTCCGGCGACGCCGGCGATAAGCCGGCTCTGGCTTTTAATCAGGGCTTCCGTCTTTTCGTCGATGGCGAAGCCGAGCTCCGCCGCCAGCCGCGCCGCCCGCAGCAGGCGGACGGGGTCGTTCTCGAAGGCGCCCGGGCCGACGGCCCGTATCACCCTGTCTTCGAGGTCTTTAAGTCCATGGAAAGGGTCGAGCGGGGTAAAGTCGCCGCCGACATCTTTAAGGGCGATGGCGATGGCGTTGATGGTGAAGTCGCGGCGGCTCAAGTCCTGGGCGATGTCGTCGAAGCTGGTGAAGTCGAGCTGCCAGTATTTCCCCCGGGGCGCCTTTTTGTCGGTGACCACCACCCGGGCGATACGGTTGGCCTTGTCCAGCGGAACGAACTTGCCCCCCAGCGCGCCGGCTATCTCCGGCGCCAGCTTCAGGGCGTCGGCGGCGAGGGCGATATCGATATCGGCGGTGGCTCTGCCCAGGATTGAGTCGCGGATATAGCCGCCCACCAGGTAGGCGTCCACCTTGCGGGCGGCCAAAAAATCGCTGACCCCGCCCAGTACGTCCAAAGCTCCGGGCTCGATATCCAGCTTCACGCTCGTTTCCCCCAATTACTCTAAAGCTAAACTATACTACCAGCCGGCGGAAGTTACAAGGGGAAAAAAGCCAAAGCCTCACCGCCGCCATTCGGGGCAGACATCAGCGAAGGCCGATGGTCCCGTATAGCGATGATTTTGCCCGTATGGCGGCGCTAGGTGGTTTCCTTGGCCGTGCTCTGGGCAAGACTTTTTAAGATAGTGAGAATACCGATGACGGCGCGCTGCACGTCAATCGGCTCCTGGGCTAAAATTCTGGCTACGTAAGGGTCGAGTTCGTTGCCGCCGTAGCGGGTGTGACTCTCGGCTACTCCCGAAGGGTTGGGGCTCAGGTAGCCAGCCAGGGTGAAGAGCTCGTTTTCCTCGAAACCGAGGGGTTCGGCGATCTTGCGCAGGATGGAGCCGGAAGGGTAGCGTTCGCCTCTCTCAATACGGCCCAGGTGCGACGAGGATACGCCGGACATGGCGCTGAGCTGGCTCAGTGTCAGCCGTTGGGTAACTCTTCCCTGCCTGATGATTTCGCCCAGATTAGTGCTTCGATTCTGGTCCATATTGCGTGAATTATAATTCGCCAAATGGCAAAAGTCAACTTTCCCCGGGTTGCCAGGAACCCGGAATCCGCCCGATACCCCCTTGACACTAGGCACTTCTGTGGCTATAATTCCGCCAACTGGCATAGGAGGCTAAAGGCCATGCTGCTGAAGACGAGGGTTTTTGACCTATGCCCCGGGAGATACCGGAACCTGTCCGAGCTGGCGCGGGCAATGGGGATATCGGTGAGCCAGGTCTACCGCGTCCAGGAGGGTAAGCGTAAAATCAACGGCAAGTTTATTACCGGCGCCATCAAAGCCTTCCCCGACCTTTCCTTCGACGACCTCTTCTACTGCGTCCCCGAAGTGCCAGCTGGCAAAAAGCCCTCCCGGATTGTCATCAGCGGCCGTCGCCTTTAGCTTTTATCGTGGTTTCGGCAAATTAGAAGAAGGTTGAAAAGCCTCAACTAGAGTTGATTCGTTTCGTCCTCGACCCTGTGCAGCTTTTGCTGGCTTTCCAGGTGGTCGATGTAGAGGATACCGTTGAGATGGTCGACCTCGTGTTCCAACGCCTGCGCCAGCAGCTCGGTGCCCTTGACTCTGATTTCCTTGCCGTCGGCGTCTTTGCCCTTGGCCGTCACCTGCTCCGAGCGCGTCAGCTCGCCGTAGTAGCCGGGTACGCTCAAACAGCCCTCGGTTACAATACGCTCCCCGCTGCCTTTGACTATCTCCGGGTTGATTAGGACCAGGTCTTCGGCGCCGGGGACGTCGATGATGATTACCCGCAGCGAGACGCCCACCTGGGGCGCGGCCAGTCCCGCCCGTCCCGGAGCGGCGTGCAACGTTTCCCGCATATCCTCAATGAGTTTAAGGGTCGCCTTGTCGATGCTGTTGACCCGCTTTGCCTTTTGCCTCAGTACCGGGTTGGGAAGAGTGCATATGGGTAAAACCGCCATTTTGTCCTCGCTTAATTATAGTTTAGCTAAACCAGTCCCACCGGGTCAATGTCCACCGCCCAGCCCGCGGGGAAGGGCAGCGAATAGAGGAACCCGGAAAGCCCGTTACCGCGCAGGATGAGCTGCCAGCGGAAACGCCCCCGCAAGCGTTGGATAAAAGCGGGGGCGGGCCCGATAATCTCGACGCCGCTGATGCCTTTGGCGGCTATCTCCTGCTCCAGGAAGCGCCGCATCCTTTCCGCCTCGCGCCGGGCGGCGCCGTCGTTGGGGTGGCTGTAGGTCAGCCCGGCCAGGTGGTTGAAAGGCGGGTTGTGCAGCTGGCGGCGATAGTCAAGCTCCTGCTTATAAAAGGAAGCGTAGTCGTGGCCAGCGGCGGCTCGGATGGCGTAGTGCTCGGGGTTGTAGCTCTGGATAATCACCCTACCCCCCTTTTCCCCCCGCCCGGCCCGGCCCGCCACCTGGGATAATAACTGAAAGGTGCGCTCGCCGCTGCGGAAATCGGGCAGGTTGAGGGCGGTGTCGGCGCTGATTACCCCCACCAGCGTCACCAGCGGCAAGTCCAGTCCCTTGGCCACCATCTGGGTGCCGATGAGAATGTCGGCGTCGTGAGCGCGGAAGCCGGCCAGAATCCGGTCGTGGGCGTAGCGGCCCTTGGTGACGTCGCTGTCCCAGCGCAGAAGCCGGGCCTGGGGGAAGGAATAGCTCGTTTCCTGTTCCAGCCTTTGCGTGCCGATGCCCAGAAATTTCAGCCGATGCCCCTTACAGACCGGGCAGCTTTCGGGAACCTTAATATTGTAGTTACACTGGTGGCAGACCAGCCGGTCCTCGGCGGCGTGATAGGATAAGGGCACGTCGCAGCGGCGGCACCGCATCACCAGGCCGCACTGGCGGCACTGGATAAAGCTGGCGGCGCCGCGCCGGTTCAAAAAGAGAATGACCTGTTCCTTATTGGCCACCGTCCGGCCGATGGCCTCGAAGAGGGCGCGGCTGAAAAGGCTCTGGTTGCCCGCCTTCAGCTCCTCCCTCATGTCGACGACTTCCACCCCGGGCAGCGCCGAGCCGTCGCGGGGGGTGACCCGCTCCGGCAGTTCCAATAAGGTATAGTCGCCTTTTTGGGCGCGGTAGTAGCTTTCTACGTCGGGGGTGGCGCTGCCCAGGATAACGGTAGCGCCGCTTAAGCTCGCCAGCTTCAGAGCCACGTCGCGGGCGTGGTAGCGCGGCGACTTGTCCTGCTGCTTGTAGGTCCACTCCGGCTCCTCGTCGATGACAATCAGGCCCAAATCGGGCTGGGGGGCGAAGATGGCGCTGCGCGAGCCGACGACAACGTCGAAGTCGCCGTTACGTACCCGTTGCCACTCGTCGAACTGCTCGCCCAGGGAGAGCTTGGAGTGGAGCACGGCCACGCGGTGGGGGAAGCGGGCGGCGAAGCGCTCGATGGTCTGGGGGGTGAGGGCGATTTCGGGCACCAGCACGATGCCCTTCTTGCCCCGCTTTACCGTTTCCGCCAGCGCCTGGAGGTAAATCTCGGTCTTGCCGCTGCCGGTGACGCCGTGCAGCAGGAATACTTCGGATTTGCCTTCGCCCAGCCCCGGCTTTATGGCCTCGAAGGCCTTTTTTTGCGCCGGGGTCAGGGTGAGGGGTGGGGAGGGGGTTATATTATCGTAGGAAATGGGCTCCCGCCGTACCTCCACGTCCTCGAACTTTATCAGCCCCCTGGATACCAGGGCGTCGGCGGTCGCTTTGCTGGCCTTGGTTTCCCGCCTGGCCTCCGCCCAGGGCACCGCCCCGCTTTGCCGTAATAGATAGGCTAATAATGAAGCCTGCTTGGGGGCTTTGCTCAATCCGGCGGCGGCGCTTTCCGCCCGGCTCTTGTCGGCCGCCAGACTCAGGTAGGACACCGTTTTGGGCTTGACCCGTATCTTTTCCAGTTCGTAGCTGCGGACGGCCAGACCCTTGTTCACCAGCTGGGTGCCGATGCTTTGCGCCTTTTTTTTGCCCAGGGCTTTTTCCATCTGCCCCAGGCTCAAACTCCCCTTTTCCCGGATTAAGGCCAGCGCCTGTTTGGCTTCGTCGCTTAGCGTTGAGATGTCGAATGCCTTTTCGGTGGGCTGGAAAAGGGTAACGGTGCGCCGCTCGAATCCGGGCGGCAGCATTAAAGCTACGGCGTCGAAGAGGGGCGACAGGTAATAGCGGCTGATCCAGCGCGCCAGCTCTATCTGTGGAGGGGATAGGAGGGGGCGGGGCTCGATGCCCCCGATAATCTCCCGGGTTTCCTCGACGGCGGGGTGGGGGCTAAGCTCCAGGACGATGCCCTGGAGCCGTTTGTTACCGAAAGGGACCCATACCGCCTGCCCGACATTAATCTCCAGCTCGGGGGGTATGGCGTAGCTAAATGTCCGGCGCTGGGCTATGGGCGAGTTAACGCTGACTTCGGCATAGCTCATCCCTCACTCCGAGGCCGCCCGGCTATTCCTTTTCCGCTTCAGGTTCCGCTTCCGCTTCGGCCTTGGGCTCGGCTTCTGCTTCGGCCTTGGGCTCCGCTTCTACCTCTGCCTTAGGCTCTTCTTCGACTTCTGCTTCGGCCTTAGGCTCGGCTGCTACCTCCGCCTCCGGCTTGACTTCAACTTCGGCTTCCGGCGGGGCTTCGACCATGGCTTCGGGTTCGGCTTCCACCACCACTTCCGGTTCTTTTACCCGCTTTTCCTTGGTCCGCGACGCCTTGCTGCTCAGGCCGCGCATGTAGAAGAGGCGGGCGCGCCGCACCTTGCCGCGCCGCACTATCTCCACCTTTTCCACCAGAGGCGAGGCGAAGGGGAAGGTGTGCTCCACACCCACGCCGCGGGCGACGCGCCGGATGGTGAAGTTGCCGCCGTCGGCGCCGCGCCTTACCTTGATGACCACGCCGTTAAAGACCTGGATGCGCTCCCGGCCCTTTTCCACGATTTTGGCGCTCACCTTGACGGAATCGCCGGGGGCGAGGGCGGGGATATTGGGATTGGCTTTCTTTTTAATTAGTGTCGTCATATCCATATTAAGCTTGCCTCAATCTTTCTACCAGTCGCTCTTCATCGGAGCTTAACTCGGCTTTATTTAACAGTTCGGGGCGCTGCGCTAACGTGCGCCGTATCGCCTGCTCGCGGCGCCAGCCGTCTATCTGAGCGTGGTTCCCCGACAGTAAAATCTCGGGCACTTCCCAGCCCCGGTACTGGGGCGGGCGGGTGTATTGCGGGTATTCCAGAAGCCCGCCGGCGTGGGAATCGTCCAGCGGCGATGCTTCGGAGCCTAACACCCCGGGCACCAGTCTAAAGACGCTGTCGATGACCACCATCGCCGCCAGCTCGCCGCCGCTTAAAACGTAATCGCCGATGCTGATTTCGTCGCTGGCCAGGTGCTCCCGCACCCTTTCGTCGATGCCTTCGTAGTGGCCGCAGATTAAAACCAGCTGCGGTTGTTTCGCCAGCTCCCGGGCGACTTGATGGGTGAAGAGCCGCCCCTGCGGTGAGAGTAATACTATCGGCGTCTTCTTTTTCTTGGCGATAGCCTCCACCGCCTCGAAGATAGGCTCCGGCTTGAGCACCATGCCGGCGCCCCCGCCGTAGGGGTAGTCGTCGGCGGTGTGGTGTTTATCGTGGGTATAGTCCCGTATGTTGTGCAACCCGAGGCTGACCAGCCCCCGGTCGATGGCGCGTTTCATGATGCCCAGCTCGAAGACGCCCGCGAACATCTCGGGGAAGAGGGTGGCCACGTCGATACGCATTTCAGGCCCCTTCCCCCTTGATGGGCTGGGTGTGCTCGGGCACCCTGTCCTTGATAACGTCCACGGCGTGGGGCAACACCGGCATCACCACGTCCAGGCATTCGGCCACCGCCTTGGGGCTGCCCGGCAGGTTGATAATCAGGCATTCTTTCCTCATCCCGGCCACCGCCCGGCTGAGCATGGCGTTGGGGGTGGCGACGTAGGACTTGACCCGCATCATCTCGGCCAGCCCCGGCACCTCCTTGTCCAGCACGGACAGGGTGGCTTCGGGGGTAACGTCGCGCGGGGCCATGCCCGTGCCGCCGGTGGTCATGATGATATCCATCTCGCCCCCGTCGGCCCATTCTTTCAGCGTCCGGGCGATAAGCTCCGCCTCGTCGGGGATAACCTCGTATTTGACCAGCTGGCTATCCGTTGGCGCGAAGCGCTTCCGGATGAGCGGGCCGCTGGCGTCGGCGCGCTTGCCCTGTGACGCCTTGTCGCTGATGGTCAGTATACCCAGATTAAACATTATAACCGCCTCTTTTTAGAGCAGACTATATTTTATCACAGATGAGGCTTAGAGCAAAGCTCGGCGAAAAGGAACGATTTTAGCAAATTCAGGGTGGTAGGTATTGACAAAAGGGGGTGGGTGTGCTATAGAATGGTAGAAAGTGGGAAAAAGTGGGAAGTTAGGGGTGGAACAAGGGTCGGCATGTTCCTCGGCGAATACGAATACAAGATTGACGAAAAGGGTAGGCTCCCCTTACCGCCAAAGTTCAGGAGTTGGCTTAAGGGTGGTGTAGTGCTGGCTCCCGGGGTGGAGGGGTGCATCACCGCTTATCCGCTCAAAGAGTGGAGAAAGCTGTCTGAGAACCTTCCCGCCGGCGGGCTTTCCCCCAGCAAGCTGAGGATGCTCAAGCGGGCCCTTTTTGCCACCGCCTTTCATTTGAGTATCGACGGGCAGGGCCGGATAACCCTGCCGGCGTCGCTCAAGGCCCATGCCGAGATTGTCAGCGAGGTAGTCGTTATCGGGGCCGATAACTACATCGAGCTCTGGAATAAGGTACGCTGGGAAGAGGAAAAAGAAATACATCAGGAACAGGCCTGGCTGCTCTTTGAAGGCTTGGAGAACCGGCAATGAGTCTGGCTATGTCAGCTGCTATTGAGCATATCCCGGTATTGCTGGAAGAGACTCTCGAGGCGCTGGACATCCGTCCTGGCGGTCGCTATATCGACTGCACCGTCGGGCCCGGCGGTCACGCCGCGGCTATCCTGGAAGAAAGCGCCCCCGGCGGACAGCTTTTGGGTATTGACGCCGACCCCGGGGCGATAAAGATGGCGCGGGCCCGGCTCGACGCCTACGGCAGCTCGGTGCTGCTGGTTAACCGGAACTTTGTCAATTTAAAGTCGATTTGTCTAAAGCACGGCTTCCTGCCGGTGCACGGCATCCTGCTCGACCTGGGGCTTTCCTCGGTGCAACTGGAGAGGAACGGCCGCGGCTTCAGCTTCCGCCATGACTCCCAGCTGGACATGCGCTTCAGCCCCCGCCAGGAGGTGACCGCCGACAACATCGTCAACACCGCCTCCGAGAGCGAGTTGAGCGATATCATCTATGAATACGGCGAGGAGCGTTTTAGCCGGCGAATAGCCCGCCAGATAGTGCGCCAGCGCCCCATAAACTCCAGCCTCGAGCTCGCCCAGACGGTGGAACGGGCGGTAGGGGGGCGGCGGGGACGGATTCATCCCGCCACCCGCACCTTCCAGGCGTTGCGTATCGCCGTCAACCGCGAGCTGGAAAACCTGAAGACGGTGCTGGAGCAGGCGGTGGACGTGCTCGGCTTCGGTGGGCGGCTGGCGGTCATCAGCTACCACTCGCTGGAAGACCGTATCGTCAAGCAGTTTATGCAGCGGCAGGCCGTCGGCGAAGAGCCTTGCCTGAAGCTGATTAATAAAAAGGTTATTACTCCGTCTCTGGCGGAAATCCAGTATAACCCCAGCAGCCGCAGCGCTAAGTTAAGGGCGGCGGAACGAATCTCAATGCCAAAGGAGAATAACAGTGGGTAAACCAGCTATTGAGTATCAGAAGATGATGACCGAGATAGTCTACGTGAACCTGCCCGGTCCCAAAGAGCCCAGTCCCAACATGACCGGTGGCGAGCTGCTGCACGGTTTCCTGGCCGAGCTCCACGAAGCCGCCAGCAACGAGGTTCAGGCACATCTCGGCGCCCTTTGCACCAAGTGGAACGTGCGCTTTCGCCACGAAAACGCTTCAACGCCGACCCGATAGTAAAAAGAATAGCCTAACTTTAGAAGTTCAATCTTCTAAACTGCCGAAGGGCGAGCCGAATCGCCCGGGGAGGTTTGAAGATGTGAGAACTAATAATATTGAATCGAGACCCTAATCTCAGAAGAAGGAGGGGGCAGATGACAAAACGAGGTGTTTTAACTTCAATCGATGTTGGCACCACCAAGGTGTGCACCACCATCGCCGATGTGAACGACGCGGGTAATATCCGTGTAGTCGGTGTGGGCGTTACGCCGTCGGTGGGGTTGCATAAGGGGCTGGTGGTCAACATCAACGAAGCCCGGGAATCCGTCCGGGAATCGGTGAGGAAGGCGGAGCAGGCCAGCGGTTACAAGGTCGAATCGGCCTATGTCGGCGTCACCGGCCGCCACGTGACCTCGCTGAACAACCGGGCCGTGGTCGCCATTACCCGTAACGACCGCCTGGTGCGTTCCGAGGACCTGAAACGGGTTTTGACCACCGCCCGCAGCGTCAAGGTCCCGGTGGACCGGCGCTTGCTCCACGTCATCCCGCGCGGTTATGCCGTTGACGGCCAGTCGGGGGTGAAGAACCCGGTGGGGATGCACGGCTTCCGGCTGGATGTCGAAGCCCACATCATCACCGCCGCCGTGACCTCGGTGCAAAACCTGGTGAAGTGCATCCGCGGCATCGGGCTCGAAATCGATGACCTTATCCTGGAACCCCTGGCCAGCAGCGAGGCGGTACTCTCCGCGGATGAGAAGCAGGTGGGCGTCGTCTTGGCCGATATCGGCGGCGGCACTACCGACATCGCCATCTTCCGCGAGGGGAGCATCTGGCACACCGCCATCCTGCCCGTCGCCGGTTACCAGATAACCCGCGACATCGCCATCGGGCTGGGCTTGCCCTTCGACGTGGCCGAAGAGATGAAAAAGAAGTACGGCAGCGTCACCCCGGTCTACGAGACCAAGGGCGGCTCGGGCAGCGAAACGCTGACCACCAACGGGCACGGCGTTTCCCACCAGGACCTCTGCGACATTATCCGCGCGCGCGTCGAAGAGGTAATGAGGCTCATCGTCCTCGAGATGCCCAGCTCGGACTACGAGACGCTGGTTCCCGACGGCATCGTGCTCACCGGTGGCAGCTCTAACCTGGCCGGCATCGAGGCGTTGGGACGCAACACTTTGCAACTGCCGGTAAGGGTGGGTATCCCCAGCAGCATCTACGGTATCGGGGACGCCTTGCACGACCCGGCCTACGCCACCAGCGTCGGCCTGCTGCTCTGGGGAGCCAAGCACCGGGAGATGCAGACCTGGGGCCGCGGCGGTATCGGCGGTGGTTTGAAGCGGTTCGTTTCCAAACTTTTTAAAGTCTTCCGTTAGCCGTATATCGGCTGATCTACTAAAGAAAGGAGGGGGGAGAAATGGCAAAAACAACTTTCAGTCCTAACCCGGCTAAGATTAAGGTCTGTGGCTTGGGTGGCGGTGGCTGCAACGCCATCACCCGCATGGTCAGGGAGCAGATTCAGGGGGTGGAGTTCATCGGTATGAACACCGATGCCCAGGCCCTGTCTATTACCGAGGCTCCCATCCGGGTCCAGCTCGGTGAAAAGCTCACCAGGGGCCTGGGCGTAGGCGGCGACCATAACCTGGGCCAGAAGGCAGCCGAAGAGAGCCGCGACGACATCGTCCAGATTCTCGACGGCGCCGACATGGTCTTCGTTACCTGCGGCATGGGCGGCGGCACCGGCACCGGCGCCGCTTCGGTGGTGGCCGAGGCAGCCAAGCAGACCGGCGCGCTCACCATCGCCGTGGTCACCAAGCCCTTCGCCTTCGAGGGCACCCACCGCACCGAGGTGGCCGAGGACGGTATCGTCCGCCTGCTGGGCAAGGTCGATACCCTGATTATCATTCCCAACGACAAGTTGCTCGACCTCTGCGACCAGCAAACGGTGGTGGACAACGCCTTCAAGCTGGCCGACGACGTGCTGCGCCACGGTGTCCAGGCGATTGCCGAGGTTATCACCGTACCCGGACTCATCAACCTCGACTTCGCCGACGTTAAGACGGTGATGAAGGACGCCGGCCCGGCCTGGATGTCCATGGGCGTCGGCTCCGGCAAGAGCCGAGCCGTTGACGCGGCTAACGAGGCCCTGGCCAGCCCGCTGCTGGATGTTTCCGTTGACGGCGCCAAGGGCGTGCTCTTCAACGTCTCCGGAGGCACCGGTCTTACCCTGTTCGAGGTTAACGAAGCCGCCGACGTCATCAAAGCCGCGGTTGACCCCGAGGCCAACATCATCTTCGGCGTGGCCCAGGACCCGAGCATGGGCGAGGAGGTAAGGATAACCCTGATTGCCACCGGCTTCGCTTCCAAGTTGGGCATGGCCGGCGTCAGTCGGGAGGAGGAGTTCAACGAGTTGCTCAGGGGCTTGAGAGGTAAGGAAGAGGAGCTGGACGTTCCCGCCTTCCTGCGCCGCCCGCTGTTCAATCACCGGCGCCAACCGATTACGCCTTCGACCAAGCTGATAAAAACTCCGACGGACACACCTCAAACACAGGGGTAGTCCGGTGGCGTTAGAGGAAAATACCGGCTGAAAAGGCTGCGGAGTGCTTGTGACTCTGCGGCCTTTTTTTGTCTCAAAAAAATGGGGGTAAAACTGGCTAAAAACCCTTGACATGCACAATATGTTGTGGTATTTTAGCCGTGCTACACAATATAAAGGGGTGGGAGAGCCGTGAATTGTCCCTATTGCGGTCATGCCGAAGACCGGGTCATTGACTCCCGTGAGGTCAACGACGGGATACGCCGCCGCCGCCAGTGTTTGGGCTGTGGCCAGCGCTTTACCACCTACGAACGTTTACAGCCCGTCAGCCTTTTCGTCATCAAGAAGGACGAGAGGCGTGAGGAATTCGACCGCGAAAAGCTGCTCTCCGGCATGCGCAAGGCCTGCGAAAAGCGCCCTTTGCCCGCGGGCAGCGTGGAAAAGCTGGCCGACGACATCGAGGCCGAGCTTTTCAGCCTGGGTAAGGCGGAGGTGCCCAGCGTCGTCGTCGGCGACATGGTCATGGCCCGTCTCAAGGGATTGGACCACATCGCCTACATCCGCTTCGCCAGCGTCTACCGCGAGTTCGCCGATATCACCGCCCTCAAAGAGGAGGTGGATACCCTGCTCGACGCCCGGATCGAGCCCGCCGTTGCCTCCAGCCAGCTTTCCCTCCTTCCCGACGATGAGCTGGCCGGGGTGGCTAAAAACAGAAAGAGGAGGCAGCCATGAGCCCGGCTAAAAACAAATCCGCCAGCAAGCCGCTAATCGACCGTAACCAGATTGCCCGGGCTATCTTTAAGATTGCCGAATCCATGGGCCTGGCCGACCGCGAGCGTGTCGAGGAGCTTACCTCCCAGATTATCGAGCGCCTGGAGCAGACCCCCTCCCTGATGTCCCGGGAGATGGTGGCCCAGCCCCTGCCCGGTATGGAGGACCTGGTGCTCAAGCCCCGCCGCGTCGCCCGCCTGCTCAGCGACGCCGAAATCCAGACCATGGTTAAAGAGATACTGGAAGCCGAAGAAGCTGAAGTTGAAAAATCCCAGCCCGAGGCTGTCAAACCCCCCGAGCCCGAAGTCGAGCCCCCCAAGCCCAAGGCTAAAGCTAAAGAGATAAAGAAACAGGCCGAAGAGCCCCAGAAACGAGAGGAGGTTAAACCCAAGATGGAAACCACCACTGTCATGCCGACTCAGACCTCGCCCGCATCGGGCATCAAGCTCACCGAGAACGCTCTTCGCGTCCTGGAAAAACGCTATTTAAAGAAAGATAAACAGGGTAAAATTGTGGAGACGCCGGAAGATATGCTGCGCCGCGTGGCGTCAGCTATCGCCGCCGCCGAGATTGCCTTCGACCCCAAGGCCGATGTCAGAGCCAGGGAGGACGAGTTCTACCGGCTCATGGCTAACCTGGAGTTTCTGCCCAACTCCCCCACCCTGATGAACGCCGGACGCGAGCTGGGTCAGCTCTCGGCCTGCTTCGTCATCCCCGTCACCGACTCCATGGAGTCAATCTTCGACGCCGTCAAATACACTGCCCTAATCCACAAAAGTGGCGGCGGCACCGGATTTTCCTTCAGCAACCTGAGACCGGAGGGCGACTTCGTCAAGTCTACCTCGGGCGTGGCCAGCGGCCCCGTCTCCTTCATGGAGGTCTTCGACACCACCACCGACGTCACCAAGCAGGGGGGGACGAGGCGGGGGGCCAACATGGGCATCTTGAGCGTCGACCACCCCGACATCATGCGCTTTATCTACGCCAAGGAAAACCAGACCAAGCTGACCAACTTCAACATCTCGGTGGCGGTGACCACCGAGTTCATGGAGGCGGTCAAGAACGGCGACGAATACGACCTGATTAACCCGCGCACCGGCGCCGTGGCGGGCAAACTCAACGCCCGCGAGGTCTTCGATAAAATCGTGGACATGGCCTGGCGCACCGGTGACCCCGGCATCGTCTTCATCGACCGCATCAACAAGGAAAACCCCACCCCCCAGCTGGGTAGAATCGAGTCCACCAACCCCTGCGGCGAGCAGCCGCTGCTCCCCTACGAGTCCTGCAACCTGGGCTCGATTAACCTGTCGCGGATGCTCAAGGCCAGCGACGGCGGCTACGAAATCGACTATCCCAAGCTGGCGCGGGCGGTCAAGTCCGCCGTCCGCTTTCTGGATAACGTCATCGAGGTCAACAAGTTCCCCCTCCCCCAGATAGAGGATATGACCAAGAAATCGCGCAAGATAGGGCTGGGGGTGATGGGCTTCGCCGACATGCTGCTCATGCTGGGGTTGCCCTATAACTCGGAGGAAGCGCTGAAGGTAGGCACCGAGGTGATGCGCTTCGTCCACGACGAGGCGGATAAAGCCTCTTCGGCGCTGGCCGAGGAACGGGGCTCCTTCCCCGCCTTCCCCAGCAGCATCTACGACGTGCCCGGCGGGTCCGAGATGCGCAACGCCTCCTGCACTACCATTGCGCCCACGGGTACTTTAAGCATCATCGCCGGCTGTTCCAGCGGCATCGAGCCGTTGTTCGCTTTGAGTTACACCCGCAACATACTCGACGGCGCCCAGATGGTCGAGGTTAACCCCTATTTCGAGAAGGTCGCCCGGCAGGGCGGTTTCTACTCCGAGGAGTTGATGAAGAGACTGGCCGAGGGCGCTCACCTGGCCGAAATGAAGGACGTGCCCAACGAAATCAAGCGCGTCTTCGTCACCGCCCACCAGATAACCCCGGAGTGGCACGTCAAGATGCAGGCCGCCTTCCAGAAGTCCACCGATAACGCCGTTTCCAAGACGGTCAACTTCCCCAACGAAGCCACCCGCGAGGACATCGCCGATGTTTACAAGATGGCTTACGATGCGGGCCTGAAGGGGATAACCATCTACCGCGACCGCAGCCGCGATTCCCAGGTACTGACCACGGGTAAGGAGAAGAAAGAGGAGAAGCCCTTTAGCCTTTCCCCCCGCCAGCGACCCACCGAGACCACGGGGGCCATCACCAAGGTCAGCACGGGCTGCGGCTCGCTTTACATCACGGTGGCCTACGACGACAAGGGCATCTTCGAGGTCTTCGCCACGCTGGGTAAGTCGGGCGGCTGCGCCTCCGCCCAGCTCGAAGCCACCTGCCGCCTGATAACGCTGGCGCTGCGCTCCGGCGTGGATGTCTCCTCGGTGGTGAAGCAGCTCAAGGGCATCCGCTGCCCCAACATCGCCTGGGACGATGGCAAGTCTATCCTTTCCTGCGCCGACGCCATCGCCGGCGTTTTGGAGAGGCACATCGGTAACGAAGGCGCCAGGGGCGTCGAGAGCGCCACACCGGAGCCGCTGCCCAAGAGCGAGAACGGCGGTAACGGCTTCGACGCGGTGAAGAACCTGGCCGGGCAGTGTCCCGACTGCGGCAACCTGCTCGTCTATCAGGAAGGGTGCTACATCTGCCCGTCCTGCGGCTATACGAAGTGCTAGGGTTGGGAATTAATTAGAAGGAGGAGGACGATGGCTGAGCAAAGCACTAAGCAGGAGGTTCAGGTTGTATTTCCAAATGACCTTAAGGGTGGGGTATATTCAAACTTTATGGTCGTTACTCATACCAAAGAAGAGTTTGTTCTAGATTTCATGGTAGTGGTGCCTCCCGTTGGTTCTGTTACTGCGCGTGTAATCACTAGTCCTGGTCATTTGAAGAGAATGATTTCTGCGCTTTTACAGAATGTGAATAAGTACGAAGAGAAATTTGGTAGACTGATTGCAGCAGAAGAGCCTCCGAAGCCGAAGATGGGCTTCCATCCTCCAGTAGATTAGGAGGCGTAAAAGTGCAGTTCGACCTGCTGTCATGGGGGATAGGGATTCCTACTGGTATAGGCGTTAATTGGCTGTCAATTTGGCTATATCAAAGGTATCAAAGAAAAAAGCAGGCGAAGGGTGAATACTTCACTGCGTCTTACTCAAACGGCGGTATTGACTTTGAGGGTCGTGTACAGTCACGTATTTCCGCAGAGGAAATCATGAAGGGCGTGCTTGAATCACTTAAGCACAAACCAATGACTGAAGGTCAACCTACCTCTACTACTACTCCTCCCGATGGTAACGCTAACTAATCCCCGTGCTCTCTGAAAAAGGCCAGCGCCTTCTGGCGGGAGCCGGCGCGGGTGTTCTCCAGCTGCTTGCGGGCGAAACGCTTTACTCTTTCCTTGTCCCCGATGCTTTCGAAAAACTTTCCTAAAGACTCCACCGCCTGCCCCAGCGCGATGCGGCGGCACTCGTCGGTCTGGTAGCGGGCGTTTTCCACTTTGAGAAGCTCGGTGGCGATGCGGTCGCTAAGCTCGGGCCTGGCTTGGGCGATGACGGCGGCGCTGCCGATAATGTTGGCGGCGACAATGAGGGTGGGCCCCTCGATGGGGGCGAAGTAGCGCTCGAAGACGGCCTCGAATTTATGTTCCGTGTCCACCGCCGTCAGGTTGGCGATGGTGAGGACGGCGTCGCACTTGAGGAAGGTGTTGTCGAGGTCGAGGCGACGGACGAACAAATCGAAGCTGGGATAGAGCAGTGTCGGCTTTTGCTGGCTGATGAGGCGCAGTATTTTACTGCAGCCGTACTTGACGGCCGCCGGGCGGGCGTCGAGCCCCTCGATAACGGCCTTGAGCAGCTTCGGCTCGTCGATAACCTTGTCTGCCAGGGCTTCCTTATCGCTGCCCTTTTGCCCGATTCGCTCCAGCAGTTCCGTTCCGTCCATAGTCTCGCCTCCTGATTATATATTCTAGCAATAGCTGACGGAAATCGCCATTTTTTGGTGAAGCCTGTATAATGGGACAGCATGGATTTCGACAGGCGCGAGCTAATCAAGGTGTCGCTGGGCGAAGCCGAGGCCGACCTGGCTATCGTCAACGGCGACGTGGTCAACGTTTACACCGGTGAGGTCGAAAAGGCCTCGGTGCTCGTCAAGGGCGAGCGCATCGCCTACGTGGGCGATGACGCCGGAAAAGCCATCGGCACCGATACTCAAGTTATCGACGCCGCGGGCAGGACACTAATTCCCGGCTTCATCGACGGCCATACCCATATCGACACCGCCTACTCCATCAGCGAGGTGCTGCGCTTCGCCCTGCAGGGGGGCACCACCACCATCATCACCGAGAGCTGCTCCATCGCCTCCGTTTTGGGCTACGAAGGTATCGTCCAGTTCCTCAACTCGGCGCGCCGCCAGCCCATCAAAGTCTTTATCACCGCCGCCCCCATGGTCACCATCAGCCCGGTCACCGAGGCGCACGCCGTCGGCGTCAAAGAGCTGCGCCGCCTTTTGCGCCACCCCGAAATTGTGGGTTTGGGCGAAACCTACTGGGGGGACGTGGTGGGGGGCAACCCGCGTCTGCTCGACCTCATCGCCGAGACGATAAAGCTCGGCGGCATGGCGGACGGGCACAGCGCCGGCGCCAGCAACCACAAGCTGCAGGCCTACGTCGCCTCCGGGGTCAGCTCCTGCCACGAGCCGACCACCGTCGAGGAGTTGCTGGAGAGGCTGCGTCTGGGGCTTTTCGTCCTGATACGCGAGGGCGAGGTGAGAAGGGAGCTGGAGGCGGTGGCGCCGATAAAGGACATGGGCATCGACCTGGCGCGGCTGGCTATGTCCACCGACGGCGTCGGCCCCGGCCAGCTGGTCGCCAACGGCTACATGGAGTGCGTGGTGCAAAAGGCCATCGACCTCGGCTTCGACCCCGTTATGGCAATCAAAATGGCCACCCTAAACGTCGCCGAGCACTTCGCCATGGATGACATAATCGGCGGCATCGGTCCGGGCAAATATGCCGACGTCATCGTTATCCCCGATTTGCATAACATAAAAGCCGAATACGTTATCAGCAACGGCAAAGTGGTTTCGCAGGACGGCCGGCTGCTCATCGAGCCCCGCAAGCACCGCTACCCCAAGTCGCTCACCTACAGTCTGGCCCTGCCGCGCGACTTCACCGCCGCCGACTTCGCCATACCCGCGCCAGGCAATAAAGCCAGGGTCAGGCTGATGAAACAGATAACCGACCTGCTGGTCAGGGAAGAAATCTTCGATATGCCGGTTAGCGACGGCGAGCTTAAAATCGACCTGGCTGAAGACATAATCAAGGTGACCGCCATCGAGCGCTCCTACGGGACGGGCCAGCGTTTCACCGGCCTGATAAAGGGCATCGGGCTTAAGAAAGGCGCCATCGCCACCTCCTTCGCCTGGGACTGCAGCGACCTGGTGGTGCTCGGCGCCGACGAAAACGATATGGCGCGGGCGGTGAACCGCATCCGCGAGCTGGGCGGGGGCAGCGTGGTCTGCGCCGGCGGCAAGATAATCGCCGAGCTCGCCCTGCCGGTGGGGGGCGCTATCTCCACCGAGCCGATGGAGGTCATCGCCGATAAGCTCGACCGCATCCAGCGGGCGGCTAACGATCTGGGGGCGGTATCCAGCGACATCCGCCTCACCGTGGCCGTGTTGACCACCCCGGCCATCCCCTTCCTGCGCATCTGTGAGACCGGCCTCTTCGACCTGCGTGAAAACCGCTTCGTCGAGCTGATGGTGGGGTAGCCGATGGGCTGGGAAGATATCGAAAGAGTCAGGCGGCGCCTCTCCAGAGAACAGGGCGCCGTTGTTCGGGACTGGGGGGGCAAGCTCCCCATCGCCCTGGTCTATCCCAACAGCTACTATTTGGGCATGTCCAACCTGGGCGTCCACGCCGTTTACGGCCTGCTCAACAGCTACGATAACGTCGCCGGCGAGCGCGTCTTTCTGGAGACGGATAAGAAGGGCAATACAGCGTTGCCGCTGTCCATCGAATCGCAACGGCCTCTGGGCGATTTCGCCGCCGTCGTTTTTTCCATATCCTACGAGCTCGACTACTTCAACGTGGTCGCTATACTAAAAGCCGCCGGCATACCTTTGTCTGCTAAAGACCGCGACGAAAGCCACCCGCTGTTCATCGCCGGCGGGCCCTGCGTCATGGCCAACCCCGCCCCTTTATCCCTTTTCTTCGACGCGCTGGCTATCGGTGAGGCCGAGCCGCTGCTGCCCCGAATGCTGCCCCTCATCGGCGAGGGCAACCGCGACGAGACGCTCGAATCGCTGGCGATTATCCCCGGCGTCTATGTTCCCCGGTACTACTCGGGAGAGCCGGTAGTAAGACAGTGGGCCAAGGATTTGGATGATTTCCCGGTGGCTTCGGCGGTGCTCACCGGCGACACCGAGCTGGGCGACCTCTACCTCATCGAGGCGGAGCGGGGCTGTAACTGGGGCTGCCGCTTCTGCCTGGTGAGCCAGTGCTTCGCCCCCATGCGCTACCGTTCCCTGGAAAGTTTACTAGTGCAAGCTGAAGAAGGCCTGAAATGCCGAAAGCGTTTGGGGCTGGTGGGGGCGGCTGCCTCCTCACATCCTCAAATCGAAGAGCTGCTGCCGAAACTAACCGCAATGGGCGCCCGGCTTTCCATAAGCTCGCTGCGCATCGCGCCCCTCTCCGAGGTCGTGCTCAAAGAGCTGGCCCGGGGCGGCGCCAAGACGCTGACACTGGCCCCCGAGGCCGGCTCCCAGCGGCTGCGCCAGCTGGTGAAGAAGGGCATTAACGAAGACGACATCATCAAAGCGGTGGAGAAAGTGGCCGGGGAGGGGATAAGGCAAATCAAGCTCTACTTTATCATCGGGCTGCCCTCGGAGAGCGATGAGGACATTGAGGCGATTGTGGCATTAGCTCTGGCCTGCAAAGAGACCATAGACAGAAAGCACGCCGGCTGCCGTCTCACCCTCAATCTTTCTACCTTCGTGCCCAAGGCGGGCACTCCCTTCCAGTGGCTGCCCATGGCGCAACCTTCCGCGCTCAACCGTCGCCTCTCGATAGTGAAGAACGCCCTCATGCCCAAAGGCATCAAGGTCAAGGCGGAAAGCCCTGCCTGGAGCCAGCTGCAAGGGGTGCTGGCGCGCGGCGACGAAAAGCTGGCCGGGGTGCTGGCCGAAACCGGTAGACTGTCTCTGGCCGCCTGGCGTAAAACTGCCGAAAAGCAAGGCATCGACATCGACTTCTACGCCCATACGCGCTGGGAGGTGGGGCAAAAGCTGCCCTGGTCGATGGTTGAGCTGGGCACCAAAGCGGGCTATCTGGAAACGGAGCTGGCCCGCGCCACCGCCTGAAGCTCTACCCAGCCTGCGGCTGATGTGTTATACTTAACAGTTTGCTATGGGGTTCTTTTCGATTCTGCTGGTAGCTATCGGCCTGGCCGCGGACTGTTTCGCCGTCTCCCTCGGCGGCAGCATCGCTATGAAGCGCCATTCCCGCCTCCAGGTGCTGCGCGCCGCCTTTTCCTTCGGGCTTTTCCAGGCTTTGATGCCGGTGATAGGCTGGCTCATCGGGCAAACCGTCGTCGACATCGTCGCCGACTACGACCACTGGGTGGCTTTCGGGCTGCTGGCTATCGTCGGCGGCCACATGCTCTGGGAGGCCTTTTGCCATAAGGACGGCACCGCCGAAGGCACCGATATCACCCGCGGCTGGCGCTTAATCATCCTCTCCTTCGCCACCAGCATCGACGCCCTGGCCGTGGGGCTGACCTTTCCCTTCCTCGAGGTGAACGTCCCCGTCGCCAGCCTGACCATCGGCCTGGTCGCTTTCGCCGCCACCATTATCGGTTTTCGATTGGGGAGAGGAGTCGGCAAGCTGGTGGGGAGGTGGGCGGCGGCTATCGGCGGGCTGCTGCTGATTGCCATCGGCCTCCGCATTTTACTCACCCACCTTTTCTAAAAACTTGTATACATTATGTTGACGCTTCCGGCGGCTGTTGGCTATAATGGCTATGCAGGCTATACAGGAGGCGAAAATGACCGGTCAGGCAAAACGTCCCAGGTATTTTCTGGATATAGACACCGAGTTGAGGAACCGCGTCAAGGCGGCGGCGGCGTTGCAGGGCAAGACGATGCGGGAGTGGATGATAGACGCCATCAACGAAAAGCTGGAAGGCGCTATCGATAACGGGGAACCTTCGCCCACGCTGGGCGATGTCGCCGGAAAGACATCTCTACGGGGTTACCTGCCACCCAAGCCGAGGGGGAGACGGTTTTAGCTAAGTAGCTCGGTGACGACCTCGTTGATTTCCCGCCCGTCGGCTTTGCCCTTGAGGTTGGCGATGAGCTTGGGCATTACCTTGCCCTTGTCCCGGATGCTCTCCGCGCCCACCTCGGCGATAACCTTGCGGGCTTCGGCGACAACCTCGTCGCGGCTCATCTGGGCGGGCATGTAGGTCTCCAGGATGGCCATCTCCGCCTCTTCCTTGGCGGCCAGGTCTTCGCGCTTGCCTTCCTTAAAGGCTTCGATGCTTTCCTTGCGCTGCCGGATTTCCTTGGCGATGATGCCTAGGACATCACCGTCCTCCAGCGCTTTCTGCTTGGCGATTTCGGCGTTCTTGATGGCGGACATTACCAGGCGGAGGACGGAACGCTTCTCCGTGTCGCCGGCCTTCATGGCCTGCTTGAGGTCGTCCGTCAGCTTCTGTTGTAGTGGGGATGGTTGGGCGGTCATAAAATCCTATTTTCTAGACGCCCGCGCGCTTTTGCGCCTCTTGGCGGCTCCCTTGCGCTTGCGCTTGACGCTGGGTTTTTCGTAGTGTTCGCGCCGCCGCACCTCTGCCAGGATACCTTCTTGCTGCACTTTTTTGTTGAAGCGACGCAGCAAGCTCTCGAAGTTCTCGTTATCCGTAGCTATCACGTTAGCCACGCATACGCCTCCTTGGCGAGAACCACGCCACTCGGTTACCCCCACATTTTAGTCAGCTTTAGGCAGGCTGTCAACTGGTCAGGCGATGATTGATAAAATGACGGCGGTCGCCCCGCCCCCCATTGTTATCCGACGTTGCTATGACCCGCCCAGCCCCCCTCTGTCGGCGCACGTGTGATTTTCCCACCCAATACCCACCCTATAAGGGTTAAACCCTTACATATCTCTTTATTGGGGAAGTGGGAAGCGTAACCCCAGGTTAAGGAGTTTACTCATTAGGGCGGGCTGGGTTGGGTCAGAAACAACGTACGTTGACAAAGTGGGGTGGTGTAGGGTGCAACCGCGCTTTAGCGCTTGGTGCGTTTCAGTATCTCCCTGGCGGCGACCACGCCCGAGGCCGACGCCTGGATTAAGCCCCGGCTGACGCCGGCGCCGTCGCCGACGGCGAACATGCCCTCGACCTCGGTCTCCAGCGCGGGGGTGAGCTGGGGCCGTGAGGAATAGAACTTGACCTCGATGCCGTAGAGCAGGGTGTGGTGCGAGGCCACGCCCGGAGCCACTTTGTCCATCGCCTTGAGCATTTCCACCAGGTCGGTGAGGTAGCGATAGGGCAATGCGAAGCTCAGGTCGCCGGGGGTGGCGTTCTTCAGCGTGGGCCGGGTCAGGCCGCGCTCGATGCGCTCCGGCGTGGAACGCCGCCCTTCCATAAGGTCCCCAAGACGTTGCAGCAGCACCCCGCCGCTCAAGATATTGGCCAGCCGCGCCAGATAACGCCCGTAGGCGATGGGCTGGTTGAAGGGCTTGGTGAAGGCGGTGCTCACCAGCAGGGCGAAGTTGGTATTCTCCGTCTTGCGCTCGGCGTAGCTGTGCCCGTTAACGGTGATGACGGGGTCGCGGCCGCCGGTGGACTCCATGATGACCTCGCCGCCGGGGCACATACAGAACGTTCTCACCCGGTCGTCGAAGCGGCGCGATAGAAACTCCAGTTTCGACTCGTAGAGCACGTCGGTCAGCGGCGCCATCACCGCCGCCGGCACTTCCACCCTTACTCCCACGTCCACCGGGTTGCTGTGCAAAGTTAATTCAAGCCGTTCCGCTTCCTGGGCCAGCCAGTCGGCGCCCTCGCGGCCCGGGGCCAGTATCAGGTAGTCGCAGGCAAAGCTCTCGCCTTCTTCGGTCCTGACCCCCTTGACCTTACCCTTGGCAACGTCGATGGAAGCCACCGCCGTGCGCAGTTTGGAGTCGAGGCGGGGACTCAAATAGTCCCACATCGATTTCAGCACCAGGCGGCAGTGCTCGGTGCCCAGGTGGCGGATGGGCACCGGTACCAGCTTCAGCCCGGCCAGGTCGGCCTGCTGGCGCAGCGTGTCCACCTTCTTACCCGTGCCGTAGAGCTTTTTAGGCGCGCCGAAGCGGAGATAGAGCTCGTCCGCGTACCTAATCAGGGATTCGGTCTGGTCTTCGCCAAGGTAGCCGGGGAGACGCCCGCCCACCGCCGGGGTCAGCGTCAGCTTACCGTCGCTGAAGGCGCCCGCCCCGCCCAGCCCGCAGACCAGGTTGCAGGGGGAGCAGGTGGAGCAGGGCTGGCCGGTGTCCCGCGCCGGGCATTGGCGCTTTTCGATGTCCCGCCCCTCCTCGATGAGGAGTACGGAGAGGTTGTCGGGAACCAGCTCTAAAGCGGCGAAGATACCGGCGGGCCCGCCGCCGACAATGATAACGTCGTATTTCTTGGTCATGGGAACAGCCAGGCTATTGTATCGTCTGCGAACCCGGCCGTCAAGGAGGATTAGCTATAGACGGCGGCCACCACGGCGTCGCGGGCGTTGTTTTCGTCGAAGAAGATGACGGCCAGCTTGCGCCCCAGCGCCATCTCGGCGGCGGGGATGTTGCGCGCCACGGCCACGCCCTGGAGGTAGACTTTATAGCTGCCGCTGATCTGGATGGTGGCGGTGTAGTTGCCGGAATCGAAACCCTTGAGTATCGCTTTCTTCAGCCTCATGTCATTCTCCTTACTTTACCCCGCCCCCCGATTTTATCTATTCCCGCCCGCCGCCCTTTAAGGTATAGGGGGCTTCGCCCCCTAAAACCCCCGTTTTTAAACTCCCCCCAGCTCCAGCTTTTGGCGATATTGACCGCGGCGGGAGTTATAGACCAGGGTCAGGCCCGTCACCCGGCGCTTGGCGGCGCTAAGGCCGGCGCGGCTGTCGCTGATATCAATGACGTCGTAGATTTGCTGGCCGCAGTTGACCGGCACCAGAATGGCACCGCCGGCCGCCGCCATCTCCGCCTCTCTTAAAATGGCCTCCCCGCGGGCTTCAGCGCCGGCGGCGCTGGCGATGTTGCTGTCCTCGACGCGTTCGGCGCGGTCGTAGAGGCGCTCTATCTCCCCCCAGGTGAAGCTGTCGACGACGATGTTCTTTTCCTCAGCGGGGTCGTAGCCCTCCACCTGCAAGCGGTTGGGAGAGCACGCTTGCTTAATATAGCTGCCTTCGAAGACGGCGTGCGCTGTGCCGTAGCTGTACTCCGCTTCATCGTCGGCTAAAGGATTCACTACGTAAGCGGTGTCCCCCTCGATAAACAAACCGTCGGATACAAACGAGAGCAACCGTCTGACGATAGCGCCGCCGCTGGCGCCGGGGTTGATGGTGAAATCGGGGTAATCATTAGTCAGCGCCGAAGACGCCGACTTCACCGCCAGCTTTAGCCCCGCCCGGCCCAGCACGAAAGCCAGCAGGTCTTTAACGCTCATCTCGTCGCTGTCTTTGTTCCAGCGGAACTGGTGCCGCGCCCGCCAGCCCTCGATAAGTCCCCAGCCGTCGAGGGTGGTCAGCACCAGCCCGGCCTTGCCGCCGGCGCTGATGTGCTCGTATGATTCCAGGATAAAGGTCGCCCCCGGGCTGGCCTCGTTGCCCTGGCTGGTGACATAGCCGGGACTGAAGTCGAGGCGGCAGCCGATATCCAGGAGCGCTATGTCGCCCTCGCCGGGCGCGCTGTACTTGGCGTCGTCGTTGGCCAGCTCCACGCTGAGCCTGCCACCAGTCGGCGCCAGCTCCTCTTTCACGGTGAGAACGTCGGCGCTCAAATCGAGGTTTTCCGCCGCCAGCTTCGCCCTCCAGACCCCGTAAGGCGCGCTGAGCCAGGCGTAGTCGCCGTGGTGGGCGACGGCCAGACCGTAGGTGCTTTCCAGATTAAAGGGCACCGGCTCGCGCCACAGGTTGTCGGTGAAGGAGCTTTCCGGTACCGAGTGCGACCAGAAAAGGCGGGAATAGGACTGGTTGCCGTTGAACTTCTCGATGAAGAAGCCGCGGAAAATATCGGGTTTTGCCATGAAGGCGGTGCGGTACTCGTAGTCGCCGTCGGCGGGGGCGGAGGCGAATATTTTTAGGTCCGACCATTGCTCCACCGCCACCTCCCCGCCGTCGCCGTAGACCAGCGACCAGAGCTTGTAGTCACCGCCGGAGTCTTGGCCGGTGAGAAAGAGGCTCCAGTCGCTGTCATAGACGGCGGCCACGCCGGAGAGGTCGCCCGTGCTTTTGTCCCAGGCGACCTTGTTGCCCCATTCGCCGTTGACGCGCTGCATCACGTAGAGGCTGTTCTGGTCGGCGAAGAAAAGCCCGATGTCGCCGTTGGGCTTGTAGGCGGCGGCCAGCCCGTAAACGGCCGTGGTCGGGCTGTAGGTCAGTAGCTGGGGGTTGCCCCAACTGGCGCCGCAGTTCTGGCTCTGGAGTTGGTAAAGCTGGCGGGAGGTGTTTATCCAGAAGATGGAGACCTCGGCGCCCAGCGCACAACAGGCGACGGCGACCAGACTGTACTGGCCGCAATAGGTCCACTGGCTGAAGTCGGATTGGGGGCCGGGGGCGGCCACCCGCTGGCGGTAGAGCTTGCGGGCGTCGGCAGGCGGCGTCACTCTCACCCTCACCAGCGAGCCGTCGCCGGGCATAGCGGCGGCGTGGTAATAGTCGTCCTCGTTGCCCTGATAAAGCCTTTCCCAGTGCAAATTGACCGCGCCGCTATGTTGGTTAGAGGCCTTCACCTCGACGTAAGGCATACGCGTCGCCTCCTGCTGGGCGGCGAGCAATGTCTGGCTAAGCTGTCTCATCGTCTCCTCCGAATCACCAGAAGAGGTGGCCGAGCAGTATGCCCAGCCCTCCGAAGCCGAGCAGCCACCAGAGGGGGTGGTTACGGCAGCTGTCCCGGATGATGTAGGTCCAGGGGCGCCCGCCGATATGACTCCAGAGCCACCGGTAGATTCTGCCCATCACTTCTCTTTAAGCCTCTTTACGGCCCTTTCCCCGAAATACTCCACGGTTACCGCCGTTACCAGCCCCACCAGCAGCGTGGGCGCTTCCGTCCCGGAGAGGATGCAGACGCCGTAGACGGAAAACCCCCAGACGATGATGAAGGGCCTGATGACGGCCTTGATTAACTCTATCCAGTCTTTCATTTTCTCACCCCAGTGCCGCCAGCCCGTCGGGCAGCGCTTTGTTTGCCTTGCGGTAGTGTCCGGCCAGGTGATGGGCGGCCTTTAAGATTGCTTCGGGGCTGGCGGCCAGCCGTCCCCGCCCCCTTCTGGGGGAAATAGCGGCCACCGCCGCCGCCATCCGCGCCCAGTCCACCGTTCTCTCGATATCCAGCGTCTTTTTGAGCGCCCGATAAATAGTCCGTTTGTGGTGGGGTAGTTGCCAGCTCCGGGGGTCTTCGGGGTCGCCGACGATGGCGAAAGCCTCCTTGGGCAGGCCCTCTTTTGCCTTCATGGTACCTCCTTCAAGCCCGGTAGAGCTGGCGGATGCGCACCCGGTTGCGACGCCCCAGCCGTTTCAGCTCCCGGCGGAACTGCTTCAGCTTGCGCTGGCCCCAGTCCAGGAACTCTTTATACGTATCGGCGCCGCCGACGTTCACCCGGTTCACGGCGTAGCCGGCCCACTCCACGGCGGCGTAGCCCTCGGCGCCCGTGGCCACCAGCTCTTCGTGCCGGCTGTCGATGGTCGAGCCCTCGGCGTCGAGGGTGTGCAACACGCCGTAGTAGACGTTGCAGTTACTGCCGTCGGGGATTGCCTCGCCGAGCAGGGTGAGGGCGTGCCCCCAGAGGGCGAACTTCTGGTAGCCGGGCGGGAACTGCTCCAGCGGGTATTCCACTGCTTCCACCATCACCCGCTCGCTGAGGGGGGAGATGTCGATTACGCGCGAGCCTTCGGTGGTGGGTAGGGTGGCCTTGGCGGGCATCGGCAGCGCCTCGGAAAAGTCCTTCAGGGCGTGGGCGATGTGCCTTTCCAGCTCGTCGTCGCTCCAGCGGTAGTTCTCCGCGTCCTCGTCCTTGAGGTCGCGCCTGACCATGGTTTTCATCGTGTTCAGGTCCATAGCTTCATACCTCCCCCCTTGACGGGCCTTTCTATCTTGGCGACGAGGCGGTCGGTGCCCTCGCCTTCCTCGCTGGCGCTGTCGTTGAGCTGCCCCTCTTCGCCGACCTGGGCTGCCTCTAACGCGCCGCCGCTTTCAGCGCCGCCCAGCAGCCGGGCAATAACGGCTTCGATACCGGCGGCGCTTTCGCCGCTCTCCAGGGCGGCGCTGGCTACGGGTATAGCCTCGATTCCTTCTCCGCTGTCGTTGGCGCTCTTGGCCTGCGGCGTCGCCAGCGATTCCAGGGCGTCAACGCCGCCGCCGCTGTCGGTTGACTCTTTGTCCTGCTGTGTGACCAGCGATGTAACGGTTTCGGCCCCGGCGCCGCTTTCCGCCGACTCCTTTTCGGTGACGCCCGCCCCGTATTCCCCCGCCCGGATGGCGTCGATGTCGGCGTCGCCGAGCGCTTTGTCGAAGATGACGACCTCGTCTATCTTGCCGTCGAAATGGTACCGGGTATCGGAGTAATAGCGCCCGATTTCCAGCGCGGCGGTGTCGGGGGACATGTCGCCGGCGGCGGTTCCCTCCTTGTTGCCGTCCAGAAGCGCCCCGGCGTCGTCGTCCCATATCCTTATTTTCATACCGTTGTCGGCAGCGTCGTAGACGGCGGCGATGTGGTACCACTTCCCGGTAGACAGGTTGGTATCGAAGTTTATATAGGAATAGGAAGCCCCGCCGTTATAGCCGACTATGAAACGCACCGTCCCCGACGTGCTGATGCGGATACAGAAAGACCAGGCGCCGGCCGCCCCTTTGCAAACGAGGGCGCTGTAGGCGGAAAAAGACTCCGGTTTGACCCAGCCGCAGATGGAAAACGACTGCTCGCCGGTCCCGTTCTTGCCCGGGAAACCGGCGTCGAGGTCGGCATCGGCGATGGCGCCGTACTGGTCGCTGGCTTCCTCCAGGACGAGACAGTGCGTGCCCTCTTTCTTGTCGCCGCTATTGTAAGCGGGCGAGTTGACCGGCGTCAGGTCGTTATTGCCCTTACCGTCTTCGGCGTTGCCGTCGAACTTGAAAAGGGCGACGCAATTGGCATCGCCGCTGAAATCGTTGGCCATTGGTTGCTCCCGTCTAGCTTAATGTTATCGAAACCTCCAGCGTCCAGGTGCCGCTGGACTTGGTGCCCAGGCTCTCTACCTTGCGGTTGAGGCAGATGGCGCTGGTGGCCTGCTTGACCACCCACTCGTTCCAGGCGTAGTTGGCCTCCGAATCGCCGAAGCTGGCCTTGAAGGTCGCCTTCTGGCTGGTGGAGGTGGGGTAGCCGCTTTCCATGCCGTTGTAGGTCTTGTTGCCGGCGGCCTGGAGATCGGTCTGGGACGGGTCGGCGGCCGTGTCGCTGTCGCCGACGCCGATGGTGGCGGCGGCGTTATCGAAGATGTGCCCCGAGCCGGAGACCTGTCCCGTGATTAAATCCCACATCTCGTTGATGCCGGTGTTCAACAGGCAGTTGCCCTCGCCCTCGATGACCTGGTAGGGCTTAAAGCTCTCATAAAACTCGGCCTCCCGCCCCCGGTAGGCGGCGATGTCCTGGCGGTACTTGCTCAACCGGTAGCGGCAAAGCCAGCCGCCCCTCTCTTGCTTTTCCATTTTTCCCTCCCCGGGGGAGCTGTCGGCTCCCCCGTCTGGTATCTTTAGTCCTTGACGCCGATTAGGGCGGCGGCCTTGATGGAGCTGAACAACGCCAGCGAGCAGTACCACTTGATGCGGGTGCGCGAGGCGTCCTTGATTTCCAGGGAGCCGATGGGCTCCACGGTGAGGTGGCCGGGGCTGGTCAGCCCGCAGAGCGCCCCCTCCCCCATCTGGAAGGCGTAGATGGTGGAGCACTCGCCGCCGGTGGTGTCCGTTTCCACCCCGCCGCTCAGGACGTGGGTGTCCAGTATCCAGTCGTTAACGCCGATGGGGATGCCGTCCCAGAGCTGGACGAAGTTGCCCCACTGGTCGCGGTCGCTTTCCACCATGCCCCCCGCCGCCCTTACCAGGGCGTTGAGCTTGCGCCGCGAGCGCCGGCTCATCAAAAGCAGGTCGGGCTTGCCCCCCTTGACGGCGTCGATGAGCTCGTCCAGCTTGCCCAGCGTCAGCGTGTCGCCGGCGGCGCCCATGGCGATTACCTGGTCGCCGGCGGCGGTGGTGTCGATGAGCTGGCGCAGCCCGTCGAACTCCTTGGAGCCGCTGGCCTCGCCGTAGATGAAGATTTCCTCGAACTTGTCCTTGAGCGCCTTGGCCTTGAGCTCGACCACGGCCGTTTCTAGGTCCTGGATGTTGCTGCGGGTCGCCTTGAGGAAGTTGTCCACGTCGGCGTCGCCGCCCATGATTTTCAGCGCCGCCGTCTTCTGCTCGAAGGTCGGCGTCGATTCGCTCCACTCGTCGCCGACTTCATAGAAGTCGATGGTGGGCAGCGTCTTTTCCTGGTTATAGGTGAGCACGTTGCCCACGATTTCGATAAAGGGCAGCTGCTTGAGTACGGGGGAGTCCTTGACGATGGTCTCCACCACCCCCTGCAACAGCATATCGCTGGATAGCTTGGAAGCCTCTTCCAGTGTTAAAGCCATTTTCTATCTCCTTTCGCCTATGGCGTATTGAATCTTGTCCCGGGGGGAGAGGACGGAAAGGTCGGCGGGCGCCCGCGGCGGCGCCCCCGCCGGTATGCGGGCGGCGGCTATTTCCGCCTCCAGCTCCTGCCGGACGCGGTTGACCAGGGCCTGGGCGCCGGCCAGGGAGGCTTCTATAGCCTCGATGCTGTCGCCGCTAATCTGCTCCTCGGGCAGGCCGGGGTTGTATTTTAAGACCAGCGCCCGGTAGCTCGCCACCGCCTGCGCCAGGCTTTCCTCCAGCGCCGCCAGCTTCGCTTCCAGCTCCGCCGCCGACCGGTTCAGGGCGGCCGCTTCCTCGTCCCTGGCCGTTAGTGCCTGTTCCAGCTCGGCGATGCGCCGGTCCTTAGCCGCCAGCGCCTCGTCCTTCTCGGCGAGCCGCGCTTCCAGCTCGGTCAGCCGCGCGCTTTCCGTCTCTTCGGGATTGGGTTTCTGTTTTTTGTCGGGCAATTTGCACCTCCTTATCAGGATTCCCGGTCGCTTTTGTCGGCGGCAGCTCTCTCGCGCTCACTCTCCGTCGCCGACGAAGCGTTCGGTTGCTTGTTGTTCTTGTTCATGTTTAAAATGGCTTCCCGTTCCTCCAGCCACTTCTTGAACTCGCCCTCGGCGTCCTTGACGCCGATTTCGTCCATGGCGCGCCGGCGGGAGTGGATGCCGCTTTGCACCAGCGTCTGCTCGTTAGCCACCAGCCGGCTCAAGTCCTGGGGCAGTATCGGCTCCCAGACCACGCGTAGGCGGATGTCGCCGAAGCTTTCACCCCGGTATTTCTCCAGCAGCTTCAAAATCAGGCGGTTGCGGCGGTTGTAGGCGGCGGTGCGGATGATGCGCTTGCGCCGCACCTTCTGCAACAGCGGGTTAAGCTCTATCTCCAG
The DNA here is from genome assembly GCA_050123275.1 of Dehalococcoidia bacterium. GTDB lineage: Bacteria > Chloroflexota > Dehalococcoidia > Dehalococcoidales > BS750m-G39 > E44-bin88. The sequence continues at coordinate 65,156 of JASFHK010000001.1, forward strand.
CGCCACGCCGGAGAGGTCGCGCTCGGTGCCGCCGAAGGCGGCGCGCGGCGACTCCGAGATGTCGTGCATGGTGCGGTATAACAAATTAATGTAATCGATGTGCAGCCCCACTCCGCCCCCCTGCAACAGGTCGAGCAAATAGGCCTTGGCGTCCTCGGGGATGTTCCAGACGGCGCCGGGCCTCACGGCGATATCCTCGGACTCCTCCACGTTTTCCAGCACGGCGATGGGGTTGCCGGAAAGCTCCAGTATGCGCGAAAGCTGCGACATGGCGCGGTTCAGCTCCCGCTGCGACTCCATCATCTGAGCCAGGTCGGAGACGCCCCAGAATCGCTTGGGCTCGCGGAGGTTGGGGTAAAGAATGAAGGGGATGACGCCGTAGGGGTTGGGCTTTTGCTCGATAACGGCGTCGTCCAGGTAAAGCTCGAAATCGGCGTCCGTCCAGAGCTCGACGACGGTGGCCGTCTTGCCCTTGGGCTTCACCCCGTAGAGGAGCTGGCTCTCCTCGGCGGAGAGCTGGTAGCGGGAGGCGATGCGCCAGACCCGTGAGGTGTCGTCGCCCAGCCACCAGGCGTAAATACCCTGGACGTCGGGGGCGGTGACCCGCACCATCCTGGCCTGGCCGTCCCAGGTGACCTTGTAGCTGGCGTCGCCCATGATGGCGCAGTCAATCTCGGTATCCAGGTCGAGCTGGTCCAGGTTGTTTTCCTCATAGACGCAGTTCAGGGCGGCTTCGGCTCGTTGCGCTCTTGTCCTGGCCTCGGCGCTGTCTTCGGCGGGCTCGACGACGAAGCTGACGCCCGACATCAAATAGGAGGTAATCTTATCAATGAATACCTTGGTATAATTGAAGGTGAGCCGTTTCTCTCCCCGCCGCTCTCTGCCTTCCCACTGCCGCCCGTGATAGAAGTCGAGCAGCTCCCGGTATAATTTGAAACGTGGACTGTCTAGGCGGTTGAGCTGGGCCGTAATCGAAGTCTTATTCATTGGCGCCCCCGAAACCTTTGATTTGGTTGTCATCCCTGGATTTCTTCACTATCCTTTGCACGGTGCGCTGGCTTACTCCGAACATCTCGGCCAGCTCCTTAACGCTTTTGCCCCCGCTGTGCATCTTCAAGACTTCCTGGTCTCTTAAATTTTTCAGCCACTGCTGCCGGCCTCCGGGCTGGGCGTAGATGCAGTCGGGGAAAGGGCAGTTGAGGCAGGCAGTAGCGAACTCGCACCCGTCATCCTGATAGCGGCAGTACTCCGGCAACAAATCCAAATCGCTCTCGTCCGAAACCATAGCTTACCTTTACGAACCGGTGACCCATGCTAGCACAATTGTTCTATTAGCGTCAACGCCCTTTTGTCGTACTAAAGTGATAATTGACATAGCTGCGCCTCTGTCTTATTATTGTTTATAATAGCTTTAAGGCAGATTCAGGCACAGAGTTTAGGGAGGTTAAAGGTGAAGCGAAAGAGACTTTTCGGCATACTATCCATAGCCGTGGTGCTGGCCCTGCTGATGACGGTCATCCCTGCCATTCCCGTTTCGGCGGCACCGGTGGTTATAGTTGATGTAGAGAAAGCCAGTATCGGCGATAAGGTTACCGTCTCGGGCACCGGTTTTACCCCGAGCACTCCCCCCGACCACCTCTATAACGTCGATATCTATTTTTCCGTTGACGAGCTCGAAGTCGGCGAGGATATTAGCTACTACGACCATTTTTTCACGATAGTAAACCAGTACGTTTATACCGACGACACGGGCAGTTTTTCCAAGCTTATCGAGATACCCGAGATGCTTACCGACGGCGATGATGCCATCCCCGTGCAGGGCGGCACGTACTATTTCTACGTTACCTACGGCGGCCACGAAGAGATAAAGGCCTACGAGGAGTTCACCGTTCTCGGCATCAGCGATATCTCCCCGGCCGTTGGCACGGTGGGTACCGAGGTCGAGTTGAGCGGCGTCGGTTTCGACGGCCGTGACGCTATTACGATTTTATTCGACGGCATTGGCCTCGATATCACCGGTGGCGATAGAGGCTTTAAGAACAACGGCAGCTTTAGTTCGCAGGTGGTCGTACCGCCGGGCATCGCCGGCGAGCATACTATCACCGTCGAGGACGAGGGTGACCACAGCGGCCAGGTCGAGTTCACGATCGAGCCCGGCATAATCCTGAGTCCCACCATGGCCTCGTCGAACCAGGAAGTAATCATCACCGGCCACGGCTTCGGCGCCGACGTTGATATTTTCGTTTACTTTGACGGCGCCCCTATCTATATCATCGGCGACTCCGATACCGACGACCAGGGTAGTTTCGTGACCAATTTCAGCGTGCCCGAGATGGAGCCGGGCGAATACCTGGTCGAGGTCGAGGACGATAGCTTTAACGTCGCCCAGGCCACGCTGGAGGTCGGCGCCGGCCTCATCATCGAGCCGGTTACCTCGGTGTCGGCGCCCGGCAGCGTCGGCGATACCGTTAACATCTCCGGCAGCGGCTTTGTCTCCGACACCGAGGTCGAGATTAAATACGACGGTACCGTCGTGGCCACCGTCACCACCGGTAGCGACGGCGACCTTAGCAAGAGCATAACCATTCCTTGCAGCTCTTCCGGCGAGCACACCATAAGCGTCAGCGACGGCACCAACAGCCAGGAAGTGCTTTTCTATGTTGAGGCAACGGCTCCCCCCGTCCCCACGCTGATATCGCCCGAAACGGACACCGAGGCCGACTCGATGACCGAGTTCAGCTGGGAAGGCGTTACCGACGACAGTATGCCTATGACCTACGAGCTACAGGTGGCAACCGACTCCCAGTTCTCCCCCGAAACCGTCCTGGTGAGCAAGATAGAGATAGCCGCTACCACCTATACCTTGAGCGAGGCGGAGGAGCTGGAATCCTTGGGCGAAGACGCCCCCTATTACTGGCGGGTGCGGGCTAAGGACGCCGCCTCTAACACCAGCGCCTGGGCCAGCGGCATTCGCTTTACGGTGGGCAGCACCTTCCACATGCCGACCTGGCTGACATATCTCCTGATCGGCATCGGCGCGGTGCTTGTCTTCTTCCTCGGTCTCTGGCTGGGCCGCCGGTCTTCGGTCTCCGATGACTATTACTACTAGTCCCCGATAAACGGCTTTATAACCCCCCTCCCTGGAGAGGGGGGTTATTTTTATGCTTGAAGATATGCCCGCTGACACTTGACAGGAAGCGCTTCGCGCATGAAAATATCCTTATAGAGCGGATAGACAGATGAGAAGAATAACCGAAGCCATAGCCCGTTTCGTCGTGCGCCATCCCTGGTGGATTTTGCTGGCCGTGCTCGTGCTCTGCGGAGCGCTTGCCCCCGGCACCGCCATGCTCAAGACCGAGACCGGTTTTGCCGCCTTCATCAACCCCGACTCGGAGATAGCCCAGGACAACACACGCTACGAAGCTCAGTTCGGCGGCGAGCCGATAAGCGTTTTGCTCGAAGGCAGCCCGACCGATATCTTCTCGGAGTCCAACCTGGCTGTCCTCGCTCGCTTTGAGCAGCAGTTTGCCTCCGACGAGCGCTACCGCTCCATTATCGGCCCCCTGACCGTGCTCGAAGCCGCCGTCGACGAGGCGGAGCAGCAACGCCAGGCCTTCCAGCAACAGCTTGCCCTCGCTCAGGAGGAGGCGGCCACCCAGGCCCGGGAAGCGGCGGCGGCGATGGGCTCGAGCGAGCTAGAGCAGGAAGAGGCCGCCCAGCAAGCGGCGGCGGCGGTGCTGGCCGAGTTCCAGCCACAGATAGAACAGATGGAGCTTATCGGTGAGCCCTCGCTGGATAACCCCCTCTTTGTCGCCGCCGTTGTCTATGACGACGAAGGGCATATCAGTCCGGCGATGGCGCCCTTCATCCCCGATATTAATCATGCCCTGATTCAGGTTACTCCCCAGGGCAATCTGACCGACAGCGAAGACCTGGCGGCGGTCGAGGCAATCGAGGACTTCTTCGACATCAATATGCTCAACAATGTCGAGGTTGATGTTATCGCTCACAGCAAGCTGATCGACGCCATCAGCACCAGCCTGGGCGGCAGCATCTTGATTTTGCTCGTCCTGGCGCTGGTGGTGATGATTCTGGTGCTGACCGTCCTTTTCCGGGTGCGCTGGCGGCTGCTATCCCTTCTCATGGTCGGCATCGGCGCCCTCTGGACGTTCGGGCTGCTGGGCTACGCCTCGGTGCCGCTGACCATGACCTCCATGGCCGTGCTGCCCATACTCATCGGCCTGGGCATAGACTATTCCATCCAGTTCCAGAACCGTTACCACGAGGAGCTGCTCACCAGCCGCACGGTGGGCGAGGCTATGGTGAAATCGATGTCCCGTATGTTCGCCTCGGTGGGTATCGCCCTGCTGGCGACGGTAATCGGCTTCATCACCCTCTATATATCCGAGGTGCCCATGATACGCGAGTTCGGCATGGCGCTGGCGGTCGGCATCGTGTTGAGCTTCCTGGTCGCCATCTTCATGCTGCACAGCATTATCAATCTGGGCGATAGACGAAAGCCCGTGGCCAGCCTGAGGAAAGAGACGAAGGAGGCCACCGGCCGCATCGAACGCGTTTTGCTGCGCATCGGCAGGCTGGCCATCAACCATACGCTCTGGATTTTCATCGTGGCCGTCGTCTACGCCGTGGCCGGCGGCGTGGCCGACCACTGGCTGCCCAAGAACACCGACTATGAAGACCTCATGCCACAGGAAATAGAGGTGCTGCAAGAGGTAAGGGAAATACGCGATATAACCGGTACCGGCGGTGCCATCCGCTTCATGGTCGAGGCCGACGACGTTATCAGCCCCGAAGTGCTCAACTGGCTGCAGGGCTACGAAAACGCGGCTCTGGCCGGCCACCCCGAGCTTATTTCGGCAAGCAGCCCGGCCACCCTGGTCGGCGACGCCACCGGCGGGGTGATTCCGTCTCAGCCGGAGATTGACGCCATAGTGGCGGCCACTCCCGCTCTTTACCGCGACCAGGTCATCTCTACCGACCACACCATGGGCAGTGCCTCTTTCACCATGGTGTACCTGGATATGGAGGACATCAATAACCTGATAGGGGTTATGGAGGCGGAAGCCGAGCCGCCCGCCGGCGTGGATATCTCCGTCGTGGGCAGCATTGCCCTCGGCTCCCGGACCATGGATGCCGTCATGGGCAAAAGGTTTACCATGAACATGCTCTGCCTGGGGGCGGTATTCGTCGTCCTCCTCGCGCTCTACCGCCGCCTGAGCCGGGCGCTGTTCGTCATCGTGCCGACGGGCGCCATCATCGCCTGGTCTTCGATGGATATGTTCCTCATCGGCATCCCCTTGAACCCGCTCACTGCCATTCTGGGGGTGCTCATGATAGGCATTTGCGCCGAGTACATGGTGCTGCTCATGGGGCGCTATGAAGAAGGCAAGGAGAAAGGGCTGGAGCCCAAGGAGGCGATGGCTACCGCCATTTCCAAGATAGGGCGGGCGATAGTGGTCTCTTCGGCGACCACCCTGGGCGGCTTCGGCGTCCTCATCGCCTCTAACTTCGTCATGGTGCGTGATTTCGGTATCGCCACCGTCATCAGCGTTTTGCTCTGCGTAGTGATGGCCATTGCCGTCATGCCCGGCGTTATCGTCTGGTACGATAACTGGCGGGCTAAGTCGAAAAAGGCCAGGGGCAAAAAACGGCGCGGTAAAGCCAAGGCCTGAGAACTAATCCCCTCCCCCCCCAAAAGTGAGGGGAAATTTGTGTCTTTAGCCCCTTACCTTATCCTGTTTTTTTCGTTATAATGGTTGTAACGTTTATTTAAAGGTATCGGCGTGTTATTCACCCTGCCTGCGAAACCTGACGGAGGTGAGCAATGAAACACAGCAAAATCTGGCGCGTCCTGGGGGCGGCGGTCGTCCTCTGCCTGTTGATGATGGCCATACCGGCCACGCCGGCAATGGCACAAACAATCGCCCTCTCGGCCTATAACGGCCCTCCGGGTACGGTGATAACCGTTTCCGGCTCCGGGTTCCTGCCCGGTACCGCCGGCGAGGTCTGGTTCGACTCCGACGGCGACGGTTACCGCGACTCGGGCGAGCCCTGGCGGGCGCTGACGACCGACGGCAGCGGTAACATCCCCAGCGGAGTTACCCTGACCGTACCCGCGGTCGAGCGCGACAGCTATTACGTGTGGGCCGACATCAGCATCGACGAAGATTACACCGCCTTCACCGTAACGCCGGAGATTTTCCTGGATGAAGACGAAGGCTATGTCGGCGATACGATTATCGTCGACGGCCAGGGTTTCTACGGCGGCGCCACCGTGACCGTCTACTACGATGGTTCCAGCGTGGGCACCAAGGCCACCACCAGCAGCGGAACCTTTACTAACTTCACCTTTACCGTGCCCGACAGCGTTGAGGGCTTCCACGACGTAGACGCCCGGGACTCGGCGGGCTTTTGCCCCGAAGTCCTTTTTGAAATCTCGCCCAAGATAACCCTTTCCCCCATCAGCGGCGATGTCGGCGATACGATAACCGTCACCGGTAAAGGCTTCGACGCCAGCTCGGACGTTGATGTCTACTTCGGTTCCACTAACGTGGCTTCGGCCATCACCAACACCAAGGGCACTTTTACCGATACCTTCGTGGTGCCCTCGACCTCGCGGGGCAGCCATACCGTGAACGCCGAGGACGAGGGTAGCAACGAGGCCGACGCCACCTTTACCGTCTCGGCCAGTATCAACATCAACCCGGCCAGCGGTCCTTCGGGAACCACGGTAACCGTTACCGGCAACGGTTTCGATGCCAGCCGTACGGTGACCATCACCTATAACAGCGCCAGCGTGACCACCAATCCGACCACGGTGACGACCAACACGGCGGGCTCTTTCAGCGCCACCTTCTCCGTGCCCGTGGGCATGGCCGGCAACTACCCGGTGGTAGCCACCGACGGCGTGGTCACGGCTTCGGCCACCTTTACTTCGACCACCAGCGCTACCATCAGCCCGGAGACCAGCGCCACTTCGCCCGGGCATGTGGGCAGTGAGCTGACCATTACCGGCACCGGCTTTACCCCCAACGCCACCATCACCGTGACCTATTCGCTGACCGGAACGCAGACCGATACCCTGGCCACCGTCACCTCCAACGCCAGCGGTAACTTCACCATCCCCTTCACCATTCCCGCCAGCACGCACGGGGCGCACACTATAACCGTCACCGACGGCACTATCAGCATGCCCTTCGATTTCGTCATGGAGTCGACGCCGCCCGCGGCGCCGGAGCTGACTTTACCGTTGCCGCTGGAGAAGCTCAAGGACAACCTGTTCGAGTGGACGGCGGTTACCGACGACAGCATGCCGGTTACCTACAACATTCAGGTATGCTCGGATAACACCTTCGCCACGGCCTCGCTGGTGGTGAACGAGACTGGCCTGACCGCGGCCACTTACACCTTGCCCGAGGACGAGAAGCTGGAATCGGCCAACGAGGAAGCGCCTTATTACTGGAGGGTGCAGGCGGTTGACGCCGCCTCTAACACGGGCGCCTGGTCGACGCCGGGCACCTTTACCACCGGCTGGTCTTTCGAGTTTTCGGGGTGGGTGGTCTACGTCACCATGGCGGTGATTGCGATTGCCTTCTTCTTCCTGGGTTTGTGGCTGGGGAGAAGGGGCGGCGGTGGCGGATACTATTGATTTAGCTTAAATAATAGATAAAGAGAGAGGGGGCCGCAAGGCCCTCTCTTTTTTAGCATATTGATAACTATTAGGCTAATTATTCTGAGCTCTGCATCTGCGCAAAAATGCTTCAAGAGAGAATTCATCAGTTTTTAAGCCCCTAAGCAATTGCGTATATTCCTCTTCTCTTTTAATATCTGCCAATCCTAACTTTGATGCAAAATTGGTTGCAATTAGGGTGATCTTTAATTTATTAGCAAGATCAGGATTCTGGGCTACGCCAAAGATGATATTAGCCTCGGGGTTTATGACTTGCTTTAGTACATCAGCTGCCTCATTAACTTCATATAAGGTGAGATTAGCGCCACCAGAAATATGAAGTAGCACGCTCTTTGAGTTATCAATTGAGACGTCCATCAAAGGGCTATTGATAGCTGCCTTAGCTGCGTCCACGGCCCGGTTTTTACCTTCTCCTGTGCCTATAGACATCCAAGCTGGTCCCGAATTCTCCAATAGAGCCTTGACATCAGCAATACTAAGTGTAATCAGCCCAGGGCCAGTAATAGTTTCAGCAACAGCCCAAATGCATTCCTTCAGCAAATCGTCAACTAGCTCGAAGGCATTATCAACGCATGTCTTCTGGTCAAAGAGGTCGAGTAGCTTATCATTAGGAATAATAACAAGGGTGTCTGATTTGCCTAACAATTGAACAATGCCATCCTCAGCCACCTCAGTACGGTGAACGCCTTCAAAGGTAAATGGCTTGGTGACTACAGCAATGGTCAAAGCCCCAGTTTGCTTGCTTATCTCGGCCACCACTGGAGCTGCACCAGTACCAGTGCCGCCCCCCATCCCAGCAACAATAAATACTATCTCAACCCCAGAGACAACCTGCTTAATTTTGTCGCTACTTTCCTTGGCTGCTCTCTGTCCTAGATTATGGTCGCCGCCTACTCCTAATCCTTTGGTGAGCTTTTCTCCGATTTGAACGCGGATAGGGACTTTGGTAGTGGAGAGGGCACGAGCATCAGTGTTCATGGCGATAAATTCCACACCCGGAATCTGCTTACTGACCATGCGGGTGATCGCGCTGCAGCCACTACCACCCAAGCCTATAACTTTAATTTTAGCTTGTTCAGATATGAATATTTCCTGGGATTTATCTGATACATGCTGTTTTTTGGTAGTCTTAACCTTATGCGCTACAGTTTCTAAATCGGCGGCGTTGGATTTAGCTATTATAGTTAAAGCAAATCTAGTGCATAGTGATGCAGCAAGTAGCGCCAGTCCCACGTACCAAAAAATGCCCCCGAAGGGCAATGCTATTGAAGCTATTACAGCTGCGACAATTGTGGTAAGCTTCAATTTTGGTAAAGATGGTTTGAATAACTGTGACCAGTTCATTCCCAACTCTCGATATCTTCAGAACAAGACTCGACTTTGAATAATTTGGAAAACCAGTAGACAAATCAGTCCGAGTAATAGGGCTCCCCTGCTACTGAACAACCCCCGGAATGCAGCAGCCACTGTCATTCCAGGTAGTTTGGTGATCTCGATTAATTCCATAAACGCCCAGAGAGCAGCCATAAGGAATAGAAATCCTGCTATGGCAACTGATCTGACGAGAACAATGTTACTGGCTAAAACTTCGACACTCGCTATACCGGTGAGTAGGGGGACAGAGATAGCCGCAAGTATAGAAGCTGCTTGAAATGTTTCTTGCATCCCGAAGGATTCTCTCAATTTGATCCTCCAAAGGAATACTGCACTTCTAGTATTTTGTGGGGTTAAATTGTAGCACATCCTAGCTTATAACTCCATATCCCCTCACCCCCTCACCCCCTCATCTCTCCTCCCCTATAGCTGTTCTCACCTCATATCTCTCCCCCGCCTCAACCACCAATGCCAGGCTCATCAGGCAATCATCATGCCCCTCAGAGGGGCTGACATAGAAATTTATGGCCTGTGACGGGCGGAAACGACACTTTGCCCTTGCCATCTCTTTCCAGAACTCCTTACACTCATTTGAGCCGTCCCGTGCGTAAACTTTGAGCCGACCCGAGTTTATCGCTGCCAATAACCTAAAGCCCAGCTCGGACTTGCTTTTGGCGGTGAAGGTGAAGGGGGAGACTTTGGAGCCGAGGGCTTTTTTCAAAAAGGAGCTTACCGGCTGGCCCAGCCCCGTGGCGTCGACCACGATTTTGCGGCATTTCCAAACGTTTTTGAGTATATCCACCAGGCGGGGGTAAAGCTCGGCGTGCTTTTGGCCCGTCCAGCGGTAGTGCTCGACCACTTTAATACCGGGCTGCTTCTGGATGTCGTCGCACAGCGAGAAGTCCAGTTCGCCGACGGTGACCACGGTGGAATCGCGGCGCGGCTTTGAGTCGCTGTGCTCCTCCTCGGCCTCTCCGGCCAGGTCGATGCCGGCTATGTAGGTTTTGCCCCGCTCGGCGCGTCTTTTGCGGGGGTGCTCGCCCTGGAGTTGCGCCAGCTGCTGAAGATTTAAAAAGCCGCCGCCGCCGCTGACGGGCAGCAGCCGGTACTGGGTCAAAAAGAGGGGGTGGTTTTCGCCCAGCCGCTCCCTTTCCGCCTCGACGTAGGCGCGGTAGTCGGGGTTATAGCCGGCGATGGTCTCCCAGTCGTAGCGGAAGTGCCGTTTCAGGCCGTCCTTCCGCTCCAGCTCCAGATTCGTTTGCTTGACCTCTTCCAGCAACGTGGCATCGTCCCAGGTGGTGCCGTAGTGAACGGTGGTGACGTTGGTGGTGGCCCCCATCGGCTTGAACTCCTTGCTGTACTTCTCTTTGCTCACGTCCTGCGCCTCGTCAATCTCGAGCAGGATATGGGCTGTGTTGCCGACGACGTTGGCCTGCTCGTCGGCGGAGAGAAAGATGGCGCGGGCGTTACCCAGCCGGATGATATAGCCCAGCTCGGGCGTCCAGAGGCCGCCGAACCCGGCGTCGTTGAGGCGGTCGCGCAGGCGTATCATGGAGATGACCGTCTGTGGCTTGAAGGTAGGGGAGCACTTGACCAGGTTTTTGGACTGCGCCATGTAGAAAGTGAGCAGCAGCAATTCAACTTGAGCCGAAAGCTCGTTCTTGCCTCCCTGCCGCGCCATCTCCACGGAGAAGGTAAGCCCCTTCCCCTCGAAGACGCTGTCCAGGATGGCCGCCGCCACCTCCCGCTGGTAGGGGTGGAGCTTATTGATTGTGTTCACTGTTTTTCTGTCATGGAGACCGTCGCTTATCGTGTTCTGTCATTGCGAGCGTAGCGAAGCAATCTCCCCCCTCCACTCTGTTGGGCGAACGTCTTTCCTGCCCACCCAAAACCCTCCCTATAAGGGTGAAACCCCTTACATATCCCCTTATTTCGGGGGTTCTAAAGGGGGCAAAGCCCCCTTTGTACCTTAAAAGGGCGGAGGGCGGGAATAGATAAAATCGGGGTGGGGGTATCCCCTCTATTTGTTCACCATCTGCCCGATGCCGAGCCCGAGGGGGAGGGCGACGTCTTTGAGGACATTCTCGATGGCCTCTTTCAAGCCCTGCTTCTGCTCCTTACTGATTTTGTACTTCGCCTTCACCAGCCGCACCAGCGTGTTGGTGGCTTCCATGAGCAGCTTGATGTTCTCCGGGTCATTGGCCAGCAGGGACTTTATCTTCACGCGCAGCAGGGCAATCTCGTCGTCGAAGCCCTCCACGCCCACCGCCAGCTCGAAGTCGATGCGCTCGGCCTCGTCGAGCGCTCTGGTGTAAAAGCCGGGCTTTTTAGCTTTTGGCGCGCTTTTTCTTGGTTTGGCTTTTTCCGCCATGCGGCTTCTCTCCGTTCTTTAGCAACCGGGCGCTGGCCAGCACGATGGTGTGGGCGGCCAAGTCCCAGCGCTGGATTTCGACGGCTAATCTCAGCAATCTCATCGCCCCTCCTTTACATAACCCAAAAAACGGAACCCCGGAGCGCTAATCCCGTAAAAATGTTAGCACATATGTTCTAATACCGCCACCGGCCTTTGTCACGTATTGCTATTGGGGCGCTTGGCGTTATAGAATAGGCTGTCAAATGAGTGTCGCCAAACAGCTCTACCGTCTCCAGGAAGTCGACCTTGAGATTGAGTCCGGCGAGCGGGCTTTTGAGCAGGTCACCAGCCAGCTCGGTGAAAGCCGGACGGTCGTGGCCGCCCGGGAAAAGCTGCAGCAGGAGCAAGAGCGCCTGAAGGAGGCGAGTCACCAGCAGCACGATGCGGAGTGGGAGATTGACGACATCACCACCAAGCTGGCCGCCGCCGAGGAGCAGCTCTTCAGCGGGCGGGTCAAGATTCCCAAGGAGCTTTCCAACCTCCAGCACGAGGTCGAGGCCTTTAAATCCCGCCGCAACCAGCTCGAAGAGCAGGCGCTGGATATAATCGATAAAGTTGAAGCCTCCGAGGCCAAGGTGGCCCGGATAAGCAAGGAGCTGGAGAAGCTCACCGCCGAGTGGCAGCGCCAGCAAAAAGAGCTTAACGCCGAGATGGAGCGGCTCAAGACCAGCCTCGCCGAGCTTAAAGCCAGGCGCCAGAAGCTGGTGGAGGCAATCCAGCCCTCGGCCTACGAGTCCTACCAGCGTTTGAGAAAGGGGAAGGGGACAGCCGTGGCCAGGGTGGAGCAGGGCATCTGCCGCGGCTGCCGTATATCGCTGCCCACCACCGACCTCCAGCAGGCACGCAGCGGCCGGCTGGTCTCCTGCAGCAGCTGCGGGCGCATCCTCTTCCTGCCCTGAAGAAGCCAGTGAGTCAGTACAGCTTTACCATCTACACCGACGGCGCTTCCCGTAATAACCCGGGCCCGGCGGCTATCGGCGCTCTCATCAAGGACGGCGCGGGCCAGACCGTGGCCACTATCTCCGAGACCATCGGCACCGCCACCAACAACCAGGCGGAGTACACCGCCGTCATTACCGCTCTGGAAAAGGCCATCGGTTTGGGCGCCCGCCGCGTGGTGATAAAGTCGGACTCGGAGCTGGTGGTCAAGCAGCTCAACGGCGAGTACAAAGTCAAGAAGGCCGGCCTGCGCCCTCTCTATCAGGAGGTGGTCCGCCTCGCCGGCGCGCTGGAAAACTTTACCATCGCCCACATTCCCCGCGCCCAGAACAAAGAAGCCGACGGGCTGGCCAACCAGGCTCTCGACAGCCCTTATTGACTAATCCCCACCTCCATACTACACTATCCTTGGGTCAAGTAAACCGGGTGACCGCTCTCCTTCTTCGGGAGGAGGGAGGAAAGTCCGAGCTCCACCGGGCAGGATGCTGGCTAACGGCCAGGAGGGGTGACCCTACGGAGAGTGCCACAGAAACATACCGCCCTTCGGGGTAAGGGTGAAATGGTGAGGTAAGAGCTCACCGGCGGCCGGGTGACCGGTCGGCCGGGTAAACCCCATCCGGAGCAAGACCAAATAGAGGGACATAAGGACGCCTGGCCTGTCCCCGGGTTGGTCGCATGACCCCGGTGGTAACATCGGGGCTAGATAGATGGTCACCGCTCCGTTTTACGGAGTACAGAACTCGGCTTACAGGTTTACTTGACCTTTTTGTGTTAGCTCTTTCGTTTTCCTCTTGGCGTTGAGAAAAGGGGAGGAAGAGCTTATTTTCAAGCGTCGTCGGGGTTAAAAAGTTAACGCCATTTGCCCTCAATAAGTTTGTCAGTCGGGTCAAATTGGTCATATATTGGAGTATCCAAGGAGGACCTTTTTCAAAGACGACCTATGCCGACAGTTGACCCGATAATCCGCGATTTCATACTCTTCTGCCTCGAGCGCGAGGGGAAAGGCTGGCCCGCCCTTTACGACGAAATGTGCTACGTGGCCGGGCAGCGCCTCTTCCGGGGGCTGGGTTACACCGAGCTCAGGGAACGGGGTCTTTCCTTCAGCCTGACCAAAATCGACGACACCATCCGCCTCATCGACGCCGTCGCCGCCACCAACTAAACCCTCTACCGCTCCTGTCTTTCTTTTATTCTCCCTCTCTGATAAGATAGCCTTGTATTGCTGATAAACGGCTTTAAGGGAGTGTGAGTCAGATGTCGAAGAAGTTAAAGCTTTTAACAGGCCTTTGCCTGGCCGTGGTTATCGCCCTGTCTTTTACGGCGGGCTGCGTTATCGAGTTCGAGCCGCCTCCGGCCCAGACCCAGAGCGATTTCGAACTTGTCGAACAGGCCTGGAACGAGATACTCGAAAAATACGTAGAGAGCGACCTTATCGACACCGAGGCCCTGGCCCAGGGGGCCATCCGGGGCATGATAGAGGCGCTGGAAGACCCCTACACCTCCTACCTCACTGCCGATGACTACCAGCTAAGCATGTCCGGTTTGGAGGGTAGCTTCGAGGGTATCGGCGCCTATGTCGCCAAGAAAGACGACCAGATTATGGTCATTGCCCCCATCGCCAACTCGCCGGCGGAGGCCGCCGGTATCGAGGCGGGCGACGTGATTCTGGAAATCGACGGCCAGTCCACCGCAGGCCTGAGCCTGATAGACGCCGTGCTCCTCGTCCAGGGCCCCGAGGGGACGCAGGTCGAGCTGCTCATTCAGCACGAAGGTGAGACCGAGCCGGAGACGATTTCTATAGTCAGGGCGGTCATCGACATCCCCAGCGTCGAGTTCGAGATGCTGGACGAAATCGCCTATATCGCTATCTACGAATTCTCCGAACACACGTCGCTGGAGATGCTGGAGGCGGTAATGGAGCTGGAGGCGGCGGGGGCCGAGGGTATTATTCTCGACATGCGCGGCAACCCCGGCGGCTTGCTGGATTCGGTGGTCAACATCTCCGGCCTGTTCCTGGAAGACGGTGAGGTGCTGGCCGACGTGGTCGATAACGATGGCAACCACCAAGTCTACCGGGTGGACGAAGCGCCGGTGACCACCGACCTGCCCATGGTGGTGCTGGTCGATGGCTACAGCGCCAGCGGCAGCGAGCTGCTGGCGGGGGCGTTGCAAGACTACGGGCGCGCCGTCATCGCCGGCAGCACGACCTTCGGCAAGGGCAGCGTCAACATTCTGCAGCAGCTCGACGATGGTTCCGGTCTCTATATCACCAGCGCCCGCTGGCTTACCCCCAACGGGCGCCTCATCGAGGGCGAGGGAATCTACCCCGACTACGAGCTTGAGCTCGGGGGCGAAGAAGCCATCCAGTGGGCGATTGACTACTTAAGAAACCAATAATGGCATGAAAGGCCCGGGATTCAGGATATGGGTGATCGCGGCGCTGACGGCGGCGCTGGGGGCGGCTGTTTGCCGCCTCTCTTTCGAGACGACCATCGCCGAATCGGCGGCCACCTTGGCGATAGTGATTATGCTCATCGTGGCGGCGCTGGCCACCTACGCCCTGTTCTGCTACCTGCTTATCAAACCCAGCCTGAAAAAGCTGAGGAGACTGCCGGTGGCGCTGGTCACCACGGTAATAGCCCTCGGGGGCACGGCGGGTTGCATCCTGCACTTCATCCGCTTCGTCGGCTCGCCGAAGGCGTCGCCGCCACTGGGCCCGATAATAGCCGGGTTGCTTTTGGCCAGCGCCATTATCCTCTGCGGGCTGCTGCTCTGGCTGGTCTGGCGCCTTAACCGGGGGAAAAATGTCTAGAATAGATAGATACCACTTCGAACGATTGGTGGAAAGGGCGGTGGCCAACCTGCCCGATGAGTTCCAGGAGCGTCTGGAGAACGTTGACGTCGTCGTCGAGGACTGGCCGTCGCCGCAGCTGCTGCGCCGCATGGGGCTGAGGAGCAAGTACGCGCTGCTCGGCCTTTACCAGGGCGTACCCCTCACCGAGCGGGGCGGGCACTACGGGCTGGTGCCGCCCGACAAGATATCCATCTTCCAGGGGCCTATCGAGGCGGTCTGCCGCCGCGACGCCGATATCGTGGACCAGGCGGGGAAGGTGGTGCGCCACGAGATAGCCCACCACTTCGGCATCGACGACGCGCGCTTAAAAGAGCTGGAAGAAGACCGGGGCTACTAGTCCAGCCCCCTCACCATGTAGTCCCCCCGCGCTTTGTAGCCGAACTCGCTGCGGTAGTATTCCCGGGCGCCGACGCCGCTCAATATCGTCATCTCTCTGGCCCCGAACTCCTCTTTGGCGATTCTTTCCGCCTCCCGGAGCAGCGCTTTGCCCAGACCTTTATGCTGCGCCGCCGTTTCGTCCTGCCCGGAAAGGGGGACCTCGGGCCCGTAAACGTGCAGCTCCCTTATCAACGCCGCATTAGCGCCGTCTTCGGGCTGGAGGCGCAGCCGCAGTATGGCGAAGAGGGTGGCCTCTTCGTCCTCGAAAGAGAGAAAGATTTCCTTGCCACCCGCCGCCCCGTAGTCCAGCCGCTTGAGCCGGGGCGAGCCGATTTCCCGTTCCTGACGCGCCCGGTGGCCGTACTCGCGGCAGCGGATACACTGGCACTCGACCCCTTTTTGCAGCATCCGTTCCCGGACCACGCCCCGCAGCGAGTCCTTGCAGCCGCCGGTGATGAACTTGGCGGGGATGTCGCGCAGCACCCGCGAGATGCGCACGTAGCCGGGCACGATAGACTTAATCTCGGCGATAAGCCCGACCATGGTCTCGACGGAGTAGGGGTGATAACGCCCCTCCCGGTACCACCTATCCAGCTCGGTGCCCTCGACGACCATGGTGGGGTATAGTTTCAGGCCGTCGGGCTTGAAGCGCTCGTCTTCAAAGAGCTGCCGCGACAGCTCCAGGTCGTGCTCGGGCGTGGAGCCGGGCAGCCCCGGCATCCAGTGATAGTGAACCTTGAAGCCGTAACGGCGTAACAGGGCGGTGGCCTTGACCACGTCCTCTACCTTATGCCCCCGCCGCGTCAGTTTATAGATTTCGTCGTCCGTCAGCTGTACGCCCAGCTCGACGCGGGTGGCGCCGAACTCAAGCATGCGCTCCACCTCCCCTTCCCCGCACCAGTCGGGGCGCGTCTCGATGCAAAGCCCGGTGCAACGGTGCCGCGCCGTCTGGTTGCGCGCCTTGGCTTCTTCCAGGTCGGCGGAGTCGGTGCCGTTGAGGCCGTCGAGGCACTCCTTGATGAATTTATACTGGTAGTCCTCGGGGAAGGCGAGGAAGGTGCCCCCCATTACGATAAGCTCCACCTTGTCGGTGGGGTGCCCCATGTCGCGGAAGGCCTTGAGCCGCAGCCCGACCTGCTTTCGGGCGTCGTAGCCGCACCTTATCGCCCGCAATACCGCCGGCGATTCCGGCGTGTAGCTCTGGGGGGTGTCGCCGTAGGTGGGGCAATAGACGCAGTTGCCCGGGCAGGGTAGCGGCTCGGTCATCACCGCCACCGGCGTCACTCCCGATATCGTCCTTGCAAATTTCTTCATCTTGTGCCATAAACAGTGTAGCAAATTTCGGTCATGGTGGAAAATGGGAAGGCGGGCCACCCCACCCCGGTTTTATCTATACCCGCCCGCCGCCCTTTAAGGTAAAAGGGGGCTGCGCCCCCTTTCAACCCCCGAATTAGGGGTGGGGAATCAAAAAGGAGATTTTTAAGGGAGTTCCCCCTTATAGGGAGGGTTTTTGGGTGGGCAGAAATAACGTGCGCTAACAGAGCGGAGGTTTGGTGAGTAACCAAGAAGTATTCGACGAAATAGCTCCCAGCTGGTATAACTACCGCCACTGGTCGATTTTCCCGAACGAGCTGGCGGCGCTGGCGCGCCGCTGGCAAAAGGGCAGTTTGCTCAACGTCGGCTGCGCCCACGGCCCCGACTTTTTCCCCTTCAAGGAGGGCTTCGAGCTGCACGGGGTGGACTTCTCCGCCGAAATGCTTAAATTGGCCGAAAAATACGCTCGGAAGTTCGACTTTGCCGTCGAGCTGAAGCAGGCCGATATCCGCCGGCTGCCCTATGCCGACGACAGCTTCGACTGGGCTGTCGCGGTGGCCACCTATCACCACCTGGGGGGCGGGGAGCACCTGGCGGCCTTCAGGGAGCTGAAGCGCGTGCTCAAGCCCGGCGGCGAGGCCTTTATCACTGCCTGGAACAAGGGCCAGCCCCGCTTCTGGTTCAAGCCCAAGGCGCTCAAAGTCCCCTGGGAAAAGAAGGGTAAAACCCTCTACCGCCAGTATTACCTTTTCGGCTACGGCGAGCTGGAAAAGCTGGTCAAAGAGGCGGACTTTAAGCTGCTGGAGTCCTTCCCCGAAAGCGCCTACCGCTTTCCGGTGAAGCTGTTTTCGCGGAATATATGCCTGCTGGTGAAAAAGGGTTACTAGCCCTTACTTGGCCTTCTTGGTGTAGATGACCAGCTCGCTGCGGACGAAACCCAGCTTCTGGAAGTAGTTCTGCAACTCCCAGTGGCGCTCGTCGATGACGGCGCGCACCGAGTTAACTTTGCGGGCGTGGCAGCGCTCGGTGAGGGCGTTGACCAGCTTGGTGGCGATGCCTTTCCCCTGGTAGGCGGGGTCGACAATCAGCATGTGGATTATGCCCACTTCGTCGACGGGTATGCCGGCGAAGGCCAGCCGCGCCCAGATAAAGCCGACAATCTTGCCCTCGACCTCGGCGACGCAGCTCAGGTCGAGGGGGCCGCCGGGATTGGTCAGGGCTACCTCTTCGAAGGTCATGGCGCCCCGGTAGCTTAATCGGCTGCGCTTGGTGCCGGGAAGCTTTTCCTCCCTGACTTTGCCGTAAATAGACATCAGGGACTCGATATCGCTGCGCTCCATGGCTCTTATCTTGACGTCTGTTCCGGTAGTGGCCATAGTGATCACCCCCCGCTCGGTAGTTTTTTGGGAGAAAGAGGCTGTTTTTAAAACAGGTTATATATGAAGTCTATTAGCATTGGTCGGCTCTTGTCAACTGGGAATTTCCGATGGACAGGGGGTGGCGTTTATGCTTTAATTTATATTCAGTGTTTGATTTACGGGGGTAGCTTTTGGACTTCGACTGGGGCGAAATAGCTAAAATCATCTCCTACCTGGTGCCGGCGGTGGTCTTCGTCATCTTCAACGTCATCATGCGCAAGCAGCAGGAGCAAAAGCGGCGGCTGACGATGGTCAAGGGGCTCATTGCCGAGATAGACCAGAACCAGAAGCTGATGGAGGCCTTTCTCATCCAGTGGCACTACAAGAAGTTCAAGACGGGCCACTGGGAGCGCAACAAGGCCAAGCTGGACTATGTCGACCCGGGCCTGCGCAACAGGCTGGCCGACACCTATCAGGTTATCGCCGGTTACAACCGGGAGATTGAGACGGCCAAGAAGCAGAAATCATTGAGCTACCTGGCCGGTATCAGGATGGACAAGCTCCGCGACCCGCTGGCCAAGAGCCGCCAGGGTCTCGAAGAGTGGTACGACCTGAACAAAAGCCTGAAAAAGCCCCCCGAAGAAGAGAAGCTGTCCTCATAGTTCGCCGGCGCGCGTCCGCTTCAGCTGCTCCAGCCTTTCCCTTACCGGCGCCGTGTTTACATCCTCGACCGTCATCAGCACCGCGTCCTCGCGGTTGTCGGTGTAATAGCCGCGCCGCCGCCCCACCGTGACGAAGCCGTACTTGGCGTAGAGCTTCTGGGCGTCGGTGTTGGAAGCGCGCACCTCCAGCGTCACCAGATGCGCCCCCAGCTCGATAGCCAACTCGATGATGCCCACCAGCAAAGCCTCGCCGATGCCCCGGCGGCGGTGGGACTGCCGGACGGCGATGTTGGTGATGTGGGCTTCGTCAACCAGCAGCCAGATACCGGCGAAGCCGATGACCTCTTCACTCCCGTCCTCGCAGGCGACGATGTAATGCGCCAGGCCGTTTTTAAGCTCGCGCTCGTAGTTGGCCGGCGGCCAGAGGGTAGGGAAGGCTTCACGGTCTATTTCGCTTACCCGGGGGATGTCTGACTGGCTCATGGCGCGGAGGTACACGGCGGTCTCACTCTCCGAAGGCTTATTTCCGGGAATATTTTATCATATCCCCCGGGATTTTCATCCCGTCTCCCCGCTATTGTCTATTCCCGCCCGGCGGCGGCGAATGCCTTTGACGGCGAAGACGACCAGAAGCGCCGCTCCGCCCAGCAGGACGATGGTCGCCCCCGAGGCCAGGTTCAGAACGTAGGAGAGCCACAACCCGCCGAAGGTAAGCCCGATGCCGAAGGCGATGGACAGCAACATCATTATGCGCAGGTCGTAGGTAAGCTGCCGGGCCAGGGTGGCCGGGATGGTGAGCAGGGCGATGATGAGTATCATGCCCACGATGCGGAGTAATATCACCACGGTCAGGGCGATCATGCACAGCAGCAGCAGGTACAAAACCTCCACCGGCACGCCGACTACCGTGCTGTATTCCTCGTCGAAAGACAGGGCCAGGAATTCCTTGTAGAAAGCTATTACGATACCGATGATGATCACATCCAGCACCAGCATGATCAGCAAATCGGTAGTAGGCACGGTGAGGATGTTGCCGAAGAGGTAGCTGAAAAGGTCGGGGGCGTAGCCGGGTGTCAGCCCGATGAAGACGATGCCCAGTGCCATACCTATCGCCCAGAGGATACCGATGGCGGTGTCCTCTGGCAGCCGGGTTCTTCTTGAGATGAAGCCGATACCCAGCGCCGACGCCAGCGAGAAAATCAGGGCGCCTATCACCGGGTTGATGCCGATGAAATAGCCCAGCCCGATGCCCCCGAAGGAAGCGTGGGCGATGCCGCCGCTGATGAAGATAATCCGCTTAACGACGACGTAGACCCCGACGATACCGCAGGCGACCGCCGCCAGCAGGCCGGCCATCAGCGCGTTTTGCATGAACTGGTACTGCAGTATTTCCACTACTTGTGTTCCTTCAACACCCGGTGCGGTATGGTGCCGTGGGCTATCAGCTGCACCGGGCATTTGTAGGTAGCCTCCAGCACCTCGGGCTCCAGTTCCTTGGAGCCGTGATAGAAAAGCTGGCGGTTGAGGCAGGCTATCTCGTCCACGTAGATGGAAATGGCGCTGATATCGTGGGAAACCATGATGATGGTCATCTCGTCCTTCAGCTTGACCAGCAGCTCGTAGAAGCCGGTCTGCAGCGCCGAGTCGACGCTGGCGGTGGGCTCGTCGAGTAGCAACAGCTTGGGGCGGCCCACCAGCGCCCGGGCGATAAAGACCCGCTGCTGCTCGCCGCCGGAGAGCCGGCCTATCTGGTGGTCTTGATAGGCGAGCATGCCCACGGTTTCCAGTGCCTGTTGCGCCCGTTCCTTGTCCTCGCGGCTGTAGCGCTTCATCAGCCCCCTCGTCCCGTTACAGCCCATCAACACCGTTTCCCGGACGCTGATGGGAAAATTGCGGTCGAAGAGATTATACTGCGGCACGTAGCCGATATAGCGGTGACTTCGCTCCGGGGGTCGGCCCAGCACGGACACCCTGCCCTGCGTCGGTTTGACCAGCCCCAATATGACCTTGAGCAGGGTCGTCTTGCCGCCGCCGTTGGGCCCGATGATGCCCAGGAAGGCACCCCTGTCCACGGACAGGCTCACCCCCTCCAGCACGGTTACGCCGTCATAGCGTACCCAGACATCCTCTATGGCTAGCGCTGCTTCCGGCGTCATCAACTACTCCATCGCTTGTATCATTGCCGCCGCCACCGCCCGCAGGTTATCGACATAGTCCTCGGCAAGGGGGTTTATCAAAACGACGGTTCCCCCTATCTCCTCGGCGATAGTATCGGCGCTCTGCTGGCTGTACTGCGGCGAGGCGAAGACAACCTTAATATTATGCTCTTTTGCCGCTTCTATCAAGTACGCCATCCCCGCCGGCGTCGGCTCTTTGCCCTCGTCCTCGATAGCCAGCATGGTCAGGTCGTAACAGCTGGCGAAATAGCCGAAGGCGGGGTGAAAGACCATGAATACCCGGTTTTGCACTCCGGCCAGGCCGTCGCTTATCTCGCTGTCCAGCTGCGCCAGCTCCTCAATATAATCGTCGCGGTTCCGTTCGTAGTAGTCCCGGTTGTCCGGGTCCACCTGAATCAAACCTTCGGCGATGTTGCGCACCATGATTTGCGCGTTCTGCGGCGACATCCAGATATGGGGGTCCATAGCGCCGGCTGGTTCGCCCTCATCACCGGCGGCCATGGCCTGAAGTGTGACGCCCTGCGAGCAATCGACGACGAGCATGTCCTCGTTCTGGGCGACCAGGTTATCCAGCCAGGTCAGCTCGAACTCCACGCCCGAGCCGACTTTAGCGTACATCAGGGCGTCGGACAGGGCCGTCATCTGGGAGGGGGTCGGCTCGTAGGTATGGGGGCTAGCCCCTGAAGGCACCATTACGGTAACCTCCACCTTGTCGCCGCCCACGCTCTCCACGAACTCGGCCTGCGGCAGTATGGTCACCGCCACCCCTATCTTCCCCGCCGTCTCTTTTTGGTCGCAGGCCGTGGCCGCCAGCCCTGCCAGCAACACTACCACTGCCAGGACCGCTGTCAATAAATGTCTGATTGATAGTTGTTTTGCCATGTTAGTTATCTCCGTTTTGTTTTGTTCATTTTGCCGGGTGGGCAGCCCGTATCGATGTTAACCAGCCCCCAGTGCTGCCTCCCGATTGTATTTGTAGTGCCGGAATATCAGGACGGCGACGGCGGCGATTACGGCCAGCCCGGTTATCCAACGGGCCATGGGCACGCCGCCGACCGTCCAGACGTCTATTTTCAGTCCCTCCAGGAAAAAGCGGCCCACGCCGTAGTGGATGACGTAGAGGAGAAAGATATCGCCGTCGCGCAGGTGGGAACGCAGCTTGCGCCCCGCCACCATGAGCCAGGCGAAGCCGAGCAGGTTCCAGAGAAACTCGTAGAAAAACAGGGGGTGAAAGTGGCTAAACGACTCGTAGCCCGCCAGCCGGTGGGCCGGGTCGATGTAGATGCCCCAGGGAAGGTCGGTAGGGTAGCCGTAAAGCTCCTGGTTGAAGAAGTTACCCCAGCGCCCGACAGCCTGGGCCAGTATCAGGCCGGGGGCGAAGATGTCCAGCCAGCGCAGCGTGCCCAGCTTTTTCCAGCGCGTGTAGATTATCAGCCCCAGGGCGCCGCCGATAATGGCCCCGAAGATGCCCAGGCCCTGCGTGCCGATAATCGCCCCCGGGTTTTGCATAAAGTAGCTCCACTGGTCGATGACGTGATAGAGCCGCGCCCCGATAACGCCCAGGGGAACCATGATAAGCGCCAGGGTGATGACGTTGGCGGCGGTCTCGCCCCGCCGCCTCGCCTCGACGAAGGCAATGCCGAGGGCGGCCAGCATGCCGGTGGCCAGCATGATGCCGTACCAGCCGACCTCGATACCGCCTATTCGAAAAGCTATCCCTGTCATTTTACCGCCATAATTGATAATGTTTTTCAATAAAACGGGTGAAAAATACCCGTCAGCTATTTAATTTTCGGAAATTCTAGCCGGAAGCGGCGGCGCGGCATTCGGGGCACCGACCGTAGAACTCGAGGAGGTGCCCTTTAATCTCGAAGCCGGTATCCCGGGAAAGCCGCTGCTCCAGCTGGCTTAGGTTGCAGTCGCTGAAATCCACCGCCCGGCCGCACTGCGAGCATACCAGGTGATGGTGGTGCCCCGTGGGCCGTCTCATTAAATAGCCCCGGGATTCGCCCCCCAGATTCACCCGGCAAATCAAATCGAGGCCTTCCAGCAGGTTGATGACGCGGTAGACAGTGGCCAAACCGATGGCAGGGTGTTCCCGCCGCACCCGGGCGCATATTTCCGCCGGCGTGGCGTGGTCGTGGCTGCCGGCGATAGCTTTGAGGACGGCCCGACGCTGGGGAGTCAGGCGATAGCCGTTTTGCCTCAATATTCTGGCTATCCTGTTAGCGGTTAGTGTCATGATAACGCTGCCTGTAGATGATATTGATTATCAATAAGTATATTGTAATAATCGGGCTATTGTCAAGGGAAAACCTATCATCACCCGAACTATCTTTTTGCCAGTTGCTTCGTTATACTATATGCACAGGATAACGCCATAGTTGCCTAATTCTAGAGGGGGTTGTCAGGTGCCGAGTGAAGAGAGCCTGGTTCAGCGGGCGCAAAAAAACGACCAGGAAGCTTTTGCCCAGCTGTACGAGACATACTTCGACAAAATATATAGATATCTGGTGCTGAGGGTAGGTAATGAGACGGAGGCGGAAGATATGACGCAACAAGTCTTCCTTAACGCGCTCCAGTCGATTTCCTCCTTCAGGTGGAAGGGTGTACCCTTCTCCGCCTGGCTATACCGCATTGCTCACAACCAGGCGGTGGACCACCTGAGGAAGAAGAAAAAGCGCACCTCCGTTCCCCTGGACGATTCGCTGGCCAGCGCCGGCGACAGTCCCCACTCTACCGCCGAGCTTAAGATGAATATCGAGGAGCTTAAGGTAGCGACCCAGGGGCTGACCGAGGCGCAACGCGAGGTAATCTCGTTGCGCTTCAGCAGCGAGTTGCCCATCGCTCAGGTAGCCAAGATTATGGGCAAGAGCGAGGGGGCGATAAAGGCGCTGCAGCACAGCGCCATCGTCGCCCTGAGACGAACGATGCTGGTGACGGAATCATGAAGAACAAAGATTTCGACAACATACTGAACGAATGTCTGGAACGGATAATGCTCGGCGGCGAGAGCCTGGAGCAATGCCTGAAGAGCTATCCGGAGCAGGCTGACGAGCTTAAACCGCTGCTGGAGACGGCACTGGCGGCCAGACAGGCTTCGTCTGTCGAACCGCGCCCCGAGTTCAAGGCAAGAGCGCGCTACCAGTTCCGCGCCGCACTCGCCGAGAAGACGGCCCCCAGGCGCCGCCGCTTCTGGGGCTGGATGCCCCAGTGGGCGACGGCACTGGCTATCGTCCTCGTCGTGCTGCTGGCGGGGGGAGGCACCGTGGCCGCCGCCTCCAACAGCATGCCCGACAGTATTCTCTACCCGGTCAAGCTGGCCACCGAGAACGTGCGTCTGGCCTTTACTCCCTCCGAGCTGGGCAAGGCGCGGCTCTGCGCCGGCTTTGCCGACGAGAGGGTGGCCGAGATAGTCTATATGGCGGAACAGGGCGATATCGAGCTGGTGGAGGCGACCACCGAGCGCCTGGACGACCGGCTGGAAAAGCTGGCCGTCCTGGTCAGCCGGCTGGAAGCGGACGGCTTAAATGATGAACCGGCCACACTGTCAATGCCGAAGTCGACGACAGCGAGCGACGCGGGCGGCTCCGGTGACGATACCAACGGCGCTGACGAGGAGCCTTCGGGACATCATGGTGGCCAAGAAAGCGCGCCGGCACCTGCAGAGCCGACGCCGACGACACCGACGGCACCGACGACGGGAGAAGGTGACGAAGTGCCCGCGGAGTCGACGTTTAGCCCGTGGGGGAGGAGCAAGAGCGCCGACCTGGATATCCAGCTGGATAACGAGGCCAAGTTCAGGATAAAGGTGTACGACGCGGCCACCACCAATCCCGCCGTGCTCAAGGCGCTGCTGGACGAGGTACCCCCGTCGTTGCGGGAAGCCCTCCTTGAAGCCATCGCGATATCGGAAGAAGGTTACGAGGCGGTCCTCCAGGCCCTGTATAATTAAATTAACCCCGGCCTTTTAAAAAAATAGTTAAAGTCGCCGCTAACCTAACGGCGACTTTTTCGTTATATTAACTGGAAGCATTTAAAGTGACCCATGGAAAGGAGGTGAACCATGAAGAAATTTCTAGTAGCCGGAGGCATGGTACTTATCAGTCTGGCGCTGGTGCTCTCCCTGGTCGGTTTTTCCGCCTGCTCGGCGGGCCCCACCACCATCGGTACGGTGGACGTGAACAACCAGCAGGAGGGTATCTGGGTCAGCGGTCAGGGTGAAGTTAGCGTCGTTCCCGACCTGGCCACCCTGTATCTGGGTGTCGAAGCCCAGGCGGAAACCGTCGCCGATGCCCAGGACCAGGCGGCAGCGGCTATGGACGCCGTCATGGACGCCCTGGAGAACAGCGGTGTTGACGAGGACGATATCCAGACCCAGTATTTCAGCATTGACGAGGTTACCCGCTGGACTGACGACGAGCCTGTCGTCACGGGCTACCGCGTGAGCAACATGGTTACGGCCAAGATAAGGGATATGGAAGCTATCGGCGACATTCTCGATGCCGTGGCTGATGCCGGCGGAGACCTGACCCGCGTCAGCAACATCGCTTTCTCGGTCGAAGACCCCACGGAATACTACGCGGAAGCGCGCGACGAGGCTATGGCCGACGCCCTGGCTAAGGCCGAGCAACTGGCCGAACTGGCCGGCGTCGAGCTGGGCGCTCCGACCTACATCTCCGAAGGCACCATTTACTCTCCCGTGAACTACAGAGACGCGGCGGGAAGCGCGGTGCCGACGGCTGAAGGTCTCAAGACCTCGATCAGCCCCGGAGAGCTGGAGCTTAGCCTTAGTGTCCAGGTAGCTTACGCTATCGAGGGCTAGTTAAGCAATTTTTAATGAGGAGTTCGGCGATGATGAAGAAGCTGTTAGCCATTATCTGGTTGTTACTGACCGGCGAGATGGACCCGGAGATGGAGGAGGTCAAAGTAGAATGTCGAAAGTAATTACCTTGGTCGGCGGCTGTTGTCTGGTGCTGGCGCTGGTGCTGGGGATGGCCGTCCCCGCGCTGGCAGCGCCGCAGGCGCCTTCCATCGCCGCTTTCGAGGGCGAGCTAATCAGGGGCGAGGTCGTCGCTATCGGTGACCAGGAGCTGGTTATCCAGTCCGAAGAAACCGAAATTACCGTCACCGTTAACGAAGACACCACCTATTGCCAGATGCCCCGCGTTGTCGCCGCCGCCATCAAGCACCGGCTGGAAATCAGGCAGCAGCAGTGTGACCAATTGAGGTCCCGTGTCCAGGACGGACAGGGCCAGGGGCTTAAAAGCCGGATACGGGCGGCGACCGCCGTCCGGGAGCAGCCAAGGCTGCGGGCCCGTGTTGCCGAGGTGTCCAGCGAGTCCTTGCCTGAGGTTTTCTGGATGAGGTGCTTTTCCTTGCTGGGCGGTCAGACCGAATTCGGTGATATCGCCGTCGGTGATGAGGTAGTTATCCTGGCCGACGAAAATAACGTGGCAAAGAAGGTGATGGTCATAAAGGCAACTAGCTTAGTTAGAGTTATAGTCAGCGGCACCGTCATCGAGATTTCCCCGTCGTTTATCACTATTGATAGCGATAGCGGCCCCCAGATTACCCTGTTCTGTGACGACGACACGGTTTACGTGCTCAGCGGGGCCGAAAAGTTGGCGGTGGAGCAGCGCGTTCGCATCACCTACGACGCCGACGGAACGGCCAAGACGATAGTGGTCTGTCCGAACGCATCATAACCAACCTGAAGAACCACTGTGAAAAAGGGAGTCCTTCCCAAGGAGGGCTCCCTTTTATTTTATCTCCAGGCCGGCGTAGCGTTCCCACTCGCTGTAAAGACAGCCGCAGTACTGCTGGCGGTGCAAGTCCATCGGCTTGGTGATGTGGCGGCTGTCCGAGTAGCGTTTTCTCAAATCGGCGTAGAGGAAATCTGTCCCCGTTTCTTTGCCCAGCGCCTCCCCGATTTCCTTGAGCAGGTCGTGCTTCTGGTGGGGGCTGATGAGCAGGGTGGTGGTAAAAGCGTCGAAGCCCATCTCCCGGGCGGTCTCGGCGGTTTGCGCCAGCCGTAAATCGAAGCAGTGGCGGCAACGCTCATCCTCGTGGCCGGCCACCCGGCGGAAATACTCCACGACGTCATAGCCGCCCCGGTCTATCAAGGGGACGTTCATCTCCCCGGCCAGCGTCTGCATCGCCTCCAGACGTTTCTGGTGCTCGGTGTAGGGGTGGATGTTGGGGTTGTACCAGAAGGCGCTGACCTCGTAGCCCTCCTGCCGCCAGTGCTCCACGGTATAAGCGGCGCAGTGGGCGCAGCAGCTATGGATGAGCAGTCTTTTCATTTCTCGCCACTGTGTTTTTTATTGTAATAGAGATTAGCGGCGAAGTACAACGAAACCAGCGCGCAGACGGCCAGCGTCAACGTCCAACCGACGGGCTCCAGCTCGGGCAACTTCTCCTGCCCCAGGGCGATAAAGGTGATTCCGACGGGTGCGCCCACGATGAGGAAGATGCCGTTGGCGAAGGCTAAAGCCTTTTCGGCGATAGTGTTCGTTCTCTCGTCGGTGGCCAGTTCCTTGACCCGCCGGCGGATAATAATGCCGATTACGATGGCGGCGACGATAGCGGGAGCCGGTATCCAGAAATTGGCGCTGAGAACCGCCCAGACTACCGATGCCGCTACGGCGGCCATGATAACCGCTGTCAAAATCCGGTATTTCGTCAGGCTCATTTTTTACCTCCGCTCTTGCCGCTGTATTTCCGGTTGTAGATGAGATAGGCGATATAGTAAATTATCATCAGCCCGCAGGTGGCGTAGGTCAGCATGAAACCGATGGGCTCCAGCTCGGGCACCGTCTCCTGCCCCAGGGCGACGAAGGTGGCGCCGATTACGGCCGCGGCGATACCGAAAATGCGGAAGGCCATATAGGCCGCCTTTTCGGCGATGCTGTAGACCCGCTCGTCCACGACCACCTCTTTGACGCCTTTGCGGAAGAGCATCAGTATCACCAATGCGGCGATGGCGATGGGTATCGGTATCAGGAAGTTGCCGTTAACCACCGCCCAGCTGATAAGCGCGGCCATGATTGCGGTGATTGCAATTCTAATCACGTTGTACGCTTTATAGCTCATTCTTTGCCTCCGCTCCCATCATACTGGAAGACCTCTTCCAGCGCCACGCCGAAGGCGCGGGCGATCTTGAAAGCCAGCTCGATGGAGGGCACGTATTTACCCTGCTCCAGGGCGATGATGGTCTGGCGGGTGCAGCCGGCGCGCTGGGCCAGCTCCTCCTGCGTCATCTCGCCGTGGTCGAAGCGTAATCGTCTTATCTGGTTGTTTATCCTAGCCATCTCGGTCCGTTCTCCAGTAGCCGATAAGTATGCCCAGGCTTTGCGCCAGAGAGCTGATGATAATAGTAGAAAACAATATCAGCGTGATGAAGATGTAGGGTATCTGGCCGGTATCCCGGTATACCTCGGTTAGTGCAATCGCCCAGACCGCCAGAGAGATATATATCGCCCCCAGCTGCAGTCGCGGCGCTTTATCCATTATCCGGCGGTCGCGCTCGTCAATCTGGGTGGGTTTACGGAGGGTAACGTTCACCAGTATAAGATAAATCAGCGGCACGCCGATTAATACGCCGTATGTCAGGTACCTCAAGTTGTCATCTTCACCAAAGGCGGTGATATCTCCCTTTATAACGAAAACCACTATCAGAGCCGCCACGAGAGCGAGTCCTGTAAGCAGGGAATATAGAGCTCTTTTCTGTAACGGTGCCACGATTAACCTCCTTCTGCCTTGTCTTGACGGCGGCTCGTTCCCCGGTAGCCGATGAGCACGGCTACGTTCTCGGCCAAAACGACCACAATCCAGGTGGACATGGCGATGATATAGAGATATTGCACGGGAAGCTGTCCCTCCGCCCAGTACATCCGGCTCAAGGATATCGCCCAGGCGGCCAGCGTAATCATGGCCGACCAGAGCTGCGCCGCCCTGGCCCGGGACAGTATGGCCCTGTCCCGTTCGTCCATATTGACCTCACCCGGCTTGCCCCGCGTCGCCAGCAGGGTAATAACGTAGGCAATGAAGCCGGCCAACAGCGTGCCCACCAATAAGGCCTCGGAGCCCCGGTCGACGGCGAAGCTGTTGATGCCGCCCCGGGTGACGAAGATGACCACCAGCGCTATCGCCCACAGGCCGCATATTATCAGCCCGTAGCAGGCTCTTTTCTGTAAAGGTGCCATGGCTCTATCCCCCTTTACGATTTGCTGCTTAAGACCACCCTTTCCTTGGTCAGGAGGCGGCTAAGCATGATGCAGACGACGGCCAGCACGGCTATCGCCGCCAGGTAAACGAAGCCGAAGTCCCAGCCGGAGTCGGGGCTGATGATGGTGATGAAATAGATGATGACGAAAAGGCTGACGAAAGCCAGGTTAGCCAGCCGGGCGTTGGCGATGGTTAGCTGCAAAAAGCTGACCAGGCAAACGAGTGCGAAAACCATGGCCGGTACGATGACGAAGGCGGTAACGATAGCCAGCACGGAGGGGAAGATGAAGCCGCCGGCCGTGGGAACTACCGTGATGAAGTTAATCGCCAGGAAGGCCAGGAACGAAGCGAAGAGGGCGATGGCCGCGCCGGGCAGCATCACCGCCAGGCTCTTGCCCAGCCAGATTTGCCTCAGGCTCAAAGGCGTGGCCATCAGCGACTCAAGTGTCCGCTTGGCCTTGTCCATGGTTATCGAGTAGGCGGAAATCACCGAGCAGATGAGCATGCTGTAGATAAGCGGCAGCGTGCTCACCAGAACGTTGAGCACGACCTGGCTTTGGAGCTTCAGGTCGGCGGCGCTTAGGCTCTGCTCCTTGAGCCCGTTGAGGGCGGCGTTGACGCCCTGTAGCTGGGGAATGGAGATGAAGAGCAGTATCACCAGATAGAGATAGGTGGAACGGGTGCGAAAGGCTTCCTTGAGGTCTCTTTTCACGATAATAAAGGTCTGTCTCATGGCTATTCCTCTCCGGCCTCCTTCAGGATGGCGGTGTATATTTCCTCGAGCGACGCCTCCCGCCGCTTTACCTGCTCTATTTTCGCCCCCCGCCCCACCAGAAAGCTCACCAGCCCGGGCACGTCGCCGTTCTTGCCCAACGCCAGGGTTAGCGCCCTGGGCTGGACGTCGCTCAGGCTTAAACCGGGCAGGCTGGCAAGCTCCTGAATGATTTTTTCGGCGACGGGTTCGGCGGTCTCGATGAGCACCTCGCCTTTACCCTGTCGGCGTTGCATCTCCTCCAGCTCCCCGTAGAGCTTGATGCGGCCTTTTTCGATGAGGGCGATACGGTTGCAGATGCGCTGTACCTCGTCCAGGTTGTGGGAGCTCAGGAAAACGGTCTTGCCCTCTTTGTGCGCCGCGTCGAGGATAGTCTGCCTGACCTCTATCTGCCCCGAGGGGTCGATGCCGGCGGTGGGCTCGTCCAGTATTAAAATATCGGGGTTATGCACCAGGGCCCGCGCCAGCGCCAGCCGCTGCCGCATGCCCTTTGAGTAGGCGCTGACCTTGTCTTTGGCCCGGTCGGCCAGACCGCCCAGTTTCAGCATCTTGGCCACCATCGGCTCCGGTTGGGCCACGCCGTAGATGCGGGCGTAGTACATCATGTTGTCGTAGGCGGTCGCGTTGTCGTAAAGCCCGTCCGCTTCCAGGACGAAACCGACGTGGCGCCGGGTGGCGTCGGCGTTGACATCCTTGCCCAGTATGGAAGCCCGCCCCGAGCTGGCGGCGAGCAGACCGAGGATGATACGGATGGAGGTGGTCTTGCCGGCCCCGTTGGGGCCCAGGTAGCCGAAGATATCACCGCTGTTGACGCTGAAGCTGACGCCTTTCAGTATGTCGCGGCGGCCCAGTTTCTTGTTGACGTTCTCCAGTTCTATAGCTGCTTTCAATTCCATCACTGCTTTCCAGGCCCGATTAAGTAATCCAGGCAATACATATTGTAAGATAGAAATTACTTAATGTCAAGTATATTTTACATTAGTTTGTGCAAATTCTTATTTTCTGTCATTGCGAGCGTAGCGAAGCAATCTCCCCACCCCGGATTTTATCTATTCCCGCCCGCCGCCCTTTAAGGTATAGGGGGCTTTGCCCCCTAAAACCCCCCCAAAATAAGAGATATGTAGGGGTTTACCCATTAGGGTGGGTTGGGTTCGAAACGACGTACGCTCACAAAGTGGTGGGTGGGAATAGTTAAAAAAGGGTGGGGGGCTTAAAGCAATGTGCCCTGGGGCGGTTTCTTGTTGTAGGGCAATTGCAGGTGCTCGTAGGCGAGCTGGGTAGCCAGCCTTCCCCGCGGCGTGCGTTCCAGGAAGCCGAGCTGCAAAAGATAAGGCTCGTAGACATCCATGATGGTGTCTGATTCCTCGCTGATGGCGGCGGCGATGGTGTCCAGCCCCACGGGGCCGCCGTTGAACTTCTCGATAATGGTGAGCAGCACCTTGTGGTCAACCTCGTCCAGCCCGATGGGGTCCACCTCCAGCTTGGAAAGCGCCTCGACGGCGACCTCCCGGCTGGCGATGCCGTCGGCCTTTACCTGGGCGTAGTCCCGCACCCGTTTCAGCAGGCGGTTAGCCACGCGCGGCGTGCCCCGGGCGCGGCGGGCAATCTCTTCTAGGCCGGCTCCCTCCGCCTTTACCCCCAGTATCTCCGCCGAGCGTTTGACGATGGCCTTTATCGCCGGCGGGTCGTAGAAGTCGAGACGGTAAACGGCGCCGAAACGGTCGCGCAGCGGCGGGCTAAGCAGGGCGAAGCGGGTGGTGGCGCCGATGAGGGTAAAGTCGGGCAGGGTGAGGCGCAGGCTGCGGGCGCCGGCACCCTTGCCGATGACGATGTCCAGCCCGAAGTCCTCCATGGCGGGATACAAAATCTCCTCTACGGGGCGGTTGAGGCGGTGAATTTCGTCGATAAAGAGTATGTCGTGCTTATGCAGGTTGGTTAGAATAGCCGCCAAATCGCCGCCGCGCTCGATGGCCGGCCCCGAGGTAATGCGCAGTTTGACGCCCATCTCGGCGGCGATGATGTGGGCCAGCGTGGTCTTGCCCAATCCCGGCGGGCCGTAGAGCAGGACGTGGTCTAACGACTCGCCCCGGCCCTTGGCGGCGGTGATGGCTATCTTCAGGTTCTCCTTGACCTTGTCCTGGCCGGTGAAGTCTTCGAAGCGGCGGGGGCGCAGGCTGGTGTCGAGGTTGGAGTCCTCGGTTTTGGGCTTGCCCGAAATGATGCGCTCTATCCTTTCTCTCCTGCGGGGTTTGTCTCATTATAGCACATAAAATCCGGGCTAAAAGAAAAGCCGCCTCGAAAGGCGGCTCGTTTAACGCTTAAGCGGTGAGAGTTTAATCTTCTTCGGTTTCCGGGCTGTCCTCGGGTTCCTCATTGTCCTTAGTGCCTTCGCTATCTTCAGCGTCCCCGGATGCCTCCGGCTCTGCCTCTTCGGCCCCGGTCTCGATTTCGGCTTTAGGCGCTTCGGCTTCTTCTTCAGCCTCACCTTCCGCCTCGGACTCTTCTTCGGTCTCGCCGGGCTCGCCTGCTTCAGCCGTCTCGCCTTCGAGGACGGGCAGTTCGCCGTCTACGAGGGCCAGTATTTCCTCGGCGGCCTCTAAAATGGGTTCGTCCTCGGACACCGGTGAAACGGCCGGGATGAGCTTGCCGATGATGACGTTCTCTTTAAGCCCGACCAGCCGGTCGATTTCGCCCTTGACGGCGGCTTCGGTGAGCACGCGTGTCGTCTCCTGGAAGGAGGCGGCGGCCAGCCAGCTGTCGGTATTGAGCGAGGCGCGGGTGATGCCCATCAGCACCGAGTGGGCGGTGGCGGGCTCGCCGCCCTCCGCCAGCACCTTGGCATTGATGTCCTCGTAGCGGAAGATATCGATAAGCTCCCCGGGCACCAAATCGGTGTCGCCGGAGGAATCAATTCTTACCTTGGAAAGCATGCGGTGGACGATGACCTCGATGTGCTTGTCGTTGATGTTCACGCCCTGGGAGCGGTAGACCTTCTGTACCTCGTCCACCAGATACTGCTGGGCGGCTTCCTTGCCCAGGATGTGCAGTATGTCCTGCGGGTTGATGGAGCCTTCGGTGAGCTGCTGCCCCGCCTTGACGTGCTCCTTGTCCTTGACGCGGATATGGGCGCTGGCGGGAATAGCGTACTCCTGCTGCTGCTCCTCGTGGTAGCTGATGACCAGCTGGTTGTCCTCTATGGAAACCTCACCGGCGACACGGGCCATGATGGGGGTTGCCTCTACGCTCGGCTCGGCGGTCTCTTCCGTTTCTTCCTTAGCCTTGGCTTTGGCCTTGCTCTTCTTCTTTTTCTGGGTGGGCGGGCCGGCCAGGACGGTGCCGATATCGACCCCCTGTCCCTTCTTGACCAGAACCTTCCAGCCTTCGGGCAGCGGGTATTCGTCGCGGTAGATATCAAAGCTACTCACCTTGATGACCTTGCCGCCCTCGTCGCTCTCGACGACCTCGGCGCTACCGTCTATCTCCGAGATGATGGCCTGGCCCTTGGGCGGTCTGGCTTCGAAGAGCTCCTCGACGCGGGGCAGACCGCTGGTGATATCCAGCCCCACCACGCCACCGGTATGGAAGGTGCGCAGGGTGAGCTGGGTGCCCGGCTCGCCGATACTCTGGGCGGCGATGATGCCCACGGCGGTGTTGGGGTTGACCAGGTGCCCGCGGGCGAGGTCGCGCCCGTAGCAGTTCTGGCAGGCGCCGTGCCGGGAGTGGCAGCTGAGAGGAGAGCGGACATAGACCTTATCAATGCCGGCGGCGTTGATTTCCTTTACCTTCTCCTCGTTTATCTCTTCGTTGCGGTCGACGATGACTTCCTTGGTCTTGGGGTGGATAATCGGGCTGGCGGCCAGTCGGCCCACGGCGCGCTCGCCCAGAGAGGGCAGCAGTTCGCCCGGCTGCGGCTCGGTTATCCAGACGCCATCGCTGGTGCCGCAGTCCTCTTCGCGGGTGATAACGTCCTGGGCGACGTCGATAAGGCGCCGCGTCAGGTAGCCGCTGTCCGAGGTTCTCAGCGCCGTGTCGGCCAGACCCTTCCTGGCGCCGTGGGTGGAGATGAAATACTCGAGCACGCTCAGGCCCTCGCGCAGCCCCGACTTGATGGGGAAGTCGATAATCTTACCCGAGGGGTCGGTCATCAGACCGCGCATGCCCGCCATCTGCCTTATCTGGGAGATGTTACCCTTGGCGCCCGAGGTCGCCATCATATAGATGCCGCCGTAGCGGTCGAGCGTGTGGGAAATGACGTCGGTAATCTTGTCGGTGGTCTCCATCCAGACGCTGATGGTGCTGTTGTACTTCTCGTCCTCGGTGATGAGGCCCTTGTTGTACTGGTTATCGATAATAGCCACCCTCTCGCCGGCTTCCTCCAGCAGCTTGGGCTTAGCGAGGGGGACCTGGACGTCGCTCATGGAGATGGTCGTTCCCGACTTGGTGGCGTAGCGGAAACCCAGCTGTTTGATGCTGTCCACCACCATCGCCGTCTCCTCGTTGGAGAGGTGATGGTAACAGTCGGTGACAATCTGTTTCAGGGTTCCCTTGTCGATGCTTTCGTTATAGTAACCCAGCTCGGGGGGCAGTACCTCGTTAAAGATGATGCGTCCCACGCTGGTCTTGATTCTCTCCTGTCCGTTCTCCGGGGCTTTCCTGACCTCGATTTCGGCGCGGAGGCCGATTTGGCCCAGCTCGTAGCTGAGCTTGGCTTCCTCGAAGCTGCCCAAAATGGAGCCCTCGCCCTTGGCGCCGGGTATGACCGAAGTCAGGTAATAGCAACCGAGCACCATGTCCAGGGTGGGGGTCACGATGGGCTCGCCCGAGCTGGGCAGCAGCATGTTGTGCGTGCTGAGCATAATTTCCCGGGCGCCCTTGACCGCCGATTTGGACAAAGGAACGTGAACGGCCATCTGGTCGCCGTCGAAGTCGGCGTTAAAGGCGGAGCATACCAGCGGGTGTATCTGGATGGCGCTGCCGTCGATGAGCACCGGCTCGAAGGCCTGGATGCTGAGGCGGTGCAGGGTGGGGGCGCGGTTGAGCATCACCGGCTGCTCCTTAACCACCTCTTCCAGTATGTCGTAGACCTCGGGCTTGTTGCGCTCCACCAGACGGCGGGCGCTCTTGATGTTGTGCGTTAATCCCTGCTCCATAAGTCGGCGCATGATAAAGGGCTTGAAAAGCTCCACCGCCATGCGGCGGGGCAGGCCGCACTGGTTTAATCTCAGTTCGGGCCCGACCACGATGACCGAGCGTCCGCTGTAATCTACGCGCTTGCCGAGCAGGTTCTGGCGGAAGCGCCCCTGTTTGCCGCGGAGCATGTCGGAGAGCGACTTCAGCTTGTGGTTGCCGCTCACCGAGATGGCCCGACCCCTTCTCCCGTTATCAATCAGGGAGTCGACCGCTTCCTGGAGCATCCGCTTCTCGTTGCGGATAATCACCGAAGGCGCCTCGATTTCGAGCAAATGGCGCAGCCGGTTGTTGCGGTTGATGACGCGGCGGTAGAGGTCGTTGAGGTCGCTGGTGGCGAAGCGGCCGCCGTCCAGCTGTACCATCGGCCTCAGGTCGGGGGGCAGCACGGGCAGCACGGTCAGTATCATCCACTCCGGCTTGTTGCCGCTGCGGCGGAAGGCTTCCACCACCTGCAGCTGTTTGGCCGCCTTGCGGCGGCGCTGCCCCGAAGCCGAGCGGGTCTCTTTGAGCAGCTCGTTGCGTATTTCGTTAAGGTTGATATCTTTAAGCAGCTGCAAAATGGCCTCGGCGCCCATGTCGGCGCTGAAGACGGCCTCGAATTTCTGGTGCAGCTCCAAGTACTGACTTTCGGTGAGCAGGGAGTTCTTGCGCAGGTCGCGCAGCTGTTCGATTTCGGACTGGACCTTGTCTTCCAGCTGCGCCTTCTCGTCGCCCAGGCCCTGCCGCATCTTGTTGATTTCCTCGACGGTGGCTTCAGCCTTTTCCGCCTCGGCGATGGCGGCTTCCACTTCCTGCTGCTTGGTTTCCGCCTGTTGGACGTAGCCCTCTTCCAGCTGTTTGATGGCTTCCTCGCGGGCTTCCTCGTCGATGGCGGTGATGATGTAGTGCGAGAAGTAGAGCACGCGCTCCAGGCTGCGCGGCGAAAGGTCGAGCAGAAGCCCCAGCCGGCTGGGTATGCCCTTGGCGAACCAGATGTGGCTCACCGGGCAGGCCAGCTCGATGTGACCCATGCGCTCTCGGCGTACCTTGGCGCGGGCTACCTCGACGCCGCACTTGTCGCAGATGACGCCCTTGTAGCGTATCCGCTTGTACTTACCGCAGTAGCATTCGAAGTCCTTGGTGGGGCCGAAAATGCGCTCACAGAAAAGCCCGTCCCGCTCCGGTTTCAGGGTGCGGTAGTTGACCGTCTCCGGCTTGGTGACCTCGCCGTAAGACCAGCTTCGAATCTGCTCCGGCGAAGCCAGCGAGATACGTATGGCATCGAAATCGTTAACTTCCAGCATTTTCCTCTTCTACCTCAGGCCCGGTTTTACTATCTTCAACCTCAGCCTTCTCGGTTTCGCCCTCGGGGGCTTCGGTTTCTACTTCCGGTTCGGTTTCGGCTTGCGCCTCGGCCTCGGGAGCTTCGGCCTCTTCCGGTTCTGCTTCAGCCTCGGTATCAACCTCGGCTTTGGGAGCCTCTTCTTCAGTTTCGGGCTCTGCCTCGACCTCGGCTTCAGGGGCTTCTTCGGCTTCTTCGGCTTCGGTCTCCGCCTCCGCCTTAGGCTCTTCAGCCCCGGCTTCCGCTTCCGTCTCGCCTTCAGCCGCTTCACCCGTCTCGGGCGGCCTCAAAGCCGCTTCCAGGGTGGGCATTTCCTCCCCGCCCTCACCCTCGGCTTCCCTGGCTTCCTCGGCGCTGGCCCTCTCTTCCTCGTTGATGACCTCGATGGCCAGCCCCAGGCTCTGTAACTCCTTGACCAGTACCTTAAACGATTCGGGCACGCCCGGCTGCAATATATCCTCGTTCTTGACGATGGCTTCATAGGTCTTGGCGCGGCCGGTGACGTCGTCCGACTTGATGGTCAGTATTTCCTGGAGGTTGTGGGCGGCGCCGTAGGCTTCCAGCGCCCAGACCTCCATCTCGCCGAAACGCTGCCCGCCGAACTGGGCCTTGCCGCCCAGCGGCTGCTGCGTTATCAGGGAGTAGGGGCCCGTGGAACGGGCGTGTACCTTGTCCTCGACCAGGTGGATGAGCTTCATCATATAGATATTGCCCACCGTTACCGGCTGGTCGAAGGTATCGCCGCTGCGCCCGTCGCGAAGGACGGCCTTGCCCACGATGGGCGGCAGTAAATTGCGTTCTATTTTTATCTTGTCGATGGCCTGGGCCATTTTTTCAGCTTTGAGCGACTTGCTTTTAACTCCCATGTCCTCCAGCCAGAGGCGCAGGCAGGCGTCCTTGGCGGCGCCGGGGTTGGTGTCGCTGAACACTTTTTCCCCGTCGTAGCCCTGTTTCTTGAGCCACTCCTTGGCTACCTCCAGCTTGGGGGTGGGGTGGTCGTTATCGGGGTCCAGGCTGACGGCGCCGCTCCTCTGGGCAATCCAGGCCCTGGCCAGAGCGTCCTCGATGGCGGCGTCGCTGGCGCCGTCGAAGACGGGCGTAACCGCCCGGAAGCCCAGGAGCTCGGCGGCCCAGCCCAGGTGGGTTTCCAAAACCTGCCCCAGGTTCATTCGCGAGGGGACGCCGATAGGGTTCAGGATAATATCTACCGGTGTTCCGTCGGGAAGGAAGGGCATGTCCTCGGCGGGTGCAATCAGAGAGATAACACCCTTGTTGCCGTGGCGTCCGGCCAGCTTATCGCCTACCGAGACGCGGCGCTTCTGGGCAATCCAGACCTGTACCCACTGGTTGACGCCGGCGGGCAGGTCGTCGCCCTTGTCGCGGGAGAAGACCTTGACGTTAATGACCTTGCCCCACTCGCCGTGAGGCACGCGCAGCGAGGTGTCCTTGACCTCGCGGGCTTTCTCGCCGAAGATGGCCCGCAGCAGCTTTTCTTCCGCCGAAAGCTCGGTTTCGCCCTTGGGGGTAATCTTACCCACCAGTATGTCGTCGGGGCCGACTTCGGCGCCGACGCGCACGATGCCTTCTTCGTCCAGCTCGCGCAGGCTTTCCTCGCCGACGTTGGGTATGTCGCGGGTAATCTCTTCGGGGCCCAGCTTGGTGTCGCGGGCTTCCACTTCGTGCTTCTCGATGTGAATCGAGGAGAACTTGTCCTGCTCCACCAGGCGGTTGCTGATGATAATGGCGTCCTCGAAGTTATAGCCTTCCCAGCTCATGAAGGCGCAGGTCACGTTCTGGCCCAGCGCCAGCTCGCCGAACTCGGTGGCCGAGCTGTCGGCCAGTACCTGCCCCGCCTCCACCCGGTCGCCCTTACTGACGATGGGCTTCTGGCTGATGCAGGTGCCCTGGTTGGTGCGGACGAACTTCATCAGCGGATAGACGTCGTTATCGTTATTGTCGTTGGTGATTATAATCTGGGTGCTGGTCACCGAGGTCACCACGCCCGCTTTCTGGGCGAAGAGCACCTGGCCGCTGTGCCGGGCTACCTCTACCTCCATGCCCGTGGACACCACCGGCGCTTCGGGGCGGAGCAGAGGCACCGCCTGCCGTTGCATGTTGGAGCCCATCAGGGCGCGGTTGGCGTCGTTATGCTCCAGGAAGGGTATCAGGGCGGTGGCGACGCTGACAATCTGCTTGGGGGAAACGTCGATAAGCTGTATCTTGTCGGGGGTTTCCAGCATGTAGTGGTCGCCCCAGCGGGCCTCGACCCTCTCGTCGATGAACTGGTTCTTCTCGTCGAGGCGGGCGTTGGCCTGGGCGATGACAAACTCGTCTTCCTTGTCGGCGGTCATGTAGCTGACTTCGTCGGAGACGAAGGGAACGATCTTTACCTTGCACGCGGGCAGCTTGGCCAGCTTGGCGGCGATAGCCTCGGTGATGACGGTGTGCGCCTTAACCACGGTGGCGCCCTTCTTGTCGGTCACCGCCTCCGAGGTCGTCCGCCCCACCAGCTCCGGCGATTTGTTGTCCATCTCGCTGACGATATGGCGGTAGGGCGTCTCGATGAAGCCGTACTGGTTGATGCGCCCGTAGGTCGCCAGGCTGCCGATAAGGCCGATGTTGGGACCTTCCGGCGTCTCGATGGGACAGATGCGCCCGTAGTGCGAAAAGTGAACGTCGCGCACCTCGAAGCCGGCCCTCTCCCTCGACAGGCCGCCGGGGCCCATCGCCGAGAGGCGGCGCTTGTGGGTAAGCTCGGCCAGCGGGTTGGTCTGGTCCATGAACTGCGAAAGCTGCGAGCCGCCGAAGAACTCCCTTACCGCCGCCACCACCGGCCGGATGTTGACCAGGACGCTGGGGGTAACGGCGTCGGCGCTGATGATGCTCATCCTCTCCCGCACCACGCGCTGCAAGCGGAGCAGGCCGATGCGGAACTGGTTCTGAATCAGCTCGCCCACGGTGCGCACCCGGCGGTTGCCCAGGTGGTCGATGTCGTCGGGGTTATCGAAGCCGTTGTTAATCATGATGATGCGTCGGACAATCTCGACGATATCGTCCGTGGTCAGGGCGCGGGTGCTTTCGTCTATGTCCAGCTTGAGGCGCTTGTTGAGCTTGTAGCGCCCCACCTCCCCCAGATCATAGCGCAGGGGGTCGAAGAAGAGGTTCTTTATCAGCTTGCGGGCGTTCTCGATGTTAGGCGGGTCGCCCGGGCGCAGTTTTCGATAGATATCGAGCAGGGCTTCCGGCTCGTCCTTGACGGCGGGCTCGCGTTCCATGGTCGCCTTGATGTACTGGTGGTCGGGGTCGCTGTCCTCGCCGGCGAACATCTCGACCAGCTTGTTCTCGTCGCTGTAGCCGATGGCCCGCATCAGGGTGGTGATGGGTATCTTGCGCTTGCCGTTAATCTTGGCCGAGATGACGTCGCGGTTGCTGGTCTCGAACTCGAGCCAGGCGCCGCGGGAGGGAATCAGCTTGGCGTGGCAGAGGGCGCGGCCGCTGGTGGCGTCCTCTTCGCGGGTGAAGTAGACGCCCGGCGAGCGCAACAGCTGGCTGACGGCCACTCTTTCGGCGCCGCTGGTGATAAAGGTGCCCTTGGCCGTCATCAGGGGGATGTCGCCGAAGAAGAGGTCCTGCTCCTTGATTTCGCCGGTCTCCTTGACCAGCAGCTGTGTTCTCACGTAGAGCGGTGCCGAGTAGGTCATGTCCTTCTGGCGGCACTCCGGCTCGGTATAGTGAGGCTCGCGGAACTCATAGTCGACGAAGCTCAACGCCAGGCGGTTGCCGGTGAAGTCTTCGATAGGGGAAATCTCTTCCAGCGACTGACGCAGTCCCTTCTCCTGGAACCAGCGGAAAGAGTCAGTCTGGACCTGGATTAAATTAGGTACCTCTAGAATTTGGGGCAGGCTGGCGTAAGACTTACGGGGTATAGGGGGCACTTTCGGCTCAATCTTTTCTATCATATATTCGTTTTTACTCTGCTCAAACGCCCAAAACGCGGCGAAATTTTCAGGAAATGTGGCTAAAAACAGCCACGCCAATGGCTAGTTCAGGGGTAAAATATGGCATAATTAGGGAAGGCATAATACAAACTGTCACTATACCACTAATCTGGAGATTTGTCAATACCCCCGGGACCGATTTTCTAAAACTGGTCGGGCCCCTTACTTTTGGATAGGTATCAGGCAGATAAAGCGGAGTATCTGGTCGCCGTCGTTGACGAAGCAGTGCGGCTCTTCGGGGGCGACGAAGACGACGCTGCCCTGGCTGAGGACCTTTTCGCCCTCCCGGCTTACCGCCTTGCCCTGCCCGGAGAGGACGAAGACCTCGTGCTCCCAGGGATGGGTGTGGTGAGGAGTAGAGCTGCCCGGCTCGACCTCGAAGACCCTCATGCAAAAATTAGGCGCGCCGTCTTTGGCGGTAATCACCTCGCGTTTGGTGACCCCGGCTATTTCCGGTACGGGCACGGCGTCGAAATAGCGGCTTACTTTCATGTCTTTCTCCTGGTTTTAATCGCTGTTGTATTGTCTGGTAGCTGCCTCGGCTACCTCCTGGAAGCGCTTGTTATGGGCGTCGCGGCCCTCGGTGTAATCGGAGGGCACCCACTCCATCTCCTTGAGGTTAGCCGTTATCATGGGCAGCAAATCATAGGGAATGGTGAGCACAATCAGCCCCTTGGGTAGGACCTGCCGCGAGTTCCATCCCGAGCTCAGGTTGGTTACGGTGAAGTTCAGCTCGCCGCTAAGGTAGGGTTGGATGAAGAGCCAGGCGCAGCCGATGACCGTCGAGCCCTCAGCCTTCCAGGTCCGGCCGGTGGTGTAGCTGTGCGCCCGCAGAATGACCTCGGCCTGGGTGGGGTCGGCGGTGACCACCAGCACGTCGGGCTCGAAGCTCAGTTTATCCATCGGCGCCAGGGCGACGTAGCGGCAGGTGCCCCGCCCCAGCCGGGGGACGGGCGGATAGACGCGGCGGTTGGCGCGCGCTTCCTTGAAGAGACCCAGCCGCGGGCCCAGCTGCCCGCTCTCGAAGATGGGGTTGGGCTCCTCCATGCCCAGTACCAGCGGCCCCACGCACTCGAAGTCATCCTTGGTGGCGTAGAAGGGGGCGCCCTTGTGGGCTTCGGTGAGCATCTCGCAGAGGGCCAGCGTTTTGTCCAGTTTCCCGATTCCCTTGGGTTTGTTGAGCAGGTACTTGATGCCTACCGGCGGCCGTTCGAAGTTAAACCTCTCGAATACCTTCAGGTCCATCTCGCCCTCCTCATTGTTAAGTGGGGAAGGGGGGATTTGAACCCCCACGCCTTGCGGCACTGGATCCTAAGTCCAGCCTGTCTGCCAATTCCAGCACTTCCCCGCGCTAGTTAATAGTTTAGCATATAGAATGGCTCCATTGTAGCATCTTGACACCCATACCGCTGGCAACGTATCATTTTATTACGGTTATTTCGGGAACGGTTATTATTGGGGGGAAGCTATGTGGAAAAAGCTGGTTGAATTCTGGAAGAAAATGGGCCGCAGCGCCAAGGCGCTGGTTATCGTCGTCGCCGCCGTGGTGGTGGTCGTGCTCCTTTTCTGTTTTATGCCGATTATGCGGGTCTCTTACGCTACCGAAGAGAGCTATCTGACCAACGAGACCTACTACGTCATGGAAACCTACACCGCCGAGGAGCCTTATACCGAGCAGGAGCCCTATATCGATGTCGAGGTCTCCTGCAACAACCCGCCCTGCACCGGCTCTATTCCTTTCGACTATTTCGTTGTCGATGAGGAGGGCCATAACTACTTCGAGTCCGACGGCACCCCGTCCTGCAGCGTCGAGGTGACTATCCTCAACCTGGACCTGGATAGCGGCGTCTTTAACGTGGACTTCGAAATAACGGTGAGCGGTGGCGAGATCACCACCATATCCGGCTCGAAGAGCATAATGTCCGGCACCGAGCAGAAGGTCATCGCCTATTACAACCGGCCCCTGGAGACGTTGAGCTCCTTCAGCTACACCGTGCATCCCCCACAGAAGGAAGACCCCTCCTACAGCGAGGAAGAGGTCATCAAGTACCGCGATGTCACCGTAATCGGCGAGGTCACCAAGGAAAGGTATACCCCCGAATTGGTGACGGTGCTCAAGACGCAAGAGGTGACCAAGCTGAAGCGGGTTTCCATGCTGGACTACCTGATGAACTACTAGAGTTCCACAATCCCCCGGTCGGTGAGCCTGATTTCGGGTATCACCGGCAGCGCCAGGAAAGACAGCGCGGCAAAGGGTGCGGGCAGCGTTGAGCCCAGCGCCAACGCCGCTTTTTCCAGCCTTTCCAGCTTGCCCACCACCGTCTCCAGCGGCTCGTTGGAGAGCAGCCCGGCCACGGGCAAAGCTAAAGAGGCCAATACTTTGCCGCCGCTTACCGCCGCCAGCCCGCCTTTCATCCTTTCAAGCTCTTTGACGGCGGCGAAGATATCCGCGTCGTTAGCGCCCACGGCGACGATATTGTGCGAATCGTGGGCTACCGAGGAAGCCAGCGCCCCCCGTTTCAGCCCGAAGCCCTTTACCGGCCCCACCCCGATGTTCCCCGTGGCTTTATGCCGTTCTACCACCACCAGTTTCAGCACGTCCTTTGCCAAATCGGGGATTGTCGCCAGCTTCTCCGTTAGCTTCTTGGTTATTATCTGCCCGGGGACGACCTCTATAATCGGCTGCGCTTTACCCGCCGGCTCCAGCTTCAAAGCCTCGATGCCGAAGGGCTTGATGTTGACGCTGTCGTTAAGGCTCCTGTCGGCGCTCGGTGATGCCTCGAAAAGCGGTTGGCCCGCTTCCGCCACCAGTTTCCCCCGGTAAAAGACCATATCGATTTGCAGTTTTTCCAGCTCGCCGAGCACGACCAGGTCGGCGTAGTAGCCGGGGGCGATGCCCCCCAGCCCCTGCCGGCGGAAATAGCCCGCCGTGTTTATCGTGGCCAGCTGGATGGCGCGCACCGGGTTTAAGCCTAAGCTAATCGCTTTCCTGACCACGGCGTCGATGTCGCCGTCGTGGAGCAGGTCGGCGCCGCTGCGGTCGTCGACGACGAACATACAGCGTGGCCAGGTCTTATCGTTGACCAGGGGCAGCAGGGTTTCCAGGTTCTTCTCCGCGGAGCCCTCGCGAATCATGATACGCATGCCCCGCCGCAGCTTCTCTTCGGCTTCGGCGAGGGTGACGCACTCGTGGTCGGAGCCGATACCGGCGGCGATGTAGGCGCTCAGAGCCTTGCCGCTAAGCCCCGGGGCGTGGCCGTCGATAATTTTCCCCCGCGCCGCCTCAATTTTCCACCACACCGTCTCGTCGCCGTTAACGACGCCGGGGAAGTTCATCACCTCACCCAGCCCCAGGCACTCTTTCCAGCCCAGTATCTGCCGGATTTCCTCCGGCCCCAGCGTCGCCCCCGACGTCTCTAAATCGGTGGCGGGCACGCAGGAGGGCGCCATCAGAAAGAGGTTCAGCGGCAAGCGGCGGGCGCGCTCCAGTATATACTTTATCCCCGCCACCCCGG
This sequence comes from Dehalococcoidia bacterium, assembly GCA_050123275.1. Lineage (GTDB taxonomy): Bacteria > Chloroflexota > Dehalococcoidia > Dehalococcoidales > BS750m-G39 > E44-bin88. Next base: position 109,361 of record JASFHK010000001.1, read on the forward strand.
CCACGTTGGCAATCTCGTGCAAATCGGTGGCCAGTGAGGTGGTGCCGTGGGGCACCACGGCGCGGGCGTACTGGCCGATATCGAGCATTGAGCTTTCGGGGTGGATGTGGCCGTTGATAAGCCCGGGGGCGACGTGCCTCCCTCCCACGTCCACCACCTTTTTCGCCTTGTAGTCGCCGATGCCCGCGATACGGTCGCCGCTTATGGCGATATGGCCGCTTTCGATTTCGCCGGTGAAGACATTGACAATGCGTGCGTTGGAAAGCAAAAGGTCGGCGGCCAGCTCGCCCCTGGCCACGGCGATGATGTGCGCTCTGTCGGCCATCAGTCGCCGTCCTCGATGGCGCAAATGTCGGGCAGGTAACGAAAACGCTCGTCCCAGTCGATGCCGTAGCCGACGATGAACTTATCGGGGACGGCCATGCCCAGGTAATCGATTTTAATGGGAACTTCGGTTCGCGCCGGCTTGTCGGTCAGCGAGCAGAGCTTCGCCGAGGCGACGCCCTTCTTTTTCAGGTGCTTTAAGAAAAAGTCGACGGTAAGCCCGGTGTCGACGATGTCCTCGACGACGATGACGTGCCGTCCCTTGATACTATCCGGCGCGTCCTTGACCACCGTGATTTTACCGGCGCTCTCCCGCCCGTGCCCGTAGCTGGAAAGCTGGGCGAACTCTACCTGTAAGGGGAAGTCGAGGGCGCGCACCAGGTCGGCCAGGAAGACGAAGGAGCCCTTGAGGACGCCGATGAGGACGGGGTTTTTATCGGCATAGTCCCGCCTGATTTCAGCCGCCAGGCGCTCGACGGCGGCGGCAATCTCATCGGCGGTAAAAAGGACGCTGAGCTTGACCTCGGAACTCATAGCTAGAAGGATTATAGCTTTTGCTAAGGCTTCTGTCTATCACCATTACGCAGGGGGCGAGGCTCTTTATTTTTGCCGATTAGGCTTGCCGTTACGGCGGGGCATGACCACGATGTGCGGCGCGCCGGTGGGGTGCGTCTCCACCTTTACCGAAGCCGCGAACACCTCGCTGATGCCCGCCTCGGTTAAAACCTGCCGGGGCGTACCGTCAGCCCAGACCCGCCCGTTTTTGAGCAGGATTAACCGGTCGAAATAGAGCGAGGCCAGGTTCAGGTCGTGCATGGCGGCGACCACGGTCAGCCCCCGCTCGATATTCAGCCCCCTCACCAGTTCCAGCATCTCCATCTGGTGGGCGATGTCAAGGTGCACGATAGGCTCGTCGAGCAAAAGCAGCCGCGGCTGCTGCGCCAGCGCCATGGCCAGGATTATCTTTTGCCTCTCACCGCCGCTCAACTCGTCGAAGCGGCGCTCTTCCAGTTCCCCAATGCCCACCAGCTCCAGAGAGCTGTCCACCGCCAGGCGGTCGGCGTCGCTCTCGGTAGCCAGCGCCTTGAAGAAAGGAGTCCGCCCCAGCATGACCACCTCGCCGGCGGTAAAGGCGAAGGGGATATGAAACTGCTGCGGCACCACGGCCACGTTGCTGGCGATGAATTTACGGCTCAAATCCCGTAAATCGCTGCCGTCGAGCCTGATTCCCCCCCGTTTGGGCTTGAGGATGCCGCTGGCCAGCTTAATCAGCGTGGTCTTGCCCGAGCCGTTGGGCCCTAGAAGCCCCACCATTTCCCCCGGCTTGACGGAGAGGTTGATGTCCTCCAGCACCAGCCCGTCGAAATAGGAGAAATCCAGTCCTTCGATATCTAGGCCTGTCATCAGAAAGCGTACTCCTTTCTGGTGCGCCTTAATAGATAGAGGAAGAAAGGCGCGCCGATTATGGCCGTAATCACCCCCACCGGTATCTCGGCCGGGGCCATGGCGATGCGGGCGATGAGGTCGGCGATGACGACGAAGGCACCCCCGCCCAGCGCCGCCGCGGGCAGGAGCAAACGGTGGTCGGGGCCCAGGAGCAGCCTCATGGCGTGGGGCACCACCAGCCCGACGAAGCCGATAAGGCCGCTGATGGAAACGGCGGCGGCGGTGAGCAGTGAGCCCAGCGCCAGTATGCCCAGCTTGTCCCTCTCCACGTTAACCCCCACGTAGGCCGCCCCTTCTTCGCCCAGCGATAGGGCGTTGAGGTGGACGGCGAAAAAGCGGGCCAGAATTACGCCGCCGATAACCAGCGGTGCGATGACGGCCAGCTGCCCCCAGCCGGCCACCGAGATGTGACCCAGCAGGTAGGCGTAGACCGATTGCAAATTAAGTTGCAGCTTGTCGCTGACGGTTATCAGCAGCGCCATAATCGCCGACATCATGGCGCTGACCACCACCCCGGCCAGGAGCATGCTGATGATGGGCGTCTTGCCCCCCACCCGCGCCAGGTTATAGACGAGGAAGACGGTGCCGATGGCGCCGATGAAGGCGGCTACCGGCACCAGCCCGAAGCCGAGGAAGGCTAGGCTCAGGGGCAGGAACATGGCGATGGTGGCCCCCAGCGCGGCTCCCGCCGAGGTGCCGATGATGTAGGGGTCGGCCATCGGGTTGCGCAATAGCCCCTGAAAGAGCACCCCCGCCGTGGCCAGGGCCATGCCCACCAGCGCGCCGCCGATGACGCGGGGGAACCTCAGCTGGAAGATGATGCTTTCCTGCCCGTCCGTCCAGGTGGGCTGGAAGTCGAAGATGCCCGTCTTGTTGAGTACCATCTGGCCGATGTCGTCCATGGGTATGGCGACGGCGCCAAAGGCGCTGCCTAGGAAAATGGCGGCCAGCAGGCAGACCCCCAGCAGTGACAGAATCAATATCAGTTTTCGGCGTCTTTTCAATTCGTAATCCCGATGCTTATTCGACAAAAAAATCCCCTCGTCGGCTGGACAAGGGGATTAATCTCGTTAATCTGCCCCCCTTCTCCGCGGAGGCGACCGGGAACCGGGGCTGGTGTTCTGACTTACGAGGCTTTCACCTCGATTACAGCAGGCGGGACTGTGGCGGATTCTCACCGCTCTTGCTTCCCATTTAAGCCCTCGCTCTGGCTCGGGCACCCCACTCGCTATTCAATTTTAATAGAGCATAGCAAAAAGGCGGGTTGAAGTCAACGGGCTTAATAAATGGCCAGCCCGGGCAGGAAGGTGGCAATCTGGGGGAAGACCATCAGTATGATTACGGCGACGACGATAGCCGCCAGGAAGGGGAGTATCCCCTTGAAGATGCTTTCCAGCGGCACGTCGGGCGCCACCCCCTTGATGACATAGACGTTCAGGCCCACCGGCGGCGTGATGACCCCCATCTCGGTGACGAGGACGATTATCACCCCGAACCAGATGGGGTCGAAACCGAGCACCAGCACCACCGGGTAGATGATGGGTACGGTAAGCGTAATCAGGGCCAGGGCGTCCATGAAGCAGCCCCCCACCAGATAGATCAAAACGATGACCCCCATAATCGCCATCGGCGGCAAGGGTAGCCCTCCCACCCACTCCGAGAGTATCAGGGGTAGCTTGGCCACGGCCATGAAGTGCCCGAAGATAATGGCGCCGGTGACGATAATCATCACCATGCAGGTGATGCGCAGCGTGTCCTTGATGGCAAAGACAAAGCCCTTCCAGTTCAGCTGCCGCCGCGCCAGCCCGATAATAAGCGCCCCGCCGGCGCCGGCGGCGCCCGCCTGGGTGGGGCTGAACCAGCCCAGGAAAAGCCCGCCGATAACCAGCGCGAAGAGGACGAACATCTCGATGACCCCCACCATGCCGGTCAGCTTTTCCTTCCAGCTGGTGGGAGCACCTCCCGGGGCCAGACTGGGGTTGCGCTTGCAAAGGATAAGCACCGTGGCGATGAACAGCCCCGCCAGCAGCAAGCCCGGCAAAACGCCGGCGATAAAGAGCTTGCCGATGGACTGCTCGGTCATGATGCCGTAGATGATAAAGATGGTGCTGGGAGGGATGAGAATGCCCAGGCTGCCCGCGGCGGCGACGCAGCCCGTGGCCAGCGAATCGTTGTAGTTATAGCGCTTCATCTCGGGCAGGGCTACCCGGCCCATGGCGGCGGCGGTGGCGTTGGTCGAGCCGCACATGGCGGCAAAACCGGCGCAGGCGGCGATGGTGGCCATGGCCAGCCCGCCCTTCATTTGCCCGAAGGCGGTATAGCCCGCCTGATAGAGACGACGGCTCATCCCCGAGGCGTAGGCAATAGAGCCCATGAAGATAAACATGGGGATAACAGTCAAAGAATAGGAAGACAGGTTGGCGAAGAAGTCGCGGGCGAGCAGGCTCAAGCCCGCGTCGGGCGAGGTCAGCAGGCAAAAACCGGCCATGCCCACGAAAGCCATGGCGAAACCCACGGGCATGCCGATGAGAAATAGCATTACCAGGACGACGATACCGATAAGGCCGACGGTAGCTGGGCTCACCCGCGCACCGCCTTCCTTATCGACTTATAGACCTCCAGCGCCAGCGCCATGCAAACGGGGATACAGCAAAAAGCGATGGCGTGGACGAAGGGGTAGAAGGGTATCCGCTGCGTCATGGAGACGGTGCCTTTGGCCTGGAGGCTCAATCCGTACTCGACGCTCTGCCAGGCGAGCAAGGCGAAGAGGATAAAGCTCAACAGCCAGATAAAGGCGGCGATGCCCGCCTGCACCCGTTCCGGCAGGCGCATGACCACGAATTCCACCCTGATGTGCCCGCGTAAACGCTGGGTGTAAGCGATGGCGAAGGCGGTTACCACTACCCCCAGAAAAGCCACTACCTCGATACCGCCGGGGATAGGTCGGAAAAAGGGAACTCCGGCCTGGGCGAGCTTGATGCCGAAGATATCGGCTATGGTCAGGCCGAGAATAGCCAACAGTCCGGCGCCCGCTACCCAGTTAAGCCAGTTGCTGAAAGAATCGATAAATCTTTCCAGGCGCTCCATTTTGCCCGACATAGGCTTAAGCCCATTCTTCAGGGGTGTTCGAAAGCCGGGGTTATCTCCCGAACACCCCCAATTTCCGTCCGGAGTGATTATCTATCTATTCGGTTGGTACCAGCGGTTTAATTTCGGTTTCAACCCAGGTGACGCATTCGTCCAGTGACGGTGCCAGTGCCGTCCAGTAAGACACGCGTTCGATCAGGTATGCCTCGTAGTCGTCAACGGGCAGCCCCAGGGCGCCCTTCTCCGTCATGTAGGTGTCCTTGACTACGGAGGCGGCGTCAACCCAGCGCGCCATCTCGGTGGCGTCGAGCTCGATTATCTCCCTGCCCTCGAAGGTGAGGAAGTAATCGGCGGCTGCCTTGTCGTAATAGGTCCAGAGCTTGGCGTGCTTTTCCGCCCACTCCTCGCTGACCTCGTCGAAGATGTCCTGGATGTCGCCGGGCAGACTGTCCCAGGTGTCCGAGTTCATCACCACGAAGAAGTCGGTGGTGTAAGCTACGTCATAGCAGTTGGTAACGTATTTGACCACCTCGGCCTGATTCCAGCCCAGCAGCGGCTCCATGGGGGTCATGCTGCCGTCGATGGTGCCCTTGGACATCAGCTCGTAGGCATCTCCCTGGGCGGCGGCATAGCCGGTGGCGCCCAGCGCCTCGGCGATAGCCGCGCCGACACCGGTTGACCTCAACACCAGTCCTGCCATGTCCTCCAAGGTGTAAACAGGCGTGTCAACGGTGAGCAGGATGCCCGGGCCGTGAGCGTGGAAATAGAGCGGGTGGCAATCATCAAATTCGGCGGGGGTAAACTCGTTGTAGAAATCGGTGGCTACCTTGGTAGCTACCCAGCCGTTGGGGTAGCCGTGGGGCAGGTCCACCAGCTCGGAGGCGGGAAAGCGCCCCATGGTGTAGGCCAGGCAGGACATACCGATATCGGTGATACCCTCGACCACGGCGTCGTAGGTATCAGCGGCGGCGGCTAAGCCCCCGGCCGGATAGTAGGTAATGGTTACCCTGCCGTCGGTGCGCGTTTCAATCTCCTTGCAGAATTCGTCGGCCAGTATGCTGTGGTAGTTGGTCGACGGGAAGAAGTTGTTGTAGGTCAGCTCGAAGGTTTCCTCTGGTTCCCCGCCGTTGCCGTCCTCGTCGCCGTTACAACCGCCCACCAGTGGGAACGCCAGCAGCGCCAACGCCAGAAAAACGAAAAAGAATTTCTTCATGGTGATACCTCCAAAAAGGGGGAAAATTGGGGAGGATGACCCGGTTGGCTCATATATTACCACCTCCTAAATCGAATTTATTAGAAGTTGAAGGTAATATATCTATAAAAATATCTGGCGCATGCCAGGCGGGTTTCCAACCTAAAACTACTCCTCAACCGTCCTCTTGTCAAGGGGTTTTGGCGGTAGAGAAGATTTTCTTGAGCCGACTGGTTATGTTTTGTACCTTGATTTGCGGCAGCAGCGCTTCGACGTCTTCGCGGCGGGCGAGCTCGGTGCCCGGGGTCAGCACGGCGGCGGTGCCCATGGCCACCGCCAGCCGGCAGGCTTTGGTCAGCGGCCCTTCCCCGGCCAGTTTGAGGGCGAAACCGGCGATGGTGCAATCACCGGCGCCCACCGTGCTCTTCACCTTCACCTCGGGCGGCGTTACCTTGAGCACGGTTTTCTTGGTGGCGGCGATAATGCCGTCGCCGCCCCGCGAGATAACGGCGATTTCGGCGCCCATCTCGACGATGTCCAGAGCCGCCTTGATGACGGCGTTTTCGTCGGGCAACTCGCGGCCCACCAGCGATTGCGCCTCCCGCACGTTGGGCTTGACCAGATAGGGCCTGGCCTTCATGCCCTCGACCAGCCACTGGTCGTCGGCGTCGAGGATGGTGCGCACCCCGTACTTTTTCGCCTCCAGGATAATGGTGTAATAGACGTTGTCGGGGATGCCGGGCGGCGCGCTGCCCCCCATCACGATTAAATCGGGGCCGGGGCTGATGCGTTTCATCTTGCGCTGGAAGCGGTCGAACTCGTCCCTGGTGATGTGGGGGCCGGGGGCGTCGATGCGGGTCTGCTTGCCCGTTTTGTTGTCGGTGATGATAAAGTTGGTCCGCGTTTCCCCCTTGATGGGGGTAAAGCTGAAGGGCACCCCTTCCTCGTCGAGGAAGATTTCCACCGCCCGCCCCAGAGCCCCGCCGATGAAGCCGTAGGCGATGGTACGCCCCTTCATCTCGTTGATGGCCCGGGAAACGTCGATGCCCTTGCCCCCCGCGTAGCGGTGCAGCCGCGACCAGCGGTTGGGCCCGTCCACCACCAGACCGTCCACGGTGATATGCTGGTCGAGGCTGGGGTTAAGGGTTATGGTGATAATCAGGGTGTTGTTCATATCAGTATTGCTGGTACCAGCCTTCGCCGATTTCGGCCAGCCCGTCGCGCTCCAGTCCCAACTTCTTGTACCAGGGCACGGCGTGCTTGGCGGCGATTTCGGCCAGTTTCTTTAAGCGGTCGGCGCCCAGTGTCCGGAGCATTTTGGCCCGCTCCTTGGCGCCTTCGATGTTCATCGCCTCCTGCCAGATAGCCCGCCCGGCCAGAAAACCGGAGGCGCCGGCTTTGCAGGCGATTTCCACCTGCTGGCAAAAGACCTCGAAGCTGACTCCGGCGCTCAAGACCACCCAGGGCACCTGCGCCGCCTTGTCCAGCTTCCGGCAAATTTCGGTGAGCTTGCCCTTGTCCTGGTTGTAGCGCAGGTCGCCGGGAAACTCGGACTTGAGCAAATCAATGGGTAGGTTGGTAATGTGGCCGGCGGTCTTGGGCACCAGCTGCTCCTTGGCGGCGGCGAACCGGGCCGGATTTTTGGTTTCCTCGCCCAGCGGGTAGCTCAGCGGCTCGATGACGCAGGGGATATCCTGTTGCAGGCACTGCTGTCCCACCGCCTCCACCAGGTTTATCATCTTTTTAGCCGGCTCGTTGAGGTCGGGGCGGTAATAGACGAGGAACTTCACCGCAGAGGCGCCCATGCGCTTTATTTTCTCCACGCTCCACCCCTCCTCGAACTGGCTCACGCGCAGCTCGGGGGTGCCCGCGTAGCCCGAGGCTTCCAGGCTGACCAGCAATCCGGTGCTCTTGGGCAGGGCGCTGCGGCCGATGCACTGCGCCGCGCCGAAAAGCGGGTCGAGCAGTACGGCGCTGGCGTGGGGAGCCAGGCAGGTGCAAAGCTCCAGTTTGCGCTGGGCCATCTCCTCGTAGCCGGTGCCCCCCTCGACCACGTGCCCGCCCTCCATCATGCGGCTCATCGAGCGGCGGTGGTCCATGGCGCACATGTTAAAGACACCGTCTTCGTTGGCCAGTTCCTGTAAGCCACGCAGCTTGCCGATGGTCAGCTTCTTCATGCCGTTGCGCTATTATGCCCCATAAAACAGATATAATCAAGACTTTTCCAGATGATTTCTCCCCGCCCCTTTTTAATCTTTTCCCGCCCGCCGCCCTTTAATTTATAGGGGGCAAAGCCCCCTAAAACCCCCCAAAATAAGAGATATAAGGTTAACCCTTGTAGGGTGGTGAGGTCACCCCCGGAAGGAATTCTATAGGGAGAATCCCTTCTAAGGGCGGGCAGGGCGGGTCACAACAACGTTGGTTAACAAAGGGGGGGTGGGGAAAACAAAACAACGGAGTGTTTGTCATTCATACTGGTCAGGGTTATAATTGATTTGACATATTATCGGAGTGGTTGCCTTGTCCTGTTTCTATCGCATCGGCCAGGTTTTTGTCGCTGCCGGATTCCGGCTCTTTACCCGATGGCGGGTCGAGGGCCGAGAAAACATCCCTAAAGAGGGCGGGCTGCTGGTGGTGTCCAACCACCTTAACTTCAACGACCCGCCCCTGCTCGGCGCCAGCCTGAACCGCCGTATCGTCTTCATGGCCAAGGAGGAGCTTTTCCGCGCCCCGCTTATCGGCTGGTGCCTGCGCCGGCTGGGCGCTTTCCCGGTGCGCCGGGGCCGGCTCGACCGCCAGACCATCCGCCGTGTGGAGCAGGTCCTAGACGAAGGTTACGCCCTGTTGATGTTCCCCGAGTCCACCCGCAGCCCCAAGGCCCAGCTCCAGCCGGCTTTGCCCGGCTCGGCGCTGTTCGCCAGCCGCCACGGCGTGCCCGTCCTGCCGGTGGCTATCTCCGGCACCGAGAAGTTCCGCCAGTGGTTCTGGATGTTCCGCCGCCCCCGCATCACCGTCAAAATCGGAAAACCCTTTACGCTGCCCGCGTCGGATGCTAAAAAATCACGTGAAAAGCTGGCGGCGCACACCGAGTTTATCATGCGCCGCATCGCCGAGCTTTTACCCCCCGAATACCGGGGGGTCTATGGGGAGGGGGAAAAGTGAAGATTGAAAAGACAAAAGCCACCGGCTTTTGCTACGGCGTCAAGCGCGCCATCGACATACTGGAGAAGGTCTGCCGGGAGCGGGGTGAGGTGGAAACACTGGGCGCGGTGGTGCACAACCAGCAGGTGTTGAAACGGCTGGCCGATATCGGCGTCAAAGTGGCCGATAGCGTCGAGGACATCGAAGGCAAAGCGGTGGCCATCAGCTCCCACGGCGTCGCCCCCGAGGTGGAAGCCGAAATCAAGGAGCGCCAAATTGACATCGTCGACACCACCTGCCCCTTCGTTCACCGCCTCCAGACCGCCGCCCGCCGGCTGGCCAAGGCCGGTTTCCTGGTGGTCATCTACGGCGACGCCGGCCACACCGAGGTCAGGGGCGTGCTGGGCTTTGCAGAGGGAAAAGGGGTGGCCACCCTCGACGAAAAAGTGATTACCGGGATGGAGCCCTTGCCCCGCCGCATCGGCGTCCTTTCCCAGACCACCCAGATACCCGCCGATTTCGTTGAGTTCGTCAAGAAGCTCGTCGACGGCGCCTTCAGCCGCGACTCCGAGCTGCGCGTTATCGACACCATCTGCCACGACATCAGGGAGCGGCAGGCGCAGGCGCTCAAGCTGGCGGAAAGAGTCGACCTGATGCTGGTCATCGGCGGCCACGGCTCCGCCAACACCAACCGCCTGGCCGAGCTTTGCGCGGCGGTCACCGAGACGCATTTGGTCGAGACCGCCGCCGACATCGAGCCGGGGTGGTTTGAGGGCAAGCAGAAAATAGGCGTGACCTCGGGGGCTTCCACCGCCGAGGCCACTATTGACCAGGTTTTAGCCAGATTGGAAAAGCTGGCTTAGCTATTCTTTTTACGCCGCCTTGACCTTATAAAACAGACCAGGCTGCCGATAGCGCCCACCAGGAAAGCCAGCGGCGCTAGGTAGCAGGTCGTGTAGTAAACGACACCACCCGCGTAGTAGCCGAAGCCGCTTTCCGCGTCCTGAAGGGCAGGGAAGGCGAAGGTCAGCCCCAGACCGATACCGAAAACACCGGCGGCTATCCCCGCCGTCCACAAAAACTGCCTCAACATCTCGCCCCTCCCCCCTGAGAGTAGAGAATGGAAATGATGAGGTTAGCTGCTTTTTATAAGCCCATCTCCTGCGCTACCACCTCGCGGAAGAACTTGGCGTCGCCGAAGGTAACCTCGGCGGCCTTGGCCCGCCGCGTGTAATATTGCAGGTCGTGGTCGATGGTCACGCCGATAGCCCCGTGGATCTGGTGAGCTAAGGCCATCACCCTCTGGCAGGCCTCGCCGGCGAAGGCTTTGGCCACGGCGACCTCTTCGCGGCAGGGCAGCCCCTCGCTAAGCATCCAGGCGGCCTTGTAGGCCGAAAGCCGGGTGCTTTCCACATCGGTGGCCATGTCGGCGCAGTAGTGCTGGATAACCTGGAAGCTGCCGATGGGCTTGCCGTACTGCTTGCGGTCTTTGGTGTACTCCACGGTCATGTCCAGTGCCTGCTGGATGCAGCCCACCATCTCGCAGCACTTGGCTACCGCCGCGCGCTGGATGATTCTTTCCACCTCTTCCCAGCCCTTGTCGGCTTCGCCCAGCAGGTTGGCCTTGGGCACTTTCACTTTGTCGAAGACCACCTCGCAGAGCTTGTCCTCGGCGATGGTCTTTAACACCGTATGGCTGATGCCGTCGCTCTTGGCGTCGACGATGAAAATGCTGAAACCCTTGTCCGTCTTGGCCACCACCAGCATGTAGTCGGCGACATTGGCGTCGGGTACGAAGAGCTTGGTGCCGCTGATGACGTAGCTATCGCCCTCGGCGGCGGCCTTGGTCTCGATGCCGTCGGCCTCGTAGCTGGCGCTGGCTTCGGTCAGGGCCAGCGTGAAAATCTGCTCGCCGCTGGCTATCTTGGGCAGGTAGGCCGCTTTCTGCTCCTCGCTGCCGACATCCAGTATGGTAAAGCCGCTTAAGACCACCGAAGAGAAATAGGGCCCGGGCAGGCAAGCCCGCCCCATCTCCTCGATGAGCACGGCTAAATCGAGAAAGCTCATGTCGCTGCCGCCGTATTTGTCGGGGAGGGCCAGTCCCATCCAGCCCAGCCCGGCCATTTCCTGCCACAGCTCCGGCGTGTATCCCGCCTCGCTCTCTTCCATCTCCTTGACCGTCGCCTTGGGCAGCTTGTCGGTCAGGAAGTCGCGCGCCATGGTTCTTAACATTTCCTGTTCTTCAGAGAGAGCTAACTGCATTATCGTTGCCTCCTAATAGTATGCTTAATCATTTCTAGCCGCTGGGCATTTCCAGTTTTCTCAGGGCCAGGATGTTCTTCAGTACCTCCGAGCTGCCTGCCTGCAGGCTGTAGCCCTTGGAGGACAGGTAGGAGTGATAGGCCATGCCCTTAATCGGCGCCCACTTCGACTCGGGCGAAAGCTGTCCGTAAAGCCCCATAATCTCGATGGCGGCGCCGGCCAGGCGCTGCTCGAAGGCGGTGCCGTAGGCCTTGGACATCGAGGACTCCCAGTTGGGGGCGCGCCCCTCGTCCATGACCATGGCCACGCGGTACATGTGCAACCGCCCGATTTCCAGCTCTATCTTGAGCTGGGCTACCCGCGATCGAATCAGGGGGTCCTTGGAAATCGGCTGCCCCTTGCGCTTGGTCTCCTTGACGTATTTGGTCAGTGCGTCGAAGAGGGGATAGTTGGCCATCAGCCTTTCCATGCCGCTGCGCTCGTAGTCGAGCTGGTTCAGAATCTGGTAAAAGCCCTTGTTCCTGACGCCGATGAGGCTGGTCTTGGGTATGCGCACGTTCTCGAAGAATACTTCGTTGAAGTGCACGCCGCCGGTGATGTCGTGGATGGGTACCACGTTCACCCCGGGCAGGTCGGTGCGGAAGAAAAACTCGCTGATGCCCTTGTGCTTGGGGGCATCGGGGTCGGTGCGCGCCACCAGGTAAATCCAGTTCATGTGGGTGCCGCCGCTGGTCCAGGTCTTCTGGCCGTCGATGATAAACTCCTCGCCGTCCTCGGTGGCTTTCGTCTTCAACGAAGCCAGGTCGCTGCCGGCGTCCGGCTCGCTCATGCCCAGCCCCACGTAGGCCTCGCCGCGCAGAATCATGGGCAATAATTCCTTCTTCTGCTCGTCGGTGCCGTAGTGGACGATGGCGCCGCCTATCTGGCGGTCGGCGAACCAGTGGCAGGCGGCGGGCGCGCCGTAGCGCAGCATCTCCTCGGTCAGGATGAGGCGGTCAACGAAAGAGCGCCCCTGTCCGCCGTACTCCTTGGGCCAGGTCAGTCCGATCCACCCCTTCTTGGCCACCCGCTTGGTGAACTCGGGGTCGTGGGCCATAATCCAGGCGTCGCAACTCGGCTCCCACAAACCCTGCTTTATCTCTCCCTCCAGAAAGTCGCGAATCTCCTGCCTGAATTTCTCCTGCTCCTCACTCAGTCTAAAATCCATGGTTCGGTTCTCCCTTCCTGCGGTTGCTCTTTAATTAACTTGAAAAATATAAGGGATTAAGTTCTCGGTATCGCCAGACAGGTCACGGTACGGGAGATGCCGGTGATGGGGTGAATGTTACCGGTGACCAGGTCGCCGATGTCGTTGAGGCTATCGGCTTCCATTATGGCGATTATATCATAAGGACCGGTGACGATATCAACCGACTTGACCCCTTTCAGCTTCTTCAGGGCGTTGGCGACATCCTTGTTGCGCCCCACCGAGGTTTCAATGAGTACAAAAGCCTTGGCTACCATAGGGCCACCTCCTTGACCGCGGTCTTCGGGTTGAAAGGGGGTTGGGGAAAATATCCCAGTATATACATATACCTTTATTGATGCCACAGTGTCAAGGTTTTTTTCATAAGGGTGCTACCCCCCGGAACAGAAGTCAGCCTTGCCACTTGGCGAATTATCAGCCAGGGGTAGCGCCCTTCAGTGTTTGGGTAGTATAATCTGCTTGACTTATGCGAAAACCGTTAATTAATGCTGCTTTCATTGATGGGAATAACTTATACAAGTCTGGTTTTGACATTGGCTGGAAGCTAGACACCAGAAAATTCAGAATACATCTAACGGAAACCTATCAGGTGAGAAAGGCCTATTACTGCATAGGGTATATACCCGATAACATAGGGCTTTATACCAGGCTGCAAGCTGAAGGTTACGAAATGATATTCAAGAAAGTCCAGTATATTAATGGGCAGCCAAAAGGAAATGTTGATGCTGAACTGGTTCTGAAATGTATGAACCAATATAGAGTCTATGATAAAGCTGTTATAGTAACTTCCGATGGGGATTTCGCTTGTCTAGTTAAATACTTAATGCAAAAAGGGAAACTACGAGACGTTATCGCATCTAAAAGGGTATTGTGTTCCGATTTATTACAGGAAGCCTCTGGCACATATATCTCTTATCTTGATGACCTTAGAAACAAATTAGAATATCTTAAATAACGAAGGGAAACCTCGTAAGGACAGAACCTTACGCCGTTTCCCTTCATGGTATCTAAGTCGTAAAATACCACTTTTACCCACTTTTGTCAACATTTTGCTACTTTTTGCCTTTTTTGCCCTGGCTCAACTTCCTCCCCGGAGATTCACTAAGGGCTTTCCCCATCCTTGACACAGGGTAGTTAGCTCGGCTTATAATAAGCTCAATTCGTTTTTGGGTAAACACATTCGGGAGGAGTGTTTTGGATTATTTCTTAACCGAGCAACAGAAAGAAATCAGGAATCTGACCCGCACCATCGCCGAGGAACAGGTACTGCCGGTGCGGGCGGCCCTTGATGAGCAGGAAAAATTCCCCACGGAGATAATGAAAATACTGGCCGACGCCGGTCTTTTCGGCGTCTACATCCCCGAAAAATACGGGGGTCTGGGCGGTGGTCTGCTCGACCTCTGCCTGGTGGTGGAGCAGTTGAGCCGCGTTTGCAGCGGCGTCGCCGTCAGCTATGCCGCCAGCGGCCTGGGCACCTTTACGCTGCTCGAATTCGGCACCGACGAGCAGCGCCAGAAATACCTGCCCGATATCGCCAGCGGCCGCAAGCTGGCCGCCTTCGGTCTCACCGAGGCCGACGCCGGCAGCGACCCCGGCGGTCTCAAGACTACGGCCACGCCCACCAAGGGCGGCTACATCATTAACGGCACCAAGCAGTTCATCACCAACGGCGAAGACGCCGAGGTTTATACCATCATCGCCCTGACCGACAAGGCCAAGGGCCCCCGCGGCGCCAGCGCCTTCATCGTCGACAAGGGCACCCCCGGCTTCACCTTCGGCAGGAAGGAAAAGAAGCTGGGCATCCGCGCTTCCTCGACGCGCGAACTGGTCTTCGAGGACTGCTTTGTCCCCGCCGACAGCATTATCGGCCGGGAGGGGATGGGCTTTATCCTCACTATGAAGTTGCTCGACCGCTCCCGCCCGGGCTTAGGCTCCCAGGCGATGGGCCTGGCCCAGGGTGCGCTGGAGGCGGCCACGGAGTACGCCAAGCAGCGCGTCCAGTTCGGCCACCCCATCTACGCCCAGCAGGCCGTCCAGCAGATGCTGGCCGAAATGGCCATCCGGGTCGAGGCGGCCCGGGCGCTGGTCTATTCCACCGCCCGCATGGTTGACAACGGCGTCAAGGACTTCACCAAGGAGTCGGCGATGTGCAAGGTCTTCGCCTCGGACACGGCGATGCAGGTGACCACCGACGCCATGCAGATTTTCGGCGGCGTGGGCTACATGCGCGACTACCCCATCGAGAAGATGTTCCGCGACGCCAAGATTACCCAGATATACGAGGGCTCCAACCAGGCCTTGAGGGGTGAGATTGCCTTCAAGCTGCGCAAGAAAAACGTCTTCGACTTCTAGCCTTCGGCTTGAACTAAACTTCCCACCCGTCTTATAATTTATAGAAGGTTCGCCCCCGAAAGGGGATTATAAAATGCAAATAAACGTAGCCCAGCAACTCCGCTCGGCGATAGGCACGGTAAGGGAACACGAAGTCGAGGCGGCTCTGGATATAACCGGCGAAGGCAAGACGAGCCCGGTCAGGGGCCGGGTAACTCTGATGCGCACCGACCGCGGCATACTGGTCAAGGGGGCGCTGGGCGCCGACGTCGAGCTTAGCTGCAGCCGCTGCCTGACCCCGTTTCAGTGCTCGCTTAAGCTTAACATCGAAGAGGAATACTTTCCCACCGTGGACGTGGTCAGCGGCGCTTCTCTAACGCTGCCCGACGAGCCGGGGCTCTTTACCATCGACACCAACCACGAGCTCGACCTGACCGACGCCGTGAGGCAGTACGCGCTGATGGCGCTGCCGATGAAGCCGCTCTGCCGCTCGGATTGCGCCGGGCTCTGTCCGGTCTGCGGTCAGAATCTGAACCAGGGGGAGTGCAAATGCCTGCCCCCGGAAGCCGACCCCCGCTGGTCCAAGCTGAAGCAAATCTTCAGCCAGTGACTTCCAGCCGGGTGAAGAAAGGAACACTTTAGTTATGGGAGCTTTACCGAAGCGAAAATACACCAAGGCACGCCAGGGCATGCGGCGCAGCCACCACGCTATAAACGAGCCCGACCTGGTCGAGTGCCCGCAATGCCATAGTCCCAAGCTGCCCCACCACGCCTGTCCTACCTGCGGGAGCTATGCCGGCCGCGATGTCATTGAGGTCAAGGGGCCTAAGAAGAAGCCCGAGGCTTAAACTACACCGGCTCTAGCTATTTAGAGAAAGGATGCTGTGGCTGATTCAGTGAAGATAGCCTACGTCTTTCCCGGTCAGGGCGCCCAGTCGGTGGGCATGGGTCGGGACCTTTATCAGGCTTTCAAGTCGGCTAAGGACGTTTTCGACAGCGCCGATGAGTCCCTGGGCTTTTCCCTGTCCCGTCTCTGTTTCGATGGGCCCGAGGACGAGTTGCGCCAGACGATTAACGCCCAGCCGGCCATCGTCACCGCCAGTTTCGCCTGCCTTGAGGCCTGCCGCGAAGCGGGTGTCGCCCTGCCCCCCGCCGATTTCGTTGCCGGGCACAGCCTGGGCGAATACACGGCGCTGGCTGCGGCGGGCGTGCTCGACTTCGGCCACACCGTCTATCTGGCGCGGGAAAGGGGTCGTCTCATGCACGCCGCCGGCCGGACGAACCCCGGCGCCATGGCGGCCATCATCGGCCTCGACGGGCTCCCCTTAGACGAGCTTTGCGCCGAGACGGGCACCCAAATCGCCAACATCAACAGCCCCGGCCAGATTGTTATCAGCGGCCCCGAGGCCGGCATCAACAGAGCGGTGGAATTAGCCAAGTCTAAAGGAGCGCACCGCGCCATCCCTTTGCAGGTAAGCGGCGCCTTCCACACCCCGCTGATGCAATCCGCCGTTGACGGCATGGCTGGAATCATAGATACTATGGAGTTCAACGACCCCGCCGTCCCCATTATCGGTAACACCACTGCCCGGCTTCTCACCACGGCCAAGGCGGTCAAGGAAGAGCTGCTCGACCAGCTCTGCAACTGCGTCCGCTGGCAAGAGTCGGTGGAGAACATGGTGGCCGCGGGCGTGGGCACCTTTATCGAAATCGGGCCGGGCAAGGTGCTGGCGGGCTTAATCAAACGCATTGACCGCAGTGTTAAAATCATTAATATCGGCGATGCCGAAGCGGTGAGGAATTTCAGCGTCGATTAGGGAGCGAGGTTAAAGATGAACATGAATCTTAATAATAACCGGGTAGCCATCGTCACCGGCAGCGGCCGTGGCATCGGGCGCGCCATCGCCCTGAAAATGGCCGAAAACGGCACCAGGATGGTGCTCAACGATATCGGCGATATCAAGCCGCTGGAGGCGCTGGCTAAGGAAATCAAAGCCATGGACGTTGAGTGCCTGCCGGTAATGGGCGACGTCAGCTCGGCCAAGGATGTCGAGAATCTGGTCAACGAGGCCATGTCCGCCTACAAGCGCGTCGATATCCTGGTCAATAACGCCGGTATCACCCGCGACCAGATAATACTGCGTATGTCGGAGGAGGACTGGGACAAAGTTATCGCCGTAGATTTGAAAAGCGTTTTCTTATGCACCAAGGCCGTGCTGCGCCCGATGGCCAAGCAGCGCTGGGGCAGGATAGTCAATATTTCCAGCATCGCCGGTATCGCCGGTAACAAGGGCCAGGCCAACTACGCCGCCGCCAAGGCGGGCGTTATCGGCTTTACCCGCGCCGTGGCCAAAGAGGTGGCGTCGCACGGCGTCACCGTCAACGCCGTCGCCCCCGGCTTTATCGATACCGAGATGACCCGCAGTCTCAAGGAGGACCAGCGGCAGGAGCTTAGAAAGCTCGTCCCGCAGGGCGGCGCCGGCACCCCGCGCGACGTGGCCGAGGCGGTGGCTTTCCTCGCCTCCGAAGGGGCGGCTTATATCACCGGCCAGGTGCTGGGCGTCGACGGGGGCATGTAGCCACCCGGGACGGCGTTTTTTTAAAGTTTCACGGTTGCGTATTTCAAAACGGGTGCTATAATATGATTTTGGTTTCAGGGGAGAACAAATGGGGTTAAGGCGCAAGGCGAGGGTTATCGCCCTCCAGGTCTTGTATGAGGTGGACTCGGTGGGGCATGACATGGAACGCGCCCTGTCCCCTTTCCTGGAAGACGGCAGGCTGAACGAGGAAAACTCCGTTTTCGCCCGCCAGCTGACCCGTGGCGTCCTGGAGAACAAGGACGAAATAGACGCGCAAATCAGGAAGTTCGCCACCGCCTGGCCTCTGGAGCAGATACCGGTGGTGGACCGGAATATCTTGAGACTTGCAATATTTGAAATTTTGCTTGATAATAGTGTGCCAATTAAGGTCGCTATAAACGAGGCGGTTGAGCTGGCCAAGCTCTTCGGCAGCAATAACTCACCCAAGTTTGTTAACGGTGTCCTGGGTTCGGTGAGCCGGCTCGCCTCAAGAGAGAAAGATTAGGGAGGTACCACAGAAAATGGCCACAGTTTTCGAAAGGGTTAAGAAGATAGTTGTGGAGCAATTGGGTGTGGATGAAGAGGAAGTTGTCCCTTCGGCCAATTTCGTCGATGACCTGGGGGCTGATTCACTCGATCTGGTCGAGCTGGTGATGTCCTTGGAAGAGGAGTTCAGCCAGGAAGGCGCGAAGGTTGAAATACCGGACGAGGACGCGGAGAAGATAGCCACCGTCCAGGACGCCGTCGACTATATCCACGACCGCGGCGTTAAGGACTAGCCCGCTTACCACGGGACCCTGTAGCCGGGGAAAAAGTTAATAAAAAAGAGGGGTAAAACCCCTCTTTTTTGTTGTTTTGTTGTATAACGATTGTTTTCGGATTGGACCTAGAAGAACCACCAGAAACCGGCGCTCCATAAGGTCACGGCAATTATCCAGATGATGCCGCCTACCGTCGCGATAATACCCAGCACCAGTCCGGCCACCGCCATGCCTTTGCCCTTTAGACTGGGGTCTTTGTTAATCTGGCTCAAGCCGATGCCGCCGAAGATGATAGCCAGGATGCCCAGGAAGCCGAAGAAGACGAAGCCGGCGATGCCCATCACCAGCGCGGCGATAGCCATGCCGCTGGTTCTACTTCCTGCCGCCGCCGGTGCCACCGGAGCGGGTGCCGGAGCCGACTCTGCCGCCGGTTCCGCTTTTAGCGTTAAAGCCGCGCCGCACTTGGAGCAGAACTTACTGTTGTCGGGGTTTTTCTCACCGCATTGAGGACAATACATCTCGGTCTTTCACCTCCCTGATTTTTATATTGAGTATTCTTGATTTTAACCGTTTTTAATAGGGGAGTAAAGGGGGTGGGGGAATTGGGGGAGAAGACTTTCTTAATCTGTCTCGCGAAGCCAGTTTTCTGCAGGTTTGTATTTCGCTGGGCTATAAATAGCATCTACTGCAAATTGAATTGTCCTTGAGTTAAAATTCTCCACCCCTTCCTTGGATAATTGCTCATATCGCCATTTATCTGGCGGCGAACCATATAGAACTAGATACCTGTTGGGGCTTAAAGGCAATGTCCCAACCGCATCGCGGTTTGCCCATCCTGCTCCTTTTCGAGAGCCTTCGAGGTCGGTTAGCACTACGGGTCGGTCGCACGTGACAAAGAAAAAACCTGCAGGAGCAGTTAGAATTACCCAACTCATGTGAGCGATCACTGGTGCCAGATGGGCAACTGTAGTCATCGTTGTCTCAATCAGGGCTTTACCTTCCTTGTTCTGCTGACGTAATGATTCAAGGAAATCGTTCCATTCTTTATAGGTATAAGAACGAGAGCCTAGTTGAACATATGGCGTATTTTCTTCAACTTCTATTTCCATTTTTTGTATAATTTTTTTAGCCATACCGCTGGCTTGTTCTAAAGCGTTTACCATTGCTCCACTCATCTCTTCGATATATGCGGGGACTCTCAGCGCTAGGTTCCCAATAAAATAAGCAAATAAGAATTTAGAATCGTCGGGGAGAGGGGCTTTCGTAGTTAGTAGTTCTGTGAGAATGGGGGCGGTCTCGCTCTCAATTCGTGTGTTGATTTGGTCAAGGTCTCCGTTAGGGCTTGGGGAGTAGAACCAGTCTTTTACTGCTACATTCCTCGCACTATGAACCAGTTTTGGTTGCTTAGCACCACGGAGATATACCCAACCTGGATGGATAAAACGATTTAAGTAAAAGCGTGGAAGCATGTGTTGGTGTTTACCAGTTACCATGCGTGTATCCCGTTTTTATTATATCACCCAATCTTCTCTAACAAACCCTCCAAAACCTTCTCCCACCCCTTGATTCTCCTGTAGTTCAGGCGTATCTGGCTCTTGCCCGCCGTCACGCCTTCGCTTGAAATAAGCTCGATTTTGGCTCTGTCGTAGCTCATCCCCTCGAAAAATCTAATGATAATCTCGCCGTCCTCGGTGGTGATGGATTCCACGCCCGCTTTGGTCGCCCGCAGCTTTATTTTGAGCATGTAGAGCAGGTTTCTGACCTCTACCGGCGGCTTGCCGAACCTGTCGCCGAATTCCTGCGCCAGCGTTTCGAGCTGCTCTTCCTTGTCCACCCTGGCCAGCTTCTGGTAGAGGCTCAAGCGCGTCTCGACGTCGGCGACATAGTCCTCGGGGATGAGGGCTTTGAGGGGCAAATCTATAGCGGGCGGGGGTAACGGCGGTTTCTCGGTCTCCGTCTTGCCGGAAAGCCCCGCCTTCCTGGATTCCACCGCCTCCGCCAAAAGCCGCGTGTAGAGGCTGAAGCCGACGGCGCTGATGTGGCCGCTTTGCCGCGCCCCCAAGAGCGTGCCCGCCCCGCGGATTTCGAGGTCCTTGAGGGCGATGTTGAAGCCCGCCCCCAGCTCGGTGGCCTCGAAGATGGTCTTCAGGCGCTTTTCGGCGAGTGGGGTGAGCCGCTTGCCCTTGTCGTAGAGGAAATAGGCGTGGGCCAGACTGGCGCCGCGCCCCACCCGGCCCCGCAACTGGTAAAGCTGGGTCAGGCCGAAGCGGTCGGCGTTGTTGACGATGAGGGTGTTGACGTTGGGCATGTCCAGCCCCGACTCGATGATGGTGGAGCAGACCAGTATGTCGCTCTCGCCGGCGGCGAAGCGCCCGGTCACCTTTTCCAGCTCGCCCTCGGGCATCTGGCCGTGGGCGACGGCGATGCGGGCTTCGGGCACCAAGTCCTGTAATTTGGCGGCGATGTAGTCGATGCTGCGCACCCGGTTGTGCACGAAAAAGACCTGGCCGTTGCGCTCCAGCTCTCTTATCATCGCCTCCCGGATGAGCCGCTCGTCGTAGCGGGCGACGTAGCTCTTGATGGGCAGGCGCTGCTCGGGCGGCGTCTCCATGGTGCTCATGTCGCGCACCCCCACCAGCGACATGTGCAGGGTGCGGGGAATAGGGGTGGCGCTCAAGGTGAGCACGTCCACCTCCTGCCGCAGCTTCTTGAGGTACTCCTTGTGCTTGACGCCGAAGCGCTGCTCCTCGTCGATGACGAGCAGGCCCAGGTTCTTGAAGACGATGTCCTTCTGCAATAACCGATGCGTGCCGATGCAGATGTCGACGCTGCCGTCGGCCAGACCCGCCGCGATGGTTTCCTGCTCCTTAGGCGTCTTGAAGCGGCTCAAGACCTCGACCCGCACCGGGAAGGCCTCCAGCCGCTGTTTGAATGTGGAAAAGTGCTGCTGGGCGAGCACGGTGGTCGGCACCAGCACCGCCACCTGCTTGCCGTCCGTCACCGCCTTGAAGGCGGCGCGGATGGCGACCTCGGTCTTGCCGTAGCCCACGTCGCCGCAGACCAGCCGGTCCATGGGGGCGGCCTTTTCCATGTCGGCCTTGACCTCGGCCTGCGCCTCCATCTGGTCGGGCGTCTCCACGTAAGGAAAAGAGGCCTCCAGTTCCTGCTGCCAGACGGTGTCCCGGGAAAAACCGTAGCCGGGCACGACCTCGCGCGCCGCGTAGAGCGCCAGCAACTCTTTGGCCACCTCCTCCACCGATTCTTTTACCTTTTGCTTGGTCTTGTGCCATTCCTGCGTGCCCAGCCGGGAGAGGGCGGGGAGCTGGTCGCCGGCGCCCACGTAGCGGTTGACGCGGTCAATCTGGTCGGTGGGCACGTACAGTTTATCGTTGGCGGCGTAGCTCAAAATCAGGTACTCCCGCTGGCGGTTCCCCTGTCCCATCCTGACCACGCCGGCGAACTTGCCGATGCCGTGCTCGACGTGCACCACGTAGTCGCCGGGGGAAAGCTCGATGAGGAACTGGTGGTGGGGCACCGGCCTTCTTTTCACCAGCCGCCTTTGCTTGATGAAGCCGAAGATTTCGGCGTCGGTGAAGAGATAGCTGTCGCCGTCCATCTGCCACCCCTCCCCCAGCAGCCCCTGCACCAGCGTCAGAGAGCCGGGCGGGGGTATCTCTTTTACCTCCTCGACGGGCGCGGCCATGATGTCGGCCTGCTCCAGCAGCTCGGCGAGGCGGCGGGACTGGTGGCTGACGACAATCAAGCGCTTCCGCTGCTCCAGAAGCGGTTTCACCTTCTTGATGAAAACGGGCAGCTGCCCCGAATAGCCGGGGATGGTCTTGAAGCTCAATCTATGGGCGTCCTCCGCTTCTTCCAGCCCCCAGGCGCTCAAGTTCAGCCGCGCTTTGGGCTTGATGCGGCGTTCCAGCTCCTTCCGGTTGAAATAAGGGCGCGGGAAGTTGGCGGGCAGCTCTTTGCGTTCCATCTTCTCGGCGCGCCGCAGCTCGGCCTGCCCTTCCAGCTCGCCGACGGCCTGCTCGATATCGGCTGATTCGTCGAGCACCAGAAGACAATCGTCGGGCAGAAAGTCGAGCAGGCTGTCGCTATTGAACAGGGGCGCGTAGAAAGCTAAATCGTCCAGCTCCTGTTTTTCGACCAGTTTTTCCAGCTCCTGCCGGAACTGCTCCCTGGCTTCGGCGTTACAATTGGCTAAATCCAAACTGTTGGCGATTGTCTCCAGCTCATCTTTGGTGCTCGTCAGCGGCTTGAGCAGCTCCGTGGCCGGGCCTACCGCCAGCGCTGCTACGGTCGCCGAGGAGCGCTGGCTTGCCGGGTCGAAAAGTCTTACGCTCTCGACGGTGTTGCCCATAAACTCGATGCGGGCGGGGAGCTCGCCGGTGGGGGGATAGATATCGACGATGCCGCCGCGGTGGGCTATCGTCCCCGGCACTTCCACCGTGCTTTCCAGCCTGTAGCCCATCGCCTGCCACTTCTCTAACAGCTTGAAAATCTCAGCCTCCGCGCCCGCTTTCACGGTATGGACGGCGTCCTTAAACTCTTTATGCGGCGTCAGCTTGCCAATCAAAGCCGCCGCCGAAACGACCAGCAACGGCGGCGCCTGGCCGTCCAGCCCGCTTAGCGCCGAAAGCGCTTGCACCCTCTCCAGCCCGGTGCCGGCGTCGGCGGCGACGCGCTCGTAGGGCAGTGCGTCGGGCTCGGGGAAAAGGTTGACCGCCGCTCCCCAGGCGGCTATCTGCTCGTAGAGACGGCGACAGTTTTCGGGCCGGGCGCTCGAGACCACCATCGGCCTGCCCAGCGCGCGGTGCAGGGCGGCGATGAGATAGGGCTTGGCCGCCTCCAGCACTACCGCCTTCGTTTCGCCTTGTGCCTCTTTGAGCTCGTCAAGGAGACGCTGGTAGGGCGGCATCTCTTCGATTAGATTCAGTAATTTAGCGATATCCATATTGTTTCCCAAACACCTCTAGGGCTATTCCGTAAGGAATAGCCCTCCAAAAGAGATTCTAACACAGGACAGGAGGGCGGGCAATTTGCTATAATGGCCTGTAATTGGGGACAAGACAATGGCTTACCAAAGAATCGTGGTCAAGTTCGGCACGGCGCTGCTGACCAACGGCAGTGACAACCTGGATAAAGATGTCATGTCGCGCCTGGTGAGGCAGCTGTCCAAATTGCACGAGCAGGGCAAGGAAATCATCCTCGTCTCCTCGGGGGCGATGGCGGCGGGGCGCCACCAGCTGGGCTTGAGCAAGCGGGTGCGGGACATCCCCTTCAAGCAGGTGCTGGCCTCGGTGGGGCAACACCACCTGATGCACCTCTACGAGCGGCTTTTCGCCGGGCATAACATTACCGTGGCCCAGGCGCTTTTGTCTCGCTCCGACCTGCTCGACAGGGCGGGCTACCTCAACGCCCGCAACACCCTGCTGGCGCTCATGGAGCTGAAGGTGCTCTGTATCGTCAACGAAAACGACGTGGTCGCCGTCGAGGAGCTTGAAGAAGCCGTCTTCGGCGATAACGATAACCTCTCGGCGATGGTGGCTAACCTGGTCGATGCCGACCTGCTGCTCATCCTCACCGATATCGGGGGGCTTTATACCGCCGACCCCAACCGCCACCCCGGCGCCGAGCTTGTCCCCGAGGTAAAAACGATAGACAGTAAAATCGAACGGCTGGCGGCGGACACCCCGGGTGGGGTGGGCACCGGCGGCATGATTGCCAAGGTGGAAGCGGCCAAGCTGGCGACATCTTCCGGGGTGACGGTGATTATCGCCGACGGCAGGGAGCCCGACGTCGTTACCCGGCTGGTTAAGGGCGAGACGCTCGGCACCCGCTTTTTGCCCGCGTCCAGCCGTCTGGAAAGCCGCCAGCGCTGGATGCTCAGCGGCCTTTCCACCAGGGGCAAGCTGGTGGTGGACGCGGGGGCGGTGCTGGCGCTCAAGGACCAGAAGCGCAGCCTGCTGGCGGCGGGCATTAAAGAGATCGAAGGCGAGTTCAATCGCGGCGACATCGTCAACATCTGCGACGCCGAGGGCTGCCGTCTGGCCTGCGGCATCGCCAACTACAGCTCGTCCGATATCGCCGTTATCAAGGGCGCCCACTCGGAGAAGATAACCACTCTTCTCGGCTATGATTACGGCTCGGAAGTGGTGCACCGTAATAACCTGGTAGTGGTCTAGAAATGGTAGTGCTCTAGAGATATATGTCGAACGTATGCATCGGTAAACTTCATTTCGCGGGAGATAAGCAGGAGGCAGTCGAGGTTAAATATCGTTTTTACAGCGAGTCGTCCGCCGGCTGGCGTGGCGAGTTCCTCCCCCAGGAGTCCCGCAATTTCATCGAGGGCGAGGGCTATGTCATCGAGCTGGAAGACGGGCGGCGGGGGCGTTGCGCTATCCGCCGCATGGTCAACCGGGTGATGCCCACCGTGCCACCGGTCTACGCCTACTATTTCCGGGGTATGGGACGGCTGGATAAGACGGAAGAGCCGGAAGAGTAATTTTTGGGTGTATAATGCGGGGGGAGGTGGGTTAAATAAATATGGTTGATTTTAAATGCCTCTCATGCGGTAAAATCATTGAAATGCCACAATATATCAACGCGCAAAAGTATGATGGACATTTAATTTGTCGAGGGTGCGGTTCGTTGTTGCATATAAAATTGGTGGGGGGAGCGGTAGAGAAGTATAAGGTCGTAGAGAAAAACTGGGCACCTATTGACGTGAAGGATTTGACAGACGAAGAGTTACTCGAAATTGCCCAAGGTAAAAGTAGACGAAAAGTATTTAAGAAGAAGGTAAGCGGGATATAATGAGTTTGGGTAAATCAGTAGTCCTTGTAGGAAGTCCAAGAGGGGCGAAGCCCCTCTTCTAAAAAAATATTTCCCCCTCTCCTTGATAGGAGAGGGGGATACAGGGGGTGAGGTAGAAAATGACCTCAGGCAAGGCGGAACTGGAGACCAAGGCCAAGGCGGCCAAGGCGGCCTCGCGCCGCATGGCTTACCTCTCGTCGGCAATCAAGGACCAGGCTTTACATAACATTTCAGCCGACATCCTCGCCAAGCAGAAAGAAATCCTGGCGGCCAACCAGAAAGACTACCAGACGGCCCAAGCTTCGGGGATGAACGCGGCCATGCTCGACCGGCTCATGCTCGACCCCAAGCGCTTGGAAGCCATCGCCGCCGACGTGCTCTCGGTGGCGGCGCTGTCCGACCCGGTGGGCGAAATCTGGGATATGCGCACCCTGCCCAACGGCTTGCAGCTGGGCAAAAAGCGGGTGCCGCTGGGTGTTATCGGCGCCATCTACGAGAGCCGCCCCAACGTCACCGTGGATATCTCCGCCCTCTGCCTCAAGTCGGGTAACGCGCTTATCCTGCGGGGCGGCAAGGAAGCCATCCACTCCAACAGCGCCCTGGCTAATGTCGTCCAGGCGGCGGCGACGCGCGCCGGCGTCCCCGAAGGCGCCGTGCAGCTCATCGAGAATACCGACCGCGAGCTGGTGGGCGACATGCTCCAGATGCGCCAGTACATCGACCTGATGATACCGCGCGGCGGTGCGGGCTTAATCAAGCTGGTTAAGGAAAACGCGGCCATGGCGGTGGTGGCGGGGGGCATCGGCGTCTGCCACACCTATGTCGACCGGGGCGCCGATATCAATAAGGCGGTGGCCATCGTCTTCAACGCCAAGGTGCAACGCCCCACTGTCTGTAACGCCCTGGATACCATTCTCGTCCACGCCGATATCGCTAAGAAGTATTTGCCCGCGATGGCCAAAAAGCTGAACGAAGCCGGCGTCGAGATGCACTGCGATAAACAGGCGATGGCTATCCTCAAGTCCGACGCTTCCTTGAAGCTGAAAGCCGCCACCGACGAGGACTGGGGCAAGGAGTTCCTGGCCCTGATTGCGGCGGTCAAAGTAGTCGCCTCCCTGGAAGAGGCGCTGGAGCACATCGAGCGCTACGGCTCGGGCCACTCCGAGGCCATTGTCACCGAGGAATACGCGGCGGCGATGCGCTTTCTCAACGAGGTGGACGCCTCCGCCGTCTATGCCAACGCCTCCACGCGCTTTACCGACGGCTCCATGTTCGGTCTGGGGGCGGAGGTGGGCATCAGCACCCAGAAGTTCCACGCCCGCGGGCCCCTGGGCGTGCGGGAGCTGACCAGCTACAAGTGGGTTATCTTCGGCAACGGCCAGATAAGGCCCTAAATCATCTCTAACGCGGCCTGCTGAATCTCGAAGAGCCGTTCGATGCCCTTCTCGGCCAGCGCTATCAGCGAGTCCACTCTCTCGCGCGAAAAGGGCTTACCCTCGGCGGTGCCCTGAATCTCGACGAACTCGCGGCGCCCGGTCATCACTACGTTAAAGTCAACGGCGGCGATGCAGTCTTCGTCATAGCAGAGGTCGAGCAGCTGGTGGTCGTGGACGATGCCGACGCTGGTGGCGGCGACGGCGCTGAGCAGGGGAATGGAGGCGATTATCCCCATGTTGGCCAGATTCTTGAGCGCCTGGCTGAGGGCGACGTAGGCGCCGGTGATAGCCGCCGTGCGCGTGCCGCCGTCGGCCTGGAGCACGTCGCAGTCCACGATTAGCGTCCTTTCCCCCAGATTGGCCAGGTCGGTGACCGCCCTCAACGAGCGCCCGATGAGGCGCTGTATTTCCTGGCTCCTCCCCGCCACCCTTCCCACCGAGGCTTCGCGGGGGCTGCGGGTAACGGTGGCGCGGGGCAGCATGCCGTATTCGGCGGTAATCCAGCCCGTGCCCTGTCCCCTCAAGAAAGGCGGCACCTTGTCCTCGACGCTAACCGAGCAGAGTACCCGCGTCTTGCCCAGCTCAATCAGTGCCGAGCCTTCGGCAAAGCTCTGGAAGCCGGGGGTTATCCTGGCCGGTCTAAGTTCGTCAAAAGCGCGCCCGTCAGCCCTTTTCATAAAGCGATATCTCCAATTCTAGCTTGGTCAGAGTATAGCATTGATGACCGTGAATAACAATGCTCTCGGGGGGGCTTTTGCCCTCTCTTTCCGCTGTGGTAGAATGCAGGTGTGAGCCTGAGTCGCAAAGTAAGCCGTCTCATCGACGAAATCAAGAACGACAAGAAACAGGGCGCCAGCCAGCTGGCCCGTCAGTCTATGGCCGTGCTCAAGGTTGCCGCCGAGCGCAGCCAGGCGGACAGCACCCAGCACCTCTTTGATGAGCTTAAAGAGGTGGGCAAGGGGTTGATGGCGGTCCGCCCGGCCATGGCGCCTATCTTCAACATCGTCAACCGCTACCTCAACGCGCTGGCGCCGGCGACCAGGGGGGAGGGGCTGGACTACTCCCGCAGCCTGGCTATCGCCAAGGCCGACGAGCTGGCGCGGGTATCGCTGCAGGCCATCGCCGAGATTACCAGTTGCGGGCTGGGGCTAATCAACGAAAACGACAGGATACTGACCCACAGCTACAGCTCGACGGTGATGTCCGTCCTGGGGGAAGCCCCTGCCGAGGGCAAGCATATCGAGGTCATCGCCACCCGTTCCGGCGCCGGCGGCACCGGCCAGCGCGTTGCCCGCGAGCTGGGCAGCCGCGGCATGACGGTCACCTTTATCGACGACACGGCGGCGGGGCTTTACGTGTCTAAGGCGAACAAGGTGATGCTCGGCGCCGACCGCGTTTGCGCCGACGGCGGCATCGTTAACGGCGTGGGCAGCTACCCGCTGGCGCTGGCGGCGCAAAGAGCCGCCGTTCCCTGCTATGTTTTGTGCGAGACGCTCAAGTTCGACCAGAGGCTGAGGAGCGAAGAGGTTGACCTTGAGGAAAAAGACCCCGCCGAGGTTGTCGGTAAGGCCAAGCTGCCGGCGACGGTCAGCGCCAGGAACCCATACTTCGATGTCACCCCTCTGGAAATAATCACGGGTATAGTCACCGAAAACGGGCTGCTGGCGCCGGAAGGCGTCACCGGCTACATCCGGCGGCTACTGTTCGCTGAGGGCGTTTAGCTTGGGGGAAGCGAGCCAGAAACCGGCGATATAGGCTTCCTCATCTATCATCTCGAAGTAAAGGGTGGCGGTGGCGTCATCCGGCTCGTCGGTGAAGTGACAGGTGTACTCGACGACGATATAGCCGCTCTCTTCCCGGGCGCTCTTGAATTCCTTATCGGTATAGTTCCCGACCACGGATTCTATTTGAGTGCAGCCGGTGTTGAACTGTCCCTCGGTAAAGGTTTCGGCGGCTTCGGGGACGTATAGCGCCACGTGCGTGGCGTAATCACACTCGGTCATGCTCTGCAGGGCGCTCTCGGCCATGGCGTCGGCATAGCTCGGCTCCGACATCGGGCCGCAGGCCGCCAGCCCGGTGATGGCGATGACCAGAACGAGCAACCCGCAAGCCGCTTTGACTATTGATTTCGACATGATGCCTCCTTGACTATAACACCCTCGACAGCGCCTCTTTGAGCTTGGGCACGGTCGGGTAACGCTCCATATCTTCGGGCTTTATCCACTTCGCCTCTTTGTGCTCCCAGTCGATCCTGATTTTAGTCCTGTTCTTGATATGAAAGAGATAGGGGTGGACCAGCCACCTTACTCCCAGCCCCTCGTCCTCGACGGTCACCGTCTCACCCCGCTTTATCATCTTCACGTCCCGGCGGTTCAGGCTCGTCTCCTCCTCAATCTCGGTCAGGGCCTGCTCGTCGGCGGTGCTTTCTATATAGCCGCTGACGCCGGCCCACCGCCCCCGGTAGCTGCCCACCGCGTCGCTACGGCGCAGAATCAGTATCTCGCCCCCCGATTCCAGAAAGCAGGTGACCACCTTTTTCTCGGCCAGCATTTTTCAAGCCTACTTTTTATTTATCGAGGAATCCCCGGAAAGCTCGATGTCGCCCAGCGTCGGGCTGCCCGCATATTCCACCCTGGAGCCGCCGGAAAGGTCGGTGTCCAGCGTGCCGCTGGCATTGATGCTGGCGCGGCTGCCCCCGCTCAAGGCGATGTCGGCGTCGTCGGCGGTCAGCTCGTCGAGGTAGAACCGGCTGCCGCCCGAGCCGTCAATCTTCAGGTCGTCGGCGCTGCCGGCCAGCTCGACCTGGCTGCCGCCGGAAAGATTCAGGGTAATGTCGCCGGCGTTCAGCTCGCCTTCGAGCTGGCTGCCCCCGGAAATGTCGGCGCGGAAGGTGTGTGCCGAGCTGAAGCCGTCGATAGTGCCCTGCGAGCCGCCGGAAAGCCCTAGCTCGTAGAGGCTGGGTATGGTGATGGCGGCGCGCGACGTTACGTTGTTGTAAAAACGGGTGCCCAGCAGCCGGATGCTCAATTTGTCGCCGGTCTTGGTCAGCTTGATGTATTCGTGCACGTTGTCGTCGGCGGTGATGGCGACGCTGAACTCGTCGCCCTGCTTCAGTTCCACCTCGAAGCCGTCGTGGACTTCGACCTCGGTAAAGCCGCTGATGACGTGGTGTTCGGTGGTCAGGTTGCCGGAGCCGTCAACGATGTCACCGATGCAGCCCCCCAGTCCCCACATCAGCCCCGACAGCGTTAGAACGACCAGTGCTAAAACGGTTATCTTTTTCATGCCTCACCTCGCTAAAGGCTTTGCAGGTATTCCTCAAGCCATTTCAGGGCGGCTTCGGCGGCGCTTTGCTTGTTCCGGGCGCGGTCGCCCTGGAACTGGTGCTTCCGGCTGAGGGTGGTCTCGCCGTGGGAAAGCCCCAGGTAAAAAAGCCCCACCCCCTTCTCCGCGGTGGCTCCGCCCGGCCCGGCGATGCCCGTGTCGGCGATGCAGATGTCAACGCCCAGCAGCAGCTTGCCGCCCTCGGCCATCTCCCCGGCGACCTGGGGGCTGACGGCGCCGTACTGAATCAGGGTGACTTCGCTCACGCCTACCACGGCGCTCTTGACCTCGTTGTTGTAGGCGGTCACCGAGCCCTTGAAATAGTCCGAGCTGCCGGCGACGTTGGTGATGCGGTGCGCTATCAGGCCGCCCGTGGCCGATTCCACCGTCCCCAGCGTCAGGCCCTTCTCGCGGAGCAAGCCGCCGATGCTTTCCTCCAGGCTCGCCAATAGATTCCCCCTCGATATTAATTATATCAGGGATTATGCTACAGTCTACCACAAGCGGGTGGGTTTCGTCTCTTACGCGGCGCTGGCGCGGAAGCGCCAGACGGCGATGACGCCGAAAAATACGGTGAAGCCGGCCAGCACCATCATCTCGGGGACGACGGCGCCGAAGTCGGCGCCGAAGAGCATCAGCTTGTTGAAGCCGGTGGTCGCCCAGCCGTGCGGGGTTATCTTGGCCAGGGCCTGCATCCAGTTGGGCAGGATAAACAGCGGCCACCAGCAGCCGCCCAGAGGGGCCAGCACCATGGAAGCCAGCACGGCGATGGAGCTGGCGCTGCGCTGGGTCTTTACCAGCGTGGCCAGCATGAGGGCGAAGGCGGCCGACATGAGCACCATCAGTACGGAAAGCAGAATCACCGCCCCCGGCGCGTTGCCCATTTCCATGCCGAAGGCAACCAGTCCCAGCCCCCAGAAAAGCAATATCTGGATTAAGCCCTTGGCCGCCGTGCCGGTGAAGATGCCACCCAGTATGGCTTCCCGCTTCACCGAGCTGGCCATCAGCCTTTCCAGAGTGTGGTTCTGGCGCTCGCGGACGATGGTCTCGGCGCCCAGAGCGGCGCCGAAGAAAACGAACATGGTCAGGTAGCCGGGAATGACCCAGTTGGCGGCGCTTTCCTCCTTCACCTCGCCCACCTTCTCCGTGGTGTACTCGATAAAGTTAGCCCCGGCTTCCCCGGCCATAATCTGCCCGATAACCTGCTCGATGGCGGCGCTGTCGGTGGGGTCGATGACCCCCTGCTCGATAAGCAGCTCTAGAGAAGCGCTGGCGGTGACGTAGCCCGCGCCGATGCGCGAGGCGATGGTCTGGCTAAGGCCGGTCAGGGCCGCCCGGTCGCTGGTGGCTTCGGCGTTGGTGACCACCTCGAGTTGAGTGCCGGCCCCGCTCATCAGCCCCTCGGTGAAGTCGGCGGGGAAGGCCAGGAAACCGTCTATCCTCTCTTCATCCACCGCCAGGTAGGCTTCGTCGTAGTCCACCAGGATTATCTCCCAGTCGCCCGCCTCTTCAAGGGCGTCGATTACCTGGTAGCTCAAGCCCCCATCATCCTCCCCGCTGGCGACGTAAAGCTCCATCCGGCTGTCCTCGGTGGCGCCGATGTTCAGAAAATTGAATAAAGCGATGAAGAAGAAGGGGAAGAGGACAAAAAAGAACAGCGCCCCGCGGTCGGTGACGAAAAGCCGCAGGTCTTTGAGGGCGATGAACCATACGTTTTTGAGCTGTCTCATTATTGCCTATTTGCCTCCGGGTATAACCTTGAACAGAATACGGCTGATAAAGAGTCCCACCACGGCCACCCCGGCCAGCACGCCCAGCTCCAGCCCCAGCTCGCCCAGCGAGCCGCCCTCGGTGATTACCGTCCGGAAGGCGTCGTTGGCGTAGGTGTTGATGGAAAACTTGCTCAGGGTGGCGAAAAACGAACCCGGCGTTATTTCGAAGAAGGTGCCGCCCAGCATAACCATGACCATGGTGAAAAAGACGCCGATCCAGGTGGCGCCGTCCTCGCTGCGGGCGATGGTGGCGATAATCAGCCCCAGAGAGCTGGCGGCGGCGGCGAAAACAATAGCGATGACCAGGCACCCCAGGAAGGATAAAGGCGTGAAAAGCTGGAAGACGGCGTATGCCAAAGCCAGCAGTATCACCGTTTGCACGAAGCCGCGCGCAATGTTGGAGAGGAACTTGCCGAAGAAAAGCTCGCCCACGGTGAGGCGGGTGGTGAGCAGCCTTTCCAGCGTCCCCTTTTTGCGCTCCTCGACGATAACCCGGGCGCTCATGGTGATGGCGAAGAGGACGAACATGGTGACCACGCCCGGCAAAAAGAGGTTGACCGGGTCGGGGCTGGTACCCACCGTCTGCTCGTAGACCTCGACGGTGGGCTGCGCCCTTTCCTCGCCGAGGTATTTGGCCACGGTGACGTTGATTTGCTCCTGAGGGACGTCGTAAGGGGCCAGGGCTTGGCTCACCTGGCTGTAGACCTGGAACTCCT
Source organism: Dehalococcoidia bacterium (assembly GCA_050123275.1). GTDB lineage: Bacteria > Chloroflexota > Dehalococcoidia > Dehalococcoidales > BS750m-G39 > E44-bin88. The sequence goes on from JASFHK010000001.1 coordinate 141,803, forward strand.
GGTTCATCTGCTCGGCGACGCCATAGGCCATGCTGGCCACTATTTGCCCCTCGTCCCCGCCGTTACCCCGCTGTTTGAAGAGCAGTTGCGCCGGCTCGCCCGCCTCCAGGTTGGCGGAAAAGTCGGCGGGTATGTAAATGACCGTCAGCAGGTCGGAATCGTCCAGCTTTTCCCGGGCGTCCTCGGCGCTGTGTATCTCGACATCCAGCACGTCGATGGCTTCGAGTTGCTCCAGGAATTCGGTTGCGTAAACGCCGCCCTCGTCCTCGTTGACCACGTGGGCGGTGCCGTGAAAGAGGGTCATGCCGCCGAAGGCGAAATACATCAGGGCGAAGATGATCACGGGTAAAAGCAGGCTGAAGGCGAGGTCACCTCTGTCCCGCAGGTAGGAACGGACTTCCTTTAAGGCGACGGTAAAGGCTCTGTTCATATCGCTAATCGCGGAGGCTGCGCCCGGTCAGATTCAGGAAAACGTCTTCCAGCGTTACCTTGTCCGGCGACCCTATCTTTTTCTTGAGGTTATGTGGGGTGTCCAGGGCGATTATCTGCCCGCCGTCGATGATAGCCACGCGGTGGCAGAGGCGGTTGGCCTCTTCCATGTAATGGGTGGTATAAAGAATGGTCATGCCTCCGTCCCGCAACCCCTCGATGGTCTCGTAGATGTTGTTGCGCGACTGGGGGTCGATGCCCACCGTGGGCTCGTCGAGGAAGAGCATTTTGGGGTTGCCCATGAGGGCGATGGCCAGGTTGATGCGCCGCTTCATGCCGCCGGAGAACTTGGCGATGCGGCCCTTGGTCCTCTTTTCCAGCCCCATCATCTTGAGGTGCTCCATCGCCTGGGCCCTGGCTTCCTTGCCGCCCAGCCCCGCCATCCGCCCGAAAAAGACCATGTTTTCCAGCGAGGAGAGGTCTTCGTAGAGGGCCAGTTCCTGGGGGCAGACCCCGATGAGGGCGCGCACGGCTTCGGCTTCGCGCTTGATGGAGTGCCCGCCCACGGTGACGTCGCCCTGGTCTGGTTCCAGAACGGTGGAAAGCATGCGGATGGTGGTCGTCTTGCCGGCGCCGTTGGGCCCCAGCAGCCCGAAGATTTCCCCTTTATGGATGGTGAAGGAAACGCCGTTGACGGCTTTGTGCTCGTTAAAGCTCTTCTGCAGGTCGGTAGCTACCAGGAACTCTTCAGCCATAGTCTTCCCCCTCGTCGGCGGGTTATAGCGGGAATCGCTTTTGCCCGATTATATATCGTAATTCTAGGGTTATCAAGCCTGCCTGCGCCTAGATAAAGCGTTCCATGAGGGAGTAGATTATCTCTTCGTCAACCTTGCCGTCCTTGGCCACCCGGGCTACGGCCTGTGCCACCAGCCCGTGTTTGCCGGCGTCGTTGAGGTCGTCCAGCGTGGCATAAACGCCCATCCTTCTCCCCAGCCGGAAGTTCTGTCTCTCCTCGTCGGCAAGGCTCTGGTAGCGGGCGATGACGGCCAGCATGTCGTCTTTGGCTTCGGGCAACTGCCCCTCGATTTCCTGGAGCAGGTTGGTGATGTGGTCGCTGACAAAATAGGATTTACAGTTCAGGTTCTCGATTAAGAGCTTTTCCTCGGCGACAATCTCCTCGTCGGTGGCGCGGACGAACTTGCCCTCTTTGACCTCTTCGTAGAGGGGCATGCCCTCTTTTATGGTCAGCGTGCGCACCCGGATGAAGTCGGCGTTTATTTGGCTCAAGACCTTGCCCGTCTCGGTGGCGTGCTCCCGCCACCGCTGGTGTCCCCCCATCCCCTGAAGCACGTATTCCGAGAGCGAAATGCCCGAGGCGACCACGTTCTTACCCCCGGCGATGTGGTCGGCGGCGGTCACCCCCTTGTCCATGTAGGCCAGTATGGGGTCGTAGCCCGATTCCAGGCCGATGTGCAGCCGGTCCAGCCCGGCCTCATGCAGCGCCTTGAGCTCGTCCAGCTTCTTCTTGGCGGCGGTCTTGGAACGGCCGTAGCTGGTGATGCGGGTAATGCTGGGCAGTGTTTCCTTGAGGAATTTGATGACCTCGACCAGGTCTTTGGTGGGCATAATCAGGGTGTTGGCGTCCTGGAGGAAGGCGCTGGTGCCCCCGTGGTAGAGCCAGAGAGCGACGTTGAAGTGGGTCTCGCTCAAGGGGTTGTTTAATATCGAAACGGCGGCGGCTTCCAGTCCCCCCGCGCGCCCCGCCGCCTCCAGCAGCTGGTCCTGAATGGCCTTGACGTTGAGGATTTCCTGCTTGATATCGGCTACCGGCCTCAGCTCGAACCTCTGGCCTTTGTAAATGTGGCAGAACTTGCAGCGGTTCCAGGAGCAGTTGCGGGTCACCCGGAGCAGCAAAGAGGTCGCCTCGCTGGGCGGCCTGATGGGCCCCAGTTCGAGAGCGTCAATGGTCACGGGCGCCCCCTAAAGATAGCCGAAGACATACTTTTTGATGAATTCAAAGTTATTCTGTACGTTTTGCTTGCCGACGACGATGTTCATGTGCCCCGGCAGCAGGTACTCGACGTCGAGCTGGGACAGCCTCTCGATGGAGGCCTTGAGCTGGTCGGCGCTGCCCCCGGGCAGGTCCACCCGACCCGTGTTCTGGTTGAAGATAACGTCGCCGCAGATGAGCGCCTTTTCCGAGGGGATATAAAAACAGACGCTGTCCAGCGAGTGACCCGGGGAGGGGATAAGCTCGATTTCGGTCTCGCCCAGCTTGAATTTGGCGCTGTCCATCAGCCTGTCCTCGGTGAACTCGGAGGCTTCGACGCCGAAGAACTGCGCCGTCTGGACGGCGGCGACTTGCCCCTGCTCCTTTTGCACCGGGTGGAGCAATATCTCCGCCTCGGAGAGGTTCTTGAAGGGCTCGTTGGCCCAGCAATGGTCGCCGTGGAGGTGGGTGTTGGCGATGAAATCTATATCCTTGGGGTCGATGCCGTCGCGGTTCATTTCCTCGACCAGCGCCGGCAGGAATTGCGTCAGGCCCGGGTCGATGAGAAGGCATTGATTATCCTTAACCACGTAGGTGTTGCAGTCCATCATCCCTTTTTCCGAAAAAAAGTATAATTTTTTGGTTAGCTCCATAGAATTTCTACCTCTAATCTATTGACTTGGTCTATTCGTCGCCTTATTATATAGCAATCACGACGGGTTCTTCAACGAGCCCCGTGGCTCACAGAAAGGAGGTTATCAAGGTATGCTTTGCGCTATTATTAACATCCTGGCTGGGCTGTGTGGCGTGATGGGTATCCTCACTGCCGCCGACGTTTTGGAGCCGCTGATGACGCAGATGGGCTATCTGTTCTGGTTCGTGCTCGCTGCCCTTCTCTTCCTGGCCACTATCGCCATTAACGTTGGTCGTAACGAATAAGCTGATCTAAAGATTATCGTGTCTCTTTCGGAAAGCGGGGTCGAGCTTCAACTACGCGTCTCCCCCAACGCCGCCAGAAACGAACTGGCCGGCTGTGTTGAGGGGGTATGGTGGGTGAAGGTGGCGGCTCCGCCGGTAAGGGGCAAAGCCAACCAAGAGTTAATCGCCTTTCTCGCCCGCAAACTGGGCCTGAGCAAAGGCGATTTAACTATTCTCAAGGGCCACACCTCGCGCAGCAAGGTGGTGGCGGTCAGAGGCCTGACACGGGAAGAGCTTAGCCGTCGGCTCTCAACCGGCTAAGCCCTTCCCGATATCTTTTCTTTGGTTTCCTTAGTTATTTATTGGCTTGCTTGCGCTTGTGGCGCCGCCAGAGGAAAATTCCTAAAGCTGTGCCCCAGATGGGGATGAAGATCAAAATCCAGATGAGGATGGTGCCCAGCACCTGTCCCGCCGTAACCAGCCCCCGCGCCGCCGACTTGAGCACTTCCAGCGCGCTCCAGCCGACGCGTACCAGCGGCTTGTCCGTGGTCTCGGGCTCCAGGTAGACCGAAATCATACTGGTCGAGGTGGTCTGCTCCAGATACTGTATCCGGCCCTTGAGTTGCTCTATCTCCTCGCGTATCCGCGTCAGGTAGCTATAGATGCTTAAGGTATCTTCCACGTCTTCGGCCTTGTCCAGCAGCACCAGGTATTGCTGCTCGGTGGCTTCGGCGTTTTCCAGCCTGGCCTGAAGGTCGATATACTCCTCGGTGACGTCATATGCGGAGGTCTGCTCCGATTCCACCCTCACCGCCAGGTCGTGCAGTTGCTCCAGCGCCGTGTCGAACTTGTCTTCGGGCACGCGGAAGGTAATCCAGCCCCTTGTCTCCTCTTCTTCCCCGGAGATATAAGACGATACCACCCAGCCGCCGAAGGCCGACGCCATCTGGGTTATGCTCTCCAGTGACTGCTCGATGTCCTCCACTACCAGCGAAATATCGCCGTTGCGGACTATCATCCGCTCCACGGAGTCTATGTCCACCAGCGAGCTGGGAGTGGTTTCTTCGTCGTAGTATTCGACACCCCCGTCGTAGCTCTTGCTTTCGCCGCTCCCCGGCGTCGAGGGCTCTGTCGGCGGCATCGGCACCGACGGGCTGCTAACGTATTCCTCCGTGGCCTGGTCGCCGTTCCAGCCCGGGCTGGCGTGGTTGGCGTCTTCCCCCGCGCAGGCGGCGAGCGGCACCAGCACCAGAACCGCGGCTAACAGACCGATTATCAGCTTTTTCATAAGCAAGGTACCCCTTTCGCTATCTCTCTCTTTACTATACTATAACGCAGAGCCGACTAAAAGGTTAGGGGTTGGGGTGAAAATAAAATAACAGAAAGCGGCTGGCGGTTAACCGCCAGCCGCCCCTTTATGCAACCCTTTACCCTTTAGGGCTCGGTAACGACCACGTTGTCGTAACCGACCTCGGTGTACGAGCCCGAGAGCGCATTGGCGGCAAGGGTGATATCGCCGCCGCTGAAGGTGCTGTCGTAGACGGTGTCCAGCAGGTGCCCGTTGACGTAAAGACTAAGACCCGTCCGCCCTTACCCACAGCCTCTCCCCGTCGGTGATGAACTCTATGGTGCCCAGCTCGTCGGTGCGATAGACATTGGCTGCTCCCAGGCTCTCTTCCAGGCTGGCCACCACCCCGCCGTGAGGGTGGCCGTAGGGGTTGGGCCCCACCGAGATAACCGCCACCTCGGGGGCAGCCGCCGCCAGGAAATCCTGGCTGGTGGAGGTGAGTGAGCCGCTGTGCCCCACCTTGAGCACGGTGCTGCCCAGCCCGGCGCCGCGGGCGATGAGCCCCAGCTCGGCCTCCAGCTCAATATCCCCGGTGAGCAAAAAGCTGACCTCTCCCATGACGAGCCGCAAGACGGCGCTGTTATTGTTCAGGTCGGAGTTGGTGCCCTCGAGCAATGTCGCCGGCGGGTTGAGCACGGCCATGGTCGCCCCGTCTCCCAGCACCACCCCCTGCCCGGCCCGGGCTACGGTGATGGGTATGTCGTTGGCCTCGATCAGGGCTTGCCATTCGTCGTAAAGGGCCGAGCCGTATTCCAGGTCGGGGTGGAGCACCCGTTCCACCTCATAGCGCTCCAGCACCTCGACCAGCCCGCCGAGGTGGTCTTCGTGGGGGTGGGTCAGCACCACCAGCTCTATGGTGCGGTCCCAGAAGGGCATCCGCTCGCCCAGCTCCAGCGCCAGCGCCCGCGGGTTGGGGCCGCCATCGATGAGCACCTGCTGGTGGCCCCGCTGCACCAGTATGGCGTCGCCCTGCCCGACATCCAGAAAGCTGACGTGAAGCTTGTCGTCGGGCATAGCTACCGCCGCCGCCGTTACCAGCACGGCCAGTACGGCCAGCGGCGGTACCACCCATTTCCAGGGCAGGCGGCAAAAGCCCCTCGCCCCCGCCCCCAGCCAACTTTTGACCTTTTCCCGCCAGTCCCGCCGGCGGATAAGCCCGATGGCGATAGCCAGGGCGACGTAATAGACGACGATGAAAGCGGGGCTTATCGAGGCGACCTCTACCGAGGAGAAGGGCAGGGCGGCGAAGCCGCCGGCGATAACGAGCATGTAAGAGCTAAAGACCCAGCTGACCCAGCCGATGGCCTGGGCCACGGGCACCAGTAACAGCCCCAAAATACCCGCCGCCGCCCCGAGGACGATGATAAAAGGCAGCGCCGGAGCCGCCAGCAGCGTGGCCAGCGGCCCCACCAGCGAGACGACGCCGAAATAATAGGCAATCAGGGGCCAGACGGCGATGACGGCGGCCAGAGTCACCGCCAGCCCGTCGCTGACTATATTGGCTATGTTGGCTATACTCCTCTCCTTCAGCCCGGCTTTGACCACCCTCTGTCCCAGCCCTATCAGCGGCGGCGCGATGAAAATCAGTCCGGCCATGGCGGCGAAGCTAAGCTGGAAGGCGGCGTCGAAGACGATGGGCGGGTCTAGCCCCACCATCACCGCCGCGGCCAGCGCCAGCGAGGTGACGGCGGTGCGCTGTCTCCCCATTAGCTCGGCGCTCAAGAAGAGGCTGGCCATAATCGCCCCTCTGACCACGGGCGGGTTGAAGCCGGTGATGATGGCGTAGAGCCAGATGACGCCCAGCGCCAGCCATATGTAGATGAAACGCCTCCTGCCGAAAAGCCAGATGCCGACGCTGAGCAGAATGCCGGCCATGATGCTCAAATGCAGCCCGGAGATAGCCAGCAAATGGGCGGTGCCGGTGCGGGCGAAATCGTCCTTAACGTCCTGGGGGATGTTCTCCCGTATGCCGAGCAGGACGCCCTGAGTCAGCGACGCCTGCGGCTCGGGCATGACACGCTCCAGGCTGTCGGCGAGGCTGTGCCGGAAAGAATAAATCCACTCCAGCGGTTTGGCCCCCTGTCCTGTCTCCAAAACCTCGATATCCGCCGAACGATAAAAACGCATGGTGGCGTAGATACCCTGGTGCTCCAGGTAGCCCGTGTAATCGAAATCGCCGAAAGATTGCGGCGCTTCCAGCTCCCCCGTTACCGCCAGCACATCGCCATACTGGTATTCGGGGTAGCGGGGGAGGAAGAGCAGGACATCGCCTTCCACCGCCCGCCGTTCCCCGTTTTCCGGCTCTATAGCGCTCAGCGAAAGCCTGACCTGGGTGGCGCTGTCCCCGACCTCGGGGTCGGCGCTGACCATCCCCTCGATAACGACTTCCTGCCCGTTATAAGACTTTACGTGGCTGCCGTCTTCGGGGGGCAGGTTGGACTGGTAGCACATGGCCCCGCCCAGAAAGGCAATCAGGCAGGCGGCGCCGACGATTATCGGCTTGCGCCAGCGGGGAAGGAAAAAGAGGCAGAGAAGGGGAGCCAGACCGATAAAGATAAGGGCGGAGTGGGGGGCGAATAGCGACCCCAGGAGGATACCGGCTATCCAGGCAGCGCTGATGTAGATAAGCGCCAACGGCCTTCCCTTCGCTTTTTAATCGCTTACGGTAAGCATGTCCTTAAAGTTCTGGTACATGGACGTGCTGATGCCGGGGACGTTGGTTATCTCGTAGGTGTTGCTGAAATAGCCGTGCTGCTGCCGGTAATCGATGATGGCCTGCGCCTTGGAGGGGCCGATGCCGGGCAGCGCCTCCAGCAGCCAGGCTTCGGCGCGGTTGATGTCTATCTTTTGGGAGTCGGCTTCGCTGACGGTGCCCCCGGCGTCGGGCGACGCCTCCGCCAGAATAATCTCTACGGGATCGGCGGGGCGGTAGTGTTGCCAGACGATGACCCCCCCGATAACGATGACGACGATAAGCGAGAGGGTAACCAGCGCCCAGAATTTGTCGCGCCCGCCTGTAGCCACGGGAAGCCTCCTGGTGTTAGCTTCACCGGGTATGACTTATTAAGAGCCCCTGAGGGCGGTCCCCAACGCTTCTTCCGTCTCGCGGGTGGTGATGGCGATGATGTGGTCTTCCGCCTCGAGTACGGTATCCTCGTCGGGGACGAAAGGCTTTTGCTGTCCGCGAATAACCAGCGACAGGCTGTTCCCCACCGGCAGCGGCAGCTCCTTCACCGTCTTGCCGATGGTGGTGGCGTGTTGCGGAACTTTTATCTCCACTATCTCCAGCCCTTGCTCCGGGACGTCCGAGAGGTGGGTGATGGGGTGGGTGGGCACCTCTTCCTCGATGTTTTCCAGGATAATCTTGGTGCTGCTGATGGTGACGTTGATGCCCAGCGTCTTGAAGATACCCTCGTTTTTGGGGTTGTTGATGCGGGCCACGGTGTGGGCCACGTTGAATTTATGCTTGGCGGCCTGGCAGGAAATCAGGTTGTCCTCGTCGTCGCCGGTGACGGCGACGAACATATCGGCCCGCGCCGCTCCGGCTTCTTCCAGCGTGGTCACCTCGCAGCCGTCGCCGCGGACGCAGACGCTGCCCAGGTCGTTGCAGATAAAATTGGTGCGGGCGGCGTCCTTTTCCAGGACCAGTATCTCGTGGCCCTCGTCGAGCAACGCCTTGGCCAGGTAATAGCCCACCTGCCCCCCGCCGACAACAATGATATACATTACTTAGTCTTCTTGGCTCCTTCCCCTTTTTCTTCGAGTAGCTTTACTTTAAGCATCTCGGCGAAGATAGTGGTCGGGCTGAAGGTCTCGAGGCCCAGCGAGCTGAAAAGCTCCTGCCGCAGGGGGTCGTAGGTGCGGCAGAGCACCCGGGGCACGTTAAAAATGTGCTTGGCAATCTGGCAGGCCATGATGTTGCGGTTGTCCCCCTGGGTGAGGGCGATAAAAATGTCGGCTTTCTCGATGCCGGCTTTTTTGAGCGACTCCTCGTCGATACCGTTACCCACCAGTGCCGTGCCGCCGAAATCGGACGGCAGGCGGCGGAAGCTGTATTCTTCGACATCGAGGATGCTGACGCCGTGACCCTCGCTGTCGAGGAGACCGGCCAGCCTGCCTCCCACCCGTCCGCAGCCCATAATTACTATTTTCATCTTCATAACCTTTAACCCGGGTTAGCGGGTGTATTTGTGGTACAGTATAACCGGACAGGGCGCGTTTTGCAGCACGTAGGGCACCACCTTGCCCATGTAAAACTGCCCGAACCGCTTTTTGTGGATGACGCCCATCAAAATCAGGTCGGCGCCTCTTTCGGCGGCCTCGTCGACGATGGTCGGCCCCGCCTCGCGGGCCTGGAGCAGGTCGGTCTCTACCTCCCGCCCCTCGTCCTCGGCGACGGTGGCGATGCGGTCCAGCACCTCCTCGGCTTTATTGACCTCGCGCTTGATTTCAGCGTCCAGCGGCAACGTGCGCTGCACGGTGAGCACGTAGATCACCCATATTTTAGCCTTGCTCTTGGCCAGCTGGCAGGCCAGCTTCATTATCTCGTCGTCGATGGCGCTGCCGCTTATCGGCACCAGTATCTTAGAAAACTCCATCAGTTCCCGTTACGGCCCTGCTTAGAGATTACCCGTATTATAATCCCCTGCGGGCGACTCTACAATCCCCCCTCTTTCGGCTCCTTGTGCGTTCGGAATATGGGCAGCTTCGACTTCCAGCGGTAGATACAATAGATGATAAAGCCCACCGCCATCCATATCAAACCCACCGAACGGCAGTAGGGCTGTGTAATCAGGATAATAATCCAGATGCCGAAGGTGGCCAGCAGCCCCAGTATTGAAGTCAGGGGCAGCTCTCTTCTGGCTATCTTTATGTTCCAGCCCAGCTTGAAGGGGCGCTCCAGGTCGGGCTTTCTTATCCTCAAGCTTATTATGGAGGCGTGGGCGAACATGAAGGCCAGCAGCGAGCCGAAGGCGTAAAGCGCCCCCATGTCCTCGAAGACCTGGCCGCCGAAGAACCCCGGAATCAGAATGATAATCGCCACCAGGCTGAACAGGATGATAGAAATGTAGGGCGTCTTAAAGCGCGGGTGTATCTTGCTCAATGCGGAGGGCTGCAGTTTGTGGGTGCCCAGCGAGAAAGCCAGCCGCGAGATGCCGATAAGCCCGGCGTTGGTGGCGATGAGCAAAATAGAGCCGGCCAGCACGGCGATGAGCGGCTTGAGCACGTCCGATATCAACGTTATGGGGATATGGGCGGCGATGCCGGCCACCGGGTCGCGCGCCCACTCCGAGGCGAGCTCCTGCGGCGTCATCGCCGAGAGCGATACCAGCGAAATACCGGCGAAGATAACCAATACGGCCACAATCATCATCACCAGCGCCCGGGGGACCTTTCTTTCCGGCTTACGCGTCTCCTCCGCCATCTGGGACATGGTTTCTATGCCTGTGTAGGCGATAGAGGCCAGGGCGATGCCGAAGACCAGGTTTTCGGTGGTGGGCCAGTTATCTATCATGCGGTGGAAGAGCGTCACCGGGTCGAAGAGCAATATAAAGCCGATAACCACCAGCGCTATCTGGGTGGTTATATCCAGTATGGCGGCGCCGATGTTCACCAGCGAGGTCTCTTTGATGCCGATGACGTTCATCGACATCAGGAAGAAGACGATGCCCATCGAGGTGGCCGTGCCCAGCGCCGGCGAGGTCTTGAAGGGTTCGAAGAAAAAGCCTAAGTAAGGCGGGATAGTGTAAGCCGAGATGGAGATGGTGACGATATAGCTCAGCATCAGCGCCCAGCCGGCGACAAAGCCGGCCATATCGTTAAAGCCGTGGCGGGCGAAGCTGGCCGAGCCGCCGGCTTCGGGCAGCAGGGCGGTGCCCTCGGCGTAGGTCAGAGCGGTGAAAATAAAGAGAATGCCGGCGATGCCCAGCGCGATGGGGGTGGCCCCCATGGCGATAACAGCCACGATGCCCAGCGCGTAGTAAATAGACGAGCCGACATTGCCGTAGCCGGCGCTGAACAAAGCGGGAATTCCCAGCACGCGTCTTAAGCGGTTACGTTTTATGCGGCGGGGACGAAAAATCCGGTCGCCGGGTTTGGGACGGTAGTTATCTTGCATGGTATATCAGTTTACTAACTATCCGCTTCTAGTCATATTCAAATGTGCCTGAAACCTTTCAGACTCTGGTAAAGTTTATGCCCCCGAAGCGTTATCTGTCAACAACTTCTCCTGCTTGACAATTATTTGAGCCTCAACTAAACTCACCATGGTGTTAGTACTTCCTTCGGCTGTACCCCCAGTTTCTCCGGGACGGCCATTTAGATATCGGCTATAGGTCAAAGGAGGTTTAAAAGCGTGAAGTTCCCCTTTCTACCCCGTGAAGAAAAGTTCTTCGATCTTTTTCAGGCCAGCGCCCAGAATGTGGTCGAGTCGGCCCGGCGGCTTAAGGAAATGGTGGACGACTGGGAAAACATCGAGGGTAGCCTGGACGAGATAACCGCGCTGGAGCACAAGGGGGATACCATCACCCACGAAATTATGGCGCGGCTGCACCGTACCTTTATCACCCCTTTCGACCGCGAGGACATCGTCCAGCTGGCGCATTCACTGGACGACATTATCGACTTCATTCACGCCGCCGCCGACTCCATGATTTTATACCGGGTGAGCCGTCCCGGCGCCCGGGCCAAAGAGCTGGCCGAGATTATCGTCCAGGCGGCGGAAGAGGTGGAGAGGGTGATGCCCAACCTTCGGAAGCGCATCGTTTTAAGCCAGGTGCTCAAGCGCTGTGTCGAGATTAACCGCCTGGAAAACGTCGCCGACCGGGTCTATCGCTCGGCGATGGCGGAGCTCTTTTCCGATTCGGCCGATATGGCCGACGTTATCAAGTGGCGCGAGATTTACGCCCATATGGAGAGCGCCACCGACCGCTGCGAAGATGTGGCTAACGTCCTCGAAGGGGTAGCCATCAAGCATGCCTGATTTTGCCCTCGGTTACCTGATAATAATTATCGTCTTTGCCGTCGGCTTCGGCCTGGTCAACGGCTTTAACGACGCCGCCAACGCCATCGCCGCCGCCATCGGCACCCGTTCTATCTCCCCCCGCAATGCCGTCATCATGGCGGCTGTTCTCAACTGCGTCGGCGCCGCTACCGGCCTGGCGGTGGCCCGCACCATCGGTAAGGGTATTCTGATCCCCGAGGCGACGACCAACATCACGGTGCTGGCGGGGCTGGCTACCGTCATCGTCTGGGGCAGCCTGGCCACCTACTGGGGGCTGCCCATCAGCGTTACCCACAGCTTTGTCAGCGGCCTGGCCGCCGCCGGCGCGGCTACGGTGGGGTTGGGGGCGATACAGTGGGGCGTCATGGCCCGCGTGCTTTCCTCGGTGGCGATAGCGCCCGTCCTCGGCTTCGTGGTCGGCTTCGCCATCATGATTGCCCTCTTCTGGATATTCCGTCACAGCGCCCCCGCCTGGATGCGGGTGCTTTTCAGCCGTTTGCAGTGGGTGACGACCGCCTTTCTGGCCTACAGCCACGGCAAGAACGACGGCCAGATGCCCATCGGCGTCATCACCATGGCGCTGGTCATCTATACCGGCCAGGCCACGCTCTGGGACAGCGTCCCCTGGTGGGTAATCGCTATCTCGGCGCTGGCCATAAGCTCGGGGACGGCTATCGGCGGCTGGCGGGTGATTAAAACGCTGGGGATGAGAGTGACCAACATGCAGCCGGTGCAAGGCTTCGCCGTCAACCTCTCGGCGGCGGTGGTTATCGAAGGCGCTTCGATTTTGGGTATTCCGGTGAGCACTACCCACTGCGTCAGCACTTCCATTATGGGCGTAGGGGCGACGCGGAGGTTTTCGGCGGTGCGCTGGGGGTTGGCGGGCAACATCGTGGCCGCCTGGATACTGACCTTTCCTATCTGCGGAGGGTTGGGTTATCTCTTCGGCTGGCTGCTGAAGATGATAGTCTAGCCGATTTAGAGGCTGATTTTACGCGGCGAGCGGCGGCACTTCTCGGCGGTGATAATGGCGGCGATGGTCTCGGCGGCGCGCTCGATTTCATCTCTCTCGTTAAAAACGACGTAGTCGAAGAGGTGTAGCTGTTTCATCTCCTCGGTGACGGTCTTCAACCTCAAATCGCAATCGACCTCGGACTCGGTCTTGCGCTCGCGGAGCCGGCTCTCCAGCTCCTCCTCGGTGGGGCAGGTGAGGAAGATAAAGACCGCCTCGGGCACTATTTTCTTAATCGTGGCCGCCCCCTGGACGTCCACCTTGACGATGGTATCCATTCCCGCCGCCAGGGCTTCCCTTACCGGCGCCTTGGGCACGCCGTACCAGTTGCCGTAGACGTTGGCGTATTCCAGCAACTCGTTGTCTTCCAGCATCTTGCGGAAATCTGTTTCGGGGACGAATTTATAGTCCACGTTGTCTTTCTCGTTGGCCCGCTTGGGGCGGGTGGTGTTGGTAATGATAAACCGTGCCGGATAGCCCGTTCGCTTCATCTGGTTCAAAACGGCATCCTTGCCCGCTCCGGAGGGGCCGGAGAGGACGATGAGCAGCGGGCTGGTGGGGATATTATTAAGGTTCGTCTTTTTCATCGGCTGGGTCTGGCTTTATCAATGAGCCGCCCCGGCTGGCCTGGAGCCGGCCGGCAATGGTTTCCGGGGCAAGTGCGCCCAGTATAATATGGCCGCTATCGGTAAAGATAACGGCTTTGGTTCTACGGCCGCTGGTCATGTCAATCAGCAACCCCTTGTTTTTGCTTTGCTGGATGGTCCGTTTGGTCGGCGCGGAATTTGGCGAAGCGATGGCGATGACTCTGTTTACGGAAAGTATGTTACCAAATCCGATATGAATAAGCTCGGTGACCATGTTTAACACCTCGGCAGATTACTTTTTGTGATGTCGGGGTTTTTTTACGATAGTTCAACAATCGGTGATAACGACCACCCCTTCCTCTGTAGAAAATGGGATGCTTAATATAATATACCTTTAACATTGTTTAGGCAACGGCTTTCAGGCACAGGACAACTTGAATTTTTTCGGATTAGCTGCTATTCTTTCTGGGGTTTAATCGTTCATGAGAGACTATCTAGGGGGCTATCTCCCATCACCGCTACGGAGGTAGCCTTTTTATTCAAACTTTTTTCGAGGTGAGCCGCTTTGTATAAGATTTTAGCTAAAGAAGACCTGGTGCCCCAGATTCACCTGTTCAAGATGGAGGCGCCGGCCGTGGCCAAAAAGGCGCGGGCGGGCCAGTTCGTCGTGGTCAGGATTGACGAAAAGGGCGAGCGCATTCCGCTGACCATCGCCGACTACGACCAGAAAGAAGGCACCGTCACCATCGTCTTTATGGAGGTGGGGGCCACCACCGCCCGCCTGGCTAAGCTCAATGCCGGCGACAGCGTCGCCGACTTCGTGGGGCCGCTGGGCGTGCCCGCCGAAATCGAGAACTACGGCACCGTCGTCTGCGTGGCCGGCGGCGTGGGCGCCGCTCCGGTAGCGCCCATCGCCCGCGCTTTAAAGCAGGCGGGCAACAAGATAATCACCATTTTGGGGGCGCGCTCCAAAGAGCTGCTCTTCTGGGAAGACGTGCTTAAAGCCAGCAGCGACCGCATGATTGTCACCACCGACGACGGCACCTACGGGCTTAAGGGCGTCGTCACCGAGCCGCTCAAGGAGCTTCTGGAAAGCGAAAAGATCGACCGCGTCGTCGCCATCGGCCCCGTGGTCATGATGAAGTTCTGCTCGCTGACCACCCAGCCCTTCGGGGTCAAGACCATCGTTAGCCTCAACCCCATCATGGTGGACGGCACCGGGATGTGCGGCTGCTGCCGCGTCGCCGTCGGCGGCGAGACCAAGTTCGCCTGCGTCGACGGCCCCGATTTCGACGGTCACCAGGTCGACTGGGACCTGATGGGCGCCCGCCAGCAAATCTACGTCGAAGAAGAAAGATGTGCTTTTGAGGAGTGGCAAAAAAGCCACTCGTCCTGAGGAGTTAGTCAATGGCCAAACTGAATCTTAACCGTGTGCCCATGCCCCGCCAGGAGCCCCGGGAAAGGGCCCAAAACTTTAAGGAAGTCGCCCTGGGCTACAGCCTGGAGCAGGCTAAAGAGGAAGCCTCCCGCTGCATCCAGTGCCCCAAGCGCAACTGCGTCGCGGGCTGCCCGGTGAACGTCGACATCCCCGATTTCATCAAGGCCATCCGCGAGGGCGATATGCCCGAAGCGGTCAGGGTCTTAAAGAGCAAGAACGCGCTGCCCGGCATCTGCGGGCGCGTTTGCCCCCAGGAGTCACAGTGCGAGTCCAAGTGCACCCTGGCGGCCAAGGACGCCCCCATCGCCATCGGGCGGCTGGAGCGCTTTGTCGCCGACTGGGAGCGGGAAAACAAGGCGAGCCAGGCTCCCGAGCTGCCTAAAGCTACCGGCAAAAAAGTGGCCGTGGTCGGCTCGGGCCCGGCGGGCTTAACCGCCGCCGCCGACCTGGCCAAGCTGGGCCACAGCGTCACCATCTTCGAGGCATTGCACGTGGCCGGCGGCGTTTTGATGTACGGCATCCCCGAGTTCCGTTTGCCCAAGGCAATCGTCCAGGCCGAGGTGGACTATGTCGCCTCTTTGGGCGTTAAAATCGAGCTGGACGCGGTGATCGGCAAGCTGGATACCGTGGACGAGCTTTTGGCCGACGGCTTCGACGCCGTTTTTCTGGGCACGGGCGCCGGTCTGCCCATGTTTTTGGGCTATCCCAGCGAGAACCTGAACGGCATCTACTCGGCCAACGAGTTTTTGACCCGCGTCAACCTGATGAAGGCCTATCTCTTCCCCAACTACGACACGCCGGTCAAGATAGGCAAGCGGGTGGCCGTCATCGGCGGCGGCAACGTGGCCATGGACTCGGCGCGCTGTGCGTTGCGTTTGGGCGCCGACAAGGTCTACATCATCTACCGCCGCTCCGAAGTGGAGCTTCCCGCCCGTAAGGAAGAGGTGGAGAACGCCCAGGAAGAGGGCATCGAGTTCAAGTACCTGACCAACCCCAAGCGCTTTATCGGCGACGATAAGAACTGGGTGGTGGGCATGGAGTGCCACCAGATGGAGCTGGGCGAGCCCGACGACAGCGGGCGGCGCCGCCCCGTGGTTAAAGAGGGCAGCGAGTTCGTTATCGATGTCGACGAGGTCATCATCGCGCTGGGCACCCGCCCCAACCCGCTTATCGCTTCCACTACCGAGGGTCTGGAAACGACCAAATGGGGCACCGTGGTGGCTAATGAGGAGACGTTGAAGACGGTGAAGGACAAGGTCTGGGCGGGCGGCGATATCGTTACCGGTGCGGCCACGGTGATTAGCGCCATGGGCGCGGGCAAGATTGCCTCGGCGGACATGGACAAGTTTTTGAGGGGCTAAGAGTTAGTTGGGGGGTAGGGTATAATAACCTAGCGGCGTAAGAATTAGCAGCTAACTGTCTCCGATATGCCTTGAGCCAACTACTTGATGGGCCAAAGCATTCCAGTTGTCGGCTTGCTTTGGAATAACTTGGAGTGTCTCAGACTCTTCCTTGAGTATTTGGGCAGTGACTTCTTTGTAAATGGCATCCTCCTCCCCCTTCCCAAGTAGCTCTTCGATTGGTGGTAATGCTTCTTTTTTCATCACATTTCCCCCAAGTTGTGGGTATATTGGTTAAATTCCTCGGGTGCATCATGAATTTTATGGGACCGTCCTTCGACTGTCAAGGTATTTTGTAACCGTATATATATGTTGGCGTCTTCGTTCGGGTTGGCGGTCGAGTCCATTACAATTTCTGCAGTACATTTACCTTGCCGATAAAGACTAACGGGGCCAGCCTCCATAACCCATATGAAGTGAGGTAACTCCATTCGAGTCACAATGTAGTTTAACATATCGGGTTTCCTGCGATCAATTGCTTGGACTTTCCGCCGCTGGAACGAAGTGTTTGTTGTCAAGAATAATCTGAGTACGATTGGTTCATCTTTGGCGCTTATTTTTTGTTTATAAGCTAAGAGATACCTCCTTGCTTTTTTTCGCACTCGATTGGCAGGGAGGAATACTTTCTCGGGGAGGGGGCAAACTGCTGTGATCATTGATTTCATACTGATGCCTTGGGGCTCTGTGACCTCCGGATTTGTTGCGTAGGCTCTGCCATAGTTCTGCTCATCATTGAAATCACCAAGCAATTGGTAGGGCGGGAAATTATCGTCCACTACAATAAATCGGTCATGAAAAGAAGAACTATCAACGAAACCGTCTACGTCTGCATCGGGGGATTTAGCATAATCAATCGTATGACCGATTATTGTTATGACATGCCCAAGAAAGCTAGTCAACGCTGGAAAACCCGATTCGAGATAAGCACATAAATCCAGATATTCCTCATTGTTGAAAACCAAGCTACCTAAAGGATTGGTGCCAAACCTGCGAATTCTCATTATACAAGGGTGAACTCCAAACTCAGATAATATACGAGAGTAATCTGAATATGTCATACCTCGGTAGGGGAACGTTCTGCCTTGACTTGGTTCAGTCAGGTTTATCAAATCAAATGGGTACGTCTCCCCATACATGGAATATTTTTCTGATAAATACCTACATACCCCCCATAAAGCAGTGTGCGCGCAGACGGTAACGTCTACATCTTGAGACATATAGGGATAACCGCTAGCTATGAAATGCTGCCCTCCGATGTGAGTCTTGAAGTCGGCTGTTAAGCAATAAGGTTTTGCTGATTTGAATTTCGCCAGTTTTTGAGGGTTTATAACTGTGCGACCGATACATCTTTCAGCGACTGGTCGTATTACGCTATAGCCGATATAGCTTTTTCTATAGGATTGCGGGTTTAAAACCAAGTCATCCACGTTCACATCGGGGACATCAAAGAAATGAAGGCGGTTGGTGTACTTAGGAATTCGCTCGTGTTTCTTTGAGTAAAAGTGGGAATATAAGTTTCGATGATCTTTGCAAACATAATTTGGCTCAAATACGATACTTCGTACTGTGTCAGCTAGTAGCGAGGTGAGCATTCTCCTCCCCCAAGGGGAGAGGTTCGTACAGGTAGACTGTAGCTTATTCCAGTCTTCACTCCTGTGCGTGTCTCTGATATTGAATGTTTGTCGTTCAGAAAGAAACATCGGCTACAACTTCTGAATTGTGCCGATGCAATTATTCCAGAGAATTCTTCCCGTGTCAACCCTTTGCGGACATATTTTGTTCCCCAAAGGGGAAAACTCTAAATACTAATCTCTAAATTCCAAATTTTTAGGATTTCGGATTTCGTGCTTCGAATTTCACTTTAGGTGTTTTTTCTAGTAAAATTGTCTCTGATTCTGTGAGGTGAAAAAATAGCCGTTACACTGGAAAACGTCGCCCCCGAAACCTACCGCCTGGAAAAGAAAATCCCCGGCGCTAACGCCCCCTTCGCCGTTTACTTCATCGAGGACGGCGGTGGCGCCATCATCGAGCCGGGCCCGGCTACCATTTTCCCCGAAATAAAACAGGCCGCCGCGCAGCTGGGCATCACCGAGCCCGAATACATCATCCCCACCCACATCCACCTCGACCACGCCGGTGGGCTGGGCAAGCTGGCGCAGGCCTTCCCCGGAGCCAGAATCGTGCTCAACCGCCAGGGGGCGAAGCACATGGTGGAGCCGACGCGGCTGATTAACAGCACCAAGATGGCTTTCGGCGACGACTTCGAAAGAATCTACGGCGCCATCATACCGCTGGAAGAATCGCGGCTGAAGCTGGTCGAGGACGGCGATAGGCTAAAGCTGGGCGGGCGTGAATTACTTATCGTCCATACCCCCGGCCACGCCGGCCACCACATCGCCATCTTCGACGAAAAGACGCGGGGGCTTTTCTGCGGCGAGTCGCTGGGCCTGATTTACAGCCCCGGCTATCCGCCCCTCCCCGCCGTGGCCCCGCCCAGCTTCGATTTGGAGCTTTACCTCAAGGACATGGAAAAACTGAAAGGCTTAAAGCCCGAACTGCTCTTTTACTCTCACGGCGGCGCCGCCACCGGGCCGGACAGGCTCATCGACACGGCCATGGAGAACTCGAAGCTGGTCGGCGACTTGATACTAAAGAAACTGAAGGCGGGCGAGAGCGACGAGGCCATCGTCAAATACATCGGCGACTACCTCATCGAGCGTTTCAACGCCCCGCTGGACGAATACGAGCTGTTGAGCAACGTCAGCGGCTATATCTTCTACTTTCGTAAAAAAGGACTGGTTTAAGGAGGCAATATGGTAATCATCAGCATTATCGCCGTCATCATACTCCTGTTAAGTCTGGGCAACGGCTTCCGCGAGGGGGCGCTCAAGCAGGCCGTCTCCCTTATCTCGCTGCTGGCGGCGATACCCCTGACCGGGCTTTGCTACAACTGGCTGGCCAGCCTGTTCTCCTTCCTGCCCGGGACGAACTGGGAGAACTTCGTCGGCTTTTTCGTCACCATGGGCATCATCATGGTCCTCATCCAGCTGTTGCTGCTGCTGCCGCGGCGCCACTTCGATAAGAGGTGGAAGGGTGGTCTCCTTTTCCGCTCCATCGGCGCGGTGATTAGCTTTTTCGGCGCCGCTATCGGCATGGTCGTTTTCGCGCTGGTGCTCAACGCCTACCCCATCTTTGACTGGCTGCAGAGCGCGGTGAGCGGCTCCTGCGTCATCAGCTGGCTGGGTTCCTGGCTGGGCTTCGTCGGGCACATGCTGCCCTCGGTTTTTTAATATCTCACTGACGTCAAGAGGGGGCATAGCCCCCTCTTGAAACTCCCCCGAATTGCCCCCGATTTCCCATTCCCTTAAACCGCAAATTCCTGTAGAATAAACTTGTCATGAAAGAGGCCTCGACCCCCATCCGCCGCCAGTATCTCAAAATCAAACAGCAATACCCCAAGGCCATCGTGCTTTTCCGTTTGGGCGACTTCTACGAGACCTTCGACGAGGACGCCAAGCTGGCGGCGCGCGAGCTGGAAATCGTGCTCACCGCCCGCAGCATGGGCAAGGGGCTGCGCGTGCCTATGGCCGGCATTCCCTACCACGCCCTGGACAACTACCTGGCCAAGCTCATCGGCCGCGGCTACAAAGTCGCCATCTGCGAGCAGGTAACCAAACCGGGCGAAACCAAAGGCCTGGTGCAGCGCGAGGTGGTGAGACTGGTGACGCCGGGGACGGTGGTCGAGCCGGGGCTGCTCGACAGCAAGAGCAACAACTACCTGGTCGCCCTGTCTTTCGGTGAAGAAGAGGTGGGGTTGGCCTACGTCGATATCACCACCAGCGAGTTCGCCACTGCCCAGATGCCGGCCCACCGCCTTGTCACCGAGCTGGAGAGGCTCAAGCCCTCGGAAATCATTGCCGCCGAGAGCGCCGGGCTGCCCGAATTGAATCTAAAGGCCTCGCTGACCCGTTTGGAGGACTACTGGTTCGAGAGCGAGGTGGCGCGCGAGACCATCCTCGACCACTTCGGCGCCGCCACGCTGGACGGCTACGGCTGCTCCCAGTTGCCACTGGCGGTGAGCGCCGCCGGCGCCGTCGTCCACTACGTCCAGGAGACGCAAAAAGGGGTGCTGGGACAGCTGACCCAGCTTGCTACCTATTCCACGGAAAACTTCATGGCGCTGGACGTCCAGACCCAGCGTAATCTGGAGATTTTTGTCAGCGGCCGCACCGGAAACGTAAGCGGCTCGCTTTTATCCGTTATCGATTCGACCCGCACGGCGATGGGGGGGCGGTTGCTAAGGCGCTGGCTGGGCCAGCCCCTGCTCGACATAAAAGAGCTGAATAAACGCCAGGACGCCATCGCCTGGTTCGCCGAAAACACCCTGCCCCGCCACTCCGTAATCTCTTTGCTGGGCGAGGTCGCCGACGTCGAGCGCCTCATCAACCGCATCAAGAGCGCCATCGCCCTCCCCCGCGAGCTCAGCGCCCTGCGCCGCAGCCTGGAGGTCATCCCCGAAATACAGAAAGCGCTGTCCGGCTGGCTCAAAGAGACCATCAAGCCCTGCCCCGAGGTCGTCGAGCTCATCACGCAGAGTATCGCCGATTCGCCGGGCACCCTCGACGAGGGCGGTGTCATCAAGCCCGGTTTCTCCGAAGAGCTGGACAAGCTGCGCCAATCTTCCAAAAACGCCAGGCAATACCTGGCCGACCTGGAAAAAACCGAGAAAGAAAAGACGGGCATCAAGTCGCTCAAGGTCGGCTTCAACAAGGTCTTCGGCTACTACATCGAGGTTTCCAACGCCAACCTGGCCCAGGTGCCCGAAAACTATATCCGCAAGCAGACTTTAGTTAACGGCGAGCGCTTTTTTACCCCGGAGCTGAAGGAGTACGAGTCCCTGATTCTCAACGCCCAGGACCGCATCGCCGGGCTGGAAAGGCAGCTTTTCCGCCAGGTCTGCGCCCAGATCGGCGCCTACGCCGAAGCCATCTCGGCCTCGGCGGTGGCCCTGGCCGCCATCGACGCCTTCGCCGCTTTGGCCGAGGTCGCCGTCCGCCACGGCTATGTCCGCCCCGTTTTGACTGAAGAAAATACCATCGACATCGGCGGCGGGCGCCATCCCGTCGTGGAAAGAACATTGCCCGAAGGCAGCTTCGTGCCCAACGATACTATACTCTCCAACGACGACGCCCAGCTTATCATCCTTACCGGCCCCAACATGTCGGGCAAGTCCACCTATCTGCGTCAGGTCGCCCTCATCGTGCTGCTGGCGCAAACGGGCAGCTTCGTCCCCGCCAGCGCCGCCACCATCGGGCTGGTGGACAGGATTTTTACCCGCATCGGCGCCCGCGAGGACTTGCCCGCCGGTCAGTCCACCTTCATGGTGGAGATGGTGGAGACGGCCAACATACTCAACAACGCCACCCCCCGCTCCCTCATCATCCTCGACGAAATCGGGCGCGGCACTTCGACTTACGACGGGCTTTCCATCGCCCGCGCCGTCGCCGAGTACATCCACTCCTACCCTAAGTTAGGCGCCAAGACGCTCTTCGCCACCCACTACCACGAGTTAGTCGAATTAGCCAACTTCCTGCCCCGCGTCAAGAACTTCAACATCGCCGTCGCCGAGGACAAGGGCGAGGTCATCTTCCTCTACAAAATCGTCCCCGGCGGCGTGGACAAGAGCTACGGCATCCACGTGGCCAAGCTGGCCGGGCTGCCCCGTTCGGTGGTGCACCGCGCCCAGGAGGTATTGACCGACCTGGAAGACGGCAGCAAGCAGGCTACCGTCAAGCGCCGCCGTAAAGAAGCGGCTTCCCAGCAGTTACCGCTGCTGGGGTCGAAGTCGCCCCTCTTCGAAGAACTGGAGAAGCTGGACATAAACTCCCTGACCCCTCTCGAAGCCATCAACAAGCTCTACGAGCTGCAAAAGAAGGTGCGGGAAGGGTAGGGCGATAAAGGAGGTCCGAAATGGCGAAAAAAGTGCTGGTGGCCTACGCCTCCAAGTACGGCGCCACCGCCGGAATCGCCGAGAAAATCGGCGAGGTGCTGAGCGAGGCCGGGCTGACGGTTGACGTGGCGCCCGCCGACAAGACGGAAGACCCGGCGTCCTACGCGGGGGTGGTGCTGGGCAGCGCCGTCTATATCGGCGGCTGGCGCAAGGAGGCGGTCAAGTTCCTCAAGAAAAACCGGAAGAAGCTGGCGGAGCGCCCCGTCTGGATTTTTTCCAGCGGTCCCACGGGCGAGGGCGACCCGGTGGAACTGGTCAAGGGCTGGCGCTATCCCAAGAAGCTCGGCGACGCTCTCGAAGAGGTCGAGCCGGTGGATATCACCGTTTTCCACGGCGCCATCGATAGCGAAAAGCTGAACGCCCTGGAGAGGTTCGCCATTAAGAACGTCAAGGCCGAGCCGGGCGACTTCCGCGACTGGGAGGCTATCACCGCCTGGGCCAAGAAGATAGCCGCTAAGCTTAAAAAATAGACGGGAAAGGGAAAAAGCGATGAAGATTCTGGCCGTTTCCGGCAGCCCGCGCAAAGGGGGCAACACCGATATTTTACTGGGGGAAGCGCTCGAAGGCGCCAAAACCGAAGGCGCCGAGGTCGAGCTTTACCGGCTGTCGGGCAAGGACATCAAGCCCTGCGACGGCTGCTGGACCTGTATGAAAAAGGGCAAGTGCCACATCAAGGACGATATGCAGGAGTTATACGAAAAGTTCTTCGCCACCGACGGTATCATCATCGGCACGCCCATCTACTACTACGCCATGACCGCCCAGACCAAGACGATGATAGACCGTTCCATGCCGATGGGCCACTCCAAGCGTAATCTGGCCGGTAAAATCGGCGGCGTTATCGTCGTCGGCGGCAGCCTCGGCCTCGTCGACGCCCTCAAGGATATCTATTTCTACTACGTCACCCAGCGTATAGTTCCGGCCAACTACGTGGCGGCTTACGGCGGGGCTAAGGGCGACGTCAACAAGCTGGAAAAGGGGAAGCAGGCGGCGCGCGACCAGGGACGGCAGATAGTGCGCATGGCGCGGCAGGGCTTTGAGTACCCCGCCGGGATAGAAGCCCCCCACTTCGCCTACGGCACGCACACTTTTTAGGATTTGATTTCGAGGTTTTCGATTTTTACCTTGGTGCCGCCTTCGCAGTTGACGGTCTCACTCTTACCTTCGGCTATAGTGACTGTCTGCGTTGAGCCGTCGGGACAGGTGACGGTAACCGTTACCGACTCTTCATCCTTGTCTATCTCGTCAGCGTGAACGCTGGCGCTATTATCGCCGACAGTGATAGAACCGGTGGTGCATACCTGAAACCATAAGTGACCGTCTATGGTGCCTCCGGTGCCGCCGGGAAAGGTGATGTCTATCTTCAGTCTGGCTTGCGGTTCACCGTTACAGCCGACCATAATCAGCGCTGCCGTCAGTAACAGGACTATAAAAATCAATACCTTCCGCTTCATTTTGCCGCTACCTCCCTTAACTCTAATTTTGGCTCTCTTTGCCTATCGGGGAGTTACTGCCGAAGCGATAGGCTTCCGGTTTTAGCAATGACAAATCGGCCGTGTCGTATTAAGGTGGAATCAAAGACACACCATCTCCCTCACCGCCATCTCCGCACCGCCGAAGCTATTTCATGCTCAATTTCTTGGTGGGGGTAGGGATGCCGAGCACGCATTGGCTCTGGCTCACCATCTTGGTGCAGGCGTCGCAAAGCGTGGCTTGCCGGGGTTGACCCTCGCGCAGGTTGCGGGCAGCGATGCTCTTACCGTCCGGGCAGTTCTTACAAACGTGGTAGATTTCCGGCTTTAACCCAGAATAGTAAGCCATCTCGGCGCCTCCTTTTTTCAAGTCATTTGTCTGTATAAATGCCTGAAAAATCGGTTCCTCGAAGCCGCCTCTCTTTATATTATAACCCAATTGTCAATCTCTTTGAACACAAAAGTGTTCTTATCGGCACGGTATTTTACACAAAAAAACAACCCCCTCCGAAGGAGGGGGTCTTTACGCGTGGCGGAGCCGGAGCTTATAGCCGCGGCTTGCACATTATCTCTTTAATCCTGATGTCGAAGAAGGTGTGGGTGTTGGCCGGTCTCATCACCACGGCGGTGTCGGCGCCGTGACCGCTGCCGGCGACGGCGATGATGTCCTCGTCGGTGCGCACCAGTCCCGCGTCGGCGGCCATGGCGGCGATTTCAAAGACTACCTTGGTACCCTGCCCGAAGGTGCGCAGGACGTCGGCGATGACCTCGCCCAGGACGAAGGTGTCGTACTTGCTGCGCATAGCGCGGCTCAAGCCCCCCAGGGCGTGGGCGGTGGTCAGAATAATGCCCCCCGCGGCCTCGACGGCTTTTCTATTCTCCTCGGTAAACTCCTGGGCGTTGGGCTGGCGCAGGCCGGTGACGTGTGTCACCACGATAACCTTTAGCCCCTGGAACGCCTCCATGGCTTTGACGGCGGTCTCACCCACCGTCGAAGCGACCACTATCGTCCTTATGCCCAGCTCTTCGGCCCGCTTACGGGCGATTTTAAGCGTCTCCTTGGTGTTCTCTCTGCCCAGTTTGTCGAAATAGACCGTCTTGGTTTCCATCTATCCCCCTCTTAGTTTCAGTGGCTGCCCTTATTATATACTACATTGCCTGCCCATAGGTAGTGTGGTATAGTTTGGATAATGACCGCCGAAATTGAATTTCTTCCCGGGGGCACGGTTAGCTCGCCCCGAGGTTTTTTCGCCGGCGCCACCCGTGCCGGCATAAACGAGAGAGCCAACGATAAGCCCGATCTGGCCATTCTCTTTTCCGAGTCGCCCTGCGCGGCGGCGGCGGTCTTTACCAACAGCCGCCTCAAGGCGGCCCCCGTTTTGCTTTCCCAGAAGAGGCTGGAGCAGCCGGACAAAATCGGGGCGGTGGTGGTCAACAGCGGCTGCGCCAACGCCTATCTCGGCGAGCAGGGGCTTGTCGACGCCGCCGAGATGGCGGCGCTGGTCGGCGAGGGCGTGGGCGTCGAGCCCGAAGACGTGCTGGTTTCGAGCACGGGCGTTATCGGCGTGCCTTTACCCATGGAGAAGATAAGAGCCAGCGTCGAGAAAATCGTCCTCGAAAACGACGGCGGCCACCAGCTGGCCCGGGCCATCATGACCACCGACACCCACCCCAAGGAGGCGGCGGTCAAAGTCAGGGCCGGTGACATCGAGTTCACCGTCGGCGGCGCCGCCAAGGGCTCGGGCATGATTCACCCCGACCTGGCCACGCTGCTCGGCTTTATCACCACCGACGCCGATGTCGATAAAGGCGTCCTGCAAAAAGCCCTCAAGAAAGCGGCGGACGTCTCCTTCAACATGGTCTCGGTGGACGGCGACACCAGCCCCAACGACATGATACTGGTAATGGCTAACGGGCTGGCGGGCAAGGTCCCCGCCGATGTTTTCGAACCGGCGCTGGAAAAGCTTTGCATTCACCTGGCCCGGCTCATCGCCGCCGACGGCGAGGGCGCCACCAAGCTCATCGAGGTCATTGTCAGCGGCGCCGCCAACGCAATCGAAGCCAGAAAGGCGGCGCGGGCGGTAGCCAGCTCGGCCCTGGTCAAGGCGGCGGTTCATGGCGCCGACCCCAACTGGGGGCGCGTCATGGCGGCGGTGGGGCGGAGCGGGGTCGAGGTCAAAGAGGTCAAGTTCGACCTCTCTATCGGCGCTATAGCCATGGTCAGGGCGGGTAAAGCCCTGTCTTTTGACGAATCCGCGGTGGTCGAGCTGCTCAAGGATAAAGAGGTGGTCTTCAACGTCGACCTCAACCTCGGTCCGGGGCAGGCCACCGCCTGGGGTTGCGACCTGTCCCCGGAATATGTCACTATTAATAGTCAGTATATGACATAAACAGGCACGAAAATGAGCAAGGTAATCGTAATCAAGCTCGGCGGCGCCACCCTGGGTAACCACGACACCACGCTGGAAGACATCGTCTCCCTGCAGCAGCAGGGCAGGCAGGTGGTCGTCGTCCACGGCGGCGGCAAGACGATAACCAGCTGGCTGGAGCAGCGCGGCGTCGCCACCGAGTTCATCGACGGCGAGCGCGTCACCGACGAAGCCACCCTTGAAGTCGTCGTCTCGGTGCTGGCCGGCATCGTCAACAAGGAAATCGTGGCCGACATCAACGCCCTGGGCGGTTTTGCCGTGGGCATCAGCGGCGTCGACGGCGCTTTTATCCAGGGCAAGGTAAAGCATAAAAAGCTGGGCTACATCGGCGAGGTGGTCAAGGTCAACCCCGCCCCCCTCCGGGCTTTGCTCGAAGCGGGCTTCGTGCCGGTGGTGGCTCCGGTGAGCTTCAATGCCGGTGAAAAGGAGCCCGGCGAGCGCGGCCTGCTCAACATCAACGCCGACCTCGTCGCCGGCGAGATCGCCGCCGCTATCGGCGCCGAAAAGCTCATCTTCCTCACCGACGTCACCGGTATCAGCGACGAGCAGGGCAAACTCCTGCCCGGCTTATCCACCGCCGAGGCCGAGGCGCTGATGGCGGCGGGTACGGCTTCGGGAGGCATGATTCCCAAGGTCAAGGCCTGTCTTAGAGCCTTGTCGGGCGCGGCCTCGGAGTGTATTATCATAGATGGCAGGCAATCGCACGCCCTGCTCAACGAAATCGAGGGCAAGGGCGGCGGCACTGTCATACGGAAATAAACTTACTGTCATTCTGAGTCCTGCGGAGCAGGGCGAAGAATATCAAGAGACCCTTCGCTCCGCTCAGGGTGACAAGTTAGCTATTGCATCGGGCTGACGATGTTGTATAATAGGGCTTTCTCAAAACAGGAGATAAAGATATGACCAACTGGCCGGCTATGGAAGCCAAATACATCATGAACGTCACCGAGCGCCTGCCCCTGACCATTGTCCGTGGCCAGGGCGCCCGCGCCTGGGACGAAGACGGCAAGGAATACCTTGACTTCGTCGGCGGCTGGGCGGTCAACAGCCTGGGGCACTGCCACCCGGCGGTGGTCAAGGCCATCACCGAGCAGGCGCAGTTGCTCATCCATACCTCCAACCAGTTCTACACCGTCCCCCAGCTGCGGCTGGCCCAGCTTCTGGTCGAGAACAGCTGCCTGGACAAGGTCTTTTTCGGCAACAGCGGCGCCGAGGCTAACGAGGCGGCCATCAAGCTGGCCCGACGCTACGGGCAGCTTAAACTGGGCGGCGCCTACGAGATTATCACCACATTAGGCTCTTTCCACGGCCGCACGCTGGCTACGGTGGCGGCCACGGGACAGGAAAAGTTCCAGAAGCCGTTTCCGCCTCTCCCCACCGGCTTCGTCAACGTGAAGTACAACAGCATCGGCGCCATCAAGTCGGCGACCACCCAGCGCACCTGCGCCGTCATGATTGAGCCGTTACAGGGTGAAGGCGGGGTCAACCTGCCCGCCGACGGCTATCTGGCCGAGGTGCGCGCCTGGTGCGACCAGAAGGGCATCCTGCTCATCTTGGACGAGGTCCAGACGGGCATGGGACGGACGGGCAGCCTTTTCGCCTACGAGCAGTACGGCGTTGAACCTGATATAATGACACTGGCCAAGGGACTGGGCAGCGGGGTGGCTATCGGCGCCATCATGGCCAAGGAGAAGGCGGCGGTTTTCGTCCCCGGCGAGCACGGCTCCACCTTCGGCGGCAACCCGTTGGCCTGCGCCGCGGGCTACGCCACGCTCAAGTTCGTCATCGGTAACGATATACCGGGCCGGGCCGGTGCGGTGGGCGACTACCTGCTAAAAAAGCTGGCCGAATTGAAGCGGAAACACCCTCTGATTACCGGAATCCGCGGCAAGGGGCTGCTGGTGGCGGTGGAGCTCGATAAAGATGTCGCCGCGACGCTGACGGTGGACTGCCTGAAGAAAGGCTTACTGGTCAACCAGCTTAAAGCCAACACCATCCGCTTCATGCCGCCCCTCATTATCGGCAACGAAGAAGTCGACGAGGCGCTGGGTATTTTCGAGGGCGTCCTCGCCGCGCTGGATAACTAAAAAAATTAGGGTTTACCTTGAGGAAGCTTTACTGGCTGGGTATAGCCCTGGGCCTGGTAGCGGTGCTGGTGGTCATTATGGCAGTGATAATCGCTAGTTATGTTGATGGCGGCGTAACCTCCGAAATCGGCACCGAGCCCCACATCGTAGTCGCCCCGGGGCACGACTACTGGTGGCAGTACCCCGAGGTTCGCTCTCAAATAACGCAGTTTCTGAGAGCCAACTTCGCCCCGGAGAATAACTGACTAGAATAACGGAGGTGAGGAGTGGCTGAAAAAGTAGTGCTCGCCTATAGCGGCGGCGTGGATACATCGGTAGCCATCAAGTGGCTGCAGGAAAAGTACAACGTGGACGTGATTGCCTTCAGCGTGGATGTCGGCAACGAGCCCGACTTCCCCGCTATCAAGGAAAAGGCGCTCAAGATGGGGGCCATTAAGGCGGTGGTCTTCGACGCCAAAAAGGAGTTTATCGAGGACTTCGTTTTCCCCGCCCTCAAGGCTAACGCCATGTACGAGGGCTATTACCCCCTGGCGACGGCCCTGGCCCGCCCCCTGATGGGACAACTGCTGGTGGAAACGGCGCTAAAAGAAGGCGCTAAGGCGGTGGCTCACGGCTGCACGGGCAAGGGCAACGACCAGGTACGTTTCGACGTCAGCGTGGCCGGGCTGGCCCCGGAGCTTAAGATAATGGCTCCCGCCCGCGACTGGGAGATGACCCGCGACGAGACCATCGACTACGCCAAGCGCCACGGCATCCCCCTGCCCGTTACCGCCGAAAGCCCCTATTCCATAGACCAGAACCTCTGGGGGCGCAGCATCGAGTGCGGCGTCATGGAAGACCCCTGGGCCGAGCCCCCCGACGACGTCTTTATCTGGGTCAAGCCCATCGGCCAGACCCCGGATAAGGCCGAGTACGTCGAAATCGAGTTCAAGCAGGGCGTGCCCGTGGCCGTCAACGGCAAGAAGATGGACGGCATCTCTTTAGTCCAACTGGTCAACGACATCGCCGGCAAGCACGGCGTGGGCAGAATCGACCATATCGAGGACAGGGTGGTCGGCATCAAGTCCCGCGAGGTCTACGAAGCCCCCGCCGCCCTGCTTCTCATCCAGGCGCACAAGGCCCTGGAGTCGCTTTGCCTGTCCCGGGAGCAGTTACGCTTCAAGGAGCTAGTCTCCGCCGAGTACGCCGACCTGGTTTACGACGGCCTCTGGTTTACCGGCTACCGCGAAAACCTGACAGCCTATATTGAATCCTCCCAGCGCTACGTCACCGGCATGGTCCGGGTGAAATTGCATAAAGGCAGTTGCGAGGTGGTGGGGCGTAAGTCGCCCTACGCGCTCTACATCCACGAGCTGGCTACCTACGACCAGGGTGACGTTTTCGACCAGAGCGCCTCCGCCGGTTTTATTCACCTCTGGGGGCTGCCCGCCCGCATACAGGCGCGGGTGCAGGGCAAAAAAACAAAGGAAGGCTAAGATGAGCCAAATAAGGGGTCGCTTTAAGAAACAGGCGGACAAAATGGTGGACGCCTATACCACCTCCATTCCCTACGACTGGCGTCTCTATCCCTATGACATCGCCGGCAGCATCGCCCACGCTCACATGCTGGCCAGGCAGGGCATTATCGCCGACAAGGACGCTGAGACCATCGTCAACGGCCTGACGGCGATTCAGCGCGAGATAGAGGGCGGCGAGTTCCAGTTCAAGGTGGAACTGGAAGACATTCACATGAACATCGAGGCCCGCCTCATCGAGCTGGTGGGGGAGGTGGGGGGCAAGCTCCACACCGCCCGTTCCCGCAACGACCAGGTGGCTTTAGACCTGCGCCTCTTCTGCCGCGACGCTATCGATTCCACCCTGTCCCAGGTAGAAAAGCTGCAGCGGACGCTTATCGCCCTGGCCGAGGCTAACAAAAAAGTGGTCGTCCCCGGCTACACCCACCTGCAGACGGCGCAGCCCGTGCTGCTGGCGCACCACCTCCTGGCCTATTTCGAGATGCTCAAGCGCGATAGCTCCCGCTTCGGCGATTGCCTCCAGCGCACCGACGTCATGCCGCTGGGCAGCGGCGCCCTGGCCGGCGTCGCCCACGACATCGACCGCGCCTTCGTGGCTAAAGAGCTGGACTTCGCCGGAATCAGCGCCAACAGCCTTGACGCCGTCTCCGATAGGGACTTCGTCATCGAATACCTGGCGGCGGCCTCTGTCTGTATGATGCACTTATCCAGGCTGGCCGAGGAGATGATTATCTGGTCTTCCGCCGAGTTCGCCTTCATCGAGCTGGACGAGGCTTACGCCACCGGCTCCAGCATCATGCCCCAGAAAAAGAACCCCGACGTCGCCGAGCTGGCGCGGGGCAAGACGGGCCGGGTCTACGGCGACCTGATGGCGCTGCTGACCACGATGAAGGCGCTGCCGCTGGCCTATAACCGCGATTTACAGGAAGACAAGGAAGCCCTCTTCGACGGCGTGGAAACGCTGCTCTCCACTCTCGAAGTTTTCACCGGCATGCTCAAGACCCTTAAAATAAACGAGGCCAACGCCCGAAAGTCGCTGGAAAAGGGCTATATTCTGGCCACCGACCTGGCCGACTACCTGGTCAAAAAGGGCCGGGCTTTTCGCGTCGCCCACGAGATAGTGGGCAACCTGGTGAGCTACGCCGTCGAAAAGGACAAGCCGCTGGCCGAGCTGACCCTGGCCGAATACAAGCAGTTCTGCGCCCTCTTCGAGGACGACGTTTTCGAAATAACAATAGAGTCCTCTCTGGCCGCCCGCGACGTTCCCGGCGGCACCGCCCCCAGACAGGTGGGAAAAGCGTTATCTGCCGCCAAGAAATCACTGGGGGCCAAGAGTGGCTAGTCCCGGCATAAAGCTGGCCCCCTCCATTCTCTCCGCCGACTTCGCCCGCCTGGGCGAGCAGGTCGCCGAAGCCACCGGGGCCGGCGCCGACTACATCCACGTTGATGTCATGGACGGGCAGTTCGTGCCCCCCATCACCATCGGCGCGCCGGTGGTGGCGGCCATCCGCAACTGGACGAAATTACCTCTGGACGTCCACCTCATGATTAAAGACCCGGAAAATCAGATTCAACAGTTCGCCGAGGCCGGCGCCGACATCATCACCGTCCACATCGAGGCCTGCCCCGACGCGGCCGGGCTGGTGGCAAAGATTAAAAAGCTGGGGGTAAAGGCGGGCGTCTCGCTCAACCCGGAGACGCCTTTAAGCGCCATAAGCGGAATACTGCCCGAATTGGACCTGGCGCTGGTGATGACGGTCAATCCCGGCTACGGGGGGCAACCCTTCATCGAATCCACTCTGGAAAAGATAGCGCAACTGCGCTCCGAGCTGGATACAAAAGGTCTGGCTGCCGAACTGGAGGTGGACGGGGGCATCAACGCCCGAACGGCGCCGAAGGTGATTAAAGCGGGGGCGAGGGTGCTGGTGGCGGGGGCGGCGGTATTCGCCTCGGGGCGGACGGTTAAGGAGTCTCTGGCTGCGCTTCGGCCTTCGTCTTAGCCAGCTTGTGCTGGGTGCGCAGGCAGCGCGTGCAGAGGTTCATCTTCTTCTTTTTGCCGTCAACGGTTAAGGTAACCGGGTGAATGTTGGGCGTCCACTGCCGGTTGGTGTGGCGTTTGGAATGGCTTATGTTATGGCCGAACATCGGCGTTTTGCCGCAGATATCGCACTTCAAGGCGTGTTTCTCCTTTGACTATTGCCCCGATTTAGGGTAGAATTTCGCAGTAAATCGCAATACAATATACTATCACAGCCAGGTAATTCTGGCAAGGACGGAGAAAGGGACTTTTAAGAGATGACGCCAACCAAGTCCATCAACGGGCGGGACCTCAAGGAAATGTTCTCCGCCGCTGCGAGCTGGCTGGAAAAAAGCTCCGCCGACATAGACGCCCTTAACGTTTTCCCCGTGCCCGACGGCGACACCGGCACCAACATGCTGCTTACCATGCGCTCTACCGTCGAAGAGTCGCAGATAGCGACCGACTCCAGCGTTTCCGGCGTGGCCAAGGCGATGGCCAAGGGCGCGCTGGTGGGGGCGAGGGGCAACAGCGGCGTAATTCTTTCCCAGATTTTCAGCGGCCTGTCCCAGTCGCTGGACGGCAAAGATTCCATCACCGGCAAGGAGCTGGCCGAAGCCCTGGCCAAGGCTTCCTCGGTGGCTTACGCCGGTTTGAGCAACCCCGTGGAGGGCACCATTCTCACCGTGATGCGGGAGGCGGCGGAGGCCGCCCAGTCGCACGCCGACACCGTCAGCGACGACGCCGTCTCGGTGGTGGAGGCGGCGGCCAACGCCGCCAAGGAATCGGTGGCCAGGACGCCCACCCTCCTCCCCGTTCTCATGGAGGCGGGCGTGGTCGACGCCGGCGGGCAGGGGCTTTACACCATACTGGAGGGCGTTCTCCACTACCTCAAGGGCGAGGTGGAACAGCTGAAATTGCGCCGCCCCTGGATGGTGGCCAGCAGCGTTCCTCTCACCGCCAAGGTCCCCCAGACGACCGGCGTGGACGAGGTCCCCTACGGCTATTGCACCAACTTCGTCATCCAGGGCGACGGGCTGGAGCCCGAAAAGCTGCGCAAGCGGCTGGAAAAGCGGGGGCAATCGGTCATCGTCGTCGGCGATAAATCCGCGGTCAGGGTGCATATTCATACCCTCGACCCCGGCGACATCATCAGCTACGTCGTCCCCCTGGGCACGCTGCACGAGATAAACATCCGCAATATGGACGAGCAGTACCGCGACTTCATCGAGATGCAAAAAGATAGGATGCCCGTCGTCGAGGTGGCCATCGTCACCGTGGTCGTCGGCGACGGTCTGGCTAACGTTTTCACCAGTCTGGGCGCCACCTTTATCGTCCCCGGCGGCCAGACGATGAACCCCAGCACCAAAGACCTGCTCCAGGCCGTCGAGGCGGTGTCCTCGGAAAAGGTCATCATCCTGCCCAACAACAAGAACATCGTGCTCACCGCGGGGCAGGTGCAATCGCTTACCGAAAAAACCGTCGTCGTCGTTCCCACCACCACCATTCCCCAAGGGGTGGCGGCGCTGCTGGCTTTCGACTACGAAGCCGACATGGATACCAACGCCCAGAACATGGAAAAGGCGCGGGAGGTGGTAAAGTCCGTCGAGGTGACGCGGGCGGTGCGCTCGACGACGCTGGGCGGGCTGGAAATCAAGAAGAAACAGGCCATCGGCTTTCTCGACGGCGACCTGGTAGCGGTGGGCAACAACCCCGACGATGTCGTCCAGGAAGCGCTGTCCAAGGCCGAACTGGACAAGGCCGAGGTCATCACCATCTATTTCGGTGACGACACCACCTCGGAAGAAGCGGAAGCGGTCGGCGACGCCCTCGACAAAAAGCACTCCCATCTTCAGGTGGAGGTAGTCCAGGGCGGCCAGCCTCACTATAACTATATTGTCTCCGTGGAATAAAGGGAGAGTTAGATGACGGTAAAGATTATTACCGACAGCCTGGGTGACCTACCCGCCGAGCTGGTCAAGGAGCTGGGCATCACCATCATACCGCTCACCGTTCACTTCGGCGACGAGGTCTATCGCGACGGCGTCGATATCGACACGGCCAGGTTCTACGAGAAGCTGCTCAAGAGCCGGGTGGCGCCCACCACCCGGATATCCAGCCTGGGCGTTTACGTCCAGACCTTCGACAAGCTGGCCGAGGAAACCGACCAGATTCTGGTCATCACCAACTCCCAGAAGATGAGCGCCAGCTACGAGGCCATGGTCGAAGCCGTGGACGAAATGACCCGCTCCTGCCGCGTCGAGGTCATCGACTCCCAGTGGGCGGTCATGGCGCAGGGCTTAATCGTCCTCGCCGCCGCCAGGGCGGCCAAAGAGGGCGCCGGTCTCGACGAGCTGGTGTCTTTGACCAGAAAGAACATCCCCCGCGCCGATATCCGCATGGCTTTCGATACATTACAGTATCTGGAGGAGGGCGGCCGTATCGGCAAGGCGCGCGCCTTCCTGGGCTCTAAACTGAAGGTAACCCCCATACTGGGGATAAGAGAGGGCGAGGCTTTCCCCTTCTCCCGGGAGCACTCCCGCGCCCGGGCTATCGACCACCTCTACTACTTCGCCACCAGCTTCTCCCACATCGAGGAAATGGCGGTGGAGGATGCCACCACTTCCAGGGAAGCCGACGCTCTGACCAAGCGGCTCAAGACACAGTTTCCCAAAACGACCATTCACCGTACCGTGGTTAGCCCGGTAATCGGGGCTCACGTGGGCCCCCGCGTTATCGGGGTAGCCGTGCTCGGGGACAGGGGGTAAGAGAATGACGGTTAAGATTGTTACCGACAGCACTTCGGACCTATCCAAGGAAACCGCCAAGGAGCTGGGTATCACGGTGGTGCCCCTCTACGTCAACTTCGGCAGCGAGGCCTACCGCGACGGCATCGAGCTCACCACCGACGAGTTCTATCCCAAGATGGTGTCCAACACCGATATAATACCCACCACCTCGGTGCCGGCGCCGCTCGACTTCTCCAAAGAATACGACCGACTGGCCGATGAGGCCGACGGTATTCTGGTGCTGACCATCTCCCGCAAGCTAAGCGCCACCTACGATTCGGCCAAGCAGGGCATCGAGGAGAGAAAGACCAAGTGCCCTATCGAGCTGCTCGATTCGCGGCTGTCGCTGATGGGCTTGGGCTTAATCGCCATCGCCGCCGCCAAGGCGGCCAAACAGGGTGCCAGCCTCGAAGAGCTGGTGGCGCTGACTAAAGAGAACATCCCCCGCCTCGATATGCGCATCGCCTTCGATACGCTGGAGTATTTAAGGCGCGGCGGCCGTATCGGTAAGGCGCAGGCTTTCTTCGGCTCGCTGCTCAAGGTCAACCCTATCCTCACCCTCAAAGACGGTGAGATTTATCCCGCGGCCCGGGAGCGCTCCCGCGCCAAGGCCATCGACTATCTGGTCAACTTCGCCGCCGGCTATAAAAATATCGAGGAGATGGCGGTGGAGGACGCCACCACTCCCGATGAAGCCGACGACCTGGTGGAGCGTCTGGGGGCCAGTTTTTCCAAGGAGGCAATCTATCGCTCTAAGGTAAGCCCGGTAATCGGCGCTCACGTCGGTCCCAGGGTCCTTAGCGTGATGGTACTCGGGGAGGTAATCTAGAGTGACCGTCGGTATCGTCACCGACACTGTGGCCGACCTTTCCCCACAAATGGTCAAAGAGCTGGACGTCTCGGTAGTGCCGTTGAGCGTCCGCTTCGGCGAGAATGTTTACCGCGACGGTATCGACCTCACCCCCGACCAGTTCTACGCCAAGCTCAAGACGAGCAAGGTGTTCCCCAATTCCTCGGTGCCCTCGCCCGGCGACTTTCTTAGTGTCTATAACGAGCTGGCCGAAAAGACCGACGAAATCGTGGTAATCACGGTCACCTCGCGTCTGAGCGCCACCTGCGAGGTGGCCCGCCAGAGCATCGCCCTGATGAAGCGCAAGTGCCGCGTCGAGATAGTCGACTCGCGCACGGCGACCATGGCCGAGGGCTTTATCGTCATGGCGGCGGCCAAGGCAGCCCAAGAGGGCGCCACTATCGACGAAGTGATAGCAGTCGCCCGGCGCAACATCCCCCGCGTTGACTTCTTGGCTGCCTTCGATACTCTGGAATACCTGCGGCGGGGCGGGCGCATCGGGCGGGCGCAGGCTTTACTGGGCTCGCTGCTCAGGATCAACCCCCTCATCAACCTCCGCGAAGGCGTCGTCGAGCCGGCGGGGCGCACCCGCTCCCGCGTTAAAGCCATCGACCGCCTCTACGCGTTCGCCGCCGCCTACAAAAACATCGAGGAAATGGCGGTGGAAGACACCGCCTGCCCCGAAGAGGCCGAGGCGTTGCGGGAAAGGCTGGGCGCCATTTATCCCAAGGAGCGCATCTACCGCTCGCGGATGACGCCTGTCATCGGTACTCACACCGGCCCCGGCCTGCTCGTGGTGGTGGTGCTGGGGGACAGGGACTAGACCGGTGGTGCCCTCGCTGTTGAACAGCCAGTCTCTGGTCAAGATTGTGGAGCTGGAAAGGGAGAGGGGCTGCAACGACACGGCGGTTATCGGCGGCCTGGACAAGTTCCTGCGCCGCTGGTCGGCGCAGGCGATGGCGGCCCTGACCGAGCCCCGGCTGCTGGCCGAGTTCCGCCGCCTGCGTCTCGACGACCCCAAGTACGCTAAAATGCCCCTGGCTAACCGCCGCCGCTGGCTGGAAGAGATACTGGCCTTCGTTAACGCCCCCACCCCCAAAGCCGAGCCCAAACCCGCCAAAAGCGTTGTCTCCCGCCGGCGTCCTTCTCCATCAAAGACGCCCAGGATAGTCGGCGGCTCGCTGGATTCCTCTATCACCGCCGTCAAGGGCATCAGCACGGCCATGGCGGCTAAATTCGAGAAGCTGGGGGTGAAGACCATCCGCGACCTGCTCTATTTCTTCCCTCACCGCCACCTCGACTACAGCCAGCGCCAGCGTATTTCCGAGCTTAAAGCGGGCGAGGAGCAGACCATCCTGGCCAACGTCTGGCAGGCCGGGGAAACCTGGCTGGGGGGCCGGCGCGGCACCGAGGCTATCGTCGGCGACGAGACGGGCAACGTGCGCGTGGTCTGGTTCAACAACCCCTACATCGCCAAGAGCCTGCCCACCAACGCCCAGGTCGTCATCAGCGGGAGGACGCGCCCCTTCGGGGGACGGCTCGTCTTCGAATCGCCGGAGTGGGAATTATTAGAAGATAAAGAGCTGGTGCACACCGGGCGCTTGGTGCCCTTATACCCTTTGACGCGAGGGCTGAAACCGCGCCAGGTCAGAAAGCTGATGAAAGCGGTGGTGGACGGCTTCGCTGATAAGGTCGAGGACTTCCTGCCCGCCGGGCTGATAAAGAGCTGCCGTTTACTTAAATTGCCCGAGGCTATCGCCCAGGCGCACTACCCCGAGGACGTAGCCGCCAAGGACAACGCCCGTTACCGCCTCGCCTTCGACGAGCTTTTTATTTTGCAGCTGGGGGTGCTGGCCAAGAAGCTGGAGTGGCAGCAGAGCCAGCCGGGCCAGCCCCTGAAGTCTTTTGACGCCCAGCTCGACGCCTTCCTGAAATCATTGCCCTACGAGCTTACCGCCGCCCAGAAGAAGGTCTTAAAAGAGCTTTTGGCCGACCTGGAGCGAAGGATACCCATGTCCCGCCTGTTACAGGGCGAGGTCGGCTCCGGCAAGACGGTAGTGGCCACGGCGGCCTTGCTCACCGCCGCCGCCAACGGTTATCAGGGCGCTTTCATGGCCCCCACCGAGATACTGGCCGAGCAGCACTTCGCCAGCGTCGGCCAGCTTTTGGCCGATGCCGGCAAGCTCATCAACGAAGAAGAAAATATTAAGACCTTCTCCGGTATCATCGACCGCCCGCTGACGCTGGCCCTGCTCATCGGCGAGCTGAAAGCGGCGCGTAAACAGGAAATACAGCAGAAAATCGCCGCCGGCGAGGTGGATATCGTCATCGGCACCCACGCTCTCATCCAGAAAGAGGTGGCCTTCAAAAATTTAAGCCTGGTCGTCGTTGACGAGCAGCACCGCTTCGGCGTCGAGCAGCGCTCGGCGCTAAGGCAAAAGGGTTTTAACCCCCACGTGCTGGTGATGACGGCCACGCCGATACCGCGAACTCTGGCCCTCACCCTCTACGGAGACCTCGACCTCTCCGTCATCGACGAGCTGCCCCCGGGCCGTCAGGCGGTCAAGACCAGGTGGCTCAAGCCGGAGCAGCGCCGCAGCGCCTACGCCTTCCTGGAAAAGCAGGTCAACGAGGGCCGGCAGGCGTTCATCATCTGCCCGCTGGTCGAGGAATCGGAGGCCATCCAGGCCAAGGCCGCCGTCGCCGAGTACGAGCGCCTCTCCAGTGAAATATTCCCCAAACTTAAGCTGGGCTTGATTCACGGGCGGATGTCGGCGGCGGAAAAAGATAAAGTAATGCACCAGTTTCGCTCCGGCGAGCTACAGGTGCTCGTCTCGACGCCCGTGGTCGAGGTGGGCATCGACGTGCCCAACGCCACCGTCATGCTCGTCGAAAGCGCCGACCGCTTCGGGCTTTCCCAGCTGCACCAGTTCCGGGGGCGAGTAGGGCGGGGCGAGCACCAGAGCTACTGCATGCTATTGGCCGAAGAGCCCTCGGAAATCGGCCAGCAGCGGCTTGACATAATAGAAAGGGTACAGGACGGCTTCGAGCTGGCCGAAGAGGACTTAAAGCTGCGCGGACCCGGCGAGTTCTTCGGCACCCGCCAGAGCGGCCTACCCGACCTGCGCATGGCTAAAATCTCCGATGTCGCCCTTCTCGAGCTGGCCCGTAGCGAGGCCATCAAGCTCTTCGACCAAGACCCCGGCCTTAAAAAGCCCGCCCACGCCCCGCTGGCTAAAGAGGTGGAGAGAGCCTGGCAAGGCGGCGGGGAGTTGAGTTGAAACCTATAGATTTGAGTAATATGCAGCAACAGAGTTTGTTTGACAATTATCAACGTGCACTTGGAAAAGTTATAGGTAATTTGCACTCATTGGAGATGCTTCTTAGGCTTTTTTTACACAATGTGGATTCCGAGAGGTATGGTTTTACTCCGCCGGAAGTGAACCTTGATAAAATAAAAGCTGGTGACATAGTTGGTGAAAACTACCTTTCTAATTATGATAGTTTGGGCAAATTAGTTCATAGATACAACAAATTGGTTGACTCTAAGAATGCAACTGAACTGCGTGTTGATGAAGTAGTTATTGAGCTTAGGGATGCTTTAGGTCATGGAAGGATATTAGGGCAGCAGCCGGCACCACCTTTTCGGTTGTACAGATTCGGAAGGCCATCGGGGAACCACAAAGTCAGGGTTAGGCGCGTGTCTGAACTTACCGAAAGCGAGCTAGTAGGAAACATACATGTCTTATTCGAAGAGTTGAAGAAAGTAGAAGAAGCTTGCAAACGCTTCTGTCCTAACGTTTTTGGTAAGCCCTAAGCGATGGTAAATGCATGTTTACCTTAGAACAGGGAAATTTAAAGAGGGGCGAAGCCCCTCTTTCTAAAAAAACAATTCCCCCTCTCCTTTGATTCCTCGTAAGGAGAGGGGGATACAGGGGGTGAGGTAGATGAAACCTCCCCCCATTCTTTGCCACTTTGTGCTATAATAAGACTTCTTAGCGGGAAGTCTGATAGATAACTGGCCGATTAATGATTAAACAACGAATCATCGAGCTGCTGAAAAGTGCGGCGGCGGAGGCGCAAAAGTCGGGCAAGCTGCCCTCGGTGGCGCTGCCCGAAATCACCGCCGAGCACCCCCAGAACCCGGAGCACGGCGACTATGCCTCCAGCTTTCCTTTGAAGCTGGCGCGCACCGTCGGCGTCAAGCCCCTGGACATCGCTAATGACGTGGCCGCTTTCATCAAGCCCACCCCCGAAATCGAGAGCGTCGCCGTGGCGCCGCCCGGCTTCATCAACTTCACCCTCAACAACGGATGGCTCACCGAACAGGTGGACGCCATCCGTAAAGACGGCGAAGTCTACGGCAACATCGACCTGGGTCAGGGCAGCCGCGTCCAGCTGGAGTTTGTCAGCGTCAACCCCACCGGTCCCCTCCACGTGGGGCACGGGCGGGGCGCTATTTTGGGCAGCACTTTAGCGGCGGTACTGGCGGCGGCGGGTTATAACGTCGAGAAGGAATACTACCTTAATGACGCCGGCTCCCAGATGACCGCCTTCTACCGCTCGCTCTACGCGCGCTACCGGCAGTGTTTCGATAAAGACGTCGAGATGCCCGCCGACGGCTATTTCGGCCAGTACATGATTGACTTGGCCAAAGAGATTGCCGACCAGGAAAAAAACCGCTTCCTTAAAATGCCTCCCGAAGAAGCGCTCACCGAGCTGGGCAAGCTGGGCCTGGAAAAGATAATGGCCCAAATCCGCGGCGACCTGGACTCGTTGCGGGTGAGCTTCGACGTCTGGTTCAGCGAGCAGAGCCTCTACGACAACGGCCAGTATAAAAAGGTGATGTCGCTGCTGGAGAAGGGCGGCTATATCGCCGAGAAGGCCAACGCCACCTGGTTCGTATCCACGGCTCTGGGCGAAGACAAAGATAACGTGGTGGTGCGCAGCGACGGCTCGCCCACCTATTTCGCCGCCGACATCGCCTACCACTATAACAAGTTCGTCGAGCGTAAGTTCGACAAGGTCATCAACATCTGGGGCGCCGATCACCAGGGTCATATTTCGAGGATGAAAGCGGTAGTGGCGGCGCTGGGCATCGCCCCGGAGCGGCTGGTGGTCATTATCTCCCAGATGGTCACGCTGCGCCGCGGTGAGGAAATTGTCAAAATCTCCAAGCGCAGCGGCGACATCATCACCTTGCGCGAGGTCATCGACGAGGTCGGCGCCGACGCCTGCCGCTACTTCTTCGTCTCCCGCACCGCCGACAGCCAGATGGACTTCGACCTGGAGTTAGCCAAGAAACAGTCCGCCGACAACCCGGTCTACTACGTTCAGTACGCCCACGCCCGCATCGCCAGCATACTGCGCCTGGCCGAGGAAAAGGGAATCGATTGCGCCAATGGCGACGTCTCGCTGCTTACCGAAGAGCCGGAGCTAACGCTGATACGCAAGATGCTGCTCCTGCCCGAGGTCATCGAAATCGCCGCCCAGACTCTGGAGCCCCACCACCTCGCCTACTACGCCCAGGATTTGGCTACGGTGTTCCACAGCTTCTACATGCAGTGCCGCGTGGTTACTGAAGACGAGAAGATGACCAGGGCGCGGCTCAAGCTGGTGGAAGCCGCCAAGACGGTGCTGGCGCGCACCCTGACGCTGATGGGCATGACCGCCCCCGACCAGATGTAATCCTTTACTCCAGCCCCTCTTCTTTGTACTTTTTAGCCAGCTCGACGTATATAGCCGGTCCCTCTTTGCCCCACCAGAGTTGCTTCTCCGTAGCCTGGCGCAGCACCTTGCCCGGCACGCCGGCCACCAGGGAGCCGTCGGCAATCTTGGCCCCTTCTTTGACCAGGCACCCGGCGGCGATGACGCAGGAGTTACCGATTTCGGTGTGGTGCAGCACGGTGGCGTTCATCCCGATGAGCGTGTTGTTGCCGATTTTGCGGCCGTTGACCACGGCGCCGTGCCCGATGTGGACGTTATCCCCGATGGTCACCTCTTCCCGGTAGTCGTCGTTGGAGGGCGACCCCGAGTGAATGACGCAGTTGTCCTCGATGGCCGTGTTCTGGCCTATCTTAATGCTGCCGAAGTCGGCCCTGATGACCGCCCCCGGCCAGACGCTGGAATTTCCCCCGATTTCTACCTCCCCGACTACGTAAGCCGCCTCGCTGACGAAGGCGCTCTCGGCTATCTTGGGCTTCTTGTCCCCCAGGCTTCTAATCATGTTTCCTCCAATCACCCATATTATAGGCGCGGATTCCGGGCAGTTCAAATCAGCTTTCTTTCCCCTCCCCACCTTGTTAGCGGTTGTCTTGTCTTCCCACCCAGTGCCCACCCTACAGAGGTTAGACCTCTATATACTTCTTATTATTTGGGGTGGGGGGCGAAAAAAGGAGATATTTAAGGGATTCCACCCTTATAGGGAGGGTTTTGGGTGGGTGAATAACACCTACGCACAACAAGGTGGGGAGAAGTGGCCGCTACTCCCAGAGCTAAGAAATCCGCCCCTCTTTTCCTTGCCCGCCCCTCTCCCTTTGTGCTAAACTTTGCCGTTGAGGAGTACCAGATGAAAAAGCGCGTTTTTTCCGGCATCCAGCCGACCAGCAATATTCACATCGGCAACTACCTGGGGGCGATAAAAAACTACGTCCGTCTCCAGGACGACTACGACTGTGTCTACTGCATCGTCGACCTCCACGCCATCACCGTTCCTCAGGACCCCGAGGTCTTAAAAGCGCGCACCCGCGAGGTAGCCGGCATACTACTGGCGGCGGGCATCGACCCCGAACGCGCCGTGCTCCTCATCCAGTCCCACGTCAGCGCCCATTCCGAGCTGGCCTGGATACTGAACTGCTTCATCCCCATGGGCTGGATGCAGCGCATGACCCAGTTCAAGGAGAAGTCGGCCCAGAACAAGGAGAGGGTTAGCGTGGGGCTTTTCGACTACCCGGCCCTGATGGCCGCCGACATTTTGCTCTACAACACCGACGTCGTGCCCGTGGGCGAAGACCAGAAGCAGCACGTGGAATTAGCCAGGGATACGGCGCAGCGCTTTAACAGTCTCTATGGCGACACCTTCGTTTTGCCCGACCCGGTCATCCCCGATGTCGGCGCCCGCATCATGGGGCTGGACGACCCGACCAAGAAGATGAGCAAGAGCGAGGCGGCGACGGGCCACGCCATCAACCT
This sequence comes from Dehalococcoidia bacterium, assembly GCA_050123275.1. Lineage (GTDB taxonomy): Bacteria > Chloroflexota > Dehalococcoidia > Dehalococcoidales > BS750m-G39 > E44-bin88. The sequence continues at coordinate 184,287 of JASFHK010000001.1, forward strand.
TCTGGACTCCCCCGACGACATTCGCAACAAGATAATGCGGGCCACCACCGACTCCCAGCGCGATATCGTTTTCGACGAAAAACGCCCCGGCATCTTTAACCTTTTGACCATCTACCAGCTTTTCTCCGGGCAGAAAACGAAAGACATCGAGGCGCAGTTCGAGGGCAAGGGCTACGGTGACTTCAAGAAGGTCTTAGCCGAGGTCGTCGTCGAGGGCCTGCGCCCGCTACAGGATCGCTATAAAGATCTCACCGCCGACCCCACCCGTATCGACTCCATCCTCGCCGACGGCGCCGACCGCGCCCGCCCCGTGGCCGAAAAGCTTCTCAACGAGGTCAGGGAAAAGGTGGGCCTGGGCTAGTTTAAGCTTTAGCCCAGCGCGTACTTGACGCGTCTGATGTAGGGCAGGCACTGGCAGCCCGTCAGGATGCAGGGGCGGCACTCGCCGTTGCGCAGGTAGGGGCAGTTCTCGTTAAAATATTCCGCGTTTTTCTCCAGCTTAAAAAGCCGCCGGAAATAGTTGAATTCGGCGGAGTCCCAGACCTCGAGTAAATTATCCTCAAGTGCGTTATAGGGGAATTCCCCGACGGGGTTTTTGACGTAGCTGAGGTCGATGTTCTTCAGGAAAGGGCAGGGGGCGAGTTGTCCGCTGGCGTTGCCGTAGAGGTAGTGTACCCCTCCCTCACACAGGCTATGGTAATAGGCGATACCGAAGTTGTCCTGTATGTACTGGCCGAAGAGGGGGCGCGCCTGGAAAAACACTGGCGGCCCGCCCTGGTTTTGTAGCTCGGCCAGCTGGCGCAATATCTCGACAAAATAGCTCCATTCCGCTTTATCCCGAATGTAGCGAAAGGAGTTGTCCTCGCGCCCTCGCCCGGTATCGGACTTGGGCACCAGCTTAAAGTTCTCGGCTCCCATGCTCTTGGCGTATCGGTAGGTGGGGATGATGTCGTGCATATTTTCCTGGCATAGCACCGAGAGCACGGTAAAGGGCATCTCGTGTTCGTTGAGCAATTCCATGCCGTGACGCACCTTGTCGAACTGGCCTTTAGTGCGGGTGGTCTCGGCCATGGTAGCCGGCGAGGAGCCGTAGATGCTGACCTGTATGTAGCGTATACCTCGCTTAATCCCGGCCAGCCGCGAAACGGTCTCTTCGGTGAGCAGGCTGCCGTTGGTGCTGAAGGCAAGCTGCATGCCCCGTGAGACGGCGTATTCCATGACCTTGATGGTGTCGCGGGGTAGCAGGGGTTCGCCGCCGAGAATACGGATGAAGATTACCCCCAGGGTAAAGAGGCGGTCGATAAGCTCCCGCTTCTGTGAGTAACTGAGCTCGTTGGGGGCCCGCTTTCCCGAATTGGTCAGGCAAAAGTTACAGCGAAAGTTACAGGCCTCGGTAATGTCCCAGTGGAAGCCGATGGGAAAGACCGTCGTGTCGGCTAATAAGTCCCTCTGTTCGACTCTTACCGCCATGAAACAATATTCCCTTCCGGGAAGGGCTGACTGGTTAAATCGGTTAGTTTGATAGCGTCGCCCTTTCAGTGGCCGCTGAGCGTTCCTGCCGGATTTAGCGGTGCATTTCTATATCGAGGAACCTGTCCGAGCAATTGTTGCAGCCGTCGCAGTTGTTGATGATTATCCACTTTTTCATTTCGCCGAATGCCTCGATGGCTTGCACTCGAATGCGCGCGCTGATTTCGCCCAGTTTGTCGAGGGATTCGCGGTCCAGACGGATGTTGTACATGTTATAGGCTTTGGTCGGGTTGTCGAGCATTGCCAGCAGGAAGTTTTTGTCCTCTTTCATTAGTCGGACGGTGTCGACACCCTTCGGCTCCATTTCCCTTTTAGCCATTGTTCTTACCCCCTGTCTTTGATTTTCGCCTCCGAGAAGCCAACGGCTCCTCTCACCCCGCGTGCGGCTAGGCCCCTGTAGTGCCAAGAGGCCATAATATAGCACTCAAATTGCCTTTTGTCAATAGAGGGGAGCCGATTTATCGGGAAATTTGGAGATTTTAAAAGCTGGGTTTGGGGTAAAAGCATATAATGGCCGCTACTTTTACCTCTAGACATCCCTATCTTGACACCGTTTATCCTGATAGTATAATTTCCAAGTAGGTGTCAAAACATGCCTGGATTAGATCAAGCACTTGTCGAAGAGATAGATTTCACTCTGGCACTAGGCAGAGTGAAAACAGACGTTTTGAGCGATTTCCTTTTAGCTCCTCACTATTCAGCAGTATATACATATGCAGCAGATGATTTGATTGACCGCACGAAGACTTTGTTGCGTAATGGAGAATATCACCCAGAATTACCAATTTTCGTCGATATCCCAAAACGAAGTGGTCTTTCTAGGCCTGGTGCAATCCTGCTTCCTATAGACAGGCTTGTATATCAACTGCTTGTAGATATGGTCAGCGTGCAGGCAGAAGCACAGTTAGACAGGTCTTGTGTATTTAGCCATGTTTTGCTCTCTGAGGACCCCGATTTTAAAATGTTTGAACCAGCGGATGAGTGTTGGCAAAGCATGCAAAGAGCCTTGAAAGCGCGGTGTCAAGATACCGGATTCTCGCATGTTGTTAAGGCAGATGTCGCATCTTTTTTTGAGAGGATCTACCGGCACAATTTAATGAATTTGCTTCATTCATCCGGCTGTGATTCAAGAGTCGTTAATCTATTAGAAAAAGTCACGTCGGAATTTATGGAGAATGATTCGCATGGGATATTACAGGGGATGTTTCCCTCAGATTTTTTAGGGAATTTCTATTTAGCCAGTCTTGACAATGATCTTAAAGTTAAGGACGTTCCGTCCATTCGTTATGTAGATGACTTATATCTTTTTTATCCTTCCTTAATTGAAGCAAAGAAGGGGCTATTTGCTTTGTGTAGGATTCTTCGTGACGAAGGATTGAACCTGAATGAAAGTAAAACAGATATACTGCAAACTCATGATCTTTTAGCAGAAGAAACTGAAATAGACAGGTTATTCAGTAGAGCGAAAAAGGAAGTTCGCGAGATTGGCGCGGAGGTAGAGCTGGAAACACCATATGGTTTTCAAAGCGTGTGGCTTACTGCGGAAGAGGGTTTGCCAGAAGAAAAAGTAGAATTAGTTGCCATGGAGGAATTATATTACAAGGTTTCAGATACAGAGGTAGATTCAGACAAGATTGAAAAATTTTGTCTGCCCTACTTAGCAAAAACACTTAATGACGTAGCTGTAGGGAGGTCGCTAGAAGGAATATTATTGCGGCCATATCTATCTAAAATGTATTGTTCTTATCTAATGCCTTTTGCTCGAGAAGACATTGATGTATCCAAGCGACTAGAATCAATTATTACAGATGACGAATTACCATACGATTGGTCGCTAATATGGCCAATGGCAGTTTTAATTGATGTGGATTCTATCGAGAACGGAACTGTGACAAAGGCCTTAAGAATAATGGAAGATAGTCGTAGGTTGGATGGTTTAAGAGCTTTAGCAGCGCATTTAGTTGCAAAACATGGCAATGCTGGTCAACGACGACTACTCAGGCATTGGTATGACCAAGAGCCATCTCCATATGTGAGAGCGGCCATTTTATTTTCTACTAGGCACTTGCCAACGAATGAACGTAATAGTTGTCTAACGGCTTGGGGGAGTCACTCAATAACTAATTCTCTTATTACGAGCGCTATTCGTAACTCAGCTGGTCCTTAGTTATATAACTTGCGTAAAGGTTTTTGAAAATCCCTATTTCTTACACCTCTCCACAAACCGCCCCATCCGGCTAAGCGCTTCCTCGATTTCAGCCAAAGACGTGGCGTAGCAGCAGCGCACGTAGCCCTCGCCGCATTGGCCGAAGGCGTCTCCGGGGACGACGGCGACCTTTTCCTCGATGAGTAGCTTTTCGGCGAATTCCTCGGAGGTCAGGCCCGTGCTCTTTATCGAGGGGAAGGCGTAAAAGGCGCCCTTAGGCTCGAAGCAATGCAGCCCGATTTTGTTGAGGCCCTTGACCATGACCAGCCGCCGGCGGTTGTAGTCCTCGACCATGGCGCTGATGTCTTCGTCGCCCGACTGAAGCGCCTCGATGGCGGCGACCTGGGCCATGGTGGGCGCGCACATGATGGTGTACTGGTGAATCTTGAACATGGCGTTGACCAGCTCTTTGCTGGCGGCGACGTAGCCCAAACGCCAGCCGGTCATGGCGTAGGCCTTGGAAAAGCCGCCCAAGAGAACGGTGCTGTCCTTCATTTTGGGCAGGGTGGCGATGCAGGTGTGCTCCACGCCGTAGGTCAGGCTGCCGTAAATCTCGTCGGAGATGACAAGCAGGTTATGGCGGCGGGCGACCTCGGCGACTTGTTCCAGCTTGGCGCGGGGCATGACGGCGCCGGTGGGATTGGCCGGATAGCCGAGCATGACGGCCTTGGTCTTGTCGTTGATGTTGGCCGCGATGTCGGCGGCGCTGATTTCAAAGTTGTTCTTCTCGCTGGTGGGCACGGTGACGGCCTTGCCCCCGGCCAGTACGGCGCAGGAGTCGTAGGCGACATAGTGCGGGTCGGGCATGATTACCTCGTCGCCGGGGTCCAAGATGGCGCGGCAGGCCAGGTCCAGCCCCTCGCTCACCCCCACCGTAATCAAGAGCTCGCTGTCGGGGTCGTAGTCCAGCCCGTGAGTTGCTTTCAAATGACGTGAAAGCTCGCGGCGCAGCTCGGGCATGCCCATGTTCGAGGTGTACATGGTGTAGCCCTTCTCCAGCGAGTAGATAGCCGCCTCGCGGATGTGCCAGGGCGTGGCGAAGTCGGGCTCGCCCACGCCCAGCGAGATAGCCCCCTCGGTGGAGGCGACCAAATCGAAGAAGCGCCTGATTCCCGAAGGCGTTATCTTGTTGACTATCTGCGAGGTGACTCCCTTTACCCTTGTCGACATCTAAATTCCTCTAGAGGATTACCGGCTGGCGCTTGACCTCTTCACCGTCGCCCAGTATCTCGCCGTCCTCCTTGTATCTTTTGAGCATGAAGTGAGTGGTGGTGCCGTTGATGCCCTCGATGGGCGCCAGCTTCTTGGTGACGAATTCGGCGACCTCGTGCATGGTCTTGCCGGTGACGATGACCAGCAAATCATAGGTGCCCGAGAGCAGGTATACCGACCGCGCCTGGGGAAAGCGGTAGATGCGCTCGGCGATGGAGTCGAAGCCGACGTCGCGCTGCGGTGAAAGCCTGACCTCGATGAGGGCGCTTACCTCTTCGTTGCCCGCCTTGTCCCAGTTGACGATGGTCTTGTACTTGACGATGGTCTTGTCGGCCTCCGCCTTCTTGATGAGCTTGCTCACCTCATCGGCGCTGCCGCCGGTCATGGTGGCGATCTGTTTGGGCGGCGTCCGGGCGTCGTTTTCCAGGATCTTTAAGATTTCCTTCAGCATGGCTAACTCCTTCAGTCGGTTAGCGACCATTTATCTTGGGACTCATTATAGCATAGCTGGAAAAGTTTGTTGTCTTTTGTCCTGACCCGGAAGTTACGTGTGCCCGGCCCCCGCCACTCCGCCTCCACCTCGGCTACCCGGTACTCTTTGCCTTCCAGGGTGAAAGACAGGGGCCTTTCCGCGTAGCTTTGCCCCGAGTAGCACTTGACTTCGAGGCTATCGGCTCTTGACCTTCTTGAAGATGACCCCTTCCCGTTGCATGTCGACATCGGTCACCTCCCAACCGGCTTCCAGCCAGGACATCGCCTGCGGGTGCTTGCGGTCGTTGGCCCACCAGTCCTTGAAGGTATAGGCGGCCGTTTCCAGCTCGAACTTGAGGATGGTCTCGATGTAGCCGAAGGTGAGGTTGAGCTGGCTGGCTCTATAGCTGGCCAGAAAGTCCCTTAATGGGTTGTAGCGGGCGACGCTCTCCACATCCACCATGTCCTCCCCGACGCGATAGAGGGGGTTGCTGCTGGCACCGGCGGGGCTTTCGGCTCCCCGCTGCACCACCTCGTAGTTCCTCAGCTTGGAGTCGTAGAGCCTTACCTTCAACAGCGACTTGCACGCCGGGCAGCTTATCTGGCCGTCGTAGTTATCGGTGTCGATAAAAGACGGTACCTCGATGACTTTATCGCAAACCAGACAGTTTATCTCCATTGCTCGCTCCGTTTTCCCCAAATTCTTGTTTAAATTTTTCGAAATCTTCTTTAGACGGTGGCATCCAGTATATAACGTATCGAAAACCTACTAGAGGGTTTTCAATCTTAAAATAACCTCCTCGCTGTGTCCGCGTAAAGCAATTTTTCTTATCCTTAAGCTCTACGGCGTTTATAAACTCTGTTGCTCCAGCGAACACGGCAAAGTACGTTTCAACTTGGTATCCTTCAGGGAATTCTATTTCTGCTTCAATAGTATCTGTTGGAAAAGTAACATCGTGAAAGTAGTACTCCGCTTTGAATATCTTTTCTTTGCTTAATTCTTCCAATTCCTCTCGTGTCATAGAGAACATCTTTGAGAAAGCAATTTCGTACTCGTAGTCTATTTCACCTTCATTAGGTGATAACCCACCGCCCATAATATCAATAGAGAACTCACATGTTTGTCGAGTTTTACCAACGTCGCGTACGTGCAACTCAATGTCTCGGGGATTGCTTGGAGATTTAGATATTATTCTTGGCTCCTGCACTATTGTTCCTTGCGGATGGTCTGTTGAGACTTTTCCCGGAATATGGAGTAATTGAACATTTTGGGCCTTTGCACCTCGCCTCTCCGCTCTTATGTATGTTAGACCATCAGGATTCTTAATTGTTACCTTTGTTTTAGCGATTTTTTCTGTGAAACCCCATCGGTCTCTTATTAGGTCGTGAATCGCTCTAGCTGCTGATTCCGCTCTATGGACTTGCTGGTTTTTTCTATTATTTAGTATAGCTACAAATATGCCGCCAGCTATAATCGCTACCCCTTCTATAATTGCAGCTATTATTGCTGGATCCATAACCCCGACTCCCCTGGAGTTACACTTTAGCCCTCATCTTGTGCCACTCGGTGGCCTGCTCGTAGGCGTAGGCGACCTTCAAAATGGCCTCCTCGCCGAAGGGCTTGCCGATAATCTGCATCCCGATGGGCAGCCCGTTGCCGAAGCCGGCGGGGATGGAAACACCGGGCACACCGGCGATGTTTATGGGCAAAGTGCAAACGTCGCTTAAATACATCTGCACCGGGTCGTCGAGCTTTTCCCCGATTTTGAAGGGGACGGTGGGGGAGGTGGGAGTAATCAGGGCGTCGTATTTGGTGAAAGCCTGGTCGAACTCTCTTCTTATCAAAGTGCGCACCTTCTGGGCTTTGAGGTAATAAGCGTCGTAGTAGCCCGCCGAGAGCGCGTAGGTGCCCAGCATAATGCGCCGCTTGACCTCGTCGCCGAAGCCGTACTGGCGCGTTTTTTCCATGGCCTCCCACATGCTGTCGGTGTCGCGGAAGGCGAAGCCGTACTTGACGCCGTCATAGCGGGCCAGGTTGGCCGAGGCCTCCGAGGGGGCGATGATGTAATAGACGGACAGGGCGTAGGGAGTGCTGGGCAGCGAGGTTTCCTCCACTTTAGCTCCCAGCCCCTCCAGCTTGGTTATAGCGTCTTTTAAGGCTTTTTCTACCTCGGGCTGCATCCCCTTGACGAAATACTCCTGGGGCACGCCCAGCTTCATCCCTTTCAGGTCGCCGTCCAGGCATTTTGTGTAGTCGGGCACGGGCTGGGGCACCGAGGTCGAGTCTCTATCGTCGAAGCCGGCGATGGCGTTTAAGACCAGCGCGCAGTCGGTAACGTCCTTGGTCAGTGGCCCGATCTGGTCGAGCGAGCTGGCGAAGGCGACCAGACCGAAGCGGCTCACCCGCCCGTAGGTCGGCTTCATGCCCACCACGCTGCAAAAGCCGGCTGGCTGCCGGATGCTGCCCCCCGTGTCCGAGCCCAGAGCGAAAACGCATTCATCGGCGGCTACCGACACCGCCGAGCCGCCGCTGGAGCCGCCGGGAACCCGGTCCAGGTCCCAGGGGTTGTGGGTGGGGAAAAAGGCCGAGTGCTCGGTGGAAGAGCCCATGGCGAACTCGTCCATGTTGGCCTTGCCCAGCGTCACCGCCCCGCATTGGTTCAGCTTCTCGACGACGGTGGCGTCGTAGGGCGGCACGAAGTTCTCCAGCATTTTGGAAGAGCAGGTCGTTTTTATTCCCTGGGTGCAGAGCACGTCCTTGAGCACTACGGGGACGCCCGTCAGCGGCGCGATGTCGCCTTTAGCGATGCGCTCGTCGGCGTCCTTGGCCTGCTTCAGGGCCAGCTCGCCGGTGACGCTCACCAGCGCCTTGAGGCTGGGCTCTAGCTTCGCAATGCGCTCCAGGAAAGCTTTGGTCAGCTCCGCCGAGGAAATCTTTTTGGCTTTAAGCTGCTCGTGCGCTTCGTGGATGGTAAGGCCGGTATTCATTCCAGCACCGCCTTTACCCGGAAATACTCCCCCTCTTTACGCGGCGCGTTGGCCAAAGTCTCCTCCTGGGGCAGTGACGGTTTTGTCTTGTCGTCCTTGGTCACGTTCTGCAGGGGGATGGACTGGGCGGTGGGGGGAACGCCGGTGGTGTCTACCTGCTGCAAAGCTTCGAAGTGCTCCAGGATATTGGAGAGCTGCTCCCGCAGGCGGTCGACGTCTTCGTCGGTCAGGCCCACCCGCGCCAGGCGGGCGATGTGCAATACTTCTTCGCGGCTCAGCTTCATAATGGGGTCATTATAGCACTCATATTTGAGAGCGGGCAACAGAGATGATTTTACCCGCCCCGGCCCTGTTTTCAGCGCCTCTTGACAACCTTGATTGTAAAACTGTGGACTTTATGCTATAGTTAACATAAGTTCCAGTTTAGGTTGTAACAAGCTTCTCGGAAGCTTCTTTAGATAGAGCCTTCTTAAGTATTGGATGACCCGAACTCTAACTAACTAAAGAGAGGAGGTCATCCAATTGAGTTTTGAAGACAAGCAACTCCAGTGCTCCGATTGCGGAGCCGAGTTCACCTTCAGTGCTGAAGAGCAGGAGCTCTTCCAGTCCCGAGGCTACACCAACGAGCCGAAGCGATGTCCGGAGTGCCGTCAGGCACGGAAATCGGAACGCAACGGCAGCAGCTACGGAGCCCCGCGCCAGATGTTCCCCGCTACCTGTGCTGAGTGCGGCCAGGCCACCGAAGTCCCATTTCAACCTCGCGGCGACAGGCCGGTTTACTGCAGCGATTGCTACCGTAAAATCAGACCCAGCCGATAGTTGACTAAAGCCGTAAGTCGCATCCGGGCCGGGTGACCGGCACGGGTGCAGCCCGGCTTAACAGGGAGAACCGGGAACAAAATCCGATATAAGGGGGCATTTATGAAACTCTATGTAGGCAATCTATCCTACGATGTCAGCGAGGACGAGCTGGCGGCGGAATTCGGCAGCTACGGCGAGGTGTCATCCATCGCCATTCCCTCTGACAGAGTCAGCGGGCGGCCCCGGGGCTTTGCCTTCGTGGAAATGGCCTCGAAAGCCGAAGCCGAAGCCGCTATCGAGGGGCTTAACGGCAAGACTTTTAAAGACCGGACCATCGTGGTCAACGAGTCCCGGCCCCGTTCCGATAACAGGGGCGGCGGCTATGGCAACCGGGGTGGTGGCTATAACCGGGGTGGCGGTGGTCGCTCGGGCGGTGGCCGGCCGCGAAGATACTAGGCAACGCGGCTGATTAAATCGGCGACGATGCCGCCCGAAGCCTCGGGCTGGCTTGCCCGTGACCATCGGGGCTAACCCGGTTTGGCAAAATAGGGGGTACCATGATTATATACGTGGGCAACCTGGCGCTGGAAACGACCGCGGACGAGCTGCGCCGGGAGTTCGCTGAATTCGGAGAGGTGCTGTCGGTAAGTGTGACCAACGATAGCTATATCGGCAGCGGCCAGCCGAGAGGCTACGGCTACGTCGAGATGGCCTCGAAAGCCGAAGGCAGCGCCGCTGTTGCCCGCCTCGAAGGCAAAAGGTTGCGGCAACGGGCGATAACCGTTGTCGAAGCCCTGCCCCTATCGGATAGACCCAAAACTGATTCACCCAATATCAGGAAAAATAAAAGAAATCAAAAAAGAGAAAGAAAATACCAGATGATTTGAGCCACCCGACCTGCTACTCAGGCTCTTGACTCATATTTCATACCAAGGAGTTAAATGAATTTCGATACCTTCAATTTCCATCCGAGCGTCATGGCCGGTGTGCGTGAGCTCGGCTATACCGAACCCACACCGATACAGGCTCAGGCCATAAAGCCTATCCTGGAAGGGCGGGACCTCATCGGTCTGGCCCAGACCGGGACGGGCAAGACGGCGGCTTTTGCGCTGCCGATTTTACAACGCCTGCAGTCGAAACCGCGGGGACAAATCCGCGCCCTGGTCATCTCGCCCACGCGCGAGCTGGCCGAACAGATATGCGAGGCCATCAATGGCCTGGGGGCTAAGAGCGGCCTGCGCAGCGTCAGCGTCTACGGCGGTGTAAACATCGAGCAGCAAATCCGAAGCTTGAGCGCCCGCCCCGAAATCGTGGTCGCCTGCCCCGGACGGCTCCTCGACCATCTTTGGAAGGGAACCATAGATTTAGCCGGGCTGGAAATCCTCGTCCTCGACGAGGCCGACCGCATGCTCGACATGGGCTTTTTGCCCGATATCAAAAAAGTTTTGGGGTGCATTCTGCACCGGCACCAGACATTGCTTTTCTCGGCCACCATGCCCACCGCCATCCGGCGGCTGACCCGCGAAATCTTGCACGACCCGGTCACCGTTCAGATAGGCCAGACCCTGCCGGCCAAGACCGTATCCCACGCCCTTTACCCCGTGAAACAACACCTGAAGACGGCGCTGTTGAGGAAAATTCTGGATAGCATCCAGACCGAATCGGTGCTGGTTTTCACCCGCACCAAACACCGCGCCTCGCGCCTGGCGCAGCAGCTGGTAAGGGACGGCCACCGGGTTACTTCATTACAGGGTAACCTCTCCCAGAACCAGCGACAGACGGCGCTCGCCGGCTTCCGCAACGGCTCGATTAAGATACTGGTTGCCACCGATATCGCCGCCCGCGGCATCGATGTCTTGAGCATTTCCCACGTTATCAACTACGATATGCCCGAAGGCACGGATGACTATATCCATCGCATCGGGCGCACCGGTCGCGTCGAAAAAAGCGGTGAAGCCTTCACCTTCGTCACCAAGGACGACGACGATAAGATAGTCGCCCTGGAAAAGATTCTGGGCGCGCCGCTGGAGCGCCTGACGCTTCCCGGCTTCGATTACGACAAGCCGGCGCCGCCCCGCGCGCTGAACCAAAAACCGCGCCTTTCACCCAGAGGGCAACGGCGCCCGGCGCCAAGACGGAATGGTCGTAAGCAAGTGGCCGTGAGATAGGAAACATCTCCGGCGCTAAAACAAAGCCTCCCGTTCGGGGGAGGCTTTTCTTTTTGGTTTCTCTTGCTTCCCTATTCCGCTGGCATTGGCGCTATCGGGGTTATCTTGGCCACGCGGTTTTCCTCGAGGAGAACGCTGATAAGAACGCCCTCCACCTCACCGCTGACATGTTGCGGCTCGCTCTGATAGCGGGGCAGTTCCATATCAATGACGTATATTTCAGCGAACTCGATTTCGAAAGCCATGCCCAGCTTGGTGCTGCCGCTGTGCCAGACGCCGATTTTGTCGTCGGGGGCGATTTCGTATTCCTTCCCGGCCAGCAGCTGCTGCACGGTGGGGTCGGCCAGGGCAATGGCTACGGCGCGCTCTTTATCTTCGGGCGTGGCTTCGGGGATTCCCGCCTGCCCCGCTTCGTAGGTCATTTCGGCGACCAGGTTTTCTTCTCGGTCGATGGTGAGGTAGTACTTGTCGCCGTAGCCGATATTCAGGACGCCCAAGTACTCCTCGATGAGGCTCGAATCTTGGCGCCCGCCATCCAACCAGGCGCTGAATTCACCCGGCGTCATCTCGTCTTTAAGACGCACGCCCACTGCTAGGTTAAAGTCCTGGTTTTCAACAGTGTGCCCATCCACGGTGAAGCTGTAGTCTTTACCCTCAAGCAGCGCCTGCACTTTAGGGTCGGCTAGCACGATTTGCTCTAGCTCGGCTTCCAGTTCCGGGCAGACCCCGTAGAAATCTCCGGAGGGGGAGCTCGGGTTCGGCGGTGCCTCCGCCGCTTCTTCCGCGCTGCAGCCCGGCAGCATTATGCCGAGCGTTAACAATCCTACCAAGGCTATCGGAATGGTGAATCTCATAATTCGCCCCATTCTATCACCCCTATGGAACTAGTATAACCATTTTTCGTATTCAGGCAAATGCTTCATGTCTTCGTAGAGCCAGACCATTCTGTCCAGATACCAGCTCTTGCCTAAATATGTAAGAGCTACTCCCAGTATGGCCGGCCACATTAAAAGGGCGACTATGCCCCAGATTGTCAGCACCACCCCAATAAACGAAATACCGTTGAGAATATTGGGCATGGTCTTGTGATGCGCGGGGACATCTATTTTATCCCGGTTCGCCCACACCCTTTCTCCCAGCACCGATTTCGACGCCCAGTTGTTGGTCGATTTGGCTTTGGGAAACACTAGCGGGTTGAAGAACGTCCAGGCCAGCGAAATTACCGCCGGTATCAGGCACCACCAGCCTATCCAGACCCGGCTCCAGAACGCCAGGACGATTATAGGTAAGACCGAATATCTGGTCCATACGCTCCATGGGTTGGCGTGCTTCATCCAGTTTTCGTCGTTAAGCCGGAATACACCGGCTATGTTCTTTTCAAGCGACATGTCTTGCCTCTTTCCTGATTAGCTATGACGTATATTACAGCGGGAAATAACGATTATCAATAATCCTGCTATAATAATACCGCCATGATGACCACTCGCCTTATCATCGCTATCATTACCACCGCTTTGGAAGAGGCCGCCATCGCCGCTATCGGCATCTGGCTGCTGCCCAAAGTCGACATTCACATACCCCTGTTCGCGGTCATTCTCATCATGTTTGCCTGGCTGGCCTTCGCCGTTTTTTCCTACCAGATGGGCACCCGCGCGCTTATGAGGAAGCCGCACGTCGGCCTGTCCGACATGGTGGGCAGCCGGGGGGAGGTGGTCAAGCCCCTCGACCCCGAGGGCATGGTTAGAATCAAGGGCGAGACCTGGAAGGCGAAGGCGGCGGGCCGTAAGATAGAAAGCGGCGTGGTCGTGGTTGTGGTCGGGCAAAAGGGCTTGAAGCTCATCGTGGAGCGGGACAGGCCTTCCTCAAGGCCCTGATTTAATAGCTGTCCATGTATTCGTCCCGCTTGTAGAAGAAGGAGACGATGACCATGGCTATCCCCACCGCGGTCAGGGCGGCGCTGTAAATATAGAGCGACATGAACACGTCGGTGACGGTGTGCGACGCCCAGGCCTGGATGGTGGCGGGCAGGTCCATATCGGCATTGGCCAGTGCGCTGACGGCAAAGCTGCGGGCGACGAAGGCGCCCACCAGGCTGACCACGCCCACGCCGAGGAAGGTAAAGCCTATCTGGCGGCAGCTGCCCCGGACTTCGCGGTAGACCAGTATCATGAGCAGGATGAGCAGCAGGATAAAAGCGATGAGCAGGATAAAGCCCAGGTTAAAGTAGCCGACGTACTGCTTGGCGCGCTCGATTTGCTCCACGGCCTCGGCGCCGAGCAGGCTTTCATCCAGCTCCAACTCCGACGGGATTTCCTCTTCTATCATGTCGTAGTATTTGTTGAACTCGACCTCGATCTCTTCGGCATTCAGCCCGAGGAGTTCCACCGGCGGCGAGTCAATGACAGCGTCGAGCAGGTTGTCGCGGAAGCTTTCCATCATTGTCTCCAGCGAGATTATTACGCCTAAGGTCTGGCTCCGCCCCTCGATGTAGTCGTAGAAGATATGGATGCCGTGGCGCGTTTGCTCCTTGAGCCAGGGCTCGATTTCGCCGACGGTGTGTTGCAGGACGGGACGGAGAAGGTCGCCCAGGAAGTCCGCCGCCTCTTCGGGAACGTGCTCGATAATCAGCTCGTCGGTCACCTCGACCAGGTCGATTTCATCGATACGGTCGGCGATAAAGTCGGCGCTGAGGGCGCTCTGGTTCACCGTCAGCGCCACGCCGAAGACGAGCAGCGACAGAGAGAGAAAAATCCCCAGAAAGACCAGCGCGACGATCTTAAAGGCTTTCATTGGGGGGCATTGTAGCACTGGATTGCCGCCAGCGCAAGAGGTTAGCTGCCCAGGGGGCAAAAACGCTGCAGGCCCTCGAGCTCGGCGGCGCCGGCGATGGTGACGCCGTAGAAGACGACCGGCTTGCCGACTAGGAACTGGTCGATGGTGTCGTTGACGATGGTGGTACCGGTGACCAGCACTATGTCGCCCCAGTCCAGGTTCTCTTTAGTGCGGGCGGGGTCGTCGATAACAACCCCGAACTTTTCCTGGCCGATGTTCTTGGCGTCCATATCGGTCACCCTCATCTCGAAGTGCGGGGCCAGCGCCTCCACCATGCGGGGCTGGAAGCCGACCATGGCTATCTTGGGCTGGCCGTAGTTTTCCCGGATGTATTCCACCAGCTCGGTAGCGCACTGGCGCGGCTGGGCGTCCCTGCAGTGCACCGTCCGCCCGGCCATGCCCAGGTAGTTGAGCACGGCGTTGAGGGTGGCGATGAATACCGCCCGGCGGAAGTTGTTGGTCAGCTCCATCTGGGCGATATCCAGCAGCTGCCCGCTGAAGTTGCCGTAGCGGTCGGTGAAGGCGTGTCCTTTAGACCCCCGGAACTCGGCCTGCATCAGCCGTTCCTCTCCCGCTATCAGGGGGTAGTCCTTGTCATCGGGGTTGCCGATGGCCTGCTCCGGGGTCAGCGCCGCCGCGGTGACGATGACCTTTTCTCCCTCCAGGCCGCGTTCTTTTATCAGCTTGATGAACTTTTCGCGTAAGGTGTCGTGCATGGTTTTCTCCCGCCCTAATGTTACTAGATAGGGGACTACGATGTCTAATCGTGCTATCTTTTCTGTCATTGCGAGCGGAGCGAAGCAATCTCCTCCCCACTCTGTCAGCCAACGTTATTTCTTGCCCACCCCGTACCCACCCTACAAAGGTTAAACCTCTATAAACTTCTTATTGGGTTATGCCTCTTTCCTCCGTATGGGGAGTTTAAGAGGGGCGTAGCCCCTCTTTATACCTTAAAAGGGTGGAGGGTGGGAATAGATAAAATGGGGGGGGCAGAAATCCATTCTTGCTTTCTCCCTTGCCCGCTTGCTATGATAACCAGCGTGGTTAAGCGCAGAATCGACGGCCTGATAGTGGAACGGGGCCTGGCCGAAAGCCGGGCCAAGGCCCAGGCTTTGATTATGGCCGGTGAGGTGAAGGTGGCGGGCAAGGCTGGTCTCAAGCCGGGGACGCTGGTGCCCGAAGACGCCGAAATCACTTTGCTCAAACCGCCTCCCTTCGTCGGGCGCGGCGGCATCAAGCTGGAACACGCCCTCGACCATTTCCGGCTCGACGTTGCGGATAAAACAGCCGCCGACATCGGCGCCTCGACGGGGGGCTTTACCGACTGCCTTTTGCAAAGGGGAGCCGGCCGCGTTTACGCCGTAGACGTCGGCTACGGGCAGCTGGACTACAAATTGCGCCGGGACGAACGGGTGGTGGTCATGGAAAGGGTCAACGCCCGCTACCCGATAGCTTTGCCGGAAAAAGTTGATTTGGCCACCATCGACCTTTCCTTTATCTCGGTGCAAAAAGTGATACCCTCGGTATCCAAACTGCTCAAGGACGGCGGCTACCTGCTGGTGCTGCTCAAGCCGCAGTTCGAGGCGAAGCGGGAGGAGGTGGGGAAGGGGGGTATCGTCAAAAATCCACTGGTCCACGCCCGCGTTATCGGGCGTTTCGTCGCCTGGGCGGTGCAAAACGGCTTTAGACTGGGCGGGCTGACGGCTTCGCCCATCCTGGGCGCCGAGGGAAATAGAGAGTTCTTTAGTCTGTTGAGGTTGACATAATGCAAATTGAAACAGTGAATCTGAAAGCGGAAAACATTGATATCGTCGGCCAGCTTTACCTGCCCGCGGGCAAAGCGCCTTACCCCACAGTATGCGCCTGTCACGGCATCCCCGCCGGTGCTCCCGAACCCAACGACAGGGGCTACACCTCCTTAGCGGAGTACCTCTGCGCCGAGGGCCTGGCCGCGTTCATCTTCAACTTCCGGGGGACGGGCGCCAGCGGCGGCAATATCGATATGCCCGGCTGGGCCGTTGACCTCGAAGCTGCGCTCGACTACCTTTCCGCTTCGGATAAAGTGGACAAGTCGCGCCTCTGGCTGCTCGGCTTCAGCGGTGGGGCGGCGGTTTCCGTTTATGTGGCGGCTAAAGACAGCCGGGTGAAGGCGGTAGTCGGCGGCGCCTGCCCCGCCGCGTTCGGCGACTGGACCAGCAGCGACCCGCTGCCACTTATCGAGCGCTTCCGCGACATCGGCGCCATTCGCGACAGCGCTTTTCCCGCTTCACCTCAAGATTGGCTCGACGGCTTCCGCCGCATTAAGCCGCTGGAATATGTCGGCCTTATCTCCCCCCGCCCCCTGCTCCTCGTCCACGGTGACCGGGACGACGTCGTTTCCCTCGATGACGCCTACAGGCTCTACGCCGGGGCCGGCGAGCCCAAAGAGCTGGCCGTCATCGAGGGCGCCGGGCACCGTCTGCGCCACGATGAAAAAGCGATGAAAACAATCCTGGACTGGCTCAAAGCGCTGTAGTTTTTCTTCCCACCCTACAGAGGTGTAACCTCTATATACTTCTCTTTCCCCACCCCACTCTGTTAGCGAACGGCCTTCTGTCCCACCCAGCCCGCCCTTAGAGGGGATTCTCCCTCTAGAATTCCTTCCGGGTTACGCCGCCCCAGCCCGCCCTGTGGATTTCTTTCCTGGTACTATTGGCGTTACACATTTCTTTGCACTTTGTCAGGCGTAAGAAAAATTGACCTGTCCCTATGGATTAGGTATAATTTTAGGGGTGGGGTTAGCTAGGGTGGATTGAGAGGCGAGTAGCTTGCAAGAAAGTTGCGGCGTTTTTGGGGTTTATTCACCCGGAGAAGATGTAGCCCGACTTACCTTTTTTGCTTTATTTGCTCTTCAACACCGCGGTCAGGAAAGCACCGGCATTGCTACCTCTAACGGTAAGCGGCTACAGGTTTGCGCCGAGCTGGGTCTGGTATCCCAGGTCTTCACCGAGGATTCTTTGAGCCAGCTGAGCGGCGATTTTGCTATAGGCCATAACCGCTATTCCACCCGCGGCTCCAACCGCATCACCAACGTCCAGCCTCTGGTGGCCGGTAAGGGCGCCAACACCATCGCCGTCGCCCATAACGGCAATATCGTTAACGCCGAGCACCTTTACCAGGAGCTTTGCGAGCAGGGTTACAGCTTCCGCGGCTCCACCGATACCGAGGTACTGGCCAACCTTGTCCTCTCCGCGCCGGCCAAAGACTGGGTGGAAAAGATACGCTATGCTATGCACCGGCTCCAGGGAGCCTACTCCCTGACCATGCTCACCAATAACAGCCTTTTCGGTGTCCGCGATCCGCTGGGCGTGCGCCCCTTGTGCCTGGGTAAGCTTAACGGCGGCTACGTCATTGCCTCGGAGAGCTGCGCCCTGGACCACCTCGGCGCCAAGTTCGTGCGTGAAATTGAGCCCGGCGAGATAGTGGCCATCAACGGCGACGGAATTAAAAGCTATAAAGAGAAAACGGAGCGCAAGGCCCTTTGTGTCTTCGAGTATATCTACTTCGCCCGACCCGATTCGGTGATTAACGGGCGGCTGCTCTACCCGGCGCGGGAGGCGATGGGCGAGGTCCTCGCCGAGGAGCACCCCGTCGAGGCCGACCTGGTTTTGGGCGTGCCCGACTCGGCTACCGCCGCCGCCATCGGCTACTCGCGCGCCTCGGGCATACCCCTTTGCGAGGGGCTGCTCAAGAACCGTTACGTGGGGCGCACCTTCATCGAGCCCGACCAGCGCATCCGCGACCTCGGCGTCCAGCTTAAATTCAACCCGTTGCCCCAGATGCTGGACGGCCAGCGGCTGGTGGTCATCGACGACAGCATCGTCCGCGGCACCACCACCCCCAAGGTGGTCAAGCTGCTCAAGCGGGCGGGGGCTAAAGAGGTTCACATGCGCATCTGCGCGCCGCCCATCCGCTACCCCTGTTTCTTCGGGGTCGATATGGCCAGCCGCTGGGAGCTGATTGCGGCCCAGAAGACCATCCCCGAGGTCAGGGACTTTATCGGCGCCGACTCGCTGGGTTACTTGAGCATTGACGGACTGATTAAGGCGATAGGTTTGCCCAAGGATATGTTCTGCCTGGCCTGCTTCACCGGCGACTATCCCATACCCGTACAGATTGAGATGGATAAGCTGGCTCTGGAGACCGGCCTGCCGGCCGAGGAATACAGCAGCCCCTTTGGCATAAAGCAGGGTTAAAGCGCGGCTTTAGCCCTCTTGACACTAGGACTTGAATCCATTATTAATAGCTGGTATCCGACTACTTATTCAGGGAGGTAGGGCCGATTAAGGAAAGCTACGCTAAAGCCGGCGTCGATATCGACGCCAAGAACGTTTCCAACCGTCTGGTCGGCGAGCTGGTCAGCGCCACCCACCGCCCCGAGGTGCTCAGCGACGCCGGATTTTTCAGCGGCATGTTCGAGTTCAAGGGCTACAAAAAGCCCGTGCTCGCTTCCAGCACCGACTCGGTGGGCACCAAAATCAAGCTGGCCGTGGCGATGGGTGTTTACGACAGCGTCGGTGCGGATATCGTCAACCACTGCGTCAACGATATCTTCACCTGCGGCGCCAAACCGCTGTTCTTCCTCGACTACATCGGCATCGGCAAGCTTCAGCCGGAAAGGGTGACGGCTATCGTGGGCGGTGTGGCCAAGGCCTGCCGCGATATCGGTTGCTCGCTCGTCGGTGGGGAAACGGCGGAGATGCCCGACATCTACGGCGGCGACGACTTCGACCTGGCCGGTTTCATCGTCGGAGTGGTGGAAAAGGATAAGATAATCGCGGGCAAGAACATTGCCGCCGGCGACGCTATTATCGGGCTGCCCTCCAACGGGCTGCATACCAACGGCTACACGCTGGCGCGCAAGATTTTCGGCGACACTAAGGCCACCCTTGAGAAGAAGTACCCGGGGCTGGACAAGCCCGTCGGCGCCGCCTTGCTGGAGACTCATATCTGTTACTACAATCAGCTATCACCGCTGCTGCCTTTAATCAGGGGCATGGCCCACATCACCGGCGGCGGCTTAATCGATAACGTGCCCCGCGTCTTGCCCGAAGGGCTGGCGGCGAAATTCGATAGCAAAAGCTGGTCGGTGCCGCCCATCTTCGAGCTTATCCAGAAGCAGGGCAATGTCGACCGCGAGGAAATGTACCACGTCTTTAACATGGGTATCGGCATGGTCGTCATCTGCGCCGCCGATAGCGTTGGCAAAATCACCAAAGCATTGCCCGAAGCCAGCGTTATCGGCGAGATTATAAAGCAAAAAGAGTCGAAGGTTATTATAGACTAGGAGGTAAGTGTAAAAATGGCTGTACCCAAGGAAATGAAGGTAACGTTTAAATTCGATGACGGGACTAGCAAGGAGGTCGCCTACAAGCTCAACCCGCTCCGCAGCGGCGATAATCCCCACCAGGCGGGCTTCGTCGGCGAGCCGGGCGATTCTTATCGGGAACTAATCGAGGGGCGCGGTATGGGTTTTACCAACCACCTCGACCTTAGCAGTTACGCGGTGGCTGACGAAATCAGCCGGACGATGAAATTCCTGAAAGACCCGCGCACCGAAGTGGTGGTAATCAACAAGCACACCAACCCGGCCGTCTTTGCGGCGCGTACCAGCCAGGTCGACGCCCTCGCTGCCGCCATCCCCAGCGACCCCAAATCCCCCTTCGGCGGCATCATGGCCACGTCGACCAAGCTTACCGCCGCCACCGCCGACTACCTCGTCGAGAAGAACAAGGCGGAGAGGTTCGTGCTCGATGTCCTTTGCGCCCCCGGTTTCGAGGCCGGTTGCGTCGAAAAGCTGGGTGGGGTGATGAAAAACCTGCGCGTTATTGACGTTTCCCCGCTGGACAGCTTCGATAAAATCAACGCCGGCGTCTTCGGATACAACATGAAATGGACCATCGGCAACAAGCCGGTTATCACCGGAGTGGACGGCCTGTCGTTCTTCAACACCAAGTACGGTATGGAGGTCTTGAGCAAACGCCAGCCTACCGACGACGAGATGAAGGACGCCTATATTTCCTGGATCGGCACCAAGGCGGTTCAGTCCAACTCCTTCGCCTTCGTCAACGACGCCGTGTTGCTGGCGCAGTGCGGGGGACAGACCAACCGTGAAGACTCGGCCAAGTTCGCCGCGGAACGCGCCGCCGAATTCAAGGTGTCGCTGAAAGGCTCGGCGGCGGCCACCGATTCGTTTATTTTCAACCGTCAGGCCATCGATTTGCTGCACGAAGTGGGCGTGACCACGGTGGTGCACCCCACCCGCAAGCTGCTCACCACCGGCAGCCTGAAACCGGACGAGGAAATTATCCGGGCGGTGGACGAGTTCGACATGATAATGATTCGCCCCTACCTGGTGGGCGACGACGGGCAGCAAAAAGCCTGGCGCGTTTTCCGGCATCTGTAATCCAGCATCGAGGAAGGAGAATTAATGACTAATCCCAGCGGACCATACCCCGGACGACAGTTATTTCTCGGCCTGACGGCGGACCAAAAGCCCTGTCTGGCCTATCTCGTCACCGGCCGCAGCGCCGCCAGCCGCGAGCGTAAAGCGGTGCCGGTGGACAACACGATACGCATCGGGCCTTTGGGGGATACCCCCTACGACCCGCTGCGCCACTACCCCGGCCTGAAATACGATAACGCCAGCGGCGTCATCGCGGTGAGCAACGGCATCCAGACCGAGGCGGTATACGAGACCTACCGATTACTATTTAACGTGGGTACCGCCGCTACCAAGGACTTCATGGAGAAGATAATGGAGGGGGCCGAAGCCGAGCCGGACAGCCTCCACACGCCCCGCATCGCCGGCGCCGTTACCGTTACCAAGGACGAGCCGGTGCTCATCGTCGGCATCAAGACCAACCTGGGCCCGGCGGCCGCCTATCAGGTGAAGCCGGTGGCGGGTAAGATGAGCGGCGTGGCCACCTACAAGGGCGATATGGAAAGCCCGGAGGCTCCCGATCCCAAGAATGCACTGACCGAGCTGAAGTGCGAGGCGGCTAACGCGCAAGACCTGGCCAGATACCTCTACGATTTGTCGGCGGCCAGCCATAACGGCGAGGATATCCGGGTATGCGCCGTGGGCGCTGTCTACACCGGCCGGTGGGACATCGCCGTCATCAACCGGCATTAGCTTTATTGGTTTGATTTCATAATGGTGCTACAATAGGAAAAAGTGCTTACTGAATCCGTTTCGGATTTACCGAGAGGGAAAAGGCTTTGGCTAACGCAGTAATAGTTTCCGATATGTTGCGGGGATTCATGGAGGAGGGCCATCCCCTCTATTGCGGGGAGAGCGCCCGGCGCATTATCCCCAATATCCGGCGCCTGCTTCAGGACGAGCTGGCCAAAGGCTCGGCTGTCTTTTTCCTCTGCGACCGGCACGCCCCCGACGACCCCGAGTTCGAGATGTTCCCCCCGCACGCCGTCGAGGGTACCGCCGAGGCCGAGGTCATCCCCGAGCTGGCTGATTTCAAGGGCGAAATAATCCCCAAGAAGACCTACAGCTCCTTTTACGGCACTCCCTTAGAAGAGAAGCTGGCGAAGCTGAAGCCGGAAAAAGTAATCGTCTGCGGCGTTTGCACCCACATCTGCGTGCTCTACGCCGTCTCCGACGCCCGCCTCCGCGGCTACGAGGTCGAGGTGCCCGTCGACTGTGTGGCTTCCTTCGACGAAAAGGACCACCGCTTCGGCCTGGACTATATCGCCAACACGCTGGGGGCTAAATTAACCCATCCGGCGACCAAACGCATCAAACCGCCCAAGTTCGAGCCGTCGGCGGACGTTCTCTCCGGAGAGACGGCCGACATCTACTTCGCCCGCACCGTGGAGATAATGCGCCAGGAAAAGCTCAACCCGGTGGCAACCATGGAGTTTTTCGCCAGCCGGGCGGGCGTCCTCTGCGGCATGGAAGAGGTCATGGCCCTGCTCAACAAGGTTTTAGCTAAAGATAAAAGCGAGGTCTGGGCGCTGGCCGAGGGCGACGCCATGGCCGAGCGCGAGGTGGTGCTGCGCATCACCGCCCCCTACCAGAGCTACGGACTTTACGAGACGGCCATCGACGGCATCTTAGCCCACTGCAGCGGCTGGGCGACGGCTGCCCGACAGTGCGTCGAGGCCGCGGGGGGCATCCCCGTGGTCAGCTTCGGCGCCCGCCACGTCTATCCGGCGGTAGCGGGCGTCATGGACTACGCGGCGATTGTCGGCGGCTGCACCGGCTGCTCCAGCATCGCTGGCGCCAAGCTGGCCGGCGTCGAGGCTTCGGGGACGATACCTCACGCCCTCATCCTGGTCATGGGCGATACCGTCGAGGCCACCAGGGCCTTCGATAAATATATGCCCAAATCGGTACCCCGCGTCGCCCTGGTGGACACCTTCAAGGACGAAGCCGAAGAGGCGGTGCGGGTAGCCCAGGCCATGGGCGACAGCCTCACCAGCGTGCGTCTCGACACCCCCGCCGAGCGGGGGCGGGTTACCCCGGGACTGGTCAAAGAGGTCAGGGCGCGGCTGGACATGGCCGGCTACAAGAAGGTAAAGATTTTCGTCAGCGGCGGCATCAGCGTGGAGCGCATCGGCTATTTCATCGAATCCGGGGCGCCCGTTGATGCCTTCGGCGTGGGCAGCTATATCAGCGCCGCCAAACCAATCGACTTTACCGCCGACCTCCACGAGGTGGACGGCAAGCCCATCGCCAAGCGGGGCCGCATCCCCGGCATTACCGCCAACCCCTGTCTCAAACGCGTGGTTTAGCCAGGAGAAGATTAATGCTCGAATACATGCAGGCCTTTTTCCGGTCCTTCTTTTACGTGCCCAACCTCTACTGGTACCACGGGATTATCGCCGTGGCGCTCGCCTTCGCCTTCGGCGCCGCCTGGTTCGGCGCCTACTGGACGCCGATACTGAAGAAGCGCTGGGCCTGGGCCGTTCTCGTCGTCAGCGCTTTTTTGACCCTGCTGGCGATTACTTTCGTCCAGATTCCGTTGCAGTGGTGGGTAAGCGAGCTTATCAACCATTCCTGCAGCGAGACGACTATCATCGACTGGTTTTTGCTGCTGGGCGTACCCACCGTGCTCATCAGCGGGCTGGTGCAGGAGGGGGCCAAGCTGGTGCCGGTGGTCTTTTACTGGTGGCGTAAGGGGCGTAGCATTACTCCCCGCACCGGGCTAATCGTCGGGGCGGTAGCGGGGCTCGGTTTCGGCGTTTTCGAGGCAATCTGGGTGCATAACAGCCTTCTGGCCGCGGGCTGGAACTGGGGGCTGGTGGGCAGCGAGGGCGTGGTGGCGCTTTCCGAGTTCTGGGGGCGCTTTTTTGCCGTCGCCTTTCACATCGGCGCCAGCGCTTTAGCCGGTTACGGTTTGGCCAGGGGGTGGGGCTGGCAGTTCTACCTTATCGCTTCCGGATTACACGCCCTGGCGAACTACAGCGTCATTATCTTCAGCGCCGGCTATTTCGGCGCGGTCGGCCTGCATATCTACTTCGCCGTAGTGGCGGCGCTGGTGACGGCGGCGGCGCTCTGGCTGCGCTGGTGTAAAACCGGGGAAGAGCCTATTTCGCCTCAAATTTCAGGCGCAGCACCCGATTAGTGTCGCTATCTACCTTGACCCTCTCGTCGAGGCGCCAGCCGACTACCCAGAGGATTTGCTCTTTTGAGCAGACCAGCGGCACCCGTTCCCGCCACGCCTGGGGAATCTTGGCGTCAATCATGAACTCGCCCAGCTTCTTGGCTTGGGGCAGCCCCAGCGGCTGGAACCGGTCGCCTCTTTGGCGCGCCCTTACCGTTAGCTCCCGGCCGCTTTTGTCCGCGTCCAGATAGGTGGTGTAGTCGCCTGCCTCGCCCGTCTCTTCCCGTGTCACCATAGCCGCCTCGACTTTCCAGCCGGGAATCAGCGTTTCGCCGGGTACTTTGAGCCGGAACTCGCCCTTTAGCTCGGGGAGGGGAGTAAAGGCATCCGGGTCGCGGCCGAGCAAATAACGGTCGTATTCCACGGCGAAGACCAGGCCGCCGGGCAGGTCGAGCCGTTTCCCCGCCGGCTTTTCCGCTAGCGACAGCATCTCCTCGATGTGGCGCATCTCGACGTCCTTGGCGCTGCCCAGCAGCTTCTCTACCGCCGCCCGCAGCAGGTAGCGCTGCAAAGAGGGAGGAAATTTCTCGAATTCAGCTTTGTTAAGAATGAGGCTGTCGCCTTCCGGCTTTATCACCTTGTCCCAGAAGCGGGCGACCACGGCGTCCAGGAAGCTGATGTCGTCGTCGGCGATGCGCCCGGTGCGGAGCAGGGCCTCGGCGATGCCGGGGTTATAGCTTTCCAGCAGGGGCATCAGCTGTTGCCGCACCCGGTTTCTTAAAGGGGAGAGGGAGAGGTTGGAGGCGTCCAGACGGGGCATTAGCTTGTGTTTCTGGCAGTAGGCTTCCGTCTCCCGATGGCTTATCTCCAAAAGCGGCCTGATTACGGTCAGGCTTTTTTTGCCCGATTGCCAGAGCGCGGACGGCTGTAAGCCCCTTAATCCCCGCGTGCCGCTGCCCCGGATGAGGTGCATTAGAATCGTCTCGATGTGGTCGTCTTTAGTGTGCCCCGCCGCCGTCTTTGAGGCGCCGACGGCTTCGGCCACCTCGGCCAGGAAGCCGTACCTCACCTCGCGGGCGGCTTCCTCCGGCGACAGGCGCTGTTCTTTCTGGTAAGCGGCTACATCCCGCTTTTCTATAGTGGCGGCAAGCCCCAGCTTTTCGGCCAGGGCGGCGACGTAATCGGCGTCGGCGTCGGAGGCGTTACCCCGCAACTGGTGGTTGAGGTGGGCGACGTGCAGCTTGATTTTTAGCTCTTTTTGCAGCCCCGTCAGGATATGGAGCAGGCAGACCGAATCGGCACCGCCCGATACCGCCACCACCAGTTTCTCGCCGCTTTCCAGCAGTAAGTGCTCGCCGATAAAACCCGATACCCGTTCTGCCAGTGGTGCCCCGTTTTTCATGCCTTTTTTTACCCCTTGGGCCCTCAGGCCGTTTTCAGCAGCAGCTGGCTGCGGCGGATGGCGGTGGGGTGGCTGAAGCCCATGGCGGCGGCGACCTGCTCGGGACGGCCCGAGCCGCCGCTGTCGCAGCGCAGCCTCATGCCGATGGTGGCGGCGCCCTGGCGCCACTCGGTGAGCCAGAGGTCGTCGATTAGCGCCCTCAAATCATAGTTGCGGGTGCCGGTGTCCCTCTCGTGGTGCCAGGGGAACTGCTCGGCGGCCAGCAGCGACGACAGCGCCGCCTTTACCGCCGTACGGTCTTTTTCCGTGGCCAGCTCGACCTCGTACTCGGCGAAGCCCACCTGCGATTGCAGCGAGGGCAGTGTCGGCGCCACCGAAAAGACCTGCTTGATTTCGATGCCTTCGGGCAGCTGCTGACTGACGGCGTCGCTGAAGAAATGGGGGGATACCCACTTGTTGCAGAATACGTCCATCAGCTCGGCCTGGCTGGTGATGCCCACCGCCAGCGGCGCCGCCAGCGACAGGCGGGGGTGGGGGCTGAATCCCTCGGTGTAAGCCAGCGGTATCCGGGCGCGGTGCAGGGCTCGCTGCCAGAGGCGCATTATATCCAGGTGGGAAATGAACTTGATGGCTTCGCCCCGGCTGAACCTAATCCGAAGTCGTTGCATGTTTTTCCTTGGTTAGGCGAATCTTCTCTATCTTCATCCCCCGCATCTCGGTGATGACTATCTTCATCTGCTTATACTTCAACCGTTCGCCTTCCTTGGGGATGTGCCCCAGCAGGTCGAGGACGAAGCCGGCTACCGTCTCGTAGTCCTCGCTGTCGGGCAGGTTCAGCTCCATTTCTTCGTTAGCCTCGTCGACCCTCATGCCGCCGTCAATCTGGAAGGTATGCTCGTCGATGCTCTCGTATTCCTTCTCGATTTCGGCCAGCTCGTCGCCCACGGGGCCCACGATTTCCTCCATCAGCCCGCTCAAGGATACGATGCCGGCCGTGCCGCCGAACTCGTCGACGACCACCGTCATGCGGTAATTTCCGTTCCTCATCTCGGTGAAAAGCTCGCTGACCCGTTTCGTCTCGGGGGCGAAGTAGGCCGGGCGCAGCAGCTCGTCGATGACGTCGCTGCCCTTGAGCGTCCCCCTGGCCTGGGCCATGACGATATCCTTGATGGAGAGGATGCCGATGACGTTGTCCATGTTGTCCTCGTAGACCGGGAAGCGCGACAGCGGGTTTTCGGCGTAGAGCTTGAGGAAGTCGGCTACCTTGGTGCCCTTGGTCACCCAGATTACCTCGGTGCGGGGCACCATTACCTCCAGGACGGGGCGGTTGCCGAACTCGAAGACGTTGTGTAACATTTCCGCCTCTTCCTGCTCCACCGTCCCCTCTTTGTGCCCCATCGATATCATGGTGCGGATTTCCTCCTCGCTGGCCAGCGATTTGGGTACCGCCTTGCCGCCGAACATGCGGCTGAAACCGGAGGCAATCCAGCTCAAAACGAAGACGAAGGGGGCGAATATCCAGGAAAGTGCCTCGATAGGCCCGATGAAGGCCAGCGAAAGCCCCTCGGCATGGCGGGTGGCTATCGTCTTGGGGGTGGTCTCGCAGAAGATGAGGAGGACGATGGTGACCACGACGGTGGCAATGAGCACGCCCCACTGGTCTCCCCATAAACTGATGGCCAGGTAGGTGGCCAGGGCCGCCGCCGCCGTGTTGACCAGGTTGTTGCCCAGCAGGACGGTGGAGAGGAACCTTTCCGGCTTCTCCATCATCTTGGCGACGCGGCGGGCGCCTCGCACCTTGGTGTCGACCAGATGCTGCACCCTTACCTTCTGCAATGAGATAAAGGCTGTTTCCGAGCTGGAAAAGAAAGCGGATAGGACGAGGCAGACAATGAGCAGCACCAGGTAAAGGGTTTCAATGCCTGTCATTAGTTATCACCCCACTCTTGGTGACGAGTCACGATTATTCATCTTTTCGTCATAATATCACTGCCTGTGGAGTGTGTCAAAAGGTTTGTATCTCCACCCCACCCCATTTTATATCTTTTCCCGCCCGCCGTCCTTTGAGGTATAGGGGGCTACGCCCCCTAAAACCCCCAAAATAAGAGATATATAAGGGTTTAACCCTTGTAGGGTGGGTATTGGGTGGGAAAACAATACATACGCCATTAAAGTAGGGAGGTGGGGCGGCAACTGCGCCTGTGCTATAATGCAGGGACATGAAAATCTTAGCTATCGAGACCTCCTGCGACGAGACGGCGGCGGCGGTGGTCGCCGACGGGCGTAAAATACTCTCCAACCCTATCGCCTCCCAGGTGGAAATCCACGCCCGCTACGGCGGGGTCGTCCCCGAGGTGGCTTCCCGCCAGCACCTGCTCTCTATTATCCCCATCGTCAGGCAGGCGATGAGCGATGCCGGCGTCAACGGTGGCGACCTGTCGGCGGTTGCCGTCACCCACGGCCCCGGGCTGGCCGGCTCGCTGCTGGTGGGGGTCAACGTGGCCAAGGCGATGGCGTTGGCTTACGGCCTGCCCCTTATCGGCGTCAATCACCTGGAAGGGCACCTCTACGCCAACTGGCTGGGGGAGAAAGATATCGAGTTCCCCGCCGTTTGCCTTATCGTTTCCGGCGGGCACAGCGATTTGGTTTTAGTGCGCGGTCACGGCGACTACGCCGTTCTGGGCCGCACCCGCGACGACGCCGCCGGCGAGGCCTTCGATAAAGCCGCCCGCATACTAAACCTGGGCTACCCCGGCGGGCCCGCCATCGAGGAGGCGGCTAAAGAGGGCGCGGCCTCGATAAAGTTACCCCGTGCTTGGCTCGAGGGGACTAATGACTTCAGCTTCAGCGGGGTCAAGACGGCACTGTTGCGTTTGGCCGAGGCGGGCAAAATCAAATCGGCGGCGGACGCCGCCGCCAGCTTCCAGGAAGCGGTAGTGGACGTGCTGGTGACCAAGACAATCGCCGTGGCCGGAGAGCGCCGGGCGAAACAGCTGCTGATGGCGGGCGGGGTGGCCTCCAACACCCGGCTGCGCCGGCAGCTGGCCGAAAAATCGCCCGTACCCGTGCTGGTGCCGCCTCCCATCCTCTGCACCGACAACGCGGCCATGATTGCCGCCTGCGCTTGTTACCGCTTTCAGGCGGGCAGGACGGACGGGCTCGACCTCGACGTCGTTCCCGGACTCAAGTTGAGCTAATCAGCCAGCGCCTTACCGAGAAATGGTGTATAATAGGCTGTTATTCGGCTCTAAACCTTTGAAATTACTGCTGAATGCCTGTAAATCGAGTTGAAAGTTACGCCCAGTTGGGTTATGATAAGTCGTTAGCACTCTCCCTCCGAGAGTGCTAAAATAAGAGAAAGAAGCGAATTAGAACAAGGAGGATGAGAATGGCGCTAAAGCTACAACCTTTAGGCGACCGACTGGTGGTCAAGCCTATGGAAGGTGAAGAGAAAACCAAGGGGGGAATTATCCTTCCCGATACCGCCAAGGAGAAACCGCAGGAAGGCAAGGTACTGGCGGTCGGCCCCGGTAGGCTGTCCGAGGACGGCAAACGGATAGCCATGGAGGTAAAGGTGGGCGACGTAGTGCTCTACGTCAAGTACGGCGGCACCGAAATCAAAGTCGAGGGCGAGGAGCTTATGGTCCTGCGCGAGGGCGACATCCTGGCCAAGAAGGTTACTAAGTAGGTAAGGAGGATAACATGGCTAAACAGATTGTATTCGATGAAGAAGTAAGACACGCCATCAAGAAAGGCATTGACACCCTGGCCGACGCGGTCAAGGTTACCCTGGGCCCTAAGGGGCACTGCGTGGCGCTGGACAAGAAATGGGGCGCGCCTTCGGTAATCGATGACGGCGTTACCATCGCCAAGGACATCGAGCTCCCCGACCCCTTCGAGAACATGGGCGTCCAGCTCGTCAAAGAGGCGGCCACCAAGACCAACGACGCCTGCGGCGACGGCACCACCACTTCTACGGTGCTGGCCCACGCCATTATCACCGAGGGCTTCAAGAACGTAGCCGCCGGCGCCGAGCCCATCGCCCTCAAGAAGGGCATCGAGAAGGCGACCAAGGCCATCGTCGAAGAGCTGAAACGGGTCTCCGTTGAGGTCAAGGGCAAGGAACAGATCGCCCAGGTAGGCACCATCACCGCCAAGGACGCCGATATCGGTAACCTCATCGCCGAGGTCATGGAGAAAGTCGGCAAGGACGGCGTCATCACCGTCGAGGAGTCCAAGGGCATAAAGTACGAAACCGACTACGTGGAAGGTATGCAGTTCGACCGGGGTTATATCAGCCCCTATTTCATCACCAACGCCGAGAAGATGGAAACCGAGATTGAGGACCCCTACATCCTCATCACCGACAAGAAAATCTCGGCCATGTCCGACCTGCTGCCCGCACTGGAGAAGGTACTGCAGGTCTCCAAGAACCTGCTCATCCTCGCCGAGGATATCGAGGGCGAGGCTCTGGCCACACTGGTGGTCAACAAGCTGCGCGGCACCATCAACGTGCTCGCCGTCAAGGCTCCTGGCTTCGGCGACAGGCGCAAGGCGATGCTGGAGGATATCGCTATCCTCACCGGCGGCAAGGTCATCTCGGAAGAGGTCGGCCGCAAGCTGGACTCGGTAACCGTGGAAGACCTGGGCCGCGCCCGCCGCGTCACCTCGGACAAGGACAACACCACCATCGTCGAGGGCAAAGGCGCCGAGGAAGACATCAAGGCCCGTATCAAGCAGATTAAGGCTCAAATCGAAGAGACCACCTCCGACTTCGACCGCGAGAAGCTTCAGGAGAGGCAGGCCAAGCTGGTCGGCGGTGTCGGCGTCATCAAGGTCGGCGCCGCTACCGAGGTCGAGCTTAAAGAGCGCAAGCACCGCGTCGAGGACGCTCTTTCCGCCACCCGCGCGGCGGTGGAAGAGGGCATCCTGCCCGGCGGCGGCGTAGCGCTGCTGCGGGCGACCGCGGTTCTAAAGAAAGTAGAGGCTACCGGCGACGAGCGTACCGGCGTTAACAGCATCGGTAAAGCGGTGGAAGCTCCCATCCGCTGGATCGCCGATAACGCCGGCAAGGACGGCTCGGTAATCGTCGACGCCGTGAAGAAGGCCAAGGCCGGCGTCGGCTACGATGCCGCCGCCGACGAGTTCGGCAACATGGTGGAAAAGGGCATCATCGACCCGACTAAGGTCGTCCGCTCGGCACTGGAGAACGCGGCCAGTATCGCCGCCATGGTGCTGATTACGGAATCAATGGTGGCCGACATACCCGAGAAGGAAAAGCCGATGCCGGGCGGTATGCCTCCGGGCGGCATGGGTGGCATGGAAGGGATGATGTAATTCGAATTCTCGAATAACATACAGGAGGGCGTTAGTGGCTAAAAAGTCCAAGCCCAAACCCAAATAGCGTCCTAGGGTATAACAAGGCGCATAGCCGTGGTCGAGAGGCCACGGCTATTTTATATCGTGAGCAGTTCTTGAAGCGGCTCGTCGGACACCGGCCCTACCACCGCCAGCCGCAACTGGCTCGTAATCAATAGCTCACGGGCCAGCCCGGCGATTGCCTCGGCGCTGATGGCGTCCACGATACCCAGCACGTCGTCTACGGTGAGGATGCGCCCGGTGAGTAGCTCCTGTCCCCCCGTCCATCCGGCCACGGCGCGGCTGTCCTCCAGGCGCAGTAATAATCTCCCCTTGGAAAGCTCTTTGGCCTTGGTCAGCTCGTTTTGGGGGACAGGCTTTTTGAGTTTGTCCAGCTGCTCCAGTACGGCTTTCACCGTTACCTTCAGGTTTTTGGGCTCCACACCGGCGTAAACGGTAATGGCTCCGGAGTCGGCGAAGTGCTCGGCGTAGCTGTGGATGTTATAGGCCAGCCCCAGCTTGTCGCGAATCTCGGTAAACAAACGGCTGCTCATGCCCTCGCCCAAAATCACGTTAAGCAGGTCGAGCGTGAAACGCTTGGGGTGTAGCAGGGGCAGACCGCTCAAAGCCAGGCAGAGATGCGCCTGCTCGGTGTCTTTGTTCTCGATACGAAGGGGTTGGAAGCTCCGCTCTTTATAGGGGAGGAAAGCAGGGCAAGCTTTCGGATTAACCCATTTGCCCAGCGCTTTCTCCACGGCGCCCACCATCTCCCCGTGCTCGCCGCCGCCGGCGATGCTGACCACGGTGTTGGCGGGCAGGTATTTCTCGGTGATGTAATCGACTATCATCTCCCGGCTGATGGCGGCTACCGATTCCTTGCTGCCGGCGATGTCGCGCCCCAGCGGGTGCCCGGGCCAGAGCAGGTCGTCGATGAGCATGTTGACCAGCTGCGCGGGCGAGTCCTGGCTCATGCTGATTTCTTCGGTGATGACCTGGCGCTCGCGCTCGACGTCGCCGGGTTCAAAGCGGGAGTTAAGCACGATGTCGGCCAGCACTTCCAGGGCCGTCGGGAAATGGGGTTGGGCGACCTTGCACCAGTAAACGGTCAGCTCCTTGTCGGTGCCGGCGTTGACGATGCCCCCCAGCCCCTCTATCGCCTCGGAGATGTCGCGGGAAGTGGGGCGCTTTTCGGTGCCCCGGAAGCAGAGGTGCTCGATAAAGTGGGAGACACCGGCCTGCGCCTCGCTCTCGTAGCGGGAGCCGACGCCGACGAAGATACAGATGGATACCGAGCGGGCGTGGGGCATGGGGGCGGTGAGCACCCGCAGCCCGTTGTCCAGCGTGGTCTTACGATACAAAGGTTCTTCCTCCTCCGAAAGTAAAAGATATTCTAACGGTATGCTTCGGGGGGTGTCAATTTTGTAAATCGGCGTGTTTTATTATAAACTGGATGTGGAGGCCAACCGTTAAAAGACGTTAATTAATAAGCGAAGAGATAAGAAGGAGTTGAGTATGGAAAAACCCTATAAGTACCAGGCATTTATTCCCCAGTATTACAACGTGACCACCAAGCTCATTGACGAGATGGTGGATAAGGGGTTGGGGGACAAGGTGGCGGTGTACTATAAAGACAAGAGCTACACCTACGCCGAGATGCAAAGCATGGCCAACCGGGTGGGCAACGCTCTCAAGATTCTGGGCGTGCACATGGAAGAGCGGGTGATGCTGGTCATGTACGATTCCCCGGAGGCGATGGCCTGTTTCTTCGGCGCCATCAAAATCGGCGCCATCCCCATGCCCATCAACTATATGTACACCCCGGACGACTTCCGTTATCTGCTCAATAACAGCCGCGCCCGCACCCTCATCGCCGACGGCGATTTCATCGAGAATATCGAGGGCTTCCGCGACAAGTTCCTCTACCTGGAAAACACCATCATCGTCGGCGAGAAGACGCGGGCCTATCACATTTCCTTTAACGATATCGTCGGGCGCTGCTCCGATAAGCTCGAAGTGGCCTACACCACCTTCGAGGACGCCGCCTTCTGGAACTACACCTCGGGCAGCACCGGCGTGCCCAAGGCGGCCGTCCACCTGCAGCACGACGTTTTCAGCTGTATCGACAGCTACGCCAAGGCGGTGCTGAACCTTAACTCGGAAGACGTACTCTTCTCCGCGTCGAAGTTCTTCTTCGCCTACGGGTTAGGCAACAGCTTTTTCTACCCGCTGGCGCTGGGCGCTTCCGTGGTGCTGCTGCCCGACCGGCCCCGCCCCGATATTATTTTCGAGACCATTACCAAGTACCGGCCCACCGTTTTCTTCGGCGTGCCCACGCTCTACGCCAACATGCTGGAGATGAAAGACGAGGAGAATAAATACGACCTCTCCTCGTTGCGCATTTGCACCTCGGCCGGCGAAGCCCTGCCCACCGAAATCTTCAACGAGTGGAAGAAGCGGTTCGGGCTGGAGATACTGGACGGCATCGGCTCCACCGAGCTTTTGCACATCTTTATCTCCAACCGCCCCGGCGACGTCAAGCCGGGCAGCTCGGGCAAGGTCGTTCCCGGCTATCAGGCCAGAATCGTGAATGAAGAAAGCGAGGAAGTGCCCGTCGGCGAGGTGGGTACGTTGCTGGTGCACGGCGAATCGACCGCCGCCTACTACTACCGCCACCACGATAAGACCAAGACCTCCATGCTGGGCGAGTGGTTCAACACCGGCGATAAATACCGCCGCGACGATGAGGGCTACTACTACTATCGCGGACGGGGCGACGACATGCTCAAGGTGGGCGGTATCTGGGTGTCACCCATCGAGGTCGAGGACGCCCTGGTCTCCCACCCCGCCGTGCTCGAAGCCGCCGTGGTGGCCAAGAAAGACGAGCATAACCTGGTCAAGCCCAAGGCTTTCGTGGTGCTTAAAAAGGGCAACAAGCCTACCGAGGAGCTGGCCAAGGATATCAAGGATTTTGTCAAGAAGAGCATCGCGCCCTACAAATACCCGCGCTGGCTGGAGTTCACCGAAGCGTTGCCCAAGACGACCACCGGCAAGATACAGCGCTACAAACTGCGGGACGACTAGCCGCCATAGTGATTTAGAAAAAGGGGAGCTTCAAGCTCCCCTTTTCTTTTCCCCGGATTCTCCTGTTGTTGTGAGTCCTTTTGGGGAAGGACGAAGCAATCTCATCCCCCCGCTCTGTCAGCGAACGTTTTTTCTGACCCGCCCGGCCCGCCCTGATGAGTAAACTCCTTAACCTGGGGTTCCGCCACCCCCACCCCGCTTTCTTTATCTTTTCCCACCCACCACCCTTTTAAGGTAGAAAGGGGACTTTGCCCCCTTTCCAACCCCCAATAAGGAGATATATAAGGGGTTTCACCCTTATAGGGTGGGTATTGGGTGGGTAAGAAAAACGTGCGCACAACAAGGTGGGGTGGTGGCAAAATATCAATTGACTAAACCCCCTCTCGCTGCTAACATTGAGTAAATGACATCAAAGCTGGTTTTGTTTCCCTCGACATCCGGGGTTAACAATAAGGGACACCTGACTATCGGCGGCTGCGACACCGTGGCGCTGGCCGCCGAGTTCGGCACGCCCCTCTATGTCTTCGACGAAATCGGCCTGCGTAACAAGTGCGCCGAGTTCAAGCGCGAGTTCGGCGGCCGCTATGCCGACAGCACCGTTATCTACGCCGCCAAGGCTTTTATCAACAAGGCGCTGGCGCAGCTTTTCAACGAAGAGGGGGTGGGGCTGGACGTGGTCTCCGGCGGCGAAATCAGCATCGTCCGCGCCGCCGGCTTCCCCATGGAACGGGTCTGTTTCCCCGGCAACAACAAATCGGCGGAGGAATTAAAACTGGCGCTGGAGTGTGGGGTGGGGCGCATCGTGGTCGATAATTTTCACGAGCTCGAGTTGCTCGGCAAAATCGCCGAAGAGCTTAATGCCAGCCCCGAAATTCTGTTAAGGCTTTCCCCCGGCGTCGACCCTCACACCCACCAGAAGATTATCACCGGTAATATCGACAGCAAGTTCGGCGTGCCCATGGCCCGGGGCGAAAAGGCTGTGATGGCTATCTTGGCTATGTCACGCCTGAAGCTACGCGGGCTGCACTGTCATATCGGCTCGCAGATTGCAGAGTTCGAGCCTTTCCAGCAGGCGATAGAGATTTTACTCGGCTTCGCCGCCGAGATGAAAAAGAAGCACGGCTTCAATATGCAAGAATTAAGTATCGGCGGCGGTTTCGCCGTTCCCTATACTCTCGACGAGCCCGCGCCGCCCATCGCCGAATACGCCCAAGCCTTGACTTCAAGCGTCATCGACGGTTGTAAGAAACTGGGACTGTCCCAACCGCGGCTCATCGTCGAGCCGGGGCGCTCGGTGGTGGCCAAGTCGGGCGTGGCCCTCTATACGGTGGGCGTTATCAAGGATATACCCGGCGTCAGGCGCTACGTCTCGGTGGACGGGGGCATGGCCGATAACATCCGCCCCGCCCTCTACGGCGCCAAGCACGAGGCGGTGGCGGCCAACAAGATGAATACCAAAGCTACGGAAAAGGTCACCGTGGCCGGCAAGTTTTGCGAATCGGGGGACAAGCTGGCCGAGGATATAATGCTGCCGCCGCTGGCGGCGGGCGATATACTGGCGGTGGCCGACTGCGGCGCTTACAGCCTGCCGCTGGCGAGCAACTATAACTCCTCGCTGAAGCCGGCCATAATCCTCGTCAGGGAGGGCAAGGCCAGGCTCATCCGGCGCCGCGAGAGCTTCAATGACCTTACCCGCCTCGATTTAGTTTAAGGAGATTATATGTGGTCCGTAGTCGGCCAGGATAGAGCCGTCAACCTGCTCCAGCGTAACCTGGAGCTGGGGGCGGTGGCCCATGCCTACCTGCTGGTGGGCCCGCCCCACGTGGGCAAGATGACGCTGGCGCTGGCGCTGGCGCAGGCACTGAACTGCGAGGGGGAAGAGCCCCCCTGCGGCCAGTGCGACCCCTGCCGGAAAGTGGCCTCGGGCAAGCACGCCGACGTCCAGGTGGTCGGGCTGGAAAGCAACGGCAACGACAAGCCGCGGGCGGAAATCAGCATCGAGCAGGTCAGGGAGATGCAACACGCCGCCAGCCTGCCCCCCTTCGAGGGCAGGCACAAGGTCTTTATCATCGACGGCGCCGAAACGATGTCCAACGAGGCGGCTAACTGCCTGCTCAAAACACTGGAGGAGCCGGTGGAGGGGGTAATCTTTATCCTGCTCACCGCCAACGACTCGTTAATGCTTGAAACCGTTATTTCCCGCTGCCACCGACTGGAGCTGCATCCCTTACCCGCCGCCGAGGTAGAGACGGCGCTCAACGAGCGCCGCAGCCTCGATACGGCCAAGGCGGGGCTGCTCTCGCGGCTATGCCACGGGCGGTTGGGTTGGGCGTTGACGGCGGCGGACGACGAAGAATTGTTGCAGCAGCGCGACCAGCTCATCGAAAAGCTTTTGGAGGTTCTCCGGGGCGACAACGAAATACGCTTCGGCTACGCCGCCCAGCTGGCGACCCAGTTCAGTAAGAACCGGGGCGCGGTGCAGGCGGTGCTCGACCTCTGGCTTGACTGGTGGCGCGACCTGCTGCTGGTCAGGCTCGGCTCCGGCGACAGCGTCACCAACGTCGACCATAAAGCCGAGCTGGAGGAGATGGGGCGAAGCTACAGCCTGCCCCAGATAAGGTCTTTTATCGGCGCCATCCAGGCGGCCGCGGAACAACTGAACCAGAACGCCAACGCGCGGCTGGCGCTGGAGGTGCTGATGCTGGCTATTCCGGGAAGGAGCACGGTATAGATGGCTGAGATTGTAGGCATCCGTTTTAAGAGGGCCGGTCGGGTCTATTACTTCGACCCGGCGGGCATCGAGATGAAGTTAGACGACTTCGTGGTGGTCAAGACGGCGCGCGGTTCGGAGCTGGGCTGGGTGGTCATCGCACCCAGCCAGGTCGAGGACAGCGAGGTAAGCGAGCCCTTAAAGCCGGTGTTGCGCCAGGCGGAGGCGGAAGACATCGAGCGCCTCCAGGAGTTCGAAGCCAAAGAGGACGACGCCCTGGCCGAGTGCGGGCGTTTAATCGACAAGCTGGAGCTGCCCATGAAGCTGCTCGGTGTGGAGTATAACCTCGACGGCAGCCGCCTCACCTTTTTCTTCAGCGCCACGGAGCGGGTCGATTTCCGCGCCCTGGTGCGCGAGCTGAATAAGCGTTTCAAGGTGAGGGTGGAACTGCGCCAGCTGGGCCCCCGCGACGAAGCCAAGCTGGTGGGCGGCTTCGGGCGCTGCGGGCGTCCCCTTTGCTGCACCAGTTTCCTGACCGAGTTCTCGCCGGTCTCCATCAAGATGGCCAAGGAGCAAAACCTGCCCCTCAACCCGCTCAAGATTTCGGGCGTTTGCGGGCGCTTGCTCTGCTGCCTGGCTTACGAGACCGACCAGTACCACGCCATGAAGGAAAAGATGCCCAAGCCCGGCCAGCGGGTGAGCACGCCCATGGGGCCGGCCAATGTGGTGACGGGTAATCCTCTCAAGGAAACGGTGCTGCTGGAGCTGGAGAGCAAGGCGATGGTGGAGATGCCGCTGAGCGACGTCAAGCTTGAAAAACAGTCGCCCAGGTCCGAAAAGCATTCGCCTCAGTCCAAGAAGAGCTAGTTACTGGGGCAGGTATTTTTGCCACTGGCTCTGGCTCTGCCGGTAGCGGTAGGGTATGTAGAAGAAGCGGTCGCCGCGGGGTAGCGCCGGCGAGCTGAGCAGTTTCATCCCGGCTTCTTTGGGCGTCCGGCCCGCTTTGCGCCGGTTGCAGGGTATGCAGGCGCTGACTACGTTTTCCCAGCTGTGTTCGCCGCCCCTGAAGCGGGGTAAGATGTGGTCTAACGTTAGCTGGCTGGTCTGCCGCCCGCAATACTGGCAGGTGAAGTGGTCGCGCTGGAAAATCTCGAAGCGGGTCATCTTGCGCTGGGGGTGGGGGCGTTTAATCATGTGGCCCAGGCGGATTACCGAGGGCACGGGGAATTCGCGCTGGGTGGTGTGGAGAAAGCCGACGCCGTTTTCCAGCATCTCCGCCTTGCCGTCCTCCAGTAGCACCACCGCTCTCCGCACCCGGCAGACATTGAGTGGCTCGTAGTTCTGATTAAGCACCAAAACGGGGAAATTAATCATGACCACGTTTCCCAGCTAAAGCTTCCCCATTTTAGCCCAAAGATGCGGCTAGTGCAAATCGGGAATTCAGGCGCGCTTTCGGGGGCGGGTCGGTTTCTTGCGGCTCAGGGTGGCGTCGGTGCGGTAGTCGGGGGCGTTGATGTTCCAGACCACGCTGATTTTGGGGTCGGCCAGCCGCGAGCTGACCGGGCTATCGATTTCGCCCAGGTCGCAGTTGGTGGTGACCACGGTGGGCAGCTGGTGGTTGTAGCGGTGGTTGATAATCTGGTAGAGCTTTTCCTCCGCCCAGGGGGTGGTGGATTGCTTGCCCATGTCGTCCAGAATAAGCAGTGGAGCGTTCTTGACCTCCTCGAAGAGGTGGTCGTAGCTCACCGGGCTTTCCGGGTTGAAGGTGGAGCGCAGGTGGTCGAGCAGGTCGGGCACCACCACGAACTTCACCGGCCGGCCCTCTTTGAGGACGTAGTTGGCGATGGCGGCGGCGAGGTGGGTCTTGCCGCAGCCGTTGACGCCCATGAAGACCAGCCAGCCTTCGGGGGCTTTGGCGAAGTCGAGGGCGGTGTCGAAGGCCTTTTTCAGGTTATCGCGCTGCTCCGGCGGCAGGTTGACCCGTTTTGGGTCGAAGCTGTCGAAGGTCATCTGGCGCAGCAGCTTGGCTTCCAGCCCGCTGTATTTCTGCAGGCGGCTCTGCCGCCCCTTCTCCCTGTCTGCCAGCGTGCAGCGGCAGGGGACGACCCGTCTGTAGTCGGGCTTGCCCTCGGCGGTCAGGGGGTGGACGAAGCCGGCCCCATTGCAGATGGGGCAGACAGGCTCCGCAGCCTCTTCAGCGCTGGACAATGTGTCCGTATTTGCCCTTGATATACTTGTCTGGGTCTGTCTTTTTAGGATGTCCCCGATATGTTCCATCGTCCCTTCCCTCGGCGGTCCAGTTTTCCAGTATGGCGGCGATATAGCTCCACTTGCGCTTGTTGTGGTTGACGGCTTCTTTAATGGCGTCCCGAATCCAGTTTTCGGGGTAGCTCTTGACGGCGTCGCGCAGCTCTTCGGCAATCATCGGGGTGAGCATGCCGATGTTCTGCTCGTAGAGGCTGAAGATATCGGGCGCCGCCTCGCCGACCAGAGCCGGCTCTTTAGGCTCCAGCCCGTTCGGCTTTAATTCGCCGCTTTTGATTTTATCCAGCGCCTGTTGCCCCGCCTCGTCGTTGAGCAAATAAATATCCTCGGTCTGGCCGGCTCTGTCCAGGGCCAGATGCAATATCGTGCCCCGTTCGGTGGCCGCCGCCAGCGCCTTGCTTAACGTCTCCTCGTCCTTCAGGTCGCTCATCAGGCTCTTGTTGGCCAGCAGCTCCCCGTAGCTGGTAAAGCGGGGGTAGCCGCGCTTTTGATAAAGCGCCCGGAAAACATGGAGCGTCGTCTTCAGCTCGGCGATGTCGCCGATTTGCGGCAGCAGCGCGCTGAAAAAGGCATTGGGCACAGAGGTGTACTGTGATTTGGGCGGGAAACCTTTAAACTGCTCCATAAAAAATCCGACCGTGCCGGTTTATAGTAAACTCAACTCTTCGTTGGTGATATTATCGAACTTGGCCATCTTGGGCTTGAAAAGCAGCTTTACCTTGTCGGTGGGGCCGTTGCGGTTCTTGGCGACGATGATGTCGGCGGGCGGCGGGTAGCTCTCGCCGGGGTGTTCCCGCTCCCAGTCCTCGCGGCTGGGGTAGTAGTACTCGTCGCGGTAGACGAAGATAACGACGTCGGCGTCCTGCTCGATGCTGCCGCTTTCGCGCAGGTCGGAAAGCTGCGGCTCGTGCGAGGACCTGCCCTCCGGGGCGCGGCTGAGCTGCGAAATGGCCAGCAGAGGCACGTTAAGCTCTCGCGCCAGTCCTTTCAGGGCGCGGGAGATTTCGCTCACCTCCTGAACGCGGTTGTCGATGCGGCGGTCGCCCTGCATCAGCTGTAAATAATCGACGATTATCATGTCGATGCCCTGCTCGAAGTGCAAGCGGCGGGCCTTGCTCCTCATCTCCACCACCCGCAACTGGGGGGTGTCGTCGATGTAAATCTTGGCCTCGGAGAGCTGGCCGATGGCGTCCATAATCCTCTTTTCCTGCTCCTCGGTATGCAGCCCCAGCCGGATGCGCCGCGAGTCCACCCCCGATTCGCTGGAAAGTATGCGCCACACCAGCGGCTCCCTGGCCATCTCCAAACTGAACAGGGCCACGCAGGCGCCCTGCTCCACGGCGGCGTTACGCGCCAGGCTCAAGGCGAAGCTGGTCTTGCCCATGCTGGGCCGGCCGCCGATGATAACCAGCTCGGAGCGCTGGAAACCGCCCAGCAGCTCGTCGAGACCGGCGAAGCTGGAGAGCACGTAGGGCAGCCGTTCCCGGGGGGCGCCCTCTTCCTCAAGAGCGCTGGTCTCGAAGTAGGAGTCCAGCACCTGGCGGATAGGGGTCAGGTCGCGCGTGCTCCTGCCGTGGCGCAGCCGGAAGAGGATGTCCTCGGCGTCGTTGAGGCTGTGTTCGACGTTGGGGTCGGCGCGGTAGCCGATATTGTTAATCTGCCCGGCGGCGTCGATGAGGCGGCGCATTACCGCCAGGCGGTAGACAATCTGGGCGTAGTCCTCGATGTCGAGGGAGGTGGGGCATATCGATATCAGGCGGCTCAGGTAGGCGGCGCCGCCGCAAGCCTCCAGCTTGCCCTGGCGGTCCAGTTCCTGGGCTACCGTTATCTGGTTGATGGCTTCGTCGCGCTCGTAGAGCGATACGCAGGCGTCGTATATCCAGGCGTTGCGCTCGATGTAAAAGGCCGACTTGTTGTCCGTCGGTACCAGCATCGCGGCCACCTTGAAGATGGCCGACCCGTCAATGAGCAGCGAGCCGATGACCGCTTCCTCGGCGTCAACATCGTGCGGCGGCAGCTTTTCGCCAACCATCCCCTAAGCCGTCTCCTCTTTCTTCTTCGTCGTCTTCTTGGTGGTTTTCTTGGCGGCCGTTTCTTTCTTCTTGGCCGGCTTCTTTTCCTTCTCGGCTTCGGTGGCCTTCTTGGTCGTCTTCTTCGCGGTCTTCTTCGCTTTGGTCTCTTTTTCGGCGGTTTCTTCTTTCTTCTTGGTGGTCTTCTTGGCGGCAGTCTTCTTGGCCTTAGGCTTCTCCTCCGCCTTAGCGGTCTTCTTGGCCGCCTTCTTCGCCTTCTTCGGTTTCTCTTCTTCCGGAGGCGCTTCCTCTTCGATGACGCTGACCTTTATCTTGGGCGCGATGTCCTTGCCCAGCTTGATGGTCAGCTCGTAGTCGCCCAGCTGGTGGATGGGCTTGTCCAGCTCTATCTTGCGCTTGTCGACGGCGATGCCGGTGGCGCGCTCCAGCTCGGCGGCGATATCGGCGCTGGTGATGGAGCCGTAGAGCCTGTCCTTGGCGCCGGCGTGCGCCTTGAGGCTGACCTCCTTGCCGTCCAGCTTATCGGCCAGCACGGCCAGTTCGTCCAGGGTTTTGGCGGCGATTTTATCGCTGGTCTCCACCCGGCTTATGGCGTGGGGGCTGGCCAGCGTGGCCATTTTGCGGGGGATGAGGTAGTTCCGGGCATAGCCGTCGGCCACCTCTTTTACATCACCGGCTTTAGCTACATCGGGTACGTCCTGGAGGAAGACAACTTTCATATTCTCTCACCTGTTTTTTTATTATACTTGGTAGGCTGGTTCAGTTAAAGGTTGGGTCACGGGTGGTTCGGCACCAGTTTTTTCAATTCAACATCGTTGATACCCGGCCCGCCCCGTAATTTCGCCCGACCGCCCTCGCTCTTTTTATCGGTGACCTAGCCCAGAGCGCTGTCCAGGTTGCGCTTCAGCTCGTCCTTGGGTTTATAGCCTACAATCTGGGATACCGGCTTGCCGTCCTTGAAGATGATGAGGTTGGGAATCGCCATTATGCCGTACTTGGCGGCGGTATTGGCGTTCTGGTCAACGTCGAGTTTGGCGATGGTCAGCTTGCCGGCGTATTCCCCGGCCAGCTCTTCCAGCACCGGCGCTGTCATCAGACAGGGCCGGCACCAGGCCGCCCAGAAGTCAACCAGCACCGGTACCTCGGACTTTAATACCTTTTCCTCGAAGTCGGCGTCGGTTACTGCTATCGGTTTAGTCATGATTTCCCTCCCTGATTATTCTACAAATGTCCCGTTCTACCGTTCGCACGGCCTGGCCGATGGCGTTTTTTATCGCCTTGGCCTGGCTGCGGCCGTGAGCGACGATGATAGTCCCGTTTACCCCCAGCAGGCAGGCGCCCCCGTACTCCCTGTAGTCGGCTTTCTTGGCCCAGGAGCCGAGCCCGATTCCCTGGAGCAGCTCCCGCCCGCGCATATGATAGGCGGTGGCCATGACATAGCCCACCTGGCGCGCCGCCCCCAGAAAGGTGTCGCCGACGCCCTCTATCGTCTTGAGCACGATGTTGCCGGTAAAGCCGTCGGTGACGATGACGTCGGCGGTGTCTTTGGGTATGTCCTGCCCCTCGATGTTGCCCACGAAGTTAAGCCCGCTTTCCTTGAGCAGGACATAGCTCTCCTGCATGAGGCGGTTGCCCTTGGTCGCCTCTTCGCCGTTGTTGAGCAGGCGGATTTTGGGCGCCTCGTTATCCATCAGGTGTTTAACGTAGGTCGAGCCCAGCTGGGCGAACTGGAGCAGGTGGCTGGGCCGGCACTCCACATTGGCGCCGGCGTCGATGAGCAGGGTGGGGTTGCCGGGGGTGATGTCGAGGAAGCTGCCCAGAGCGGGGCGCTCGATGCCCTTTATCTTGCCCAGGTTGAACAGAGCGGCGCCCAGCACAGCGCCGGTGTTGCCCGCCGAAACGAAGGCGGAGGCGACGCCGTCCCTGACCAGGTTGACGCCGATAACAATCGAAGAATTGGGCTTGCTCTTGATGGCCTGCACCGGGTGCTCGTGGGGGCCGATGACCTCGGTGGCCTCGAAAATCTGTAAATTAAGCTTCTTAATATCGCGCCCGGCCAGAACGTGAAGGACGGGCTTGTTGCCCACCAGGGCGATATCCACTCCGTATTCCTGGGCGGCCTTAATGGCCCCCTTCACCACCTCCCGCGGGGCGTTTTCCCCGCCGGCGGCATCAACGGCAATCAGCATAGCTTCCTTTCGGCATTTCTAACCGGTCCGTTTTTCCTGCCACAGGTCGCAGCGGCCTCCCCACTGGGCGATAACCTTGCCCTGGGCCGAAATCTGCGATATCTCGCAAAGGGTGGGGCAGGCCTTGCATTCGAAGGAGGAGGTGTTGTAATCCACCTCGCTTACCCCGAATCCCTTGAACTTGCTCTGGCTGCGGGTGCCGGCCATGGCTTCGTGCACCAGCAGGGCGGCACCGATGGCGCCCATCACCTCGTGGTGGGGTGGGACGATGACTTCGGGGCCCAACTCCTCGCGGAAGGCCTTGACGATGCCCTCGTTGAAGGCGACCCCGCCCTGGAATATTATGGGCGGCTCGATTTCCTTGCCCAGGCTGACGTTGTTCAAATAGTTGCGCACCAGCGCCTGGCAAAGCCCGTAAACGATGTCCTCGGTGCGGTGCCCGGTCTGCTGCTTATGGATGATGTCGGACTCGGCGAAAACGGTACAGCGCCCGGAGATATGCACCGGCGTGGTGCTCTCCAGCGCTAGATGGCCGAAGCGCTCGATGCTCACGTTAAGGCGCACTGCCTGGTGGTCTAAAAAGCTGCCGGTGCCGGCGGCGCAGACGGTGTTCATGCCGAAGTCGGTGACCATCCCCTTTCTTATCACGATAATCTTGCTGTCCTGCCCCCCGATTTCGATAACGGTCTGGCTTTGGGGGTAATAGTGCAAGGCCCCCACGGCGTGGCTGGTAATCTCGTTCTTGACCAGGTCGGCGCCGACGATGACACCGGCCAGGTAGCGGGCGCTGCCGGTGGTGGCCACGCCGCGGATATCCATATCCGCCGGCAGCATCCCCCTTATCTGTCTCAGTCCCTGCTGCGTGGTCTCGATGGGCTTGCCCTGCGTGGGCAGGTACAGGTCGGCGACCAGCTCGTCGGCTTTATCAATCACCGCCAGCTTGGTGGTTACCGAACCGACATCGATACCCAGATAGGCTTCCATTTTGTTGCTCTCTCACCCGGCCCGGCTAAAGCCGGGCATTAATACTATCTTAGACGAAGGGGTAGGCTTTTACAAGGTTAGCCGCCGATAAACTCGGCTTTGACGCTGGCCGCCGTTTCCGGGCTGGCCACCAGGTCAACCACCGTCATCGCCAGCGCCTTGGCGGCATCGAGCATGCCCTTGATGCCGGCTTCGGAGGCGGCGGCGG
Organism: Dehalococcoidia bacterium; assembly: GCA_050123275.1. Classification (GTDB taxonomy): domain Bacteria; phylum Chloroflexota; class Dehalococcoidia; order Dehalococcoidales; family BS750m-G39; genus E44-bin88. The sequence goes on from JASFHK010000001.1 coordinate 228,324, forward strand.
CGGCGAACTCCGGTGAGTGGATGACCGCGCTTTCGGGCGCGATGCCGACGGTGGGGTGGATGCCGGGCACAATCTGGCTGACGTTGCCCATGTCGGTGCTGCCGACACGGCCGGCGCCGGCCAGCGGCATATCCCGCCCCAGCGATACGATATTCTGCCGGAAAAGCTCGGCCAGGACCATGTTGTTGCGCAGCGGCGCGTAGAGCACGTCTCCCCACTGGTATTCCAAGCGGGCGCCGGTGGCGGTGGCGGCGCCTTTAAAGCAGTCGAGCACCTTCGCCTTGAGCTCTTCCAGGTAGCCGAGTTCCTCGGCGCGCACCAGAAAGCTGCCGGCGCTGTGGGCGGGGACGACGTTGGGGGCTTTGCCCCCGTCGCTGATAATGCCGTGAATGCGCGCCTTTTCCAGCGTGTGTTGCCTTAAAGCGTTGATGGCGGCGAAGGAGATGAGCATTGCCTCCAGGGCGTTGATGCCCGTCTCGGGACGGGTGGCGGCGTGGGCCGACTTGCCGAAGAACTCCACGTCCAGCGTGATGCAGGCCAGGGCCTGGGTGGTGGCGCTGTCGTGCGCCCCGGGGTGCACCATCATGGCGGCGTCTATCTTGTCGAAGGCGCCTTTTTCGGCCATTAACGCCTTGCCCCCGTAGAACTCCTCGGCGGGCGTGCCGATAGCCAGGACGCTGCCCCCGCACTCGTCGATAGCCGCTCTGGCGGCCACGGCGGCGCCGACGGCGGCGCCGGCGATAAGATTATGGCCACAGGCGTGGCCCAGCTGGGGCAAAGCGTCGTACTCGGCCAGGACGGCGATGGCGGGCCGGCCTTTCCCGTAGCTGCCGCGGAAGGCGGTGGGCAGCTCGCAGATGCCGCGCTCGACCTTGAAACCGTTGTCTTCCAGGTATTTGGTGAGCAGGGCGGACGCCTTGACCTCGTTAAAGCCCAGCTCGGGGTTGTCGTGGATTTCCAGGCTTAGGTCACGGAGCTGCTGGCGGTGAGCCTCTACTGCTTTAATAACCGAATCTTTTAGCGCTCTAATATCCAAGCTTCCCACCTTACGGCTGCTTTTTCATTATAGCCCAACAACGGGTATAATTGCTAGGCTCAAGCGGCCACTATTTGCCGCTTGAGAAAGCTTCGAAAAAAGGCGTCGACCTATTGCATACGGGTGCCTGTTGTGATATACTTGGGGCGGTAATCCTAATTAGATAAGTTCTTGTTAAGTGGGGCAGAGAAACCCACTTTTTTGTTGTAGGAGGGGGAAAGTTTAGGCCGGAGGTAAATAGGAGTGGGGATGAAGAGCGAATTTATGCTGGCCATAACCCAGCTCTCGGCGGAGAAGAATCTGCCCAAAGAGGTGGTGCTTTCCGCCGTAGAGACGGCGCTGGTATCGGCTTACCGTAAGGATAATTTCGGCCCCAGCCAGGAGATTGCGGTCAAGATAGACCCCAACACGGGCCGGGTCACGGTGTGGGCGGAAAAGACCGTGGTCGAAAAGCCGACGGACACGCGCCGTGAAGTATCGCTGGCCGACGCGGCCAAGATAAATCCCGACGCCAAGCTGGAAGAAACCGTCATGGTGGAAGCCACCCCGCGTAACGCCGGGCGTATCGCCGCGCAGACGGCCAAGCAGGTCATTTTACAACGCCTCCACGAGGCGGAGCACAGCGCCATCTTCGAGGAGTATTCCGACAAAGAGGGCGATATCGTCACCGGCGTGGTGCAGCGCATCGAGCCCCGGCAGCTTTTCGTAGACCTGGGCCGGGCCGAGGCGGTGCTGCCCGCCGCCGAGCAGGTACGCACCGAACGCTATCGCGTGGGGCAGCGGCTCCGCGTTTATTTACTGGAAGTAGTCAGGACGAGCCGGGGACCCCAGGTGGTCGTTTCGCGCTCTCACCCCGATTTACTGCGGCGCCTCTTCGAGCTGGAAGTGCCCGAGGTCCTTAGCGGCGTGGTCGAGATTAAGGCGGTCGCCCGCGAGGCGGGCTATCGCAGCAAGATAGCCGTGGCGGCGCGCCAGGAAGGCATCGACCCCGTCGGCTGTTGCGTGGGCTTGCGCGGCATCAGGATACAGAACGTCATGCGCGAGCTTAACGGCGAGAAGCTGGACGTGGTCTCCTGGAGCGAGGATACCGCCGCTTTCATCGCCAACGCTCTCTCTCCGGCGCAGGTGGTGAGCGTTGATTTGAACGAAGAAGAAGGGATAGCCACTGTGGTCGTCCCCGATAAGCAGCTGTCGCTGGCCATCGGCAAGGAAGGGCAGAACGCCCGGCTGGCGGCCAAGCTCAGCGGCTGGCGAATTGACATAAAGAGCGCTTCGATTGCCGAGGAAGAGAAGCTGACCAAGGCCGAGCCTGAAGCCGAGGCCGTGAAGGAAGAAAAAGCGGTCGTCGAGGAGGCTCCTGCCGAAGAGGCGGCGGCTCCCGAAGAGCTTTTGATACCCGAGGAAGAGCCCGAACCGGAGCCGGAGCCTGAACCCGAGCCTGAGCCGGTGCTGGAGACCGAGCTGGCGCCGCCGGAGACGATTCTAAAGCCGCCGGTGGAGGTGGGGGCGGAGAAGACCTCCAAGCTCCGCTTCGCCGAGGACGTGATGGGGCCGGGCCCCTCCAAGTCGCCGTCCAAGTCGAAGAAGAAGAAAAAGAAGGGCGCCAGCGACCGCAGCGCCGACGACGGCGCCCGCGGCCGGCGACGCCGTGAGCGGGAAGTATACGATGAAGAAGGGGAGGAATATTAATCCACCCCAGGCTAAACATATACCGCAGCGGACCTGCATCGCCTGTGGCCGGGTAAGGCCCAAGCGGGAGCTGGTCAGGCTGGTACGGGTGGCGGACGGAGGGGTGGAGGTCGATAGCGGCGGGAGGAAAGCGGGGCGCGGCGCCTATCTATGCCCGGCGGCGGAGTGCTGGGAGGCGGGGTTGAAGGGAGGGCGCCTGGAGCACACTTTGCGCACCGCTATCGCTCCCGATAATCGGGAGGAACTGATAAAATACGGCAGGGAGCTGGGATAAGGAGCTATTCGGTGGTGCAAAAGGGTAAATCGGGTAATAAAGAGGTAAAGCAGGTCGAGATTCCTGGCTCGATACCGGTAAGGAATCTGGCCGAGCTTTTGCATGTCGGCTCCGTTGATGTCATCAAGCAGTTGATGCGCAACGGCATCTTCGCCAATATCAACCAGGTAATCGACTACGAGACGGCGGCGGCGGTGGCGGCTAACCTCGGCTACGAGGCTCACCCCGAAGCCCGCACCGCCCGCGCCGGCGAGAGCAAGCGCTATCAGCACCGTGAAGAAGAAGCCAGCGGGCTTAAATCACGCCCGCCGGTGGTGACCATCATGGGCCATGTCAACCATGGCAAGACCCGCTTGCTGGACGCTATCCGCCAGACCAACGTCATGGACAGCGAGGCCGGCGGCATCACCCAGCACATCGGCGCCTATCAGGTCGAGGTTGACGGGCAAAAGATTACCTTCCTGGATACGCCGGGGCACGAAGCCTTTACCGTGATGCGCGCCCGCGGCGCCCAGGTAACCGATATTACCATCCTGGTGGTAGCCGCCGACGACGGGGTCATGCCCCAGACGCTGGAAGCCATCGACCACGCCCGGGCGGCGGGCGTGCCCATCGTGGTGGCCATTAACAAGATTGACAAGCCGGAGGCCAACCCCGACCACGTCAAGCAGCAGCTGGCCGACGCCGGGCTGGTTATCGAGGAGTGGGGTGGCGAAGTCGTCAGCGTGCCCATCTCGGCCAAGGAGAAAAAGGGCATACCCGAACTGCTGGAAAACCTAATCGTGGTCGCCGAGATGGAAGAGCTGAAAGCCGACCCGACGCGGCCGGCGGTAGGGGTGGTCATCGAGGCTGAGATGGACAAGAGCCGCGGCCCAATGGCTACCGTGCTCATTCAGACGGGGACCCTCAAAGTCGGCGACACCGTGGCCGTAGGCGGCACCTGGGGGCGCATCCGGGCCATGTTCAACGACGTGGGCAAGCGGGTGCGCAAGGCCGAGCCTTCCATGCCGGTGGCTATTCTGGGCTTGGACAGCCTGCCCGAGGTGGGCGATATGCTTAACGCCGTGCCCAGCGAGCAACAGGCGCGGTCTCTGATGCAAAAGCACCAGCTGGAGATGGTCCCCAAGGCGGTGAGCCTGGACAATCTCTTCGACCAGATAAGCACCGGCCAGGTAAAAGAGCTAAACGTGATTCTCAGGGCCGACGTTCAGGGCAGCCTGGAGCCGATTCGGAGCTCGCTGGAGCGTTTGGGCACCGATAAAGTACAGGTCAGGATTATCCGCAGCAGCAGCGGCAATATCACCGAGAGCGACGTCATGCTGGCCATTGCTTCCAAGGGGTTGGTTATCGGTTTCGGCACCGGCATCGAAGCCGGCGCCAAGCGCCTGGCCGATATGGAAGGCGTTGACCTTCGCTCCTACGACGTTATCTACAACCTGGTGGATGACGTCGAGAAGGCGCTCAAGGGCATGCTGGAGCCTACCTACGTCGAGGTTATCGAGGGCCGGGCCGAGGTCAAGGCGGTCTTCGGCGGCAAGAAGCAGAAAGTTGCCGGCGTCGCCATCGTCGACGGCAAGGCTACCCGCGGCGCTGCGGTAAGGGTGCGGCGCGGCGACAAGGTCGTCGTCGAATCAACCGTGGCCAGCCTGCGGCGTTTCAAGGACGACGTCAAAGAGGTGACTTCCGGCTACGAGTGCGGGGTGGGCCTCAAGGACTTCGATGAGTTTGAGGCGGGCGACGTACTGGAATTCTACCGCAAAGAGCGTTCCAACTAGAAGGCAGCGGGATGGCACATCGCATCGAGCGGGTCGACAGCCTTATGCGTCACGAGATTAGCGAGTTGCTTCAACGCGAGGTCAAGGACCCCCGGTTGAGCCAGTTCGTGGCCGTGACCGAGGTTTCCACCACCGCCGACCTGCGCTACGCCAAGGTTTTCGTCAGCTGTATGGGCAGCGAGGAAGAAAAAGAGGAGATGATGAGCGGGCTCGAGGCCGCCGCTCACTTTCTGCGCAACCAGCTGACCAAACGTTTGCGCCTGCGCCGTATCCCCGAGCTTAGCTTCCACTGGGACGATTCCATCGAGCGCGGCACCCACCTGCTCCAGCTCATCGACGAGCTTAACCCCGAGCCCCCTCCCGATCAGAACGACTGATGGACGGCATACTCAATATCTATAAGCCCTACGGTAAGACCTCCTTCAGCATCGTCTCCCTGGTAAAACGCTTGAGCGGCCAGAAGCGCGTCGGGCACGGCGGCACATTAGACCCCGCCGCCACCGGCGTGTTACCCGTCGGCCTGGGCCAGGGCACGCGCGTCATCGAGTACCTGCTCGAAGCCACCAAGAGCTACCGGGCGGAAATCGAGCTGGGGGTGGCCACCGATACCCACGACGCCACCGGCACCGTTGTCAGCCGCGGCGACGCCTCCAAGGTGACCAAAAAAGAGCTGCTGGCGGCACTGGAATCCTTCCGCGGCTTAATCGAGCAGACGCCCCCCATGTACAGCGCCGTTAAGCACGGCGGCAAGCCGCTCTACGAGCTGGCGCGCTCCGGCATCGAGGTAAAGCGGAAGAGCCGCAAGCGCTGGGTCTATCGCCTGGAGCTGCTCGGCTGGCGGCCGCCCCTGGCCACTGTGGAAGTGGAGTGCGGCAAGGGCACCTACATCCGCTCGCTGGCCGACGACCTGGGCAAGCTTTTGGGCTGCGGCGCCAGTTTGAAGAGCCTGGTCCGTCTCAAGTGCGGGCCTTTTACCATCGAGGAAGCCGTGGCCTTGCCCCAGCTTGAAGAGGGCTTTCGCCACGGCTACGAGCAGCGTTTCGTCTATCCCATAGACTTCGTGCTTTCCCGGTGGGGAGCGGTGGTGGTCGGCGCCGCCGCCGAGGAGGACATTAAGAACGGTCGCCCACTGCCTGGAGAAGGCGTCGATAACCTGCCCGAGCCCGTGGCCGGTAACCGCTGCCGCGTCTATAACCGCGACGGCGATTTTCTGGCCGTGCTCGGCTTCGACGGGGAAAAGGAACGCTGGCAGCCGGAGAAGGTCTTCCGGCGCTAATGGGTAGCATTAATAGGCCTTGACAGCTAGCCCCTAAAGGGGTATAGTTCAACCGATACCAAGAAGGGGGTGATTTAGGTGCAAGCGTATTGCTTCAAGTGCAGGCGTAAGGTTGACATCAGGAATCCCCAGAAGGTTACCCTGAAGAACGGGCGTCCGGCCACGAAGGGGGTTTGCCCTTCCTGCGGGACCAAGGTGTTCCGCATCGGCAAGAGCTAAACGAACCGGGTCACGTCTTAGAGTTGGAGTAAGATAATCCTCTTCTTTATAAGCGACAGAGACTAGCAGGAGTTTTAACTCCTGCTTGCTTTGCCAGAGAGGTAAATGGAGCGGTTTTTATAAGAGCCTCTCGGCAATAATTCCAGCGAAATGTTACAGGGGTGTGGGATGGTTGGGTGTGCCTTTTTCCGTAGGTTTTGCTGTTGAAAAGGAGGGTAATTAAACTTTGGGTAAAATAAACGTAGCTATAATAGGGGTGGGGAACTGCTCTTCCTCCCTGGTTCAGGGCGTCCACTACTATGGCAAAGCCAAAGATGATGAGTTCGTACCCGGGCTGATGCACGTCAACCTGGGTGGCTATCACATCAACGACATCAACTTCGTGGCCGCCTTTGATATCGACAAGAATAAGGTGGGCAAGGACCTGGCGCGAGCCATCTACACCGAGCCCAACAACACCTTCAAGTTCTGTGAGGTGCCCACCACCGGCGTCAAGGTGCAGCGGGGCATGACTCACGACGGGCTGGGCAAATACCTGTCCCAGATGATAGAAAAAGCCCCCGGCCCCACCGCCGACATCGTTAAAATCCTCAAAGAGACCAAGACCGACGTCGTCATCAACTACCTGCCCGTAGGCAGCGAAGAAGCCACCAAGTGGTATATCGAGCAGGTTCTGGCCGCCGGTTGCGGCCTCATCAACTGCATTCCCGTTTTCATCGCCCGCGAGAAATACTGGCAAAAGCGCTTCGAGGAACGCGGACTGCCCGTTATCGGCGACGACATCAAGTCCCAGGTAGGCGCCACCATCGCCCACCGCGTCCTGACCAGGCTTTTCGGCGACCGCGGCGTGAAGCTGGAACGCACCTACCAGCTCAACTTCGGCGGCAATACCGACTTCTACAACATGCTGGAGAGGGAACGGCTGGAGTCGAAGAAGATATCCAAGACCAACTCGGTAACTTCCCAGCTCGACTACGAGATGGAACCCAAGGACATCCACGTCGGCCCCAGCGATTACGTTCCCTGGCTGCTCGACCGCAAGTTCTGCCATATCCGCATGGAGGGGCGCACCTTCGGCGACGTACCGCTGAACCTGGAGCTTAAGCTCGAGGTCTGGGACAGCCCCAACTCGGCGGGGGTGGTCATCGACGCCATCCGCTGTTGCAAGCTGGCTCTGGACCGCGGGCTCAAGGGCGCGTTGATTTCGCCCTCTTCCTATTTCATGAAGTCACCGCCGGTGCAGTACACCGACGATCAGGCCCGCCGCAATGTGGAAGAGTTTATCGCGGCCAATAAACCGGCGGATAAACCGTTGGAGAGCACATCCGTTTGAGCGAATCGCCACGGAGTTTTGGGTAGGAAGGTGAAGATAGCACTGGTTTCGCCCTACGACTTCGCCTATCCCGGCGGCGTCTGTATCCACATTTCCTGCCTGGAGCAACAGTTCACCAAGATGGGCCACGATGTCAGGGTTATCGCCCCGGCTTCCAAGGCTATTTCCGGCTTCGGCGACCGCTTTATCCCTATCGGCCGGCCCCGCCCCATTCCCACCAGCGGTTCCATCGCCCGGCTCACCCTGTCGTTGCGCCTTTCCGCGCGCATCAAAGCGATGCTCGACCGGGAGCGGTTCGATATCGTCCACCTCCACGAGCCGTTGATGCCCATGCTTTGCACCAGCGTGCTGCGACTGTCGCCGACGGCCACCGTGGGCACCTTTCATGCCTCTGACGGCCGCCCGGGCTATAACCTGGGGCGCCCCATCAGCAGGTTTTTCCTTAAAAAGTGGTTCCGCAAGCTGGACGGCAAGATTGCCGTTTCCCAGCCGGCTATGGAGTTCGCCTACGGGCACTTCCCCGGCTACTATAATATCATCCCCAACGGCGTCGATCTGGAGCATTTCAACCCCGACGTCGCCCCCATCGAGGAGTTCAACGACGGCAGGCCCAACATACTCTTCGTGGGACGCATGGAAAAACGCAAGGGCCTGAACTACCTGCTCGACGCCTTCCGCCGCGTTAAAGAGGCCGTACCCGAGGCGCGGCTTATCGCCGTCGGCCCCGGCACCCGGCTGCGGCGTAAATACGAAAAGCAGGTGGCCCGGCAAGGGCTTAAAGACGTCGTCTTCGTCGGCTTTGCCAGCTACGAAGATCTGCCCCGCTATTACCGAACCGCCGATGTCTTTTGCGCCCCGGCCACCGGCTCGGAAAGCTTCGGCATCGTTTTGCTGGAGGCGATGGCGATGGGCAAGCCCATCGTGGCTTCGAATATCGAAGGCTACGCCAGCGTCGTCAGCGACGGCGTTGACGGCGTGCTGGTGCCGCCCCGGGACAGCCGTGGCCTGGCGCTGTCTTTGATAGGGCTGCTTAACGACGAGACGCGTCGGCGCCGCATGGGCGCCGAGGGCATGGCCAAAGCCCGGAACTACGGCTGGGACAGCATCGCCCGCCGGGTTCTCGATTACTATAAAAGGGTGCTCAGCGAGCCGCCCTGGGAGAAAAAGTTTCCCCATCCCGAAGCGACCCCGGTTCCCGTCTAATCCTTAATCAGGAGTAGTGCCATTTCAGCGAAAGCGAATTCCGAAGCCGGCCTGTCCCGAATGCGGCGGGCCGTAGCCCGCGGGCTTACCCAGCCGGCGGTGCGGGTGCTGGCGCGGACGGGGGTCACCCCCGATATTTTGACCTGGTTCGGCTTCGCCGTAATCCTGGGGGCGGCGGCGCTCATCGGCACCGGCCATCCCTTCGCCGGCGGCTTCGTGGTGCTGGCGGCGGGCTTTTTCGACATACTGGACGGGGCGCTGGCGCGCCATACCGGTAAGGTCACCAAGTTCGGCGGCGTTCTCGACTCCACGCTCGACCGCCTCTCCGACGCGGCGCTGCTGGTGGCGATACTGTTTTACCTGGAAAACACATGGTGGCTGGTGCTGCTCGTCTTTCTGACGATGGTATCTTCGCTGCTGGTGAGCTACATACGGGCGCGGGCGGAGGCGGTGGGGCTCGATTGCCAGACGGGTATCTTTACCCGTTCCGAGAGAATCATCGTGCTGGCGCTGGGGCTGCTCTTGAGCGGTATTAGCAACGCTCTGGTTATCGCCCTGGCCGTCATCGCCGCCTTCAGCTTTTTCACCGCCGGCCAGCGTCTGGTCTACGTCTGGCGGCACCGGAGCTAGCCCTTTTACTTCGGTAGACGATTTGTGTTATAAGAAAGCTTAGAGGAGGAATAATGCCGGTTATCGCTGTTCTTGGAGCCCAGTGGGGGGATGAGGGGAAGGGCAAGGTGGTCGACATGCTGGCCCAGCAGGCTAATATGGTCGTCCGCTTTTCCGGTGGCGACAACGCCGGGCATTCGGTGTTCAACCCCCACGGCGAGTTCAAATTGCACCTTATTCCCTCGGGTATCTTCAACGCCGGGGTGCCCTGTATTATCGGCAACGGGGTGGTCATCAACCCCAAGGTCTTAATCGGCGAGATCGATAACCTGAACGAGCGCGGCGTCACCACCGATAATCTCATTATCAGCGACCGGGCTCACCTGATTATGCCCTATCACCTTTTGCTCGACGGCCTGGAGGAGAAGGCGCGGGCGGGCAAGGCTATCGGCACCACCCTGAAAGGGGTCGGCCCCGCCTTTACCGATAAGACGGCGCGGCTGGGTGTCCGGGCCGGCGACTTGCTCGATAAAGAGGCGCTGCGGGAAAGGCTGGGTACCATACTCGACTACAAGAATACCATCCTGACCAAGGTCTACGGCGCGGAGCCGCTGTCGTTGGACGAGGTCTATAATCAATACTGCCAGTACGGGGAGCGCCTGGCGCCCCACATCCGCGAGGCCACCGTCATGCTCGACGAAGCGGTCTCGCGCGGTGACCTGGTTATCCTGGAGGGTGCCCAGGGCGCGCTGCTCGACCCCGATTTCGGCACCTATCCCTACACCACTTCGTCGTCGCCGCTGGCGGCGGGAGCCTGCCTGGGCGCCGGTTTGGGCCCCACCCGGCTCGACCGCGTCGTCGGCGTCTATAAGGCTTACTGCACCCGCGTCGGCAGCGGGCCCATGCCCACCGAGCTTTTCGACGAGATGGGCGACATGATTCGGGAGAGGGCGCACGAGTACGGCACCACCACGGGAAGGCCGCGCCGCTGCGGCTGGCTCGACGCCGTGGCCGCCCGCTTCACCAGTCGCGTCAACGGGCTCACCGGCGCGGTGATTACCCGCCTCGACATACTCGACATACTGCCCAGCCTCAAGATATGCGTCGCCTACGAGCTGGACGGCAAGCGTATCGACTATTTCCCGGGCAGCGTCACGGCGCTGGCGCGCTGCAAGCCCGTTTACGAGGAGATGCCCGGCTGGCAGACCGACACCACCGGCATCCGCGATTTTGAAGAGCTGCCCGAGGCCGCTCGCAACTACGTGGCGCGGGTCGAGGAGCTTATCGCCTGCCCGGTCAACCTGGTCTGCGTGGGGCCGGAGCGGGAAGAGGTTATCGAGAAGACGCCTATCCTCTAGTAAAGGAATTCAAAATGGCAACGGTAAGACCGGCTGTGGAACAGGACGTGCCCCGCATACTGGAGCTTTACGAAGCGCTCACGGGCGAGCGGCACGACCTGACCCGCCACGAAACGGGGCCCGTCTTCAAAGAGCTCAGTGCCATGGCCGGGCACGAGCTTTTGGTGGCGGAGGAAGAGGGGGTGGTGGTGGGTACCATGGTGTTCTTAATTGTGCCTAACTTCTCCCACGGCGCGTTGCCCTGGGCGATTGTGGAGAACATGGTCGTCGATTCCGGCTTTCGCCGGCGGGGTATCGGGCGCATGCTCATGGACTATGCCATTGCCCGCTCCCGTGAGGCCGGCTGCTACAAGCTACAGCTGATGAGCAACGTTAAGCGCCGCGACTCGCACCGCTTCTACAAGGCCCTGGGCTTCAAGTTGTCTGCCTACGGCTTCCGCATGTATCTCTAGTCCAGCTTCCCCGCCTGCTCTAACGACTGCATTATATCCGCATTGGAACGCGGGTCTTCGCCGCTGTAGAAATCGGGCGAGGGATAGCCCAGCTGGATTTGTATCGTGTTCTCCGGCTCTTCGAACGGCGGCACCAGAATCACCACGCCGTCGAAGGAGCGCGATGAAATCGGCGTCCAGAACGCCCCCCAGTACACCGGGCTTCTGTCCAGGCAAACCAGGAAGGACGTGCCCAGCGTGGTCAGCGTCGTATCTTCCAGCCTTTGATAGGCGTCGGCGGTAAGCTCTATCCGGTGCGTATCCCAATCATAGACGACAATGTCATCCAGGGAGATAAGGGGCTGCTCGGCCGGCTCTACGTAGCTCAGGACGGGCATCTCTTCGGCGGGGATGTCGTTCTTGGTCAGGTAGATGGCGAAGTCGCCGGTGTCTTCCGGGGTTTCCGACGTGTCGCAGCCGGCAACCAGCGTAATCAAGAGTAGGGAAGCGATTAGAGCCGGTAAGAAAGCCTTTTTCATGGTGCTAAAGCCCTTTACACCTTGAGGTCAATGGTGTAGTTGGCCAGCGTCGCCTTGATGGTTTCCGCCGACTTGGCGCCGACCTCGACCAGGGGCAGCCGGGGTTTGCCCACCTTAAAACCTATCTGATTGAGGGCGTACTTCAGCGGCGCCGGGTTGGGCTCTATGAAAAGGGTGTCCACCAGCGGCAGCAGCCGGCGGTGAATGGCGGCGGCCTCGGCGAGCTTGCCCTCGAGGATGCCGTCCATCATCTGCTTAATCTGCTTGCCCACCAGATGCGTGGCTACGCCGATGGTGCCGTAGCCGCCCAACGCCATGATATTAAAGGTGTCGTTGTCGTTGCCGCTCCAGATGTAAAAGTCGCTGTCGGCTTGCTGCAGCGTCTTAGCCACGTGGCCCATGTCGCCGCAGGCCTCCTTGACGCCGATGATGTTCTTGATGCGGCTCAGGCGGGCCATGGTTTCCGGCGTCATGTTGACGACCACCCGCCCCGGTATGTTGTACATGATTACGGGCAGGCTGGTGCTCTCGGCGATGGCCTTGAAGTGCCGGTAGATGCCCTCCTGGGTGGGCTTGTTATAGTAGGGCACCACCGAAAGGCAACCGTCCACGCCGGTTTTCTCCGCCTTTTCCGTGTTCTCCACGGCCTCGGCGGTGCTGTTGGAGCCGGTATAGGCGATGATGTCGCCGCGCTGGCCCACCGCCGCCTTGATTTCGGTGAAGAGGCGCATTTCCTCTTCCCAGCTCAATGTCGGCGATTCGCCGGTGGTGGCGGCCACCACCACGCCGTCGCTGCCCGAATCCAGCAGCGCCAGCGCTAGCTTTTTGGCCTGCTCGTAGTTAACCGCCCCCTTTTCGTCGAAAGGGGTTACCATGGCGGTGAGCAATCTTCCCGGCGGCTTCACTTGCTCGCCTCCCCGGGCCGTACCCAGTCCCGCTTAATCATTTCCTCGGCAATCTGGACGGCGTTGAGCGCGGCGCCCTTGCGCAGGTTGTCGGCGACAACCCACAGCACCAGGCCGTTGGCGTGGGAGGCGTCGCGGTGAACGCGCCCGACGAATACCTCGTCGGTGCCCGCCGCTGACCAGGGCTGGGGATAGAGACTTATCGCCGGGTCGTCCAGTATCTTGATTCCCGGCGCCTTGGCCAGGATGCGCCGGGCGTCTTCGGGAGCCATCGGCTGGCTGAACTCGATATGCACCGACTCGCTGTGGCCGGTAAAAACGGGCACGCGGACGCATACCGCCGAAATGGCGATGTCGGGGGCGTGCATTATCTTCCGTGTCTCCTCCACCATCTTCCACTCTTCCTTGGTGTAGTCGTTGTCGAGGAAGACGTCTATCTCGGGCAAAATATTAAAAGCAATCTGGTGGGGATAGACGTGGGGTACCGCCGTCTGCCCGCCGAGCACCTGCTTCGCCTGCTCGGTAAGCTCGTCCACGGCGGCGGCACCGGTGCCGGAAACCGCCTGGTAGGTGGAGATGACCAGCCGCTTGATTTGGTTGACCTTGTGCAGCGGGTTCAGCGCCACCACCATCTGGATGGTAGAGCAGTTGGGGTTGGCGATAATCCCCTTATGCCACTTGATGTCCTCCGGGTTTATCTCGGGCACCACCAGGGGCACCTTGGGGTCCATACGCCAGGCCGAGCTGTTATCCACGACCACGGCGCCCGACTGGGCGGCGATGGGCGCGAAGTAGCGGCTCGTCTCTCCTCCCGCCGAGAAGAGGGCGATATCTATTTTTTTGAACGATTCCGGGGTGGTCTCCTTGACCACCAGCTCGTCGTGGTTGACGAACATCTTCTTGCCCGCGGAACGGTCTGAGGCCAACAGCTCGATGGAGTCCATGGGGAAATTGCGCTGCTCCAGGACCTTGATGAACTCCTGCCCCACCATTCCGGTGGCGCCGACTATAGCGACTCTATATCCCATTTCATTTCTCCAGGCCTAATAGAATATCCAGTCCGTAGGTTAAGCCCTTACGTTGCATCACTTCTTTAACCGCCAGCATCACGCCGGGCATGTAACAGTCGCGCCCGCTGGTGTCGTGGCGGATGCTCAACGTTTGCCCCTCCCCGCCGAACAGTATTTCCTGGTGGGCCAATAGCCCGGGCAGGCGCACGCTGTGCAGGCTGATGCCCTCCAGCTGCTTGCCCCGGCTGGCCGCCTTTTCCCCCGCGGGCGGGGTGTTAAACGGCTTGCCTCTGGCTTCGGCCATCGCCTGCGCCGTCAACAGCGCCGTGCCCGAGGGCGCGTCCAGCTTGCGCTCGTGGTGCAGCTCGACGATTTCGGCGTAGTCGAAGTACTTGCTGGCTATCCTGGCCAGGTGTATCATCAGCACTGCGCTCAGCGTAAAGTTGGGCGCAATCACGATGCCGATGCCCCTGTCATTGGCCAGGGCGTCTATTTTCTTAATGTCCCCGGCGCCGATACCGGTGGTGCCGATGACCAGGTTAACGCCTTTTTCGGCGGCCAGTTTCACCAGCGGCATGACGGCTTCGGCGTTGCTGAAGTCAATCACCACCTCCGGTTGGCAGCTATCAAGCATCGGCTCCAGCTTTTTAGAAAGGGGAATTCTACCCGAGCCGTCGGGCAAAGTCAAGTGGTCCTGGGTTGCCTTGATATCGGTAGCGCCGACGGGTTGCATTCCGGGCTCGCGGTACAGGGCGGCGATCAGCGTCTGCCCCATCTTGCCCAACGCGCCGTTGACGGCTACCTTTATCGGCTTCATCGCCGTCGTCCCCGGTCAGGCCCCCGGTTATGGAAGCCGCCTCCTTTGCTGCGGGGAGGGTGGGAATCGCGCTGCGACTTGAAGGGGTAGTCCTTGGTCGGCCCCGAAGGCCGGGAACCCTCTTTTTCAAAGACCGCCCGTCGCGACAGGTTTACCCTGCCCATGTCGTCGATGTTAATAACCTTGACCGTCAGCTCGTCGCCGATTTTAACCACGTCCTCGACCTTGGCCACCCGATAGTCCTCCAGCTCGCTGATGTGGACCAGCCCTTCCTTGCCGGGGAGAATCTCCACCATGGCGCCGAAGTTGAGGATGCGCGTCACCTTTCCCGTGTAGGTGGTGCCGACCTCGACTTCTTTGGTCAGGCTTTCGATAATATCGATAGCCTTGCGTGCCGACTCCTCGTTGGGCGAGCCGATAAGCACCGTGCCGTCGTTGTCGATATCGATGGTCGTCTTGGTATCCTCGATAATCGATCTTATCGTGCGGCCACCGGTGCCGATAACGGCCCCGATTTTGGCGGGGTCGATGGTTAGCTTATACATTCTGGGGGCGTAGCGGCTGATTTCGGGCCGGCTGGAAGAGATGGTGCTGCCCATTACCTCCAGTATGTGCAAGCGCGCCTGGCGCGCCTGCTCCAGCGCCTTTTTAATAACCTCCAGGCTGACGCCCTTGAGCTTGGTGTCCATCTGCATGGCGGTGACGCCCTTGATGGTGCCGGCTACCTTGAAGTCCATGTCGCCGTAGGCATCCTCGATGCCCTCGATGTCGGTGAGTACCACGTGTTTGTCGTCGTCGCCGGTAATCAGCCCCATGGCGATGCCGGCTACGGCGCTGTGGGTCGGTATGCCCGCGTCCATCAGCGACAGACTCGAAGCGCAAACGCTGGCCATCGAGGTGCTGCCGCTGGAGCTCAAGACCTCGGAGACCAGCCTTATCGTGTAGGGGAAGTCCTCGGCCTTGGGCAGTATCGGCTCGATAGCCCGTTCCGCCAGGGCGCCGTGACCGATTTCGCGCCGCCCCGGTGAGCCGATGCGCCGGGTCTCGCCGGCGGAAAACGGAGGAAAGTTATAGTGGTGGATAAACCGTTTCTTTTCCTCTATGCCCAGTCCGTCGAGCGGCTGCTCCTTGCCCACCGAGCCCAGGGTGGTTATGGTCAGCACCTGGGTCTGTCCCCGCGAGAAAAGCGCCGAGCCGTGGGTGCGGGGTAGTAAGCCCACCTCGCAGTGGAGGGGCCTCACCTCGTCCAGCTTGCGCCCGTCGATGCGCTCTCCCTTATCCAGCAGGTGGCCTCTTATCTCGTCGCGGATGCGGCTGTCCAGGGCGTTGGCGATATCCTTTTCCTCATAGGTCTCGCCGCAGCTTTCCACCAGCTCCTGTTTCAAAGCGCTGATGGCGTCTTCCCGCGCCGCTTTTTCGGTATGCTTTAAGGCCGCCGGCAGCTTTTCGTCAACGACCGGTTTTATCGCCGCCAGCGCCTCCTGGTTGACCTCGGTCAGCGGGGCTTCCAGCTTGGGCTTGCCGCAGGCTTGCTGCAGCTGCTCCTGGAGCTTGATGATGTCCTGGTTGGTGCGGTGCGCCAGCTCTATCGCCTGCATGACGATGTCTTCCGGGGCCTCCCTGGCGCCGGATTCCACCATGACGATGGATGTCTTAGTGCTGACCACGGTCAGGTCCAGCTGGCTTTCTTCCAGCTGGGCCAGCGTCGGGTTGAGCACCAGTTCGCCGTTGATGTAGCCGACGTTAACGGCGCCGATAGGCCCGTAGAAGGGTATCTCCGAGATGGTCAGCGCCGCCGAGCCGCCGATAACGGCCAGTATGTCCGGGTCGTTTTCCTGGTCGGCGGAAAGGACGGTAATAATGACCTGAATATCCCGCCGCCACGCCTTGGGCAGCAGGGGACGTATGGGACGGTCGGTCAAACGGCTGGCCAGGGTAGCGTCCTGGCTGGGCCGTCCCTCTCTACGAATAAAGCCGCCGGGGATTTTGCCGGCGGCGTAGAGCCTCTCCTCGTAATCTATAGTAAGGGGGAGGAAATCAATCCCTTCCCGGGGCGCCTCGCTGGTACAGGCGGTGACCAGCACCACCGTATCCCCGTAGCGGACGGTTACGGCGCCGGCGGCCTGTCCGGCCAGCTTTCCGGTGTCAATGTTAAGTGTCCTCCCACCAACCTCACACTCAAAAGAACTAGGTGATATCAATAGCCTTCTCCAAATTTACTTGCGCAGACCGAGCCGGGCAATCAGGTTGCGATAACGGCCGACGTCTTCTCGACTTAAGTAGGCGAGTAGCCTTCTTCTCTGTCCGACCAGCTTTAGCAGTCCCCGTTGCGTGTGGTAATCGTGCCGATTGGCCATCATGTGCCCGGTCAACTGGTTTATCCTTTCGGTGAGCAAGGCTATCTGGACTTCAGTTGAGCCCGTATCTCCTTCGCGGAGCCCGAATTTGCTTATGATTTCGGTCTTCTTCTCTTTTTCCAAGCTTTAACCCCTCTGGTACCGCTTATTTTGCCACTATGGGTCACCAATCAAACGATTATAACATAACCAGTAAACACTGTAAATTTAGCCGAGGCCAAAATCAGGCGCAATTGCTTGACTTTGCCCCGAATTGTGGTATAGTTATGGCTATAGTCGAAACCTTGGTAAGTGTTGCTTCCCAGCTTTAGGCCTGTTTATCAGGGCGCCCTAGGGGTAAATAGTATTACAGACTATAGGTCCGGCAAGGGTTTTTAAGAGCCAGGAGACTGCAACCGAGACAAGGGACTAACAAAATATGAGGAGGAGCAGTAAATGGCTCTGGAAGACAAGACCCTCGTATGTCGTGACTGCGGGCAGGAGTTCATCTTCAGTATCGGTGAGCAGGAGTTCTACCAGTCTCACGGTTTGCAAAACGACCCCTCCCGTTGTCCCGAATGCCGGGCAGCCCGGCGAAAAGAGCGCTTCGGCGAATACAAGCAACCGCGACAAATGTTCACCGTAACCTGTGCCGAGTGCGGCGTAGAGACCACCGTTCCCTTTGAGCCCCGTGAAGGACGCCCGGTCTACTGTAAAGATTGCTACATGAAACAGAGAGAGAACGCTTAGACTCTTTTTTATAGCTACCAACTGTATATATCATGAATGTCGGCACCTGCCGGGTTCGGCTTCGCTTTCCCGAAAACGGTTCGCTTAAGGGAAAACGCCAGATTTTGAAGTCCGTCACCACTCGCTTACGGAACAAGTTCAACGTCTCCGTGGCCGAGGTCGGCGATAACGACCTCTGGCAGGTAGCCACGCTGGGTATCGCCTTCGTCAGCAACAACAAGCGCTACACCAACGAAGTCCTCTCCAAGGCGGTGAGCTTAATCACCAACGGCCGCTTCGACCTGGAGATTTTGGACTATGAAATCGAAATCCTGCCTGTCTTCTAACCGGGGTTTTAATGGACACCGCTGCCTTTCTGCATCACCTGGCCACCCAGCCTTTTTACAGCGGGCAGATAGCTCATAAGGAGCCTATCCCCCGCCGCCCCGCCCGTTGCGCCGAGCTGGACGAACCCCTGCCCATTCCCCTCGAAGAAAACCTGACCCGCCACGGCCTGCTGCCCTTTTACACCCACCAGGCCCGGGCCATCAACCGCGCCCGCCGCGGTGAGAACGTGATGGTGGCCACCGCCTCGGCCAGCGGCAAGACGCTCTGCTATAACGTCCCCGTCGTGGAATCGATTCTGGCCACCAAGGGCGGTTGCGCCCTTTATCTCTTTCCCACCAAGGCGCTGGCTCAGGACCAGCTGCGCACTCTCTACGAGCTTTTTCACCCCCGTCTCTTATCAACCGGCGATTTCGCCACCTTCGACGGCGACACGCCTAAAATAGAGCGGGGGGATATCCGGCGGCGGGCGCGGCTGATTCTAACCAACCCCGACATGCTCCACCTGGGCATACTGCCCAACCACCAGCAGTGGTCGCGGCTGCTGCGCCGCCTGAAATACGTGGTGGTGGACGAGGCCCATATCTACCGCGGCGTTTTCGGCTCTCACGTCGGCGACGTGCTGCGCCGCCTGCGCCGCCTCTGCCGTTTCTACGGCGCTAGCCCCCAGTTCATACTGTGCTCGGCGACTATCGCCAACCCCGGCGAGCACGCCGAAAAGCTGGCCGGGCTGCCCTTCAGCGTCGTTGACGACGACGGTTCGCCCCGCGGCGGCAAGGACTTCGTCTTCTGGAACCCGCCGCTCCTCGACGCCGCCAAAAGCCTGCGCCGCAGCGCCAACGGCGAAGCCTCCAACATCTTCGCCGAGCTGATAATGAAAAATATACGCACGCTTACCTTCGTGCGCACCCGCCAGCTCACCGAGGTCATCTATAACTACACCCGGCGCAAGCTGGCTGAGACCATGCCCGAGCTGGCCCAAAAAATCAAGCCCTACCGGGCGGGCTATCTCCCCGAGGAGAGGCGCAAAATCGAAAAGGAGCTTTTCAGCGGGCAGTTGCTGGGGGTGGTGGCCACCACGGCGCTGGAGCTGGGCATCGACATCGGCGACCTGGAAGCCACCGTGCTCACCGGCTACCCGGGCAGCATCGCCAGCACCTGGCAGCAGGCGGGTAGAAGCGGGCGCAGCAAGGAAAAATCGTTGAGCTTTCTCATCGGGCTGGACAATCCTCTCGACCAGTATTTCATGCGCCACCCCGATTCCTTTTTCGGCAAGAACTTCGAAAACGCGCTGGTCAACCCCGATAACCACTACATTTTGCGCGCCCACCTGCTCTGCGCCGCCTGGGAATCGCCGCTGACCCACCTCGACGAGGAATACTTCGGCGAGGACCTCTTTGCCGAGATAAAGGCGCTTGAGGAAGAGGGCCTGCTCCGCGAGCGCCAGGGTCGCTGGTACGTAATTCCGTCCATCGCCTATCCCGCCGAGAAGGTCAACATCCGCTCCGCCTCGGCGGAAAACTACGCCATCACCGACAGCGCCAGCGGCGCCCTCATCGAGACCATCGACGCCAGCACCGCTTTTTTCTTTATTTTCCCCGGCGCTATCTATCTCCACCAGGGTGAGTCCTACCTGATAGAGCATCTCGATATAGCCGCGCGCACCGCCTACGCCAAGCACGTCGAGGTCAACTACTACACCCAGGATAAGGAGCTTACCGACCTGCATATTCTGCGCGTCCTCAACGAGAAGGACTGCCGCGGCACCAAAGTCTGTCTGGGCGAGGTCGAGGTCACCACGCGCGTGGTCGGCTTCAAGAAGAAGGCGCAGTTTACCGAGGAGGTCATCGGCGAGGAGCCACTCGACCTGCCCCCGATGCGCTTCAACACCGTCGCCTTGTGGTTCGACCCGCCGCCTAAAGCGGTGAAGCGGGTGGACGAAGAGCTTAACCTTGATTTCGCCGGCGGCCTTCACGCCGTCGAGCACGCCGCCATCGGCCTGCTGCCTATGTTCGCCCTCTGCGACCGCAACGACATCGGCGGCGTTTCCACCCCACTCCACCCCGACACGGGCCGGCCCCAGGTCTTTATCTACGACGCCTACCCCGGCGGCATCGGCATCAGCGAGAAGGGTTTTGACCTGGTGGAGGAATTGTGGCAAACTACACTGAAGGCTATCGAGGAATGCCCCTGCGAGGAAGGCTGCCCCAGCTGTATCCAGTCGCCCAAGTGCGGCAACAACAACAAGCCGCTGGACAAGAAGGCGGCGCTGATTCTACTGCAAGGGCTGCTCTCTAAATAAGGAGTAAGTTTGAAGGATATCGAACAAGCCTTAAAGCCCAGCCGCGACGGCTGGTTCAAGCGGGCGATGCGGCTCTTCGACCGCGCCGCCGTTGACGAATCGGTCTGGGAAGAACTGGAGGAGCTGCTCATCTCCGCTGACGTCGGTTTCAGCACCGCCGAAAAGCTGCTGGAAAGGGTGAAGCAGCGTGCGAGCGAAGAGAAGCTCAACGATGGCACCGCCGTGCGCGACGCCCTGCAGGAGGAGATGGTCAAAATACTTAGTATCGAAGCGCCGCCATCGTCTACCTTATCCAGGCCCAGGGTGGTCATGGCGGTGGGTGTCAACGGCAGCGGTAAGACCACCTCTATCGCCAAGCTGGCTTATAAAACCAAGAAAGAGGGGAAGAAGGTGCTGGTGGTGGCGGCGGATACCTTCCGGGCGGCGGCTATCGACCAGCTCAAGAAGCTGGCCGGGGATATCGGCGTCGACGTGGTCGCCCACCAGACGGGCGGCGACGCCGGGGCGGTTGTTTTCGACGCCCTGGAGGCGGCGCGCGGTCGCAACATTGACGAGGTCATCATCGACACCGCGGGCCGGTTGCACACCAAGTTCAACCTGATGGAAGAGCTCAAGAAAATCAAGCGGGTGGCGGCTAAGGCCGACGAAACGGCGCCGCACGAGGTAATACTGGTCATCGACGCCACCACGGGACAGAACGGGCTGACCCAGGCGCGCTATTTCACCGAGGCGGTGGGGGTGACCGATATTTTGCTGACCAAGCTGGACGGGACGGCCAAAGGCGGTATCGTATTGGCTATCTGCGACGAGCTCAAGATACCCATCCGCTTCGTCGGCGTCGGCGACGACATGGAAGACATGATTCCCTTCGACGCCGCTAGCTTCGTGCGGGCGTTATGCTCATAATCAGGGGAGGCAGATATTGATTGAGATAGGCATAAATCCGATAGCCTTTTCCATAGGCTCCATCCACGTCCGCTGGTACGGCATCATGATTATGCTGGGGGTGCTGGTGCTGGTGGGCTGGATGCTCTGGCAGGTGAAGAAGGGGGACAAGATCTCCAGCGAGACCGTTCTCA
The DNA here is from genome assembly GCA_050123275.1 of Dehalococcoidia bacterium. Taxonomy (GTDB): domain Bacteria; phylum Chloroflexota; class Dehalococcoidia; order Dehalococcoidales; family BS750m-G39; genus E44-bin88. The sequence goes on from JASFHK010000001.1 coordinate 249,589, forward strand.
CCGCCGCGCTGGTGGCCGTCCCCTCGGCGATAATCGTATCGAGATTGCTTTTCCTAATAGACCGTTGGGTTCAGTACGGCAGCCCCGGCCCGTTATGGGGTTTCGAGGGGCTGACTATCTGGGGGGCTATCCTGGGGGCGACGCTGGGTATCTGGGTTTACAGTCGCTTTACCAAGTTCCCCTTCGGCCATTTCATGGATTTGGTGGCGCTGCCCACCATACTGGCGCAGGCGCTGGGCAGGATAGGCTGTACCATCAACGGCTGTTGCTACGGGGTGAAAACCTCGCTGCCCTGGGGGGTGGTCTACACCCACCCCGAGAGCTACGGGCCTTCGGGGGTAGCCGTTCACCCCACCCAGTTTTACGAGTTTATCTTCCTGCTTGTCGTCTTCGGCGTGCTGTTCATGCTGAGGAAACGCTTTAAGCCCGACGGCTCGCTTTTCCTCATCTACCTGTGCACCTATTCCGCGTGGCGGGTGGGCATCGGCTTCATACGGGACGGGTCGCCGTTCCTCTTCGGTTTGCATCAGGCTCAGATAATCGGCATCCTGATACTGCTTATCTTAGTGCCGATACTGATATGGCGCACGCGCTGGGTGAAGAAAGCGGATTTAGCCGGATAGGCTATATCTCTTCCGAGAAGCAGATTTTCCAGTCGCCGTCGACCTGTATCAGGTGATAGACGATGTGGCGGTCGGGCATGATGGGGACGTCCAGCTTTATCGTTATCACCACTATTTCGTCATCGATTACCGAGGGCGGCGCTTCCTCTATCGCTCCCAGCTGTACGCCGGCGCCTTCCATCTGGGCTATCTCACCGGGGATGTCGGCTGCTCTTTCCTGGCGGTGGGAATCTTCCAGGCAGGCCAGGGCGGCGTCTACGTCATAGCAGTTGCAGGCGTCCCAGTAATCGAAAACTACCTGCCGGGCGGCGGCGAAGTCATCTTCGGTGAAAGCGGATGCCACCGTGCCGTTGTCGGCGGGGGCGTTGCTTTCGGCGGGGGTGCTGTTCGCCGGCTCTCCGGCCTGGCCGCAGGCGGCGAATAATACCAGAAGGGGAATCACGAAGAGAGCCAGAGCTAGTTTCATTGACGACCTCCGTTCCAGATACCTAGTTAGCGATAATACATAGTGAAGCTAGGTATATATTTTAACGGTTGGCCCTCATTTGTCAAGGGGTAGTTAAAGGGTGGTAAATAGAGTTAGATACAGGTATGGTTACCTGGCGGTGACGAAGAATGCGGTGGCCTGGTCTTACTTGCCGAGACGCCTTCGCCGCGCGTTCTTCTTGGCTTTCAGGCGCGCCGCTTCTCTTTTCGATACGAAATGACGACGTGACTTGGCCTCCCTGAGAACGCCGTCCATCTGGACCATCCTCTGGAAACGCCTTAACAGGGAATCCTGGGTTTCGCCTTCACGTCTGGATACTTTTAATGGCATAATTTATCAACTCATTCTATCAACATACATAGGCCAGGTTTTCCCCGGCCTATGTATGTCTTTTAGCTTAGATTAACCCTATCGGTTCATTCTAATCTTGCTGTAGCACTCGCTACAATATACCGGTCGGCCTTCTCTAGGCTCGAACGGAACTTCGGTCTCCTTGCCACACTCGGCGCAAACCGCCGGGAACATCTGACGCCGGGACCTGTAACCGTCATTCCCGTAACGTTGTGCTTTCCTGGCTTCGCGGCAAGAGGGGCAGCGCTTGGGCTCGTTGGTGTAGCCCTTGGACTGGAAGAACTCCTGTTCCTCGGCGCTGAAGGTGAACTCGGCTCCGCAATCGGAGCAGGTGAGCTGTTTGTCCTCAAAACTCATTGGATGACCTCCTCTCTTGTAATAGTTGGCTAGAGTTGCGGTCATCCAACACTCGGGTAAAACTAAACTGGTTTAACTAAGTATGCGATAACCTTTAACCTAGAACCACTTTTCGTATTATACCATACAAAATCTATTTGTAAAGTAAATGTCAAATATGGCTGCCGAAAGGCATTTGCCTAAGGCTGGCCGTAGGGCGCAAAGTCCACTATGTTGAGCCGGAGCTTCTCGCGGCCGCCCCAGCGGTCTATCTCCAGGTTATAGACGATATCCAGGCGGGGGCATATCTCGGCCAGGTAGCAGCCCAGCCGGAAGGCCACCCCGTCCCAGACGCTGCCGCCCTGCTTCAATTTCAGCCTCAGGTGCTGGGCGCCGTTGCCCATGGTGCGGCACTCGATTACCTCCGTTCCCCGGCTTAAAAAGGTGGGTGAGGGGTTGCCCCGCCCGAAGGGGGCCAGCTGCTGGATGGTGCTGAAGGTGTCCCCGCTCAAATCGCGCAGGGCGACCTCGGCGTCGATGTCCAGCTGCGGGCGTAAATCGGCGCCGGCGAGCTTTTCGGCGGCGAGGCGGGATAAACTCTCGCGGAAGCGGGGCAGGTTCTCGGTGGGCAGGGTAAAGCCCGCCGCCTGGGAATGGCCGCCGAAGTGGGAGAGCAGCTCCCGGCACTCGGTCAGCGCCTCGATGATGTTGAACTCGGGGACGCTGCGCCCGCTGCCGCCGCTAACCGTCTCGCCGGTGTGGACGACGATGGCCGGGCGGTAAAACTCCTCGGCGAGCCGGCCGGCAATGAGACCGGCGATGCCCGGCGGGTAGTCGTCGTCGGCGGCGACCAGCAACGCCTCGATGCCCTGCGCCACTACCTGCTCCCTGGCTTTGGCCAGTACCTTGGCGGTCAGCCGTTGCCGTTCGGCGTTCTTCTCCTCCAGCCAGCTGGCCAGGTCACGCGCTTCCTGGGGGGATTCCGTCATCAGCAGTTTATAGCTGGTCATGGCGTGGGCCAGCCTGCCCGCCGCGTTGAGGCGGGGGGCGATTGTCCAGCCGATGCTGTCGGCGTCCAGCTTGCCCGGGGTCAGCCCCGCCTGGGAGATAATCTCGCCGATGCCGAGGCGGGGTGCGGTGTTCATCAGCTTCAGCCCCTCCTTGACCAGGTAGCGGTTCTCCCCGGAAAGGGGGGCGATGTCGGCCACCGTGCCCAGCGCGGCCAGGTCCATCATGTCGTCCGCCTGCCCTTCCTTGCCCAGGTTGCGGAACAGCGCCTGTAACAGCTTCAGGGCGACGCCGGCGCCGGTCAGCTCGGTGAAGGGGTAGCCGGAATCGGCGCGCTTGGGGTTGATGATAGCCAGGGCGGGCGGTATCTCGGGGAGGGGAGAGTGGTGGTCGGTGATAATTACGTCCAGCCCCAGCTGGTTGGCTTTTTTAACCTCGGGCAGGGCGGTTATGCCGCAGTCAACGCTGATGACCAGGCTGGCGCCCTGCTGGTGGAGCTTTTCCAGGGCGGATATGTTAAGCCCGTAGCCCTCGGTGAGGCGGTGGGGTATGTAGGGAACGGCGCTGGCGCCGAGCCGGGTCAGCCCCTGGACGAGTATGGCCGTGCCGGTAATACCGTCGGCGTCGAAATCGCCGTAGACGGCGATGGTCTCCCCGGAGAGCATCGCCCGGTAGATGCGGGCGATGGCCGGCTCGATGTCGGGGAGCTGGGACGGGTCGTCGCAGAGGCGCTTGTCGCCGCTTAAAAACACCTCCAGCTGGGCCGGCTCGGTGATGCCGCGGTTATAGAGGAGTTGGGAGATAAGGGGGGGGAAACCGCCCGCCGCCAGACGCTCGTCTGGAGCCGTCGGCAGCAGATTCCAGCGGTGGTGGTTCAATTCATGCCTCGGAGTACTCTCTGAAAATCAATACGGAGTTATGGCCGCCGAAACCGAAGGAGTTGGAAAGGGCGGTTCTTACTTTAGCCTGGCGGGCCGTGTTGGGCACGTAGTCCAGGTCGCATTCGGGGTCGGGGTGGGTGAGGTTTATCGTGGGCGGGATGACGCCGTTGCCGATAGCCATGACGCAGATGGCGGCTTCGATGGCGCCGGCGCTGCCCACCATGTGCCCCGTCATCGACTTGGTCGAGCTTATCGGAACCTTGTAGGCTTGCTCGCCGAAAACCTTCTTTATTGCCCTGGTCTCCATCTTGTCGTTGAGCTCGGTGGAGGTGCCGTGGGCGTTGATGTAATCAATCTCTTCGGGCCTGACCCTGCCTTTGTCCAGCGCCCGCTGCACGGCTACGGCGGCGCCCTCGCCGGTCTCCAGTGGGGCGGTGATGTGATAGGCGTCGGCGCTGGTGCCGTAGGCAATCATCTCGGCCAGTATCTCTGCCCCGCGCTGGCGGGCGAAGTCGAGGTTTTCTAGGATGAGGACGCAGGCCCCCTCGCCGATGACGAAGCCGTCGCGCTCGGCGTCGAAAGGCCGTGAGGCGAGTTGCGGCTCGTCGTTGCGCGTCGAGATGGCTTTAAGGGCGTTGAAGGCGCTGATGCCCACCGGGTTGATGATGCACTCGCTGCCGCCGGTTATCATCGCCCTGGCGTCGCCGCGCTTTATCGTCTCGTAGGCGATGCCGACGGCATCTGAGCCGCTGGAGCAGGCCGAGGTCGTGCAGAGGTTGGGCCCCTTGGCTCCCAGCGTGATGGACGCCTGCGCCGAGGCGATGTTGGGCATCATCATCGGGATGAGGAAGGGGCTGACCCGCCGGGCGCCCTTTTCCAGCAGCACTCTGGTCTGCTCGAAGAGCGTGGTCAGGCCGCCGATGCCGCTGCCGATAATGATACCGATGTCGTCCTTATTGGCGTCGTCTATCTTCAGCCCCGCCTGTCCGGTTGCCTCCAGGCTGGCGGCTACCGCCATCTGGGAAAAGCGGTCGTTGCGGCGGGCTTCCTTGGGGGTCATGTAGTTAGAGGCGTCGAAGCCCTTGACCTCGCCGGCAATCTTGGTCTCGAAGCCCTCGGTGTCGAATAGGGTGATGCGGTCAACGCCGGACTTGCCCGCGGCCAGCGCCGCCCAGGTGTCCCTGGCGTTTAACCCCAGCGGGCAGATGGTGCCGATACCGGTAACGACGACCCTGTTTTTTGAGTTTGACATAATCTTAAAAAAGTGTGGGATTTTGGTTAGCTATTTTTACCACAAATCGCTGCTTCTCCGCAAGAAAAACCCCCGTTTGACCGCCGCCGATCCAGGCAATATAATTTTCATATCATGGCAAAAGACGCCAAAGCCCCCAGCGTCGTCCTGGACACGCTGGGCTGCAAGCTCAACCAGGCGGAGAGCCAGCTTTTCGTCCGTCAGTTCGCCGCCGCCGGCTACCGGGTGGTGCCCCCGGATGGCGGCGCCGACGTCTATATTCTCAACACCTGCACCGTCACCCACGTCGCCGACGGCAAGTGCCGCCGGCTTTTGAACCAGGCGCGCCGCCGCAGCCCCAAAGCACTGCTGGTCGTCGTCGGCTGCTACGTGGAGCGCGCCCGCCGCGATTCCCTGGCCATCAAAGGCGCCGACCTGGCCCTGGACAACCGCCAGAAGATGGATATGGTCACTTTCCTCGAAGCGGGGGGCTATTTAAGCCGCCCCCCGGCAGTGCCTTCGGCCCCGGCCGCCTCCCGTACCCGCGCCCTGGTCAGGGTGCAGGACGGCTGCAATAACTTTTGCGCCTACTGCATCGTGCCCCTGGTGAGGGGCAGGGAGAAGAGCCTGCCCGCCGACCGGATTGTCGCCGAGGTCGAACAGCGCGTCGCCGACGGCGACAAAGAGGTGGTGCTCACCGGCACCGAAATCGGCGCCTACAGCTATCGGGGCATCGACCTGGGCGGGCTGATAGAGCGCATTCTGGATGAGACCGATGTCGCCCGCTTGCGCCTTTCCTCCCTCCAGCCCCAGGAGATTACCCCCCGGCTTGTCGGATTGTGGCAAGACGGGCGGCTTTGCCGCCACTTCCACCTCTCCCTGCAGAGCGGCAGCGACGCCGTGCTGGCCCGAATGGGGCGGTGCTATGATACCGCCGAATACAGGCGGGCGGTGGACTTAATCAGAAAAGCCGTGCCCGGTGTGGCCGTTACCACCGACATCATCGTCGGCTTTCCCGGCGAGAGCGACGCCGAATTCAATGAGAGCTATGATTTCGCCCGCAACATGCGCTTTGCCCGCATCCACGTCTTTCCCTACTCGCCGCGGCCGGGGACGAAGGCGGCCGATATGCCCGGCCAGGTGGCGGATAGCATTAAGCGGGAACGCAGCCGCAAGATGCTGGCGCTGGGCCGGGCGGCGGTGCGTAATTTCAAGAAACAGTTTCTGGGGGAAAAGGTGACGGTGCTCTGGGAAAAAGAGAGCGGCGGCGTCTGGTCGGGGCTGACCGACAACTACATCCGCGTCTTTACCAAAAGCGATAAAGACTTGACCAATAAGCTGGTGGCGGTGACGCTGACCTAGCCCATCTCCATGCCCATCACCACCGACGTCTCTATCTGCCGTTGAGGTATATCCCAGTATCTCTTGAGCAGCTCGTCCTTGTCCGGCAATAATTTAAAGCCGTGCTTCTCGTAGAACTTTATCGCCCAGGTGGCGTCGGCCCAGGTGCCCACCAGCAGCCTTTCCGTCCCGACCAGCGGTTTGATGTGTTCCAGCAGCCGGGCGCTGATCCCCTGTCTCTGCCACTCGGTCAAAACATAGGCGTGGCGGATAAGGGTGGTGTCCTTGACCGGTTCCAGCCCCATCACCCCCACCAGCTCCCCGTCGGCCTCCAGGCCGAAGAAGGTCACCCGCTTCAATTCCGCTTCCAGCTCGCTCATGGGCATATAGGGCTGGGGGTAACAGTCGGGGGGTATGGCGCCGTCGTAGGCGCGGGCGGCTTCGTTGATTATAAAATATATCCGTTCGCTATCCGTGGGCCGGCACTGTCTTATCATCGAGCGAACTTCTCCTTTGAAATGATTGACCAATAGATTTGGTGAGCTAAAGGTTATTGACACCGCTGGTAATCAGGCTTACAATAACATTTACGATTCGGTCTTGCCAACCCCAAAAGATTAACCCGAGCGGGGGTGATTGAGATTAAGAGGCTTACCGCAAGACAGCGCGCTTTTCTGAATAAGTTCCTCGATGTCTGCCGGGAACAGCAGGAGCCCGTCCACTACAGTGTCGTTGCCCGGAGACTGGGTCTGAACAATTCTACCGCCTACGACATGCTCAAGCTGCTCGAGCAAAAGGGCATGGTAAGCTCCCAGTACGCTACGCCCAAGGCTAATTCGGGCCCCGGCCGTTCCACCATACTCTTTTCCCCGACGGTGAGAGCTATGGAGTCCCGCTCGGTGGCCGATAACCGCGGCCGTGAGAAGTGGGAGGAGTTTAAGGCTCGACTTCTGACCAGCCTGAGCCAGGGAACCGTCGAAGATTACCAGGACGACCTCAACGAGCTGCTGAACATGGTGGCCGAGCTCAAGTCGTCGCTGGAGCAATACGCCGAGTTTATGACCGCCCTCTTGTTAAACCTGAGGGAAGTCAGACAGGAGCTAAGTGAATAAAGCCCGGCTAATTAATTGCTGATAAAAACGGAAAGCTAGTTTTTTTAAGCAATATTTTGGTTTCTTTCGGAACAATCCGGTGTTTTTGAAAGGAGTCGGCCATGAATGAAAATACCGGGACGGGCGGGCTGTTCAGGCGCATAGGCGCGGCGTTTTCCAGTTTTTTCGGTTCACTTAAACTCTTTTTCTTCAAGCTAATCCTCAAGGGCGTGATTCTGCTCTTCTATCTTTCCGATAACAGCCTTTTGAGAGTGGTGCGGATGGTAAAAAGGCTGCGTTTCACCAAACTTTACCGGGAGCAGCTGGATACCTTCGAATCGCTGGTGGAAAAGAACCACCCCTTCGTCCAGTTGGGGCGCAACATCTTCCACAAGTCGGAGCGGTGCCGCGGCAAGCTGTTGAACAACCTGTTGCTCAACGCTCTTTTTGTGGGCAGCAACAAGCGGGTCCAGTTCAGCGAGCGCAATAACCTGCCGGCCCCCTGGTTTTTCGTGGTCAGCCCCACCATGCGCTGCAACCTGAAGTGCGTCGGCTGCTACGCCGCCCAGTACAAGAAAGAGAACGACCTGCCCTACGAGACACTGGATAAGATATGCCGGGACGCCAAGACGATGGGCATCTACCTGGTTACCATCTCCGGCGGCGAACCCTTCATCAGGCAGGACCTCTTCGACCTTTTCCAGAAGCACAACGATATCTATTTTCAGGTCTTCACCAACGGCACCCTGATTGACAAGAAGCTGACCAGGCGCCTGGCCCGCCTGGGTAACGTGGCACCGGTTATCGCCATCGAGGGCTTTGAGGCCGCCACCGACCAGAGGCGCGGTAAGGGCACCTACCGGAAGGTCATCGCGGCCATGGACAGATTGCGGGAGGCCGGCGTTATTTTCGGCTTTTCCACGATGCCCACCAGCCTTAACTGGGAGATTGTCGCCTCCGAAGACTTCTACCGGTTCCTCGTCGAGAAGGGCTGCTCCTTCGGCTGGCTTTTCCAGTATATACCCATCGGCCGCGACCCCGACCTGGTGCTGATGATGAAGCCCGAGCAGAGATTAGCCATCCGTGAGATGGTGCGCACGGTGCGCAGCCGCTATCCGCTGCTCGTTTCCGACTTCTGGAACGACGGCGACTACGTCAATGGCTGCCTGGCCGGCGGCAGGCACGGCGGCGGCTATTTCCACATCAACACCAACGGCGATGTCGAGCCCTGTGTCTTCGCCCACTTCGCCCAGGATAACATCAAGACCATTTATCGGAACGACGGCCACCTCTGGGACGTGCTGCGCTCCGAGTTCTTCTGTAAAATCAGGGCGGGGCAGCCCTGGAACGAAGACCACCGCATGTGCTGCATGATTATCGATAATCCCCAGTGCCTGCGCAGGGTGGTCCTTTCCTGCGACGGGGTCTATCCCACGGAGCAGGAGGCGGAAAAGCTAATAAGGGACGACAGGGTAACCAGCCACCTGGACAACTACTCTTCCTGTTTGAGCCGACTGTTGCACCCGGATATGGGGGCTTCGGCGGAGGCCCCGGCCGCCGCCGATAAACCATCCCAAAGCGGCAACGTCGCCGCCAGGTAGAGGGCGGCTATTTGGGCGGTCGCTGCTTCGGGCGGGGCAGCTTTAACGCCTGCCCGAGGTAGCCGGCGAGCTTCTTGGGCTCCACGGCGAAGGGCCTTACCCGCTTCATGCGCCGTTTTCCCCAGGTTATCCAGTTGCGCGCCCAGAACCACCATATGGCGCCGATGATGGCGGCCGCGATTACCCCCAGCACGACGAAGTAGCCCCAGCGCCAGCTCAGCTCCGGCATGTAATCGAAGTTCATGCCGTAGATGCCGGCCAGCAGGGTGAGGGGCAGGAAGATGGTGGCCACTATGGAGAGCACTTTCATCGTCTCGTTCTGGCGGTTGGCCAGCGAGGAAAGGTAGTTGGACAGGGCGTTGTCGGCCTCGTCGCGGATGGACTGGTTGAGGACTTCGAGTCGCACCAGGTGGTCGTAGATGTCCCGGTAGAATATCTGGGCTTCCCGCTTGATGAGGGGAAACTCTCCCCGGCTCAAGCGGTTGAGCACCTCGCGCTGGGGCGTCATCACCCGGTGGATGCGCGTGGTGGAGCGTTTCAGCTTGAGGATGGCCTCCAGCGTCGTCTGGTGAGGGCCGCGGATGGCCTCCTCCTCTATCTCCTCGGCAAGCTCGGCCATCTTGCTCACGGTGGGCGAAATGTTATCAATCAGCGTGTCGATCAGGGCGTGGGCGAGGAAGTTTACCCCCCGCTTGAGCAGGCGGCCGTCGTCCTCCACTCCCCGCCGCACCGCCTCCACCGAGTACAGCGGGAAATTATGGTTGCTCACCATGAAGTGGGGGCCCAGGAAAATGGCCAGCTCGGCGGTCTCTACAATCTCCGAATCGGCGGCGTGGTTGATGCCGTGGACGACGATGAAAAGATAGTCGCCGAAGTCGTCAATCTTGGGGGGATGGATGTCCGGACTCAAACAGTCTTCGATGGCCAGTGGGTGAAAGTTGAACAGCTCCCCCAGCCGCTTGCCGTCCTCTTCATCGGTTGCCACGATGTCCACCCAGAGCAGCCCCTGTTTGGACTCGAAAGCGGCTTTAATCTCCGCCTGGCTCAGGTCGCGCTTAAGATTACCCCTGGGGTCTAAGTAATAGGCTGTGGACGGCATATCGCACCTCCTTAAAGTCCGACGGGCGACACCAAGTCTATCACTCTAAAACAGCTTTTACTGGGTGCAGAAGCGGATTATCTCGGCGAAGTTGTTGATTCGGGTCAGGTTGTTGGTCTCCAGGATGCCGTCGTAGGTAAGGCTTATCCAGGGCTTGTGGTAAATCTGGCTCAGCTTCTCCGACATCGCCGCCACGATACCGCCGGGCATGCAGCCGTGGGGCATGACCGAGATGACGCCGGCGAAGCGCGGGTTTTCCAGCCACTCCACGCCGGAGCCGATGCTGAGTACCGCCTCGCTGCCGCAGCGCGGCGACAGGTAAAGGCTCGACCGAGACAGCAGTTCTTTAATCGAGGGTTCGGGCTCGTCCGTCAGTGGTTTGAGGTTTTTAAGCAGCCGGTGCTCGCTCTTGTCCACGACGCTGTTCTTGATGTAGCTGCTCAAAAGATTGCGCGCCTTGCGGAAATGGACGCTGTCTTCGAAGTGGCGGTAGGAAATATATTTCAGCCACTCGCCCACCGAGGATACGGTGACCTCCAGCCCGGCCGCCTCGCAGACCTTGACCAGATTGTTGTTGCTGAAGCGGTTGGAGCGCAGGTATATCTCGCCGTTGATGCCGACCAGCGGTCTCCTCGGCAGGTTGGGGTCAATGGCCGACTTGAAGGCGGCGGTCGCCTTTTCGAGAACGCCGGCGTAGCCGTCCCGGGCGTGAACACTGTCCTTAACCTTTTGCAGGTGCTCGTCGAAGAGGTTTTCCGCCAGCCCCGGCTCCTTCTCGTAGGGGCGGGTGCGCCAGAGGAGCCGGTTCAGGCAGTCGGCGGCGAAGATGCCGCCGATGGCCAAGCGCTGGAAGTCGGGGCCGAAATCCATGTCGCGGTAGGCGTTGTTCGAAATCGTGGTCAGCATGGGCACGTTAAAGCCGGCTTTCTTGAGCACCGTAATCTGCTCCAGGGCGTACTTGCCCAGCCGACAGGGCCCGTAGGCGCTGACCATAGCCAGCTCCACGTCTTTGGAGCGCTCCGGGTGCTCGTAAAAGAACTTGAGGAAGTCGCCCAGCGTGACCCGGTAGGGCAGGCACTCCGTGCCCGAGGAAACCTGGTTGCTGTAGAAGAGACTGCGCTCGTCGGGCGGGGGTAGCACGATGGTCCGCCCGCCGCAGCTTTCCATGATTTGCCCCAGCACCTCGACGAAGGGCGCCATGTTGGGCAGCACCAGCGTCTTCTGGTTGCTGACGATGGGCGGGGCGTAGCGGCGTATCTCCTCGGCGGCTACCTCCTGCGCTTCGGCGGTGGGGGCGTAGCCCTCGATGGTATCGACGAAGGCTTCCAGCCGGGTGACCAGCCCCGCCTCGGCGGCGTGCTCGTCAATCTCCAGCTGTCCCATGGGTTTGCCGCTCATGATGTCTTCCACCAGCTTCAAAATAAAGGAGTTGGGCCCGCAGCCGAAGTTGGTCAGCGCCAGCCCGTAAAGCTGGGGGTCCTGGGCGATTATCTTGGCGGCGGCGATATATTTGCCCTCGTAAGCCCAGTAGGGCCGGTCGGAAAACTCCTGGGGTTTGACCGTATTCAGGGGCAGGAAATCGAGGGGGATGGGTACCACGCCGAGCTGGGCCAGCTTTTCGGCGATGCCCAGGTTCGCCCCGGAGTCCTGCGACATGTAGGAGCGTGCCATCAGCACCACGCCCAGCTGGTTGCTTTCCTTTAGCTGTTTGAGCAGTCTGGCGCCTACCTTGGCGCGTTCCGCCTCGAATCGGTGCTGGGCGGCGATACCGGCCAGACCCGCCTTTTTGCCCTTGCGCCGGCTGAAACCCATCTTGGTGGCGACTTCGGTCAGGTTTTTGACGACCTCGTCTTCACCGAGGCTGAGGTCGAGCAACGGCGATAGGAAATTATCGCCCATCCCCAGCACGGTGCGCACGATAAAGGGGGACGCCTGTATCAGGGGGCAGGCGTATTGCTGGCTGGCGTCGCCATTCTTCGGCCCCAGCCTGATGGCGCAGGGATAGAGAATGTAATCGCTTTTATCTTTGAGCGCCTCGACGTGGCCGTGCACCAGCTTCATCGGGAAACAGCTGTCGGTGTAGGCCAGCTCCACCGAGCGCTCCATTATCTCCTTGGTGGTCTTGCTGGAGACGACCACCCGCGCGTCGAGGTCGTTGAGGAAGCCGATGAGCAGCGGCGCGAAGTCGTATACCAGCAGCGCCCGGGGGATACCGACCACCGGCCCCGTGCCGGCGCCTTCCTTATATTCCTTGAGCAGCAGCTTTTCCCGCTGGTCGAAGAAGGTCTCTCTCTTTTCCTGGGTCAGGGCGCTGTCGTAGCGGTCGCAGCGGCTGCCGTAGAAGGTCGGTTTTTCGCCCTCCAGCCGCATCTGGGTGATGGTACAGTTATTGTCGCAGCCCTTGCAAACGAAAGTAGTCAGCTTGCACTCGCTGTCAATCAGCTTCTGGAAGCCCTTGAACTTGGACTTTTGCCCTTCGCTGGCTTCTCTCACCAGCAGCGCGGCGCCGATGGCGCCGCTGACCTCGCGGTGCTCGGAGACGACCAGCGTCTTTTCCTTGAGCTGTTCGCGGAAGGCGGCGACGATGGCGTCGTTGTGGAAGACGGCGCCGGTGAGGACGACCCTTTCCCCCAGCTTTCTGTTGCCCAGTACCTTGGAAAGGTAGTTCTTGGCGATGGAATGGGACAGGCTGGCGGTGATTACCTCCAGCGACACGCCTTCCTGCTGGGCGGAAGCCACCGATTGCCCCATGAAAGCGGCGCAGCGGGTGCCCAGGTCGATGGTGTGCGGCGCGTTGAAGGCCAGCCGGGCGAAGTCGCCGTTGGTGACGCGCACCCCCAGCATCTCGGCCAGCTCGTCGATAAAGCTGCCCGTGCCCGCGGCGCAGGCCTTGTTCATCTGGTAATCGATGACGACGCCGTTGCGCTTGATGACCAGCTTGGAGTCCTGGCCGCCGATTTCGATGATATCCGCATCGGGGTCTATCTCGGCGGCGGCGCGGGTCTGGGCCGTAATTTCGTTCTTGATGAGGTCGGCGCCGATAAAGCCGCCGACCAGGTACCGTCCGGAGCCGGTGACGCCCACGCCGGATACCTTGACGTTGGCGGCGCCGTCGGCGAGCAGGTTTTGGAAGACCTGCTTGACGGCTTCTATGGGTCGCCCCGCCGTCATCAGGTAGTTCTTGGCGATGACCTCTTTACCCGACTCGTCGAGGATGACCGCCTTGGTGCTGGTGGAGCCGACGTCGATACCCAGATAGCCCGAGCAGGGCTGCTTGATGGCCAGCCCGGAGGGGCTTTCGGGGACGGGGGTCTGTTCCAGCTTGTCCATCTCGAAGTAGCTCTTGACCGAGTCTTCTTCGGGCAAAAGGCTGACGATGGAGTTGCGTCCCTTGGAAAGCAAAGCCGCCCCTAATGCCTCGATGTTGCGTTTGTTTTCGGGCACGTTTACCGTTACCGGCTGCCCGTTGCGGGCGCTGACGGCCTCGCTTAGCGCTTTGGCCACAGCTTCGTTGGCGGCGACGCCGCCGACGAAATAGACCGGCTCTTCGAAGACGCCTTTTTGCAGGGAGACGACCATGCGGGCGATGCTTTCGCAGAGCGCGTAGAGCATGGCCGATATGGAAACGCCCTTTTGCTGCAGGTGAATCAAATCGCTCTTGGCGAAAACGCTGCAGCGGGCGGCGATGCGCGGCGGCTTGTCCTGGCACTCCAGCGCCAGGCGGGCGAAGTCGTCCATGCTGATGCCCAGCCGGTAAGCCTGTTGCTCGACGAAGCGCCCCGTGCCCGCGGCGCATAGGGGGTTGGAGGCCACCTTCCAGGGCTTGGTCAGGCCGTCTTCGAGCCCGATGACGAAGGAGCTTTGCCCCCCGATTTGAATGATGGTCTTGGTTTCGGGGTGGATATTGAGTAGTCCCGAGGCGATGGCCAGCGAGCTGCTGTATTCGCCCCAGTTAAGCTTTTTGGGGATGACCGACTTGCCGGAACCGGAAACGCCGGCGGCGGTAATCTGGCTCAGGTCGTCCAGTCTGCCCAGTAGGGCGTTGACCGCGGAGCGGGCGTTGGAGGTGATTTTTTCGATGTCGAATTTAACGACCCGGTCGGCCTCGTCGATTAGGCACAGCTTGACGTTGACCGAGCCGATGTCCAGTCCTAGAGAATAAGCCATTATTCACTCTTTCTAAAACGGGATATCACCGTAGTTTTATTGTCTCTAAAAGGGCAGGCTGGCTTTCCTGGTCAGCCCGTCCAGCGAGCGCTGGTCGAGGACTGATTGGTAGTAGTCCATCACTCGCTGGGCGATGCGGTCCCAGCCATACTCGGCGGCTTTGATTTTGCCCCTGGCTCCCATCTCCTTACGCAACTGGACGTCGCTGGCCAGCGTAATCAGGGCCTGGGCCAGCGTGTGCTCGTCCTTGGGCGGCACCAGCAGCGCCTCGGCGCTGTGGGTGGCGACGCTGGCGTAGCCGTCGATATTGGAAGCGACGATAGGCTTGCCCATCGCCATCGCCTCCAGCAGTATTAAACCGAAGCTCTCCCGGCCGGTGGCCGGCGAGCAGACGATATCCGCCGTCTGGTAATAGCGGGGCAGGTCTTCCTGAGAAACGAAGCCGGTAATAACGATGTCGTTGAGGTGAGCGTCTCTTATCTGTTCTACCAGCTTGCAGCTCCAGCGGGTGCTGGGCCCGACCAGGATGAGCCGGCAGTTATTGATTTCCTTTTTTACCTGCTGGTAGGCCTTGAGGAGGTAGTCCACCCCCTTTCGTTTCTCCAGCCGGCTGACGAACACTATGTTTATCTTGCCGTCGAGGAACTGCTCGAAGGGCGCTATGTCGGGGGAAAAGTGCCCCAGGTCCACGCCGTTGGGGATGATGTTGTATTCCCCGGGGAAGTGCCCGTTGATGAATTCCCGCGCCGGTTTGGAAACGGCGATTTTGCCGTCGAGGCGGCGGAACCATTTCTTTAAGAATAACATGGTGAAAGGTTTCCATATATCGTAGCCGCGGCTGTCCATGGCGTGAAAGGTGCCCACGTTGGCCGAGTCGGACAGGCGTAGTATGGTGGTGCAAAGCATCGGGCAAAGCGGCTCGTGGAGGTGGATGACGTCGAATTTTTCCCGCTTCAGTATCGGTTTTACCTGCGCCGACAGCCAGGGGGTAAGGGTAACGCGCGCCACGGAGCCGCTGCTGGGGGTGGGCCAGGACTTGCCCAGGCAGATGAACCTGTCGTGGGAGGCGGGAGGTTTCTGGGAAGCGGGAGCGATTATGATTGCCTCGTGGCCCATCTTGATGAACTCGCGCTCCAGCGCGAAAATATGATTGGCCACGCCGCCGGGGTAGGCAAGGTCATAGGGTGAAACCAGCGCTATCTTCAAATCTGTTTATAGTCTCCCGTTGTTATCCTCGGTGCTGTTAAAATATAGACTTTTGGGCGGCGATTGTCAATCGGGGTTAGTTCCCAACGTGCGCCTAGAGGGATTCGAACCCACGACCCTCGGTTCCGAAGACCGATGCTCTATCCGCTGAGCTATAGGCGCCGTTAGCATTCTAGTGCCACCTCATATTCTTGTCAAGGAAAATTTCCAGGTTTTCCTTTGCCGGCGCCTATTGCTTTGGCGGAAGCTTGTGCCTATAATCGTTATCGTTATCGTTAACATTTATTCAAAAGGGGGGTGACATGGATTACGACAGTTTTCTGGAACTAGCCAGGAACCGGCGCAGCATTCGGCGCTTTAAGCCAGCCCCGATACCCGATGAATATGTGGACAAGATTATCGAGGCCGCCCGCTGGGCCCCTTCGGGCTTTAACTCGCAGCCGTGGGAGTTCGTCGTCATCAAGGACGAGAAATTAAGGGGCGAGGTCATGAAAATCGTCAGGCCGCCGCGTCCGGCGGGCTCCTGGGGGTTTTCCAGGATGGAAGAGATGTGCGAGCCCTGGCTGCGGCCCAAAAAGCAGGCCTGGCTCGACCCGGAAATGGAATACCAGAACGCACCGGTTTTCATATTGCTCTTCGGCGACACCCGTACCCAGCAGGGCTTACCCATGGTGGTGAGATACGACCCCTATTTGAGACAGTCGATTTACAATTCCAGCCTGGCCAACGCTTTTTTGTACATGCACCTGGCGGCGACGACGCTGGGCCTGGCCAGCCAGTGGGTGTCGTTGGTGGCGGCACCTTATCAGCACTGCGCGCTGAAAGACCTCCTGCACATACCCACCGAGGTGAACGTCTACGACATGATTGTCCTCGGCTATCCGGCCTATAAGTCGAGGAAGAAGCTGATGAGGCCGCTGGAAAAGATGGTTCACCGCGACTATTTCGGTGAAGAGGATTTCAGGACCGAGGCAGAGGTCAAAGATTTTATCAAGCGGACGCGCTCCTGGGTCTTCGCCAACCACCGGCGGGGGGTAGATAAAAAAATAAGAGTGGGGTGAGTGGAGGGATTTGAACCCTCGATCTCCAGGGCCACAACCTGGCGCCTTAGACCACTGGGCTACACTCACCGCGTTTAAGAAGTATTGACATTATAGCTAAAAGCCGTCCCGCTTTCAATTGTTAGCGGCGGCTTAGCTCGACGATGGTGACCCCGCCGCCGCCTTCCCCGTAACCGGCGGGGCGGTAGGATTCGACCAGCGGGTGTTTGTCGAGCTTCTTCCTGACCGCCTGGCGCAGGGTGCCCGTGCCCTTGCCGTGAATGATGCTTACCTGGTAGAGGCCGGCCATAAAAGCGTCGTTGAGGTATTTATCGAGCCTGGGCAGGGCTTCGTCCAGGGTAAGATGGCGCAGGTGTAACTCGTTCTCGACTGTCATGCCACAGAGATTTTAGCACAATCGGCGTGGCGACAAAAACGCCCCGGCCGAAAGAGGCTAGCTCTTGCGGTAGAAGAGGGCCAGGTTCTTGATTTTCCTGACCCCTTTCAGGCTTGAAGCCAGCGCCAGCAGTATGTTGCTCACGACCTGGCGGGGGAATTCGGTGAGGGGAATGGCTTCTTCGTTGACGTAGAGGGAGACCTTCTCTTTCCCGGGCCGGATGAACTCCTTTTCCAGAAAGTCGGCGATGCTTTTGGCGTCCTCCAGCGAGAACTGCTGCACGCCGCTGTCGGACGGCTCGTCGCCGGCGACGGCGATGACGTTGGTGGGTGAGGGGAGGGGAGGCCCGGCCTCTTTGCGGCGCACCTCGATTTTGGGGGCGCCTTCGTGGCTGAAGCCCTCGGTAAGGATAATGTCATAGTCCTCGCCGAAGAGGGGAACCAGCTGCTCCAGGCTATAGCCGCCCGGCCTGATGAGAAAGGCGTTGTCGTCGGTGCAGAGCATTGCCGCCTCGCTGCCGGCCTGAAGGTGGCGCCAGCTATCCTTGCCCGGCTCGTCGAAAGTGATTTGGTGGTGGGTGTGTTTTATGGTGGCCACCCGGTAGCCCCTCGACTTGAGCTCCTTGATGAGCTTTTCGAGCAGGGTGGTCTTGCCCGATTTCGATTTACCGACGATGGAAACTACGGGTGGCATATTATCCTCCTTTGGAGTGCAGGCGCGTTCCTATCGCGTCTGTCGACGCTGTCCGTCCGCTTTGCCTTCGTCCCTTCGGCTAGAACTGGCCCTGCACCAGTGTGGTGGTGTCCTGGACGCCCTGGACGCTGCGCAACTCGCCCACGATTACCTTAGCCAGCTCGAAGAGGGACTTGGTTTCGGCGGTGGCTATGGCGTCCCACTGGCCGAAAACCAGGTTTACATCGGTGACGCCGGGAATAGCGCGGATCTGGGACAGGGCGCTGGATTCCAGCCCCGGGATTAGTTTGATGAGAAGATAGCCCTTCACCATCATTTGCTTAAATTATAGGTGCTGAAGCGGGGGTTGGCAAGGGTTTGGGGGCCGCTGTTGACAAAGGTATCGGGTTAGCCTATAATCGGGCGTAATTAATAATGTAAAGGCTGGGAACAAGACTAGTAGGTTCCAAAAGCGAGGCCAGAGAGAGTCGGGGTAGCTGGGAACCGACGCCACGCCGGAGCCGAATGGACTTGGGAGCCGCAAACCGAAACCATAGAAGGGGAGTAGGCTTTGCCGCCGGGGGAGCGTTATCAAACCCCGAGGTCTGGTCCTGATGGGACTGCACCGAAAAGAGAAGGTCCTTCCGGTCAGAAGGACTAAGAAGGGTGGCACCGCGAGTAAGCCCTCTCGCCCCTTTAAGGCGAGGGGCTTTTTTAGTTTATCAAGGATAAATCTAATCTTATCGAAGAAGGAGGTAACAATGGAAAGGTCAATGTTTTTCCTGGACCAGAAGGACATGCCCACCAAGTGGTATAACATCCAGGCCGACCTGCCCGAGCCGATGCCGCCGACCATTAACCCGATAACCAAAGAGCCGGCGACACCGGAGTTCATGCACGCCCTCTTCCCCATGGAGTGCATCATGCAGGAGGTGAACACCACCGACCGCTACATCGACATTCCGGAAGAGCTTCAGGAGATTTACCGCACCTGGCGCCCCACCGTGCTGCACCGCGCCTACCGTTTGGAGAAGGCGCTGGACACTCCCGCCAAGATTTTCTACAAGTACGAGGGCACCAACCAGGCGGGCAGCCACAAGCCCAACACCGCCATCGTCCAGGCCTATTACAACAAGAAGGAAGGCATCAATCGCATCACCACCGAGACCGGTGCCGGCCAGTGGGGTAGCGCCCTGGCTTTCGCCGGAGCGCTGTTCGACATCGAAATCAAGGTCTACATGGTCCGCATCAGCTACGACCAGAAGCCTTACCGCCGCATCGCCATGGAGGTGTGGGGGGCCAACTGCGTGCCCAGCCCCAGCCCCGATACCCAGGCGGGCAGGGGGATGCTGGAGAAGTGGCCCGATTGCCCCGGCAGCCTGGGTCTGGCCATCAGCGAGGCGGTCGAGGACGCCGTATCCCGCGAGGACACGCACTACTCGCTGGGCAGCGTGGTCAACCACGTACTGCTCCACCAGACCATCATCGGCGAGGAGACCCGGTTGCAGATGGAGATGGCCGACGCCTACCCCGACATTATCGTCGGCTGCATCGGCGGCGGCTCCAACTTCGCCGGCCAGTTTTTGCCCTGGGTCAGGGACAAGATAAGCGGTAAGAAACCGGACATGCGCGTTATTTGCGTCGAGCCGGAGAGCTGCCCCACCGTGACCAAGGGGCTTTACGCTTTCGACTACGGCGACGCCGTCGGTATGGGCCCCATCGTCAAGATGCACACCCTGGGCCACGGTTTTATTCCGCCTCCGATTCACGCCGGCGGGCTGCGCTACCACGGCATGGCGCCCATCATCTGCCACCTGCACCGGCTCGGTTTCGTCGACGCCCAGGCCGTACCCCAGACCAGGGTCTTCGAGGCCGGCATCCAGTTCGCCCGCACCGAGGGCATCCTCTCCGCGCCGGAGACCTGCCATGCGCTCAGCGTGGCTATCGACGAAGCACTGAAGTGCCGCGAAGAGGGCAAGTCCAAGAATATCCTCATCGCCCACAGCGGGCACGGGCACTTCGACCTGTCTTCCTACGAGAGATATCTCTCCGGGAAGCTGGAAGATTACGCCTACCCCGAGGAAGAGGTCAGGAAAGCTCAGGCGGAACTGCCCGAGGTTAAACTCTAAGAACAGTTTCAGTTCGAGCCAAAAGGGGCCGGGCCAAAAACCCGGCCTCTTTTTTATTTTCAAGAGGGGCGCGGTTGCGCCCGCCGACAAGCTGTCATATAATGCAAAACGATGGCCGAGGCTAATATCGAACGGGAAACGGAGCGGGTTATAGCCCGCTTCGGCAGGCAGAGAGCCAACCTCATCCCCATCCTGCAGGGGGTTCAAGGTAAGCTCGGCTACCTGCCCCGGGAAGCCATGGCCGCGATTGCCCGCCGCCTTGATATCCCCGAAATCGAAGTCTACGGCGTGGTCACTTTCTACAACCAGTTCCGCCTCAACCCGCCGGGGAAGCATTCGATAAGGGTCTGTCTGGGCACGGCCTGTCACATGAAGGGCGGCTACATCACTCTGGACGCCTGGAAGCGGCGGCTCGAAATCGACCAGGGGCAGACCACCCCCGACCGCGAGTTCGACCTGGACACGGTGGCCTGCGTCGGCTGCTGCGTCATGGCGCCGGTGACGGTGGTTGACGGCGAGCCGCAGGGGCAGGTGGAGCCGACCAAGGTGGACGGCATCCTGCTCGCCTTCGAGCGGGAAAAAGAGAAACGGTGAAAACGACCGAGCCTCAGAGCGCAGTTTCGACTTTCGCGGAAATAAAGCGCCAGGCTGAAGAGCACCTGCAGGGTTTGCAGAGCGCCAAAGCCGTGGTTATGGTGGGCGCGGCTACCTGCGGGCGCGCCGCTGGTGCCCTCAAGGTTTTGCGGGCGCTCAAGGACGAGATAAAAAAGCATAACCTCGATTGCCCCGTGATCGAGGTCGGTTGCATGGGGCATTGCTACGCCGAGCCCATCGTCGTTATCAAAAAACCTCCCTATCCGCCCATCGTCTACCGCCAGATAAACCCGGTCATCGCGCGGCGGCTGGTCAGGGAGTTTATCGCCGGCGACGACCCCTGCCTTGAGTTCGTCCTGGGCGCTCTGGGAGAGAACGAGCTCGTCCCCGCTTTGTCCGATTTCCCCCGGGCGCAGTTCGAGCAAAAGATTATCCTCAAAGATTGCGGCTTCATCGACCCGGAGGACATCGAGCACTACATCGCCAACGGCGGCTACATGGCGCTGGCGAAAGCATTGCAGACCAGTCCCGGTGACATTATCGCCGAGGTCAAAGAATCGGGGTTGCGGGGGCGGGGCGGCGCCGGTTTCCCCGCCGGTGAGAAGTGGTCAATATGCAGTAATGCCTTCGCTAAAACCAAATACGTTGTCTGCAACGGCGACGAGGGCGACCCCGGCGCCTTTATGGACCGGGCCATACTGGAAAGCGACCCCCACTCCGTCATCGAGGGCATGGCTATCGCCGCCTACGCCGTCGGGGCGAGCAAGGGCTATATCTACGTCCGCGCCGAGTACCCGCTGGCGGTAAAGCGGGCGCGTCTGGCTCTCAAAAAAGCCAAAAAGCTGGGGCTGCTGGGCAAGAATATACTGGGCAGCGGTTTCAGCTTCGAGATAGAGCTTTTCCAAGGCTCGGGGGCTTTCGTCTGCGGCGAGGAGTCGGCTTTAATCGCCTCGCTGGAGGGGAAAGCGGGCACGCCCTCGCACCGCCCGCCCTATCCCGCCGAAAAGGGGCTTAACGGCAAGCCAACACTTATCAACAACGTCAAGACGCTGGCTTTCGTCAGACATATAATCAATCGCGGTGCAAAATGGTTCAGAACTATAGGAACTAAAGACAGCCCCGGCACCGCCGTTTTCGCGCTGGCGGGCAAGGTGGTTAACACCGGCCTGGTCGAGGTGCCCATGGGCACCACCCTGCGCCAGCTCGTCTTCGAGGTGGGCAGCGGCATACCCAACGGTAAAAGCTTCAAGGCGGTGCAAATCGGGGGGCCTTCCGGCGGCTGTTTGCCCGAATCGGCTTTGGACCTGCCCATCGATTTCGATTCGCTCAAAAAAGCCGGGGCGATGATGGGGTCGGGGGGGATGATTGTCCTCGACGATGAGGACTGCATGGTGGAGATTGCCCGCTACTTTCTGGAGTTCACCCAGCGCGAGTCCTGCGGTAAGTGCACCTTCTGCCGGTTAGGCACGAAACAAATGCTGGAAGTATTAGACGGAATTACCAAAGGCAAGGGCAAGCCCGAAGAACTGACCATGCTCACCGAGCTGGCCGAGGACATCAAGGCCGGCTCGCTCTGCGCGCTGGGCCGGACGGCGCCCAACCCGGTATTATCCACGCTGCGCTATTTCGGCGACGAGTACGAGGCGCATATCAAAGAGGGACGCTGCCCGGCGCTGATGTGCCCGGAGCTGATTGCCTACTACATCATACCCGACAAGTGCGAGCGCTCCTGCGACGCCTGCGTGGGCACCTGCACCGTGGAAGCCATTACCAGCCACCCCAAGAAGAGGTACAAGATTATCGACCAGGAGAAGTGCGTCAAGTGCAACACCTGCCTGACCGCCTGCCCGCCGCAGTATAACGCCGTGGTCAAGCTGTCGCCGCTGAGCGAGGTGCCCCCTGATGCCAAATGATAGGATGAAGACGGTATCTCTGACCATAGACGGTAAAAAGATAAAAGCCTCCGCGGGGCAAAGCGTGCTGCGGGCGGCGCTGGATAACGGTATTTACATCCCCAACCTTTGCTCCATCGCCGGCGAGGACCCCGCCGCCTCCTGCCGCCTCTGCTGGGTGGAAATAAACGGCAAAGCGGTCACCGCCTGCACCGAGACCGTCGTCGAGGGCATGACCGTCGATACCAGAGGGGCGTCGGCTCTCCGCCTGGCCAAGACCGCTTTAGAGTTGCTTTTAGCCAGCCACCCGGTCGACTGCGCCAACTGCCCCGCCAACGGCAGTTGCGAGCTGCAAAAGATAGCCGCCCACCTCAAAGTAAGGCTGAAGACGAAGCGCTTTAAGAAAATAGTGCGCGAGCTGCCCGAAGACACCAGCCACCCCGATTTCAGCTACGACCCCGACAAGTGCGTCCTCTGCGGGCGCTGTATCTGGGCCTGCCGCCTGAAAGGGAACGGCGCTCTCGGCTTCGCCCACCGCGGCTTCAACCGCCGCATGACCACCTTCGGCGATGAGCCGATGGCTAAAGCCGACTGCCGGGAATGCCAGGAGTGCGTGAAGGTTTGTCCCACCGGGGCGCTGTCACTGAAAAAAGCGTAGTCTAGTCGCTGCTCGTCCGCCCGTAGTCGTCCGCCAGCCGCACCACGTCGTCCAGCTCGGTAGTGGAGACCTCGAAGAGGGTGGTGTCCTCGATAGCCTCGATGCGGTGCTTGGTGCCGGGGGATATGTACCTCGAGCTGCCGGGGGTCATCGTCACCGAGGTCATCTCGCCGCCCTGCTCTATCTCTAGTATCGCCTTGCCCTCCTGTAAAAACATCGTCTCGTCCTTCTTTTCGTGGTACTGGAGGCTCAAGCGGTGGCCCTTTTTGACGAAGATGAGCTTGCCCGCATAGCTCGGCGTCAGTGCGAAGAGCAGCTCGTATCCCCAGGGCTTTTCGGTGCGGCGGGGTAGTTTTTCTTCCATATCTTAAATCCCGGCCAGCTTTCGGCCCGCTTCGAGCAGGCCGTCCACCCGCGACGGGCTGTCGCTTTCGGCGTAGATGCGTAGTATCGGCTCGGTGCCGGAGAACCTGACCAGCAGCCAGCTGGTGTCGGCCAGCGTCAAATGAAAGCCGTCCTCGGTCTTGACGCGGGCCACTTTTACCTTGCCGATGGACTTGGGCAGGTTGGCTTCGATGGTCTTTATGATGGACCGGCGCTGCTCCTCGGGGAAGGTGAAGTCGCGGCGCTGGTAATAATGGGGGCCTACCTTATCGTACAAATCTTCCAGAAGCTCGGAGGCAGGCTTGCCCGTGCGCAGCAGGAAATCGAGGAAGTAGATGCCGGAGAGGATGCCGTCGCGTTCCGGCATGTGGCCGCGGAAACCGTAGCCGCCGCTCTCCTCGCCGCCGACGAGGGCGTCTTGGGCAATCATGAGCGGGGCGACGTGCTTGAAGCCCACCGACGTCTCCAAGACGGGCACGTCGTAAAGCTCGCCCAGGCGGTCAATCATGGTGGTGCTGGTAATCGTTCTCACCAGCGGGCCGCGTTCTTCCCTGACCTCGAGCATGTAAAAGCAGAGCAGGGCGAAGACCTGGAGCGGGGTGAGGAAATTGCCTTTCTCGTCAACGACGCCCAGGCGGTCGGCGTCGCCGTCGGTGGCCAGTCCCACGTCGGCGCTTTGCTGCATTACCGTCGCCGAGAGCTTGTTGAGATTGGGCGCAATCGGCTCGGGCTGGATGCCGGGGAAAAGGGGATTGCGCTCGCCGTTGATTTCCTCAAGCTGCAGGCTGCCGCCGCCCAGCAGTTTGTCGAGGTAGCCGGCGCCGACGCCGTACATGGGGTCGAAGATAACCTTGAGGTTGGACTTGCGTATTCTGTCCAGGTCGATAAGCCGGGAGATTTGCTTGGTGTAGACCGGTGCCAAGTCGAGGTATTCCACCAGGTCTTTTCCCAGGGCCGCTGACAGGGGCAGGCGCTTTACCTTATCGGCGGTCATGGCGGAGAGGTTTTTCTCTATCGCCGCGGTGACCTCCGGCGGGGCGCTGGCGCCGTCGGCGGTCTTGAACTTAAAGCCGTTCCAGATGGCCGGGTTGTGGCTGGCGGTGATAATAATGGCGCCGTCCGTCTTCTTGGCCAGCACGCCGTAGCTTACCTCCGGGGTGGGGGTGGCCTGGGGGCAGAGATAGGCCTTGATGTCGTTGGCGGCGAGCACCTCGGCGGCGGCCTGGGCGAAATCCTCGGAGGCAAAGCGGTTGTCGTAGCCGATGATAATACCGCGCAGACCGCTGTCGGACTTTTTCAGATAGTCGGCCAGCGCCTGGGAGCAGGCCCTTACGTTATCGAAGGTAAAGTCCTGGGCGATAATACCCCGCCAGCCGTCGGTGCCGAATTTAATCGTCGCGCTCATCTTTCGCCTATCAGTGCCGGGAGAGCCTCCCTTTAAAGGGAGGCTCTCTTAAATCTAAAGTCTATGAGGTCGGGTCGTAGTAGCCGATGCTCAGCTTGGGCCGCTGGTGCTCGGTGGTCCAGTCGGAGGAGTAGAACCTCTTCCAGGCCTCGGCGACGCTTTCGTCGGTGGCCTTGAGCACCACGCCGTAGTTGGCGAGGCTGCCGTCCCACCAGCCTTGGACCAGTTCGGTGATATGCCAGTAGACAAAGCCGTCGGTGACGCCCGAGGGTACGGTGATGTAGTATGTCGGCTCGGTGGCGGATTCGGGCTGGTTTTCCCAGGTTATGGAATCTTCGCCCCAGGCCTCCTCCACGTTATAAGCGCCGAGGTGGGCGGCCGTCGAGCCGCTGGAGTACCAGTATACCGTTCCCAGGGTGGCGCCGAAAACTACGGCGTTCTCGGGGAGCAGGTCGAGGTTGAATTGCAGGTAGGCGCGGACGGTGTAGGTGGGGTCGGTGCCGGCGGTTACCCACGTATAGTCGCCGAAGTTATCTTCGGGGGACGTGTCGTAGACGTAGCTGTCCTTGCCGATGGCGGCGTTGGGCTGTATCACCAGGGTCTGATCGGGAGCGTAGGTCAGCGACCAGTTGATGTAAGTGGTCTCGTTGGGATTGACCGTAATCGTCTCGGTGCGGTATTTGTAGTGGTAGGAGTCGAGCTTAACGGTATAGGTACCGGGAGACAGGTTGGTAACGACGAAGGGGGTGATGTTGCCCGTATCCACGCCGTC
>JASFHK010000002.1:0-169120 GCA_050123275.1 Dehalococcoidia bacterium
GCTTCGCCCCCTTTAAAACCCTCGAAATAACCCTGAAATAATGAGGTATACAGGGGTTTAACCCATACAGGGTGGGTATTGGGTGGGAAGGAAATACGCTCGCCAGCAAGGTGGGGCGGGAAAAATGACCTGGGAGGATGAGATAGTTTAAGGGGGTTAAAATGGCTTTAGTGTAGCTAAAAAGTCCCTAAGCGCGGGGCGGATAACTATTGCCTAGCTTACAAGCATTGTGATATGATGATTGACGATTGCACCCCGATTTTCTCACCTTTCGGAGCCCTGATTACGATGAAGGATAAGCTGGCTAAACTATCGGAACTGGAGCGGAAGTCCCGGGCGGGGGGCGGGGAAAAGCGCGTCCAGCAGCAGCATGACAAGGGCAAGCTGACCGCCAGGGAGAGGCTCGACCTCCTCCTCGACAAGGGCAGCTTCGAAGAGCTGGACCCGTTTGTCGCCCACCGCGCCACCGAATTCGGCCTGGCCGACAAAGAATACCCGGGCGACGCCGTCGTCGCCGGCTTCGGCAAGGTCGACGGCCGGACGGTCTTTGTCTATGCCCAAGACTTCACCGTGCTCGGCGGCACCATCTCCGAGGCATCGGCGCAAAAAGCCTGCAAGGTGATGGACCTGGCCGTCAAGAACGAAGCGCCCATCATCGCTATCTGGGATTCGGGGGGGGCCCGCATCCAGGAAGGGGTGAAAAGCCTCTACGGCGTGGGCGAGATACTTTTACGCAATAGTTTATATTCGGGAACGGTGCCCCAGATTTCGGTGGTGATGGGCCCCTCGGCGGGCGGCGCCGTCTACTCGCCGGCCATCACCGACTTCGTCTTCATGGTCAAGGGCACCAGCCAGATGTATATTACCGGGCCCGACGTGGTCAAGGCGGTCATCAGCATCGACATCAGCCACGAGGAGCTGGGGGGCGCCAAGACCCACGCCGAGAAGAGCGGGGTGGCCCACTTTATCGCGGAGAGTGAGCCTGACTGCCTGAAGGACGTCCGGCGTTTGCTGGGCTTTTTACCCCAGAGCTTCAACGAAGCCCCGCCGGCGCTAAAGCCGACCGACGACCCGGAGCGCACGGATGATAAGCTGCGCAAAATCATCCCCGACGCGAACAACAAGGTCTACGACATGAACCAGATAATCAACAGCGTCGTCGATAACGGCGACTTCATGGAGGTGCACCGCAGCTTCGCCCCCAGCCTGCTCACCGGCTTCGCCCGCCTCAACGGCAGGACGGTGGGCATCGTCGCCCAGCAGCCCGCCTATATGGCCGGCATTATCGACATCAACGCCTCGGTGAAGGGGGCGCGCTTCGTGCGCTTCTGCGACGCTTTTAACATCCCCCTGGTCAGCTTCGTCGACGTGCCCGGCTTCATGCCCGGGCCCAAGGAGGAGCAGGGGGGCATCATCCGCCACGGCGCCAAGTTCATCTACGCCTACGCCGAAGCCACCGTGCCCAAACTGACCGTGATTACGCGCAAGGCCTACGGCGGAGCCTACATCGTGATGAGCTCCAAGCACCTGCGCGGCGACATCAACTACGCCTGGCCCTCCGCCGAAATCGCGGTGATGGGGCCGGAAGGGGCGGTCAACATCATCTACCGCCAGGAAATCGCCCAGTCAAAGGACAGGGAAACAACCCGCCACGAGCTCGTCGAGCACTACAAGGAGAGCTTCGCCAACCCCTACCAAGCGGCGGAGCGCGGCTATATCGATAACGTCATCGACCCCAAAATAACCCGGCCCAAACTCATCAGGGCGCTGGAGTCGCTAAAGAATACGGGGCAAACGGCCCGTCCCAAGAAGAAACACGGCAACATCCCGCTTTAAGGACGGTGCCCTGCCCCCGGTACCCCCCACCCCGGGGCAAGCCTACACCAGGGCCAGCAAGGGGCAAAACACCCGGAGAGAGGAGTATGGAAACAATGCCGACAGCCAAAAAGACAACCGCCAAGAACCCGCTAAAGATTACCGACGTCACCCTGCGCGACGGACACCAGTCCTCGCTGGCGACGAGGATGGTCACCGAGGACATGGCCGCCATCGCCGCCGAGGTGAACAAGACGGGGTATTACTCCGCGGAGGTGTGGGGCGGGGCCACTTTCGACGTACCCACCCGCTTCCTCAACGAAGACCCCTGGGAAAGACCCAAAATACTTAAAAAACTGATGCCCAAAACCCCCCTGCAGATGCTGTTGCGGGGGCAGAACCTGGTGGGCTATCGCAACTACGCCGACGACGTGGTCAAGGCTTTCGTCCACCACGCCGCCGAGGTGGGCATCGATGTTTTCCGGGTGTTCGACGCCCTCAACGACGAGCGCAACTTCGAGGCCAGCCTCGCCGCCATCAAGGAGTGCGGCAAGCACGCTCAGCTTTCGCTGTCCTACTCGCTGACCGAGAAAAAGCTGGGGGGGCCGGTCTACAACCTTGATTATTATGTCAACAAAGCCCAGATACTGGAGAAGATGGGCGCCGACAGCCTCTGCATCAAGGACATGGCCGGGCTGCTCGCCCCCGACGACGCCTTCAAGCTGATTTCGGCCTTGAAAAAGGCCATCAAGATACCGGTTCATTTGCACACCCACTACACCAGCGGCATGGCCTCCATGAGCTGTCTCAAGGCCACCGAGGCCGGCGTGGACATCATCGACACGGCCTTAGCACCCTTCGCCCTGCGCTCCTCCCACCCCGCCGTGGAGCCCATCGTGGTCGCCCTGCAGGGCACGGATAGAGACACCGGCTTCGACCTGGGGCATCTCTTGAAGCTGGGGCAATACTTCGAGTCCATCGCCCCCAAGTACCGCGACTTTCTGGACACGACGCGGATGTCGATTATCGACACCGCCGTTTTGATGCACCAGGTTCCCGGCGGCATGATAACCAACCTGGTCTCACAGCTACGCGAGGCCGGCGCGCTGGACAAGCTGAACGAGGTCTACGCCGAGCTGCCCAGAGTGCGCAAGGAGCTGGGCTACCCGCCGCTGGTGACGCCCACCAGCCAGATCGTGGGCATCCAGGCGGTGCAGAACGTCCTCTTCGGGCGTTACAAGATGATATCCGACCAGATTAAGGACTACTGCTTCGGCCTCTACGGACGCCCGCCCGCCCCTATCGACCCCAAGGTGCAAAAGCTGGCGCTCAAAGGTTACCCGCGCGGCGAGAAACCGATTACCTGCCGCGCCGCCGACATGCTGGAGCCGGAGCTGGAGAAAGCCAAGAAAGAAACCAAGGACATCGCCAAGGACATCGGCGACGTGCTGATATACGCTTTATACCCGACCACGGGGATGCGCTTCCTGCGCTGGAAGTACGGGCTGGAGACGCCGCCCGCCGACCTCAAGATGAAGAGCGCGGAGGACATCAAGCGCGAGGACGAGCTTATCGCCAAGGTAAGGTCGGGTGAGATTACCGAGGCCGCTCAAGCTGCCCCCGCCGCCGGCGGCGGCGCCAAGAACTACCGGGTCTATTTCGGCGACCAGGTCTTTGAAATCGGCCTGGAAGAAGCCGGCGCCGGCACCGCGCCGTCAGCGCCCAGACCGGCGCCGAAGGCGCCGCCGACAGCCGCACCCAAGCCAGCGGCCGCCGCTGCCAGACCGGCGGCTCCGGCCTCCGAGCCCAAGAAAGCCGCGCCGCCGCCGCCCAAGGCGGGCGAGACGGCAATTACCGCCCCCATGCCCGGCATCATCATTCGCTACGAGGTAAAGGTGGGCAACACCGTCAAGGCTAACGACGTGGTGCTCATCCTGGAGGCGATGAAGATGGCCAACGCCATCACGGCGCCGGTGGCCGGTAAAATAAAAGCAATCAACTTCGCCAGCGGCGACAAGGTCGCCAGGGACGAAGTTCTGGCCGTAATCGGCCAGTAGTAAGGCATTACGTGGCAAAAACACTAGCGGAAAAGATTCTGACGCAAAAGTCGGCGGGCGACGCCTGTGCCGGAGATATCGTCATCTCCCGGGTGGACCTAGCCTTCGTCCAGGACACCACCGGGCCGCTGACGGTGCGCCAGTTCCAGGCGGGCAAGTTCCAGAAGCTGGCCAACCCCGAAAAGACGGTGCTCTTCTTCGACCACGCCGCCCCCAGCCCCAACCGCCAGCTTTCCAACGACCACCAGCTGCTCAGGCAGTTCGCCAAAGATACGGGCTGCCGGATGTTCGACGTGGGCAGCGGCGTCTGCCACCAGCTCGTCGCCGAGGCGCTGGCCAGGCCGGGGGACGTTGTCGTCGGCTCCGACTCCCACACCGTGACCGGGGGCGCTCTGGGCGCCTTCGCTACGGGCATGGGCTCGACGGACGTGGCCATCATCTTCGCCCTGGGCAAGACCTGGCTGAGAGTGCCCGAGAGCATTAAAATCAACGTCACCGGCCAGTTCAAGCCCAACGTGGGGGCCAAGGACCTGGTCTTGTATCTCATCGGCTCCATCGGCGCCGACGGCGCCACCTACATGGCGCTGGAGTTCGCCGGCGAGGGCCTGAAGAACATGACCATGTCCGACCGCTTTACCGTGGCCAACATGGCCGTGGAGGCGGGGGCCAAGGTGGGGCTTTTCCCCTCGGACGAGATTACCAAAGAATTTTTGAAATCGCAGGGGCGGGAAAAGGACTACCAGCCCCTCGAGGCCGATAAGGACGCTAAATACATTAAGACCATAGATATAGACCTGGGCGAACTGGAGCCGATGGTTTCCCGGCCGCACCAGGTGGACAACACGGCCACGGCCAGGGAGCTGAAAGGCACCAAAATGGAGCAGGTCTTTATCGGCACCTGCACCAACGGGCGGTTGGAGGACCTGGCCGTTGCCGCCGGTATTCTCAAAGGCAAAAAACGCCACCCCGACACCCGGCTGGTTATCGCACCGGCCTCGACCAAGGTCTTGCGGGAGGCCATCGCCGCCGGCTACATCGAGACGCTGCTCCAGGCGGGGGCGCTGATATTGCCCCCGGGCTGCGGCGCCTGTCTGGGATTGCACCAGGGAATCCTGGGCGACGGGGAAAAATGCCTGTCCACGGCCAACCGCAACTTCAAGGGGCGGATGGGCAACCCCGAAGGCTTTATTTACCTGGCCAGCCCGGCCACGGCGGCCGCTTCGGCCATTACCGGCCAGATTACCCCGCCCGGAGAGGTGAAATAGTGTTACGAGGCAAGGCTTTCAAGTTCGGCGACGGCATCTCCACCGACCACATCACGCCGGGGAGGCTGGCCCATCTGCGCAGCAACCTGCCCGAGCTGGCCAAGCACGTTTTAGAGGACGCCGACCCCACCTTCGCTTCCAAAGTGAAGAAAGGGGATTTCGTCGTCGCCGGTAACAACTTCGGGCTCGGCTCCAGCCGCGAGCACGCGCCCCTGGTCATCAAGATGTCCGGGGTGAGCGCGGTGCTGGCCAAGTCGGTGGCGCGCATCTTTTTCCGCAACGCCATCAACCTGGGGCTGCCCGTGCTGATATGCGACACCGACGGCATTAACGACGGCGACGAGCTCGAGGTGGATTTAGCCAAAAGCACGGTCAAGGACCTAAGCAACGGCAAGGAAATGACCTTTGGCAAACTGCCCGAGGTCATGTTGAAGATACTGGGGGAGGGTGGGCTTTTGCCCTACATCCAGAAGCACGGGGACTTTAAATTATAGGAGCGGGGAGGCCGTAACCCAGAAGGAACTCTAGAGGGAGAATCCCCTCTAAGGGTGGGCTGGGTGGGTCAGAAATGACGTTGGCTTAACAGAGTGGGGCGGTTGGGAGGAAACGACGGAAATTTTTTAGGGATTGCTTCGCTCTGCTCGCAATGACAGTTGATAAGTGGAGCGAGAAAGATAAAGCTATGGTTCATAACGTCACCCTTATCCCCGGCGACGGCATCGGGCCCGAGGTCAGCGAGGCGACCCGGCGCGTTCTCGATGCCAGCGGCGCCAAGTTCAAGTGGGACGTGGTCGCCGCCGGCGCCGACGCCCTCGAAGAGCTCGGGGCGCTCCTGCCCGAAGCCACCATGGCTTCCATCAGGAAGAACCGCATCGCCATCAAGGGGCCGGTAACCACCCCGGTGGGCCACGGCTTCCGCAGCATCAACGTCGCCCTGCGCAAGCGGCTCGACCTCTACACCTGTTTGCGCCCCTGCAAGATATACCCCGGCGCCCCCACCATGTTCAAGGACGTCGATATCGTCATCGTCAGGGAGAACACCGAGGACCTCTACGCGGGCATCGAGTTCGAGGAGGGCAAGCCGGAGACGGCGCGACTGCGCCAGCTGGTGGCCGAAGCCACCGAGAGCGAGGTCAGGGAGGATTCGGGGATAAGCCTCAAGGTCATCTCGGAGATGGCCACCCGGCGCATCACCCGCTTCGCTTTTGATTACGCCCGCAACAACGACCGTAAAAAGGTCACCGCCGTACACAAGGCCAACATCATGAAGTTCTCCGACGGGCTTTTCCTGGCCACGGCGCGCAAGGTGGCCGAGGAATACCCCGACATCGAGTTCGACGACCGCATCGTGGACAACCTCTGCATGCAGCTGGTGAAAAAGCCGCAGCAGTTCGACATACTGGTCTTGCCCAACCTCTACGGCGACCTCATCTCCGACCTCTGTGCGGGGCTGGTGGGGGGACTGGGCCTGGCTCCCGGCGCCAACCTGGGCGACGACATGGCCATCTTCGAGGCCACCCACGGCAGCGCCCCCAAGTACAAGGGGATGAACAAGGTCAACCCGATGTCGATGATGCTCTCCGGGGTGATGATGCTCAAATACCTCGAGGAGAAGGAGGCCGCCGCGCGGCTGGAGAACGCCATCGCCGCCGTCATCGCCGAGGGCAAAAACGTCACCTACGACATGAAACCCAACGGCGCCCCGTCCGTGGGCACCTCCCAGGTCGCCGACGCCGTAATCGAAAAGATGGAGGCAGCCAAATAGCCAGGATAACTATCATCGGGGCGGGCAACGTCGGCTCGTCGACGGCGCAGCGCATCGTGGAACGGGGCTTCGCCGAGGTCGTCCTGCTCGACATCGTCGAGGGGCTGGCGGCGGGCAAGGCGTTGGACATCTTGCAGTCGGCGCCCGTCCTCAAGAGTGACCTAAAAATCAGCGGCACCAATGATTATAAAGACACCGCCGGCTCCGAATTAGTAATCATAACCGCCGGTCTTTTCCGCAAGCCGGGCATGACCCGCGACCAGCTACTGGCCGCCAACGCCGAAATCGTGGGCGGGGTGGTCAAAAACGTGGTCGAGCAATCGCCGCAGTGCGTCATCCTCACGGTCTCTAATCCCCTGGACGTGATGACCTACCTGGCCTACAAGACCAGCGGCTTCAACCGTAACCGCATCGTGGGCATGTCGGGGGCTCTGGACTCCGCCCGGCTGGGCACCTTCGTCGCCGCCGAGCTCAAGGCCTCACCCAAGGACGTTTCCGCCTGGGTGCTGGGGGCGCACGGACTGAACATGGTGATTATCCCGCGTCTGACCACGGTCAAGGGCCAGCCCATCACCGAGCTTTTACCCAAAGAGACGATAGATAAGCTGGTGGAGCGCACCGTCCACGGCGGGCGCGAAATCGTCGACCTGCTCAAAACGGGCAGCGCCTTCTACGCGCCCTCGGCGGGCGTGGCCCGCATGGCCGAGGCCATCGTCTTAGACCGGAAAGAAATGATGCCCTGCGCCGCCGTCCTCGAAGGCGAGTACGGCATCGAAGGCTCCGTCATCGGCGTGCCGGTGCGGCTGGGCCGGAACGGCATCGAGGAGATTGTCGAGTTGGACTTGAGCGCCGAGGAGAAACGGCAGCTACAGGAATCCGCCGCGGGCGTCAAGAAGCTGATAGAGACTTTGTAGAGTTTACGAAAATCCCCCTTTGTCCCCCTTTTTCAAAGGGGGAGCGTACGTCAGACGAAATGAAAAGGGGGATATAAAAGGGGTACCACCCTTATAGGGTGGGATTCCGGGTGGGAAGATAGACCTAGGAGGAGGTGAGTGAAGGTGGGCACTCTGATTGTCGCCTCGGTATCCTTTGCCTTTTTCATCCTTTGCCCCAGAATGGTGGGCATGGCCTCCGTCATTTCCGGCATCGAAGACGTCAACCCCTGGGTGGTGGTCGTCATCGGGGCGGTGCTGGCGATACCTCTCATGCTGCTGATGTACTGGGTGTTGCAGCGCTTCGGCGCCGCCTACGCCATCGGGCTGGCCGCCGCCACCGACATCGTGGCCGCCCTCATTATCGGCACCTACAGCTGGAAGTCCATGGTGAGCGTGGTCATTATCGCCGCCTTCGTCTGGGCGGGCGTCTACGTGGCCAACCTGGTGAGCAAAGCCATCGCTTGACACAGAGCAGTTTTTGCTTTTTATTAAGGGGGGAGATTGCTTCGTCACTCCGTTCCTCGCAATGACGAAGTGATTCGGGGGTTTTAAAGTAGGAGGGGGAGTGTGGTTACCCGCCAGGTTAAGGAGTTTACTCATTAGGGCGGGCTGGGTTGGGACAATAATGCTTACGCTAAAAAAGGTGGTGGAGTTATTGGGTGGAGAATAAAACCTCGGGGAGAGCGGATTGAAAGAAATTAAAGCCAGCGCCATCACCCAGGCCGTAGCCAGGCTCTTCATGGAGGCCAACATCGACCTCGGCGAGGACGTGCTCTCCGCCCTGCGGCAGGCCGTCCAGACCGAGCAATCGCCGCTGGGCCGCCAGTTCCTCAACCAGATTATCGAGAACGCCCGCCTCGCCCGCGATACCAAGATTCCCCTCTGCCAGGACTGCGGCACCGCCGTCGTCTTTCTGGAGATAGGCCAGGACGTTCACATCAACGGCGACCTTACCGAAGCCGTCCAGGAGGGGGTGCGGCGGGGCTACTACCAGGGCTATTTGAGAAAAGGCGTCGTCAGCCAGCCTTTTTCGAACCGAACCAACACCCGCGACAACACCCCAGCCGTAATCCACAGCGAAATCGTCCCCGGCAACGGGCTTAAAATCAGCGTGCTGCCCAAGGGGGGCGGCGCCGAGAACAAGAGCCGCCTGGAGATGCTGCTGCCCAACGCGGGCAAGGAAGGCGTCATCGAAGCGGTACTGAAAACGGTGGAGGACGCGGGGGGCGACCCCTGCCCGCCGTTGGTCATCGGCCTGGGCATCGGCGGCACCGCCGACCAGGCCATGCTCATGGCCAAGAAGGCGTTGCTGCGGGAGCTGGGAAGAGCCAGCCCCGACCCGGAGGTGGCTCACCTGGAGCAGGAGATACTGATGCGGGTGAACCGGCTGGGGGTGGGGCCGATGGGCTTCGGGGGCACCAACACCGCTTTAGCCGTGCACGCTTCAGTCATGCCCACCCACATCACCAGCCTGCCGGTGGCGGTCAATTTGCAGTGCCACAGCTCCCGCCACAAAGAGGTGACGCTATGAACCTGACTTCGCCCTTCAACCCCAAGGAGCTATCGAAGCTGACCGCCGGCACCAGCGTCTTCATCTCCGGGATTATCTACAGCGCCCGCGACGCCGCCCACCGGCGCATCATCAAGGCGCTGGAAAACAGGGAGCCATTACCTTTCGAGCTCAAAGGACAAACGATTTACTACATGGGGCCCTCGCCGGCGCCGCCGGGGAAGATTATCGGGGCGGCAGGGCCGACCACCAGCCGCCGCATGGATACCTACACGCCGCAGATGCTGGCCGCCGGGGTGAGGGCTTTCATCGGCAAGGGCAGCCGCTCGCCGGAGGTGAGACAGGCGCTAAGAAAATACAAGGCCGTCTATTTCGCCGCCGCCGGTGGCGCCGGGGCTCTGCTCTCCAGCGCCGTCATCGAGGCCGAGGTCATCGCCTACGAGGACTTGGGCCCCGAGGCCGTGATGAAGCTGACGGTGGACAACTTCCCGGCGGTGGTCGCCAACGACATCCACGGGCGAGACCTCTTCGAAATGGGGCGGCAGGAGTACAAGAGGGAATAAAATGGACTGCATCTTCTGCAAAATAGCGGCCGGGGAAATACCCAGCACCAGAGTCTATGAGGACGAGGAAATCATCGCCTTCCGCGACATTAACCCGCAGGCACCGGTGCACATAGTCATTATCCCCCGAAAACACATCGCCAGCCTCTCCGAGCTATCTGGTGGCGACTCAGCGCTGGTGGGGCGGATGGTCGCCGCCGCCAACAAGCTGGCCCAAGACGAGGGCATTGCCGAAAAGGGCTACCGGGTGGTGGTAAACTGCGGGCCGGAGGGGGGGCAACTGGTGCCCCATCTTCACATGCACCTGGTGGGGGGCCGTAAGCTCTCAGACCAGGTCGGCTGACTTGCGGTACTCAAGGTAGGCAAGCAGCCCGGCGATGCTCTTGGCGTCGCAGATAGCGCCCGAGCCAATCAGCCCCGGAATCTCGTCCGGAGTCACCCGCACCAGGGTTATGCTCTCGGTGTCCTCGGCCTGGAGCGGTTTCAGCTCCAAATCGCGGGCCAGGTAGAGGTGGAGGTACTCGGTGCAAAAGCCGGGGGCGGAGTAAAAGCCGCCCAGCTTCTTGACTTCCCTAGGTAGAAAGCCGGTCTCCTCGCGCATCTCGCGTACGACGGCGTCCTCGGGGCTTTCGCCGGGGTCGATGCCGCCGGCGGGTATCTCCAGAAGCTCCTGCTCTACCGGCTTGCGGAACTGCTTTACCAAAAGCACCTTATCGCTATTGTCGATGGCGACGATAGCCACGCACTCCTCGTGCTCGACAATCTCGCGGGTGGTTTCCCGGCCGCCGGGGAGCTTAACGGTATCGACGCGCAGCTTTATCGCCCGCCCGGCGAAGATTTCACGGCTGGACAGTGTCTCTTCGGGCACGGCTAGGCCCCCGGCTCGTAGATGAGGGCGACCTCGTCGCAGTCAGGGAACTTGGGGCAGCGGTAGCACTCCGACCAGACCTTGCGCGGCAGCTCCATCTTGTCCACCTCTTTGAAAGCGAACTTTCTGAAAAGCTCGGGGCGGTATGTCAGGCAGAAGATGGTGGCGATGCCCAGCTCACTAGCCTCTTCCAGGCAGGCCTTAATCAGCGCCACACCGATGCCCTGGTCGCGCCTGTCCTCGACCACCGCCAGCGACCTTATTTCGGCCAGGTCGGACCAGAAGACGTGCAGCGACACGCAGCCGAGCAACTTGTCGTCCTCCTTGGCCACGAAGCAGTCGCGCATGTTCTCGTAAAGCTCGGCAAGGGAGCGGGGCAGCATCTCGTCCTTTTCGGCGCATTGATTGATGAGCTTATGCATCAGGGCGACGTCGCCTATTCTGGCTTTTTCTATATTCAACTTTAGTGTTTTCCTTTCAGTTTTCGCTCCAGCGTGCTGTAAAAAGCGTTCTCGGGACGGAGGCGGAGAAAACGGGCGCTGGTAGCGCTGTTCTTAACGGTGATAACGGCACCGTCGGCCAGGGGGGGATTGATGTGGCCATCGATGCTCAGGGTCGCCTCGTGGACGGTAGCCACGCGCAGCTTGACCACCGCCGTCGCCGGCAGGACCAGGCTGTAGGCCAGGCTCAAGTGAGGAAGAATGGGCGAGAGCAGGTATTCCCTGGACCGCGGGTAGAGGATGGGCCCTCCCGCCGAAAGCGAATAGCCGGTGCTGCCGGTGGCGGTGGCCACCACCACGCCGTCGGCTTTATAGGTGGTCAGCTTTTCGCCGTCGATGTTCACCTCGACATAGACGACTCTGGCCACCGCCCCCCGCGCCACCACCACGTCGTTTAAAGCGTAATAGCTGCCGCCGCCGTCGATGCTGGCCTCGAGCATGGCGCGCTCGTCGAGCCAGCCCTTACCCTCGAGCAGGACGGGCAGCTTATCCTTGACCTCCCCGGCGCTGAGCTCGGTCATAAAGCCGAGCTTGCCCAGGTTGATGCCGGTGATGGGGACGGGCTGGGGGGCAGAGGCGGCTATCTGCGCCGCCCTCAAGATGGTGCCGTCGCCGCCGACGGTGAGCAGCAGCTCGGTGCCGTTAACCTGGGGTCTAGCCTGGTCGCCGTCCCATACCGAACAGAGCCAGACGGTCAGGCCGCGGGCGGACAGGAAGCTTTCGACCTCCTCGGCCTGGCCGCGGGCGGCTTCGTTCATGGGGTGGTAGAGAATACCGATTTTCTTCATCGCTGGCTACCCCGAAAATCAAAACTAGGCAGCCCAAAGTGTAGCATCGCCCCGAGTGAGTGTCAAGAAAAGCGGTGACGGGCACCGGTGACAATGCTGCCCACCGCGCCGACGAGAAAACCCAACGGGCAGACGATGAGGGCCAGGATAAAGAAAACGGGCTCGTCGCCGCTACCCCAGAAGTCGGGGCCGCCGAAATACTCGAACAGCCCGTAGACCAGGTTATGCAGCAGCACGAAGACCAGGATGCCCGCCGCCGAAGCCCCGGTGAGCATGAAAAAGCGGCGCAAACCGCCGCCGGTTCTGTCCCGGGCGGCCAGCACGACGAGGCCCACGCCCAGGACGAGCAACAGGCCGAAGAAAACGAAGATAACGGGGCCGTGTATCAGGTCCTGTAAGCCGGGGACGAAAAGGAAGCCGACGCTAATGACGAATACCGCCAGCAAAGCCCAGAAGACGGGCCAGCGCAGCTTCCGGCTCACTTCTTGCCCCTCGCTTTAGGCCGCGCGGGGCGGGTCTGGTTCAAGACTACTCCTTTAGGCTAACTATTCCTGAGGAGCCGTTTGCTCCGTCGTGAAGCCGCCGGTAATATCCTCGGCGTCGAGCGCCGCTGCGGGCAGCTCGATGGTGAAGCTCTGGTTGTAGTCGTAAAAGCGCATGATCATGCTCATATCCAAGGTCGCCTCGTCGAAGTCCTCGCTGGTGGCGCCGACATCCCCGGGGGTCAGTTCCATGAACAGGGCTATCTCCGTCTTAATCAGGTGGAAGCTGTCCTTGGACAGCCACTGCTTTACCGTCAGTTTGTCGTAAAGCGCGCCGATATCGAGTATGGAAATGCCCGCCACGTCCAGGCCAGTCGCCTCCTGGGCGAGCAAGGGGGCCAGCACCTCCATATCCGGATCTATCTCAAAAAGGTAGCACTCGACGCCGTCCAACGTCTCGGTGCCCTTGTAGTTAACCTCGAAGGCCGTCGTCAGCAGAGCGACGTTCTGGGCGGCCATGTCCTGCTTCTGCCAGATCGCATCGGTAATCTCGAGCTTCTGCCACTGCTCGCCGAACTCGGGCACCTCAAAGCCGGTGTAAACCCAGCCGTCGACGACATAGAGATGGGCGGTGGCTTCCTGCTCTATTTCGCCGTCCACCTCCACGCTCAAATCCACCGACAGCCGCATCGCCTCGTTGGCGATGTCGGTGACGCCGTTGCCGCTCATGGCAATAACGCTCTGGCCGGGGTTGGTGCCGCCGCGCGCCTCCGCGACCACGGGTACGTCCATATCGAAGGCAAAGGAATCATAGCGGGCGTTAGTGGCGCCGGCGATAATGTCGTCGATCTCATCCTGGGACATGCCGCCGCAAGCGACTAAGGCGACCGCGCCGAGGGAAAGGAGCAGTGCCAGGGATAGCACTGTTATCTTCTTTAACGTTGCTTTCATTGTGAGCCTCCTTATAAGGGATACAGGGTCATCATAGCACAACGTGGAGGCAGGGGCAAAAGCCCGTTTAAGCCTCGATTTCTTTGTTCTTTTGCTCGCGGTAGCGGGCGAACCAGCGGCCTACGCGGCGTCCCGGCGGGCTGTAGAGAAAGATGAAATAGGCGGCGTAAACACCGAGCAGGATGAAGACCATCCGCCGCAGCACGGGTATCCAGTTGTCCGCCTCGCTGGCAAAGGAGTGAACCAGGGTGACCACGACGCTGACGATGCCGATGTGGCCGATTATCATCAGCACGCTGGCAATCACTCGCCGCTTACGGTGGATGACCACCTCTTCGGCGGCCCTGGTGGTAAAGCCGGTGTTGGTGAAGGCCGAGAGCGCCTGAAACATGGCCATTCTGGGCTCCATGCCGGTGAACTGGAAGGCGATGGCGCCCAGCTTGACGATGAGAAGAATGGAGAGCACGATAGCCGCCAGCAGGAAGACGTATAACAACATTTCAAGCCTCCTTGGGAGTGTATGTCAAGCCTAAATATACAACAAGTTTAACAGAGAGGCAAAGTGGGGAGATGAAATCAGGGGGAGGGGGCTAGCCGGCGAAGGCCTTAACCGCCGTCTCGGCCAGATTCATCATGAAGCCGGGGACGATGCCCATGGCCAGCACGCCCAGGCAGGAAATCGCCAGCGCTATTTTAAGAGGCAGGGAGGAAGGTACCTTGCTGCGGGCGGCGGGCTTGCCCAGCCACATCACCTTAACCACGCGCAAATAGTAGTAAGCCGAGATGACGCTGTTGATGACGGCGATAATGACCAGCCAGAGCAACCCCTGATGGACGGCGCTGCTGAAGATATAGAACTTGGCCATGAAGCCGGCGGCGGGGGGTATGCCGATAAGGGAAATGAGGCATAAGCTCAAGGCCAGCGCCAAAAACGGCGCGCGCTGGCCCATGCCGGCGTAATCGTCAACCCGGTCGCTGTTAACCTTGTTCGATATGGCGATGATGGCGGTAAAGGCGCCGATGTTGGTCAGCGCGTAGCTGGCCAGGAAGAAAAGCAGGCCGCTCTGCCCGGTGAAGGCCGAGCCGTCGCGCAGCAGCGCGGGCAAGAAGCACAGCGTGGCCATACCCACCAGCAGGTAGCCCGCCTGGGCGATGCTGGAATAACCGAGCATGCGCTTGATGTTTTTCTGGGTGAGGGCGATGACGTTGCCCACCGTCATGCCCACGGCGGCCAGAATAGCGAAGACCCAGCCCCAGTCGGCGCTGAACCAGGCGCCGATATTAGTCATCTGCCCGGCCATATCGCCGGCGGTTCTCAGGTACTGGAGAACGGTCATCGCCAGGTAGTTACCGCCCCCGGTGCAGAAGATTCTCAACAGAACGGCGAAGCCGGCCGCCTTGCTGGCCACGGAAATATAGGCGGTGATGGGGGTAGGGGCGCCTTCATAGACATCGGGCACCCACATGTGGAAGGGCACGGCGGCAATCTTGAAGGCGAAGCCGGCGACGATGAGCGCCACACCCACGGTAAGCCCGGGGTTGACCAGAGCGTCGGCAACCGCCATCACCTTAAAGGCGTTGGCGATGTCGACCAACTGGGTCTGGCCGGTAAAGCCGAAAACAAGCGCCATGCCGAAAAGCAAAACCGCCGAAGCCACCGCCCCCAGCAGCAGGTACTTCAGGGCGGACTCGGTGGAGCGGGGCTCCTTGAGGAAACCCACCAGGACGTAGAGCGAGATGCTGGTCAGCTCCAGTGAGACGTAGATGGAGATAAGCTCGGTGGCCGCCGACATGAGCATCATGCCCAGCGCCGCGATGAGCACCAGCGCGTAGTACTCCCCCTTGAAGCGGGACAGCTTGGAAACGTAGTCCGTCGAAGCCAGGATGACCAGGAGGGCGACGATTAAAAAGAGCAGCTTAAAGAAGATGGCGAAGTTATCCACCGCCATCATGCCGAAGAAGATGGACTGGGCCTTGTCGCCCCACATGGAGATGGAGAAACCGGCCGCCACCACGATACCGGCGATAGAGACCGCCGCCAGCAACCACTTCTGCCTGACGAAAAGGTCGAGCAGTATGACCGCCACGGCGGTTACCAGCAGCGTCAGCTCCGGCACAAACATCGGTATGAAATCGGCAAACATGTTTAAGCTAATTTACTCCTTTAACCACCTAATAGCCCCACCACGGGCGCCACGCCCAGCTTGATAACATCGGTGAGGATGGCCGGGTAGATGCCGACCAGCATAATCACCGCCACGAAGGCGAACATATAGACGCGGTCGAGGACGCTGGCGTCCTTGACCCCGTCGAATTTCTTGAGGGGCTCGCCGTAGAAGACTCTTTGCAGCATCCAGAGGATATAGCCCGCGGCCAGGACGACGCCGAGTATGGCCAGTATCGTCGCCACCTGGATGCCGGAGACGACGCCGCTACTAAAGCTGCCCACGAAGACCATAAACTCGGCGATAAAACCGCTGGTGGTGGGCAGCCCCAGCGAGGCGAAGCCGGCGATGGAGAAAACGACGACGATGACGGGCATCTGCCGGGCCAGGCCGCCCAGCTTATTCAGGTTTCTCTCGCCGGTGTTATGCATCACCAGTCCGGCCACGGCGAAGAGCAGGCCGGTGATGACGCCGTGGCTGAACATCTGCAAGGCGGCGCCGGTCAGGCTCACCTGCCCCAGGGCGAAAACGCCGAGGAGCACGTAGCCCATGTGGCTGATGCTGCTGTAAGCGATTAACCTCTTTAAGTCGGTCTGGCGCAAGGTCACCGCCGCCCCGTAGAGGATGCTGATGACGGCCAGTATTATCAAGAGCAAAGCGTAGTCTTTGGCCACGCCGGGGAAGATGGACACGCAGGCCCTTATCATGCCGTAGCCGCCCATCTTGAGCAAGGCACCCG
Source organism: Dehalococcoidia bacterium (assembly GCA_050123275.1). Taxonomy (GTDB): domain Bacteria; phylum Chloroflexota; class Dehalococcoidia; order Dehalococcoidales; family BS750m-G39; genus E44-bin88. Next base: position 16,404 of record JASFHK010000002.1, read on the forward strand.
CCAGCACCACGCTTACCGCCGTGGGGGCGTCGGTGTGGGCGTCGGGCAGCCAGCTGTGCAAGGGGAAAACGGGCAGTTTCACGGCAAAGCCGACCAGGAGCATGAAGAAGATGGCCGCCGCCGGCATCGCCGTCTGAACCATGCCCAGACCGCCCTGGGCGATGGCGACCATGTTCAACGAGCCGGTGGTAAAGTAGAGGCTCAAGATACCCGCCAGCATGAAGGCGGAGCCGAACAGGGTATAGACGACGTACTTGATGGCCGAGTACTCTCTTCTCCCCGTACCCCAGATGGAGATGAGGAAGTACATGGGGATGACCTCTATCTCCCAGAAGAGGAAGAACAAAAGCAGGTCGAGGGAGCAGAAGACGCCCAGGATACTCGTTTCCAGGAGGAGCAGCCAGGCGAAGTACTCGCGGGGACGCAGGTCAATCTTCCAGGAGATAAGCACTACCAGGAAGCCGAGGAAAGCCATCAAAAGCATCAGGGGCAGGCTCAGCCCGTCCACGCCCAGGTGGTAGTTGGCGCCGATGGCCGAAATCCAGGAGACGTTCTCCTCGAACTGCATCACGCCGGCCATGCCCGCCGAGCGGTCGAAGATGACAAAGAGATAGATGGACAGCGCCAGCGGGATGAAGGTAAAGACCGCCGCCAGCCACTTTATGCCGCGCGACGACAGCTTGGGGACGAAGGCGATGAGCAGCGCCCCCAGCGCCGGCAGGAAGATGATAGTGGTCAGCCAGTTAAAGTCCACCTAAGATTCTCCTTTTATCTCCTCTATCCGAATATAAACAGGCAGGCGACAATGACGACAATGCCGATGCCGATAAACAGTCCGTATAATTGCAACTGGCCGCTGTGCGCCCGGCGCAAAGCCTTGCCCGCGTTCATGGCGCCGGCAGCAAGGCCGTTAACGGCGCCGTCGACGCCATAGACGTCTACGCCTTGCAAGCCGGCGAAAAAGCCGCGCAGTAATACCTTGCCCACGAAGATTTTCTCGTAAAGCGTGTCGAGCCAGTATTTATTGACGAACAGGTTATAAAGCGGCTTGAACATCCGGCCGATTTTTTCCGCGGAAAGCCACTTTTTGCTGTAGATGGCGTAGGCCAGCAGGATACCCAGCCCCGCCAGCGCCAGCGATATCCAGGGCAGGGCGTTAGTGAAGATGCCGAAAAAGCCCTCCAGAAAGCCCTTGGTTTCGCCGTGCCCCATAAAAGCGCCGAAGCCGCCGTGGACGTTCCAGAAGCCGGAAAAGACGGCCAAAATGGCCAGCACCACCATGGGGGCAATCATCACCAGCGGCGATTCGTGGGGCTTTTTGTGGTCGCCCTCGCCGCCGCGGTACTCGCCGCCGAAGGTCATGAAGACGGCGCGGAACATATAGAAGGCGGTGAGGAACACCGTGATTATAGCCAGTATGAAGAGAATACTGTTGGCGTCCAGGGCGACGGCCAGTATCTCGTCCTTGCTCCAGAAGCCGGAGATGGGCCAGATACCGGCCAGACTTATGGCGCCGATGAGGAAGGTGGCGAAGGTCCAGGGCATGAACTTGCGCAGCCCGCCCATCTTGGTCATGTCGAAGGTACCGGTGGCGTGGTTGACACTGCCGGCGCCGAGGAATAACAAAGACTTGAAGAAGGCGTGGTTGAAAAGGTGGAACATGCCGATGGCTACGGCGGCTTTAGCCGCCACCACCGTAACATCGCCCTCATGGTATAAGACCAGCCCCGCCGCCCCCAGCCCCAGCATCATGTAGCCCAGCTGGCTGATGGTGGAGTAGGCCAGCACCCGCTTGATATCGTTCATCACCAGGCCCATGGTGGCCGCAAAGAGGGCGGTGAAGGCGCCGATAATGGCCACCGTGTTCAGTGCCGCCAGCGAGTGAGCGAAAAGCGGGAAGGTGCGGGCGACCAGGAAGACGCCGGCGGCGACCATGGTGGCGGCATGGATGAGGGCGCTGACCGGGGTGGGGCCCTCCATGGCGTCGGGGAGCCAGGTATGCAGCGGGAACTGCGCCGACTTGCCCGCCGCCCCGGCGAAGATGCCGATAGCCGCCCAGGTCAGCGTGGAGCCGGCCAGGGCGCCCGTGGCCGCTAAAGTATGCAACTGGTTGATGTCGAGGGTGCCCGTGTTAAAGTAGATGAGCAGTATTGCCGCCAGGAAACCGAAGTCGCCCAGGCGGGTAACGATAAAAGCCTTCTTGGCGGCGTTGGCCGCCGAGGGCTTGTGGAACCAGAAACCGATGAGCAGGTAGGAGCAAAGCCCCACCATCTCCCAGAAAACATAGACCAGGAGCAGGTTGTCGGCCAGCACCAGCCCCAGCATGGAGGCGGTGAAGAGGGACATAAAGGCGTAGTAGCGCTGGTAGCCGGCGTCGCCCTTCATGTAGCCCTGGGAGTATATTTGCACCATGAGGCTGACGGTGGTGACCACCACCAGCATTATCGCGGTGAGCTCGTCCATAATCAGCCCCAGGTTGATGGTCAGCCCGTCGACCACCGCCCACTGGACGTCGGGGACGGCGATGGGCTGGCCGGTGGCCATGATGTCGAAGAGCGCCCAGAGGGAAAGCCCCAGCGAGCCGGCGATGGCGGCGATGGTGACGTAGCCCGCCGTCCGGTGCTGGTTCTTGAGGAAAGGCCTCAAGAAAAGCCCGACGATGATAAAGGAGAACAGGGGCAATAAGAAAATGAGCCAGACCAGCTGATAGGGCATTATTGCTTCCTCAAGACCTCCTGTATGACGTGCTCCTTATCCTGGGGCACCAGCACGGAATAGGTGCCCAGCTCTCTATCGCGAGGCTCTCCGGCCAACGGGAGGAGACGGGTGGGAATGCCCTCACCCTCGAAAAGCTCCTTCCACATCTCGGCCAGCGCCAGGCTCTTGGCTTTTTTAACTTCTACCCACATCGATTTGTTATCTACCTCTCCCCGCTTTTCCGGTCACTCCGCTCCCTCGGAATGACGGTTTAATCTTTAACTCCCTGTTCCGTAATTCAGGGCTGTCCTTAACCAACCCCCGCCGGCGGGGGACTTACCCCCTCTTTTAGACCCTTGAAAAGTCTAAAGCAGTGACAGTACGGTGTCGCCCAGGAAAAAAGGCCAGACGACGATGCCCACGATGATTTTCCACCATACCAGGTTGGCGAAGCCGATGGTGAAAAGCCAGCCGATGAACCAGACAACCCCGCCCAGTGTACCCGCTGAACCCTTATTCATCGTTTTGCCTCCTTTTACCATTTCATCAGGTTGATCTTGGTCGAATCTATCGTCCGGCGGTGGCGGTAGATGGCGATGATAATAGCCAGCCCGACGGCGACCTCGGCCGCCGCCACCACCATGATAAAGATGGCGAAAATCTGCCCCGTCGGCTGCAGGGGCGTGATGTAGCGGGAGAAGGCGACCATGGCGATGTTAACCGCGTTGAGCATCAGCTCGATGCACATCAGGATGATGATGGCGTTGCGCTTGGCCAGCGCCCCGTACAAACCGATGGCGAAAAGCACCGAAGCCAGTATCAGATAGTGTTCCAGTCCGACCATGGTTATTTCTCCCTCACCAGAACGATAGCCCCGATGATAGCCGCCACCAGCAGGATGGGGGCAATCTCCAAGGGCAAGATAAAGCCGCCCTCGCCGAAGAGCAGATTGGCGATAGCCGGTGTCGTCGGCTCCACGGGCGCGGCGGCCGAAGTTTGCCAGTTGGTGTTGACCATGGAGTAGATAAGCCCGCCCAAAACAAGGGCGGCCACAATGAAAGCGGGGACACGGAACCGGTTGGAGGTGCTTCCCCGCTGTACTTCCCGGGTAAGCATGATGGCCAGCATGATGAGCACCGAGATGGCGCCGACATAGACCAGAATCTGAACCACGGCCAGGAAGTCGGCGCTCAGGGTGAGGTAAATACCGGCCACCACCAAAAAACAGAGGACGAGCGACAGCGCCGAGCGGAAGACGTTGTTGAGCATGACCACGGCCAGCGCCGCCATGACGGCGATTACGGCCAGTATCCAGAAGGAAACGCTCAACGCCATTATCGCTTCTCCCCCTTATTCTTATCGACGAGCAGGCTCTGGGCGGGCAAGCCGGCGGCGACCTCGGGGTGGAAATAGCCGCTGCGCGGGCGTTCTTCCGTTTCGGCCAGCGCTTCTTTGTCCATCACCAGCTCGCCGCGGCGGTATTTGGCCCGTTCGTAGGCGTAGCCCAGGAAAAGGGCGTCGTAGGGGCAGGCCTCGACGCAGAGGCCGCAGAAGATACAGTAGCCCATGTCCACCTCGAACTTTTCGACTTTATATTTGTTCTCCTCGACGCGGGTCGAGGTCGAGATTCTGATGCTGCCCTGCGGGCAGGTCTTGGCGCAGGTGCCGCAGCCGGTGCACTTTTTTTCATCCCAGATAAGCTCGTTGCCCCGGGTGCGCCGCGAGGGATTAAGGCGCTGCTCGGGGTACTGGGAGGTGATGGGAACCCGGAAGAGATTCCGTATCGTCACCGAGAGCCCTTTGAGGATGCCTATTCCGTAGCGTTCAAACATTGACTCTCCCCCAGCCCAGCTTGAAGAATTTAGACCATAGCAACACCAGCACTATCATCACGGCGAAGTTAATCGGCACCAGCACCCAGAGCGAAACGTCGGGCCAGACCAGCACCTCGACGGCGGTGACCAGCAGGTTTATCAGCGCCAGCGGGAAGAGGAACTTCCAGGCCAGCGCCATGAGCTGGTCTATCCTGACGCGGGGCACCGTCGTCCTTATCCAGACGATGAAGAGGAAAACGGCGCCGACCTTGACCAGGAACCAGAGCCAGTCGGGCAACAGCGGGCCGCGCCAGCCGCCCAGGAAAAGGGTGGTGACGATGGAAGATATCACCAGCGCCTCGCCGTATTCGGCCAGGAAAAAGAGGCCGAACTTCATCCCCGAGTATTCGGTCATGTAGCCGGCCACCAGCTCCGAGTCGGCCTCGGTGAGGTCGAAGGGGGCGCGGTTGATTTCGGCCAGCGCGCCGGTGAAGAAGAGCAGGAAGCCCAGCGGCTGCACCAATATGAAGGGCACGTCCTGAGCCATCACGATTTGTTGCAGCGATAGCGAGCCGGTGATGATAATCACCCCCACCAGCGACAGGATGACGGGTATCTCGTAGCTGACCACGGTGGCCACCTGGCGCATGGCGCCGAGCAGACTGTACTTGCTGTTGGAGCCCCACCCCGCCATGAAGATGCCCAGCGTGGTTATCGAGCTGATGGCGACGATGTAGAGCACGCCAACGTTGAGGTCGGCGAGCAGGGCGCCGCCCTGGAAGGGCACCACCGCCAGCACCATCATCACCGGGAAGAAGGCAATCACCGGCGCCAGCCAGTGAACGACCTTGTCCGCCCGCGAGGGGATGATGTCTTCCTTGAGCATCACCTTGAGGGCGTCCGCCGGCGACTGGAAAAGACCGAAGGGTCCGGCGCGATTGGGCCCCAGCCGCGCCTGCATGATGGCCATCGAGCGGCGCTCGAACCAGATGAAGCCGAGCACCATGAGCAGGACGTAGACCAATATAATAACGGTAAACACCGCCCAGTGCGCCCAGAAGTTGCCGGGCCAGTCGGGGGTCAGCATCGTCATCATCATCAGCGGTCCACCTCGCCCATGCAGATATCAATGCTGCCGAAGATAAGGATGGCGTCGGCTATCTTCCAGCCGCGCACCAGTTCGCCTAAAGTAGTCAGGTTGATGAAGGTGGGCGCCCGCACGTGGAAGCGGTAGGGGGCGATGGAGCCGTCCGAGACCAGGTAGAAGCCCAGCTCGCCCTTGGGCGATTCCAGCCGCCCGTAGGCCTCGCCGGCGGGAGGACGGACCAGGTGGGGCACCTCGGCGCGCCACTCGCCGGGGGGAAGCTGCGCCGCCGCCTGCTCCAGTATGCGCAGGCTCTGGTGCATCTCGGCGATGCGGACGCGGTAGCGGTCGTAGCAATCACCGGCGCTGCCGGTGGGAATATCGAACTCGAAGCGGTCGTAAATCGAGTAGGGGTCGGCGCGGCGGATGTCCCACTCGACGCCGCTGGCGCGGAGCACGGGGCCCGACGCCGAGCTGTTTATGGCCTGTTCCTTGCTTAAAATGCCGACGCCCTTGGCGCGCGCCAGCAGTATCTCGTTCTGTTTGAGCAGACGCTCGTACTCGCCTATCCAGCCCGGCATCTCGGCGAGCAGCTTCTTTAAGGCGGGTATGAACTCGTCGGGCAGGTCCTGGCTGACGCCGCCCACCCGCATGTAGTTGTAGGTAAGGCGCTGGCCGCAGACCATGTCGAAGAGGTCTAAGATTTTCTCTCTCTCGCGGAGCATGTAGACGACGGGGGTCTGGAAGGCGCCGCAGTCGTTGAGGAAGAAGCCGACGGCGCAGAGGTGGCTGGCCAGGCGCTGCAGCTCGGCCATGATGACCCGGATGTACTCGGCGCGCTCGGGGACCTCGATGCCGGCCAGCTTCTCCACGGCCAGGCAGTAGGCGAAGTTGTTGGCCATCGCGCCCAGGTAGTCGAGCCGGTCGGTGAGGGGGATGCAACCGCCCCAGGTGCGCTCCTCGGCCAGCTTTTCCAGGCCGCGGTGGAGGTAGCCGAAAACGGGCTCCATATCGACGATGACCTCGCCGTCGAGCGTGGTCAGCATGCGGAAGACGCCGTGGGTGCTGGGGTGGGCGGGTCCGAAGTTGACCACGAAGGGTTCGGTATCGAGATTAAGCGATATTTCCCGGGTCGTCGTCATAGGTAATCTTTCCTCAACGGGTGTCCTTTAAAGCCCTCCCAGAGGACGATGCGCCTCAGGTTGGGGTGTCCCTCGAAACCGATGCCGAGCAGGTCGAAAATCTCCCTTTCCTGTAAGTCGGCTCCCTGCCAGAGGCCGGTGACCGAGGGCAAAACGGGCTTTTCCCGGTCGTAACAGCGCACTTTGAGCGCCAGCCCGTGGTTATGCTTTAAAGAGGTGAGCTGGTAGACCACCTCGAAATAGTCGTAGTAATCGACGCCGGTGACGTGGTTGAGATAGCTGAAGTCCAAGTCGGGCGACGTCTTGAGATGCTCCATCACCGCCAGCAGTTTTTCGCTTTCGAGCAAAAGCCCGCCGGGCCCCGCCTCGATAACGGCGTCGGGGAACTTCTTGGCCAGCTGTTTGGCTATCTTAGCCGGAGCCAGGGCGGTCGTCATTTCTTATTTACCCTCTTCGATAATACTACGCCTGCCTATTTTCTTGTGCAGCATCTGGATGGCGTGCAGCAGCGCCTCGGGGCGGGGCGGGCAGCCGGGGAGATAGACGTCCACCGGAATAATATGGTTGTAGCCCGGCACCACGCTGTAGGACGAGCGAAAGATACCGCCGCTGATGGCGCAGGCGCCCATGGCGATGACCCACTTGGGCTCGGCCATCTGGTCGTAGATGCGCTTTACCTGGGGCGCCATCTTCCAGGTCAACGTCCCCGCCGTAATCATGAGGTCGCCCTGGCGGGGGGAGGCGCGGATAATCTCCATGCCGAAGCGGGAGATATCGAAACGGGAAGCGGCCGTGGTGATGAACTCGAAAGCGCAGCAGGCGGGAAAACAGACCACCGGCCAGAGCGAGGTGCGCCGCGCCCAGCCGAGCACGGCGTCCACCGTGGTCACCATGACGTTGCGCTTCAGCTCTTCGTCAAGCCACTGGTCGGGGTCGGAGATAATGCCCTGGCTGCGGGCAATCAGCTCGTTTATCCGTTTGCCCTCGGCCTTATCGACCTCGTCGCGGGAGTAGATTTCGTCTATTTCCATTCCAGAACCTTCTTATTCCAGGCGTAGATATAGCCGACGACGATGATGGCGATGAAAACGAGTATGGCGCCCAGCCCGGCAAAGCCCAGGCCCCGCAGCTGCACCGCCCAGGGGTAGAGAAAGACCACCATCACGTCGAGGGCAATGAAGACCAGGGCGTAGAAGTAGTAACGGAAGTTGAACTGTACCCAGCTCTCGCCGATGGTCTCCAGGCCGCACTCGAAGGGGTCGCCCTTAACGGCGGTGGGGTTATAGGGCACGATTTGCATGAACTTGGGCAGGGTGGGACAGCGGGGAATAAACCGGGCCAGAAACGGGCAGCGGGTCTGGACGTAGTCACGGAACTTGCGGGAATAGTGCTCCAGCCGGGAGGGTAAACTCAAAGAAAAGGGGAGGAGCAAGGTGGTGGCGGCAAATAAGATAGCGACTATCAGGAGTAAGCCGATGTAGCCGAAATTTGCCAGCAATGAGATACCTCCTAAAAGCTCTCAGTGACGGCATCCAGTATAGCACACTCAATATTTTCAGAGCAAGCATTTTTGAGAGCGTAAAGGGAGATTTTACTTAGGTGATTTTACGCATCAGGGAGGAGAGTTTTTCTGCCTTTTTTCCGGCCCGACCCTGCCAACCCGGGGTTTTCGCCACGCCATTCCCTTGACATTGACTGTTATAAGTGTTATATTATCACTATAATAGTACAGGCTGATTTCGGATGTGGATTTCATTAAACGAGCAGGATAGCCACCCGATATACCTGCAAATTATAAACCAGGTCAAGGAGCAGGTGTTTAAGGGCAGCCTGCGGCCGGGGGACGAGCTGCCCTCGGTAAGGGAGCTGGCCGACAGCCTGGGGGTCAATATGCACACGGTACGCAGCGCCTACCTCAAGCTGCGCGACCAGGGCATCGTCAACCTGCGCCTGGGCCGCCGGGCCAGGATTGCCCGTTTAAAGCCGGCGGCGGTTACGGAGGCAGTGGAGGCCGATTTCAAGCTAAAAATAAAAGAGCTTATCACCGACGCCTTTCTGACGGGGTTTTCCCCCGACGATTTGCTCAAGCTTTTCACCCGGCAGCTGGAAGAGCTGAAGGATTACAAGAAGACCTAGAGGAGTCAAAACATGGAAAAAAGAAAAATTACCCACCCGTTGTGGACGCACCTTCCCGCCGTGGCGGCGCTGGTGGTACTGGTCGTTTACCTGATTATGTCGCTGCCGCTTCCCGCCGAGGCGCCGGTGCACTTCGGCTTCGGCGGCCAGGCCGATAGATACGGCTCCCCCTGGGAGGTTTTCGGGATAACCATCGGTCTGTCGCTGTTTTTCATCCTGCTCTCCGCCTTCCTCGACGAGCTCTGGGTCAAACAGGAGAAGGCCAAAAGCTTCAACTGGCTCTCCCTGATGGACGAGGTCGTCGTCGGCGCTATGGTCGGCATCGGCTTCGGCTATTTGATGACTATCCGCGGCGGCGGCGAGAGCTTCGCCTTTCCCTGGGACTACTTCGGCTGGTTCTGCGGCGGGGCCGTGGTGCTGGGCGTTCTAGTGGAGATGGCCCGCCCCTACCGCCCCTCCCCCCAGAAGCTGGTGGCCCAGGAAAACCGGGCTCTAAAAGAGGAGCTCCAGGAACGCCTCAAGAACCGCGCCTCTTTCGTCTTCTGGGACAGCCAGAACCCGGCCTACATCACCCTGCTTTCCACGGCGCTACCCTTAATCATGCTGGGGTCGGCGGTGCCCTCCTGGTTCAGCGCGCCCTGGGTTTCCATCATGCTCATCGTTGTCGGCCTTGCCCTCGTTATCCCCTACGGCGGCCAGCGCACCCTGGTCACTCCTCAGGAGATTAGTATTCGCTGGGGACTGGTCGGCATCAGGGTGTTCAAGCTGAAGATAGCGGAGATAGCCGATTTCAGCATGCATGAGTTCTCCCCGCTCAAGGACTTCGGCGGCTACGGCATACGCTGGAACCGGGAGATGACGGCCTATTACCTGCGCGGCAACCGGGGGGTTAAAATCACCACCGCCGGCGGCAAGAAATACCTCATCGGCTCCGACCACCCCGAACGGCTGCTGGCCGTCCTGCAGGCCGTGACCGGTAGCAACGGCTAGTCCCAAGCCGCGGTTATTGACCTCGGCGGCGTAACCCAATATCATAGATGAATGATGCGGGTTATCGCCGGCAGCGCCAAGGGGCATCACCTCAAAGTGCCCAAAAACACGGGCACCCGACCCGCCACGGACTTAGTGCGGGGCGCCATGTTCTCCATACTGGAAGGGCTTGCCCAAGACTGGTCGAGGGTGCTCGACCTTTTCTCGGGGAGCGGGGCGCTGGGCATCGAAGCCCTGTCGCGGGGAGCCGGCTGGGTGGACTTTGTTGAACAGCAACCCCGTTGTTGTAGTATAATCAGGCAAAACCTGGAAAAAACGAAACTCGCCGACCGGGCGCACGTCTACTGCCAAAGCGTATTGAGAGCGCTCGACTTTCTGGAGGGGGAGTACAATATCATCGTGATGGACCCGCCCTACGCCGACGAGACTATCGGCCAAACGATACAACAGCTGGCGACCTCCCGACTGGTCGGCAGTGACACCATAGTCGTGGTGACGCATTCACCCCACCTCAGCCTGCAACAGAGCTACCCGCCCCTGGCCATGCTCAAAGAGCGCCGCCACGGCGACAGTTTCATCGCAATATACCAAAAGGAGGGCGAATCTTGAGAATTGCTATCTACCCCGGCACCTTCGACCCCGTGACCAACGGACACCTCGACATCGCCGTCAGAGCCGCCAAACTTTTCGACAAGCTCATCATGGGCGTCTTCGAGACCCCCAACAAGCCCCTCCTCTTCGACGCCGAGGAGAGGGTGGCGCTGATAAAGGAAGCCACCGCCGACCAACCCAAAATCGAGGTGACCTCTTTCGGGGAGCTGACCGTTGACTTCGCCAGGAAGATGAACGCCATCGCCATGGTACGGGGGCTGCGCATGAGCGCCGATTTCGAGCGTGAGTTCGACATGGCCATGATGACCAAAAAGCTCTATCCCGAACTGGAGTTCGTCTGCTTGATGTCGCGGGTGGAGTACCAGTTCCTCAGCTCCAGCCTGCTCAAGGAAGCCGCCAGCCTGGGCGGCAAAATCCAGGACCTCGTCCCCGAGAACGTGGTCAGGGCACTCAAGGATAAGTTTAAGGCCCTGGGCTAGGCGGCTGGAAGAAAGCGCGCACGGCGTCGAACTCGTCGGGGAGCAGCCCCAGCACGACGGGGAAGTGCTCCAGCATCACCGACGCCAGCGCCGAGCCGGTGATGCTATCGCCGGCGCCGGCGAACTTAGCCCACAGCGCCAGCACGGCGGCGCAAATCAGCGACCCCGTCACCAGCCCCATCACGGCGCCGCCGAGACGGTCTATCCAGCCCAGCTTAATCGCCGATAAGAATCGGCGCAAGACAAAAGCCAGCAACAGGGCGACGAGCATCACCCCCACCAGGATAATGACGAAGGCGAGTACCTGGGCGGCGCCGTCGCTGGGCATGAAACCGAGGTGCTGGGAGAGGGCCAGGTAGTAGCGCCCGGCCAGGAAGATGCCCAGTATTATCCCCACCAGGGAGAAGGCGGCGGTAATAAGGCCGACAATGAGCCCTCCCAAGGTACCCGCCGCCACCACCACTATTATGACGACATCCAGCCAGTTCATTATTTACCCAGCTCCCGGGCGCGCGCGTAGGCGGCTGCAACCGCTTTTTTGACCAGCGCACTGAAATCCCCCCTGTCGAACTGCTCCAGAGCGGCGGCAGTGGTGCCGCCGGGGGAAGTCACTTTTTTGCGTAGCTCGGCGGGGCTTTCGCCCGAAGCTTCGATGAATTTGCCCGAGCCGAGCATAGTTTGCAGGACTAATTCCTGGGCCGTATCGGCGGGCAGCCCGATGGCGACGGCGGCTTCGACCAGCGCCTCGACCATCAGGAAGAAATAGGCGGGGCCGCTGCCGCTTACCGCCGTGGCCCTGTCGATGTCAGCCTCGTCACTGACGTAAATCTCCTTACCCATCGCGCCCAGAATGTCCCTGGCCGCCTTCTTTTGCTTTTCGGTGACGGCGTCGGTGGCCGTCCAGACGCTCATCCCCTCGCCGACCTGGGCGGGGGTATTGGGCATGGCGCGGGCGACGGCCTGATGGTTTAAGCCTTGGGATATGGTGGCGACGGTAACACCAGCGATGATGGACAGCACGAGCTGGTTGGAGACAATCTCGCCCTTTAACTCTTGCATAACGTCGGAAAGATTCTGGGGCTTGACGGCCAGGATGATGACGTCCTTGCCGGCGATAGCGTCGAGGTTACGGCTGGTCGTGGTCAGAGTCGTAGCCCCGCAGCCACCGCCGTATTTTTGCTCGATACGGGCGCAGCGGCTGTCGCTGATATCGCTCACCGAGATGTTATGGGGCGCCGGCAGATTGTTGAGCACCGCCGCCAGCATGGCTTCCCCCATATTTCCCCCGCCGATAAAAGCGATTTTCATGGCTATTTCACCACTATATTAACTAACCTGCCCGGAACGTAGATGACCTTGATAATCTTGCGGCCCTGGGTGTGGGCCTTGACCTTGGGGCTGGCCAGTGCCTGGTTCTCCGCCTGGGGCTTGTTGATGTCGGCGGCCACGGCGATGCGGTCGCGCAGCTTGCCGTTGACCTGGACGACCAGCGTGATTTCTTCGTCCTTGGCCAGTGCTTCGTCCCATTTCGGCCAGGGCTGATTATGGATGCTGTAGTCGTGGCCCGTTTGCTGCCAGAGCTCCTCAGCAAGGTGGGGGGCGGTGGGCGCTAAGAGCAGCATCAGGCTTTGGATGGATTCCCGCCAGGCGGCCTCGGCGATGGCGGCTTCCTCTTTAACCTTGGTCAGGTAGTTGGTGTATTCCATGAGCGCCGCCACCATGGTGTTGAGGCGCAGCCGTTCGATATCCTGGGTCACCTTGCGGATGGTCTGGTGGGTGAGGCGGGCCAGGGCGCGCTCCTTTTCGGCGGGGTCGCCTTTGCCGACCTGTTTATAGCCACCCAGCACCAGATTCCAGACCCGGTTGAGCCAGCGGCTGACGCCGCTGATGCCGCTGTCGTTCCACTCGCCGCCCTGCTCCCAGGGGCCGATGAACATCAGGTAGGCGCGCACGGCGTCGGCGCCCAGCTCGGAGACATAGGCGTCGGGGGTGACCACGTTGCCCTTGGACTTGCTCATCTTCTGCTTCTCGGCGATGATGATGCCCTGATTGAACAATCGGGTGAAGGGCTCGCCGAAGTCGATGAGCTTCATGTCGCGCAGCGCCTTGGTGAAAAAGCGGGCGTAGAAGAGGTGCATCACGGCGTGCTCGGCGCCGCCGGTGTAGAGGTCGACGGGCAGCCAGTACTTTACTTTTTTGTCGTCGAAGGCGGCCTTCTCGTCGCGGGGGCTGGCGTAGCGCAGGAAATACCACGAGGAGCACATGAAGGTGTCCATGGTGTCCGTCTCGCGCTTGGCCGCAGCGCCGCATTTGGGACACTTGGTATTGACGAATTTATCGTTATATTTCAAGGGCGACTCTCCCGTCGGCTTGAACTCGGCATCCTCGGGGAGAAGCACGGGCAAGTCCTTTTCGGGGACGGGAACGACGCCGCACTTGTCGCAGTAGATCATGGGGATGGGCGCCCCCCAGTAGCGCTGGCGGGAGATGAGCCAGTCGCGCAGGCGATAGCTGACGGTGTGCCGGCCCCACCCCTTCTCCTCCATGAAGTCGGTGATGGCAACGATAGCTTCCGGGCTGGGCTGGCCGTCGAACTGGCCGGAGTTGACCATTTCGCCCGGCTCGACATAGGCCTCGGTTAAGTCTTTGCCGTCCCAGTCGGGGGGAGCCACCACCACCCGGATGGGAATATCGTATTTGGTGGCGAAGGCGAAGTCGCGCTCGTCGTGAGCGGGCACCCCCATCACGGCGCCGGTGCCGTAGCCCAGCAGCACGTAGTCGGCAATCCAGATAGGGACTTTTTCGCCGTTGAGGCGGTTGGTAACGTAAGCGCCGATGAAAACGCCGTCCTTTTCTCGTTCGGTAGACAGGCGCTCGATTTCGGTCTGGCGGCGGGTCTTGGCGATGTAGGCCTCGACCTCGGCCTTCTTGTCGGGGGAGGTCAGCTCGGCCACCAGCGGGTGCTCCGGCGCTAAGACCATGAAGGTGACGCCGAAGGTGGTGTCGGGACGGGTGGTAAAGACCCGTATCTCTTTTTCTTCGGTATTAGGATGGTCCAGGGCGAAGGAGATTTCGGCACCGGTGCTCTTGCCCACCCAGTTGCGCTGCATTATCTTTATTCTTTCCGGCCAGTCGATGCCCTCGAAGTCCATCAGCTCGTCGGCGTAGTTGGTGATGCGGAAGAACCACTGCTCCAGGTCGCGGCGGACAACGGGCGTCTCACAGCGCTCGCAGACGCCCTCGCCGATAACCTGCTCGTTGGCCAAAACCGTCTGGCACTGGGGGCACCAGTTCACCGGCGCCTTGGCCCGGTAGGCCAGCCCGTGCTCGTATAATTTAAGGAAGAACCACTGCGTCCACTTGTAGTAATCGGGCAGGCAGGTGATGACCTCACGGCTCCAGTCGTAAACGGAGCCCATGCTCTTCAGCTGGCGGCGCATATTCTCCACGTTCTGCATCGTCCAGGTGAAGGGGTGAATGCCGCGCTTGATGGCGGCGTTCTCGGCAGGCAGACCGAAGGCGTCGAAGCCCATCGGATAGAGCACGTTGTAGCCCTGCATCCGCTTCAGCCGGGCGCTGACGTCGGAGGGGGCCATCGCGTACCAATGGCCGATGTGCAGGTCGCCCGAGGTGTAGGGGAACATGGTCAGGGCGTAGTATTTGGGCTTGGGGGAGTCCTCGCCCACTTCGTAGAGCCTGTCCTGCGCCCAGCGCTGCTGCCACTTCTTTTCGATTGTCTGGGGGTTATAGCTAGCCGTCATTTTACTGGGGCTAATTGTAGCAAGATTAGTGAAGGGGCGCAATGGCGGGGAGAGTAGGGGCAGGATAGATTAATACCTCGAATAAACCTTACGATAAAACAACCAGCGCCATCTTTTTTTCGCAGCGAAGGGTATCACACGTGTCCTTATTCGTGGTTTCGATGACACAATAACCTTCACGCCGTCACTGTTGCGAAAAGGAATAGAAACAAAATCCCTATCTCCCAAAAGAGCGTAGCGGGATGCAATATCACCCCCAGATTCTGAAACTTTTCGGCTGGTATAAGCGATGAAGTCAGCTAATTGTAAACCAAAGTATTCCCTCGAATCAGCTGGATCGACCGTTGACCCAAGATGCCATTTGGGGGGGTCTTTTTTTGACCACTTGGGTAGTGTCGGCTCCTTCTCAAGTTCGGGCTGAAGTATCGACCATAGAACGTCAAAGAATACTGAGTTGACAGCATATATAAACTGCCAAGCTTCTATCCCGTTAAGGAACTGGTCATCTGGAATTACTTTTGTTTCCCCTTTGAATCCCTCCCAATGCATAAGAGCAGTAGTCAATCCAAAAAGCAGACTAGCAGCTTGCCCTGTTTCACCAATACCTTTTCTGATGCCATGTTCTGCTAAAAGCCTGTTGTAGCGAGCTAGCTGGTCTTCTGTAAAATTTGATAACATCTCTTTGTAGGAGTGCTTTATCAGTTGCAAAAAACTATCAAAACCTCTCTTCCGTTTGTCTATCAAAACCACAACAAAAGAGAGACCTGGCACCCTTACCGAATTTCTCAAAAACTTTGCCAATCTTTCTATCTTTTCATCGGATAAATTTCGCCATCGTTCTCTACGGTTAAAGATTTCTTCTGAATGAAATTCAAATTTAGGGTCATCAGTATCAATTCCCCACTTGGCAACGAGATTCTTCAAATGGTCGAAGTGAGCGCTTACCTGCGCCGTCTTCGTGCCATATATTATCAACGCCGTAAGTATAACCAAATCCTCATTAGGATCAGATAACTTACCAGACTCGTCAGCGAAAACAAAAGCGGGTTTTAAAGGAGTCTCTCTTTTCATACTCAAAACAGTATAGCATAGGAAAGATGGAATCGATGGCGATTTGCTTCGTCGTCCTTCCGAGAAGGACTCCTCGCAATGACAAAAAACAAAATTGTAAATAGCGCTCCGCCGATATATACTATTATCGTGACTACACTCCGCTAACTGACACGTACCGCAGGAAAGACTCGCCTTCAGTTTTTTCCGATTGAAGCCGCTTTTCAGGTTGCCGTACGCATTTTAGAGAAAGGATACACTTGTGGGATTAAGCTGCGGCCTGGTAGGCCTGCCCGCTTCCGGGAAGACGGTTATCTTCAACGCCATCACGGCGGCGGGGGTATCCAGCTATAACGGCTCCGAGATGAACCGGGCCATCGTCAACGTGCCCGACCCGCGCCTCAACCGACTCGCCGAAATGTACCGCCCGCAGAAGGTGGTGCCGGCCACGGTGGAAGTGGTCGACATCCCCGGGCTGAGACCGGACCCCCAGGGCAACGGGCAAGGCTCACGGTTGCTGGGGCATATCAAGGACGTCGAGGCCCTGTTGCACGTGGTGCGCTGCTTCGAGGACGACGGCATTCCCGCCGAGTCCAGGGCGATAGACCCGGTACGGGACATCGAGACGGTCGACCTGGAGCTGATGGTCGCCGACAGCCGCACCCTGGAGAACAAGATTAACCGCCTGACCAAGAAGGTACGCTCCGGGGACAAGGATGCCGTCCGGGACAGCGCCAACTGCGAGCAGGTGTACGCGGCCATTCAGCAGGGCACCCCGGCGCGGCGGCAAAACCTGAACGCGCAACAGCTGGCCAGTATCCGCGAATGCAACCTCGTCTCGCTAAAACCAGTACTTTACATCGCCAACATCAAATCCATAGCCGACGCCGATAACCGCCCGGTGAAGGCGCTGGAAAAAGCGGCTGACGACGAAGGCACGGAAGTCATTATCGTCTGCGGCAAAGACGAAGCCGACATCAGCCAGCTGAGCCCGGAGGAAAGGCCGGAGTTTTTGCGGGAACTCGGGCTTAAAGAGTCCTCGGTGGAGCGTCTCCTCAGCGCCGCCTACAAGAGGCTGGGGCTAATCAACTTCTTCACCACCGGTGAGGACGAGGTGCGCGCCTGGACCTGCCGCCAGACGGACAAGGCCCCGGTGGCCGCCGGCAAGATTCACACGGACATGGAAAAGGGGTTCATCCGCATGGAGGTCTTCCGCTACGAAGACCTCATCGAGCTGGGCAGCGAGGCGGCTATCGCCAAAGCGGGGCGCCAGCGTCTCGAGGGGCGCGACTACGAGGTGCAGGACGGCGATATCGTAGCCGTCCGCTTCAACCACCAGGGATAAGAAAACCGGGGCGGGGCCGGCAGCCGTAGATTTGCGCCCATTCTAGTCTATGCTATACTGGCAATATGTTAATCGCCATAATCGTTGTTTCTGTTATTTTGTTTCTCGCCCTGGTCTATTTTTCCCTCAGCTACTTCCTGGCCGGTTCCATCATTCACCTCGACCGCCAGCCGATTCCCAAAAACCCCGGCCACTACGGTATGGACTTCGAGAACATAGAGTACCAGACAGCCGACGGGGTAAAGATTAAGGGCTGGCTCATCCCGGGCTCTCTGGATAAGCTGGTGATAATGACCCATGTCGGGGGCCTGAGCAAATACGGCTCGACCGTCCAGTATAAAAGTTGGACCAGACTTTATGATAAAGAGGTGGAGTTTTTAAAGACGGCCCAGCACCTGCATAAAGCCGGCTACTGGGTCTTGATGTTCGATTTTCGCAACCACGGCGAAAGCGGCTCCGACCCGAACAAAGGTATCGCCGGCGTAGGCTTGGAAGAATATAAAGACGTGGTCGCCGTCCTGAACTACATAAGGGAAAGCGACAAACTAAAGGACATGGACGTGGCTTTCGTCTCTTTCTGTATGGGGGCCAACTCGACCATAATCGCCATGAGCCGGGAGCCCGGCGCCTTTAAAAAGGTTAAGTGTCTTTTCGCCGTCCAGCCGATTTCCATGGAGGTGTTCATCAGAACCTACACCAAGCGCCTGCTTACCCCCATCGGAGTGAAACTTTTTTTGCCCATGATCAAGCAGTTCGTGGTCTGGCGCGGCGCTCATCCTCTGGGGGAAATGTCGCCTAAAAAATACGTGAAGGATATAAAGGTGCCCACCCTCTACGTCCAGGCCAGAAACGACCCCTGGACCGAACTAAGCGACATCCAGGGCTTCTACGCCAACACTCCGGATAACCCCAAAGAGTTCTTCTGGATTGAAGATACGACCCACCGTTTCGAATCTTATAGCTATTTTCAGGACAGGCCCTCCAAAATGCTGGAGTGGCTCGGCAAATGGCTTTAGTTAGAGCGCAAGCAAGATCAGCCCCTATCTATCTCTTCTCCAGACAACGCCCCACTTTAAGGTATAAAAATCGGGTGGCGGGAAAAACGCGAGGGAAAACACCTGCCGGCTATTGACAGGGCGGGGGTTGGGGCTTATAATTACGACCAGGTGCAATAGCGATGAGTTGCATTACCACTTTCAAGAAAAAAGGCCTTAAGCTCACCCCACAGCGTAAGCTGATACTGGATATTATCCACGAAACCGGCGAACACCTTTCCGCCGAAACCATCATCAGCCGCGTCCAGGAAAAAATGCCGGGCGTGCACAAGTCCACCATCTACCGCACCCTGGATTTGCTGGAGGAGCACGGCTGCGTCTATAAAAGCCCCTTAGGCAACCAGTTCATCTACCACCACCCCGAGGAGGGGCACCACCATCATCTGGTCTGTACCCAATGCGGCAAGTCCATCGACTGTGACGACGGCGTTTTCGCCCCGGCGGAAAAGACCATCGGCGAGGAGTACGGCTTTCGCGTCGATTTCAAGCATATCGTGATGAGCGGGCTCTGCGAGGAGTGCCGCCGTAAGACCGGCTCCAGGTGAACCAGCGGAAAACCCATATATTTTTTTGCCATAACAATGCGACCAGTCGCAAGTGCATCCTTTTGCAAGGGGCGTCCGTCGCCGGGGGAATCAGAACGAAGGGAGGTTAAAGATGACTCACTTCAGACTGGATGTGTCACATCAAAACGGAACGGCCACCCTGTGGATGGCAGCGGATACTCCCTGCGGTTTCCGCAAAGTGCTCGACTGGCCCGATATGGACGGCGTCCGGGAATTCGCCGAAATGTTACTCGGAATTTACTACCAGCGGCGGCTGGAGCGGGGGGAAACGGGGCCGGCCAGAGGTCCCCATCCCTCGCTGAACTAGAGCGCCGCGACGACTAAAACAAACTTTAAGGAGGTACCCATGAAAAAAAGAATTGTACTGGCTATCGTTCCCCTGCTGCTACTGGTCATGGCCTTTGTCGGCTGCGGCGGCGCCACGGGAACGCTGGAGTTTTACGCCAACGGAGAGGACTTCGTGCGCCAGGGCTTTGTCTCTATGGACGGCTGGAGCATCCAGTTCGACCACGTTTACATCACCCTGACCGACATCGAGGCCTACCAGACCGACCCGCCCTTCGACCCGACCACCGACGTCGTCATCAAATCTACGGCAAGGGCGAACCTGGGCGGGCCCTTCACCATTGATCTGGCCGAGGGCGGCGCCGACGCCGACCCGCTTTTGGTGGGCACTGTTTCCGATGCGGCCGTAGGCCGCTATAACGCCATCTCCTGGAAGATGGCCAAGGCCACCTCGGGGGCGGCTAACGGCTATTCCCTGGTTATGATCGGCACCGCCGAGAAGGACGGCGAGACGATAGACTTCACCATCAACGTCGAAGAGGTTTGCACCTATGACTGCGGCGACTACGTCGGTGACGTGCGCAAGGGCATCCTGGAAGAGGACGGCACCGCCGACCTGGAGATGACCTTCCACTTCGACCACATCTTCGGCGACGGCGATTTACCGCTGGACGACGAGCTTAACGCGGCCGCCGTCGGCTTCGCCCCCTTCGCCCAGGGAGGCACGGGCCAGTCCGTGATTATCATGGCCGAGATGCACCTGGGGCATGTCGGCGAAGGCCACTGCCACTGCGAATGCCAGGAATAGCCTCGTTTCCTTAAAAAAGGAGCCCGCCATGAAAAAATGGAAGGCTATCGCCGCCGTTATCGTGGCGCTGGTGCTGTCTCTGGCTTTGCCGGCGCCGGCGCTGGCGCACGGCGTCCACATCGAATATACCAGCGACGTCGAGATTACCATAGTGGCTGAATACGACACCGGCACGCCCATGGCCGGGGCGCAGGTAGCCGTCTACTCCCCCGACGAGCCGTCGACGCCCTGGCTTACCGGCGTCTGCGACGACGAGGGGCGCTTCAGCTTCACCCCCGACACCTCCAGGCCGGGCACCTGGGACGTCCAGGTGCGCCTGGCCGGGCACGGCGGCATCGTGCACATCCCCGTCGGCGAGGGTAGCGCCTCCAGCGGCGGCGTGGGCGGCTACAGCTGGCTCCAGATCGCCCTCATGGCCGCCTGCGTCGTCTGGGGCAGCGTGGGCACGGCGCTCTACTTCCGCAGAAGGCGGCGCGCCTGATGCACATACCCGACGGCATCCTGCCCGTGCCTGTCACCGCTGCCGGCTACGCGGCCACGGCGGTGACGACCTGGTACACCCTGCGCAAGATAAGGCAGAAGCAAGACGCGCGCCAAGGCATCCCCAAGGCTTCGCTGATGACGGCGGCTTTCTTCGTCGTCTCGCTGATTCACATCCCCATCCCGCCCACCAGCGTGCACCTGGTGCTGAACGGGCTGATGGGCGTTTTACTGGATTATTACGCCTTCCCGGCCATACTCATCGGCCTCTTTTTCCAGGCGGTGATGTTCGGCCACGGGGGGCTGACCACGCTGGGCGTCAACGCCATTATCATGGGGCTGCCGGCCCTGATTGCCGCCTGGCTCTTCCGCCTGAGGCATATTGGTAATAAAGAAAGCCCGCGCAAGGACGGCATCTTAGGCTTCATCGCCGGTTTCGTGGCCATAGGGATATCGGTGGGGCTTTTCGTGGCCGTATTGCTCCTCTGGATGCCCGCCGAGCTGAACGTGGCCACCGAGCGCGCCGCCATTTATACGCTGGCCATCGCCCACCTGCCCGTGATGGCTATCGAGGGGGTCATCACCGCCTTCATGGTCGTCTTCCTGCGGCGGGTGAGACCCACCATGCTGAGCAACCTATGAGACTGGAAATAGACGAGTACGCCGAGCTGGACTCGCCCTTCCACCGCTGGGACGCCCGCTTCAAGCTGGTGGGGCTGCTGGTGTTGATATTCGCCTTTTCCTACATCTGCGACCTGCGCCTGCTGCTGGCCATGCTGGCCCTCACCGCCCTTATGTACACCGTTTCCGGGCTGCCCGCCCGTTTCATCGGCCGCTGGCTGCGGGTGCCCTCGCTCATCATTCTGGTTATCGTCCTCATCCTACCCTTTGTCTCCGGGACCGAGGTCCTCTGGAGCCTCGGTCCCCTGTCGCTGCGTGAGGAGGGGCTGCTGGCGGCCTTTCAAATCGCCGTTAGATTCGCCTGTATCGTCACCGCCGGCATTACCCTGCTCGGCACCACTCCCCTCCTCACCAGCCTCAAGGCGATGCGGGCGCTGGGGCTGCCCCTGATTATGGCCGACATGGCGCTGCTCTCCTTTCGCTACCTGAACGAGCTGGGGGAGCACCTGAGCCGGATGATGACGGCCATGAAGCTGCGCGGCTTCCGCCACCGCCGCTTGAGCCCGGGGGGCTTAAAAACCTTCGCCTGGCTCAGCGGCAGCCTGCTGGTGCGCAGCTACGAGCGCTCCGAGGGGGTCTACCGCGCCATGATAGTGAGGGGCTACGGGCAGGCGCTGCCGGTCAACGCCGAGTTCCACTCCCGCCCCAGCGACATCGTACTGCTTGTAGTGATTATCACTACCGCCGCCGTCCTGGTCAGCGCCGACGTCTTGCTCGGACACAATATTGCCGCTATACTAAATTGATACCATGGACAATGTTGCGGCCAACGGGGCGGTAGTCAGCGTCAGAAACCTGAGCTTTGCCTATCCCGATAACCCCGAAGCCCTCAAGGACGTCAGCTTCAAGGTCGGGGCCGGGGAAAGGGTGGGCATCATCGGGCCCAACGGGGCGGGCAAGACCACCCTATTTCTGACCATCTGCGGCGTGCTCAAGCCCAAGGCGGGGGAAGTCTCATTATTGGGCAAGCCCGTGGCCGCGGGCAAGTTCAACCCCCGGGCGGCGCTGGTCTTCCAGAACCCCGACGACCAGCTCTTCTGCCCCTCGGTGAAAGAGGACGTCGCCTTCGGGCCGCAGAACATGGGGCTGTCCAAAGAAGAGGTGGCAAAGCGGGTCGAAGAGGCACTGGCCACGGTGGGCGCCAGCCGCTTCGCCGAGCGCCCGGCCCACCACCTTTCCGAAGGCGAGAAGCGCATCGTTTCCGTAGCCAGCGTGCTGGCCATGCGCCCGCAGCTGGTGATGTACGACGAGCCCAGCGCCAACCTGGACATCCGCTCCCGCCGCCGCCTCATTCAGCTTTTGCAGTCGTCCGGCGAGACCATCATGGTCGCCTCGCATGATTTGGAGCTGGTCCTGGAGGTATGCGAGCGCGTTATTTTGCTCGACGAGGGTAAAATCGTCAGCGACGGCGAGCCCACGGAAATCATGGGCGACGCCAAGTTGATGGAAGCCCACGGCCAGGAAAAGCCCCACTCGCTCATCCCCCACCAGATACCCCACCACCGCGCCATGGCGGAATAAGAGAAATTCCACACCACCCCTCCCTGGCTTTTCTTCCCACCCAAGACCCACCCTACAAGGGTTAAACCCTCATATAGCTCTTATTTCTGGGGGGTTTTAGGGGGCACCGCCCCCTATACCCTAAAGGGTGGCGGGCGGGAATAGATAAAAATCGGGGGGTGGGGACTTAGCGGAACCAGAAATAAACCGCCCAGCGCGTCCGCTTCTTGATGACGAAGAAAAAGAGGACCAGGCACAACACCACCACCACCGCCACGATGGCGCCCACCACCAGCCACCGCATCGAACTATCGGACGGCTCAACCACCACCTGGGGCGCCGTTACGGTGAAGCTGCCGTTGACCCCCTCGATGAAAACGGTGTAGTCGCCGGCCTCCTTGCCGGGCACGTTAAAGGTGGCGCTTTCGCTGGCGCCGACGCCCAGCGTCAGCTCCTTGGTCGCCTTGACCTCGTCGCCCACCTTCAGGATTACCCTGTAGTCGCCGGCAGAACCGCTGGTATTGGTGACCATGATACCGATGGTCACTATGTCCCCGATAACCTGCCCGTCATCGGGCAACGTCAGTTCGGTGCTGGCGATAACGCCGTCGGGCTCCGCCTCCGGAGCGGTAAACTGTTGCGGTGAGCAGTAGGGACCTTCGGCGCCGTCGCTGTCCCAGGCCTTGACCGCCCAGTAGTAAGTCCGGCCGGCGGCCAGGCTTAAGTCGGCGTTAGCCTCACCGGCCTCGCTCTCGACCTTGCCCGAGTCCCAGACATCGCCGTTGTCCGCCGCCAGATTGGCCTCAACGGAAGCCACCAGGATGCGGTAGGCGCCCTGGCTGTCGCCGTCGGGGTCGGCGAAGCTCCAGCTGAAATTACCCTCCCCGTCACTAGAGGGGGAGGCGGGGGCGAGGGGAGGACGGTTGGGCGGCTCAAAATAATACTCGTCGGCCCCCATATCCACCGTGGCGGTGCCGTCACCGTCGCCGTCCATGACGCGGGGGTCGCCCTCGAAATCGGTGTCCAGTCCCTCGGGTACCAGGGCGTTAGCGCCGGCGTCGAGGCAGGGAGACTCCGGGGAGAGGCGGTAGTCGCCCGCCGCCGCGTCGGCGAAGAGGGGGTCGGTGTTAATGTTGCCCTCGCCGTCATAGCCCCCGAGGACGTCGCAGTAGCTGACGTTGGGTGAGGAAAGGACGTTATATATCTCCTGGCCGCTGTCCCAGAGTATGCTGTTGCTTATAGCGGGCAGCGAGCCGTCGTTGCACAGGCCGCTGCCCAGGATGGCCTCGTTTCCGGCAAAGGTGCTGCCGGTGACAGCGGGCGCGGAGTTGTAGTTGTAAACGGCGCCGCCGCGGTCGTCGGCCACGTTGGCCGTAAAGAGGCAGTTGGCCAGCGTCGGCAGCGAGTTATCGTAGTTGTAAACGGCCCCGCCGCGCTTGTCAGCAAAGTTATCCGAAAAGCTACAGGCGGTAATCACCGGCGAGGAGTGATAGTTATAGACAGCGCCGCCGTAGGTCGCCGCGTTTGCGGAGAAAACGCAGCCGGTCAGCGTCAGCGTCGAGCCGCCGCGGTTGTAGATAGCGCCGCCGTAGGTCGCCGCGTTCGAGGAAAAAACGCAGTCGGTAATGGCCAGCGCCGAGCCTTCGCAGTGCAGGCCGCCGCCGTTACCGGCGTCGCCGTTGGTGATGGTAAAGCCCTCGAAACGGGTCTCCGCGCCCACGCCCCCGGCGGTAACCACGGTGCCGTTGCCGCCGCCGTCAAGGGTGGTAACGTCGGCGCCGGCGCCAAGCAGCGAGACGCCGTCCTTGAGGGTAATGTTCTCGTGGTAAGTGCCCGCCGCCACGCTGACGGTAGCCCCGAGTTCACACTGGTCGATGGCGTACTGTATGTCACGCCAGGCGTTCTGCCAGGAAGAGCCGTCGTTGGTGTTGTCGCCATCGGTGGAGACGAAGCAGCTAGCGCTGTCTGCCGCCGCCGGAAAAGCCGACAGTAGGCTGAAACAGAGCGCCAAAATCACGGCCAAGAGGACGGTCAGAATTCTGGTCTTGCCGATAACGTTGGTGCTTCCCTCCATTTCGGACACAGGCCGGAAAGGACGGGCCAGCTCCTCCTTTAGATTATTCTAATACTCGGCACTAGATATGTCCATACTGCCGCCAGCCTCGACCCGTTCCAATTTACGGGAATTGGTCAAAAAAATCAGTTACGCACAACCAAAAGGGGGTTAAAAATCCTAAGCACGAAATCCGAAATCCTAAAATTTTTTAGAATTTAGATATTAGAATTTGGGATTCGGCGAGGGTATTGGGTGGGAAGAAAGACCTAGGGCATATCGAAGACGCCCAGGTAGCGCAGGAAAGAACGCAGCCCGAAATAACCCAGGTAGGACAGGAGCATGCTCTGGACGGTCTTGCCGGCGCAGATGGCGATGAAGAAACGGGTGAAGTTGAAGCGCGACGCGCCCATGCCCACAATCATGGGGGTGAGCACGGGGTTGGGGTAGATGGAGAGCAGGAAAACGGAGAGCAGCACCTTGAACGGGGAGCGGTTAAGCCGCCCGGCTATATCCAGCCTTTTGAAAAAGCGGCCGATGCGCGACTTGGGCTCGCCTTTCTCGTCGGGAACGGAAAAGCTCCTGAAAAACTCCACCCCGCCGCGGCCGCTCCAGTAGATAAAAGCGTTGCCGATGCCGTTGCCGATGCCGGAGACAAAGCCCACCAGCGCCGGGTTGAGCAGACTGCCCATGGTAAAGGTCAGAATCATGCTCGGGGTCGGTATCGGTATCGGCGAGCCGGCGAACAGGGAGACGACGAAAAGCCCGAAAAGCCCCTTGTTCTGGAGCTCTTCTACGTACTCCCAGTTGAAAATGAGCAGCAGGGAGCCGCCCACGCTGATGATGATAACCGCCGCCAGCAGGGAAATGGCGATGAACTGCCGCCGGCGCGGGCTCATCGGCTCTTTGCCCGGTCCTGCAGGGGGTGTTTCCGGCTCCGGTGCGATTTCCGGCACTACCGTGTTTTCCGGCTCTGTCGTCTTCTCTGGTTTTTCGGTGTTGTCCATCGTCATCTTATATTACATCCCCGAATTAGTTCCCCATTATACGCTAATATATCGATTTCGCCAATAGCCTAAGTATTTCTAGGTAGCGGGGATAAGGTGAAAGATGTCCTGAACGCCGGGAGGTGCGGTGGGAAAAGGTGGCAGGCTTCGTAAATCCCGGAGGGGTGGTTTGGTGGAGCTGGAGGGATTCGAACACCGGGATGCGCGGCAGGGACAAGGGGTAGGTGTCGTAAATCCCGGAGGGGTAGAGTGGTGGAGCTGGAGGGATTCGAACACCGGGATGCGCGGCAGGGACAAGGGGTAGGTGTCGTAAATCCCGGAGGGGTAGAGTGGTGGAGCTGAGGTATCAATAGGTAGAACTTTTGAGGACTTCGAAGTAAGTTTCTGTTTAAGTGATTAATTATGTTTATGATCGAAAGTTCTAGTGACCCTACAATATACTTAATTAGTACTTAGCGCCTAAAAGTTATAGAAAAACCGCTGTATCGAGTCCAATACCACTCACCATTGCTTTTAAAACAATGCAACAATATGCAGCGATATAACTATGCGACTACTCTCCAGGAATCGGATAGTGGCTTATATCCGGGTTTAATGGCTTCGTATTCTCTCTTGAGCTTTTTACGCTAAGCATGAGCTCACATAGTCCACTGGTACATCCATACGCGCAGCAGTGTCTTCAATTGAAAGTCCACTGTCAATAAACCTCCGGACAACCTGATTCATATTTTCACCGACTTCAATGAGGTGCTTATCCGGATCATAGAAACGCACTACTCTCTGACCCCACGGTTGTTCGAAGAGAGGATGAACATACTCGATATTTTTTATACTTTTAAGCCTCGCAGCAAAAGCATCTATGTCATCTTCTTCAAAATACAGCTCGCAGGCATTGTTTTTAAATGTAATTTCCTCATCCTGTTTGTGAATAATTTCTTTCCAAGTATCAACAGTCTGCAGTGCAATACCGTCGGTTAAGACAGCATTTGCTCCAAAATCAGAGGTAACGTCTAGTCCTAAAACATCATGATAAAACTGCTTTGATTTGTCCATATTTCTTACCGCAATCAGTGTGCAAATATTTTTCATTCTAATCACCCCTCCGGGGAGTACCCTTTATAAAAGCGCTTCAATCTGCTTTTTTGACTTCTTATCCAGGATATCACCTGACAGCGCCCTGCTGATAAAGATTTCTAATGTGTCTGTTTTGAGTCCTTTGCGGATTAAAAGAAGGACACTTAGTATATCACACAATATAGATTTACGCATAGTCTCTTTAACAGACATTAGATTAAACAAAATAAGCCGACCGGCTATTTTTTCACTTAATCCAGGTTTATGTTTTACGATTTTACCCAACGATTGAACACACTGCCGTATCGTGACGGGTTTTTCGTCGTTTAAAAGTTCAAGATAATCATCAATGGTAACTTCCATCCTGCCTTTGGAATCCCATTTCGAATTCTCGGCAATAAGCATCAGCCCAATACTTCTCTGATAAGAGTTTTCGCTTTTGAGCTTATCGTGGAATGGATCCCAGAAGGGTAAACATCATCGTAAAATTGAGACCTGCTTTGAAGAAGAAGGAATGCCTGATACCTGATGTCATCGTCTTTAAAGGACAGCCACTCTACAAGCTGCGTGATGTCGTTTTTGGTAAACTTCTCCGCTGCTTCCGGTAAATCGTCTTTAGAAACTGACGTCATACTTTCAATCGTAATCATAGACATCGTCTGACCAAACCAAGCTGATAAATCTCAATCTAATATATCATAAGCATTAGGTAAGAAAAAGGGCTGCAACTATTATGGTTCAGATTTTTCTATTTGTCAAATTGAATCTAAGCTCAAACGCCCTAGTTCTGTCTACCATACAGTACCGCCCACCGCCGGACTCGAACTAATTGCACTTTTGTATCCAGAAGTTGACAGTAAGTTTATTTTCAGTTTACAACTTTGAACAATCTACTTTGTCGCACAGGTGGCAGAATTCAATTCTTATTGCATTTCCGAAAGATAGGCTTATATTTTAATACCGGTGAAAATCGCGTGGGTGCCATTGACTTTGCCCACGATAGAGCCCTACGTATTCCTGAAAAATCTTTCTTCTAGTTCGTGTGCGCTGTTATGGTCTTTTTTCCGGAATCCGTACTTGCCGAGAAATTGCTCGACCTCGCTTTCTTCGAGACCAAACGTCCACTCCTCCCCGACCTGCGCCACCGTATTATAAATTTTTCTCTCTCCATAGTATTTGTTCTCTTTCCGCAGCACACTTGCGTGTATATAGTCAAAAACAATCAGACTCCCTGTACCAGCTACATCGGAAATAAAACGAAAAGTGCTTTCCACAGCTTCTTGAGATAAATACATCGTTACACCCTCTATCATGAACAAGGATTTTCTATTCGGAACAAACCCGACCTGAGCTGCTTTATCTGCCAGTTTCTCTTTATTGAAGTCTATTGGTACGAATACTAGGTTTTTCGGGATAACCAGTTTTTTATCCAGATACACTTTCATCTTGTCTCGCTGAATTACCGGAGCATCAAGCTCAAATATACGGGTACCTTTGTTTAACTTGTCAAAACGCAATGCCCGGCTGTCAAATCCAGCACCGAAAATTACAATCTGGGTAAAATCTTGTTCTAGGGCTTCGATGAATGCTGCATCCAGATATTTCGTCCGTGCTATTACATATTCATAGCTGCCATCAGAAAAAAACGCCAACTGAAGAGAGAAAACAGCCATTTCGATTTTAAAAGGAGCTTAAAAATCGCCGGTATAAGTACATATGCAATATTGTCGGGTCCTGTATAACACTCCCGTTTGTCCATGTATGAGGCTGCTCTGGATAAACATGTGAAACCAGCTGTCCTTGACGATTTCTTCTCAACTCTACCGGTGTTTTTGTTATTCGTATTATGCTTCTTGGTAAAGAATGTAGCGTACAACCATTATAGTCTGGTTTATTTTAAAGAACAAATGGAATTAATCCCACAAAAACCTGATAATAGGTAGAAGTGGTTATATTTCGAGTGATTGTACATCGATTATATGGCACAGAGTGTTCGGTTCATCACAAGCTAAAGGCTAACTCAAATGACTTGGTTCTGTCTACCGTACAATACCGCCCACTGATGTCACAAATTGAGAAAATATTACATTTAACTCCAAATATGATGCTCTAAAAGCAAAATCTGAAAAATCGACCAAAGGGGATTCGAACTCAAATTTGAAGCTGATTATCAGTCGGTGAAAAGAATCTTGCCGGTTTTTGAGGCTAATTGAAAATGGTGGAGCTGGAGGGATTCGAACCCTCTACCTTTTGACTGCCAGTCAAACGCTCTCCCAATTGAGCTACAGCCCCACGAAGACAACACTATAATCTAGCAAAAAACGGCGCCGGGTGCAACTTATATCGCAACGCCGAAGGCGCGGAGGATACTACCCAGCCCCCAGTAGCCCGCCGAAGCCACCGTTATCCCCTTTATCGTCTTGCCCAGCAGGCAGATGAAAATATAGCGTTTGAGGCCGAAGCGCAACGCCCCCGCCGCCAGCGCCGCCGGGTAGAAGAAGGGGTTCACCACCGCGGAGAGGACGAACAGCGTCAGCGAGCCGCGCCTTTCCACCCAGCCCATCATGCGCTTGTAGGCGGACTTGACCTTGCCCTCCTTCATGTTATAGAGGGCGGTGCCGCCGCCGTAGCCGGTCATGTAGATGGAGATGCCGCCCACGGTCTCACCCAGGCCGGCGGCAGCGCCGACCAGAATGGGGCCCATGTAGGGGGCGAACTCGGGCTTCATCACCGTGCCCAGGGCGAAGACCACCGGCGTCATCGGTATCGGCACGATGATGGTGGCGCCGCCGAAGACGCTGATAAGGAAGGCGCCCAGGTAGCCGTACTCCTCGAAGGCGCGCAGCTCATCCCCGTAGCGAAAGACGACGACCACCAGCGCCACCGCTACCAGAATGCCGCCAACACCCACGTAGTATTCCCAGCGCTTGGCGGCTCCCTTCAGCCTCTCCCAGTTAATTTTCAACCTTCACCTCGCCCGGCGGGCAAAAAAATACCCTCTTATATTAATGGTTCTCATTAATAAATAGCAAGAAATTCAGGCCCGCCGGCTTCAGGCGGCGGCTTTGGTCTTACCCTTCAGTTTAAAGGTGAGGCCCTTCTCGCCGCGGTCAACCTTGACGGTGTCGCCTTCCTTGAACTCGCCGCCCAACAGCTTGGTGGAGAGCGGGTTCTCGACGTAGCGCTCGATAGCCCTCCGCAAAGGTCTGGCGCCGTAGACGGGGTCGTAGCCCTCCTTGACCAGCCAGGCCTTGGCCTTGGCGGTGAGCTCGATGGCGAGCTTGCGGTCGGCCAGCCTCTCCTGCAGGTCCTTGACCAGCAGCTCGACAATCTGGCTCAGCTGCTCCTCGTTGAGCTGGTGGAAGACGATTATCTCGTCGATGCGGTTGATGAACTCGGGGCGGAATTTCTTCTTCATCTCCGCCAGCACCCTTTCCTTCATGGTGTCGTAGTCGAGCTTATCGGCCTCGCTTTCCGGCTTGGCGGCGAAGCCCAGGCTCATCTGGCGGCGAATCATCTCGGCGCCGACGTTACTGGTCATGATGACCACGGTGTTCTTGAAGTCAACGGTGCGCCCGTGGCCGTCGGTGAGCCGACCGTCGTCGAGTATCTGGAGCAGGCTGTTGAAGACCTCGGGGTTAGCCTTCTCGATTTCGTCGAGCAGTATTACCCGATAGGGGCGCCGTCGCACCGCCTCGGTGAGCTGGCCGCCCTCGTCGTAACCGACGTATCCGGGCGGGGCGCCGATGAGGCGCGATACGGTGTGCCTCTCCTGGTACTCCGACATATCCAAGCGTATCATGGCGTTCTCGTCGTCGAAGAGGAAACGCGCCAGCGTCTTGGCCAGCTCGGTCTTGCCCACGCCGGTGGGACCCAGGAAAATGAAGCTGCCGATGGGGCGCCGGGGGTCCTTGAGACCGGCCCGGCTGCGCCGGATGGCCTCGGAGATGGCCTTCACCGCCTCTTCCTGGTTGACCAGGCGCTCGTGGATGCGCTCTTCCATGTGGAGCAGCTTTTCCGCCTCGCCCTCCAGCATCTGGGAGATGGGGATACCCGTCCACTTGGAGACAAGCTGGGCGATATCTTCTTCGTTTACCGTCTCGCCGAGCTTTTCTTTCTTGAGCCAGCCCGCCTTGGCCTTATCGTATTCCTCTTCCAGGCGCAGGCGCTCGGCCTTAAGCTCGGCGCTGTGCTCGAACTCCTGCCGCTGGGAGGCGGCCTCTTCCTCGTTGGACAGCTCTTTCAGCTTCCCTTCCAGCGATTTCACCTCGGGCGGGGCGCTCTCGGTATCGATGCGCAGCTTCGAGGCGGCTTCGTCGATGAGGTCTATCGCCTTGTCGGGCAAATGGCGGTCGGCTATGTAGCGCTGGCTGAATCGCGCCGCCGCCTCCAGCGCCGCGTCGGTGATTTTAACCTTATGGTGCGCCTCATAGCGGGGGCGCAGCCCTTTTAAGATTTCGATGGTGGCTTCCACCGTAGGCTCGGTGACGAAGACCGGCTGCAAGCGCCTCTCCAGCGCCTTGTCCTTCTCGATGAACTTGCGGTACTCGTCGAGCGTGGTGGCGCCGACGCACTGCAACTCGCCGTGAGCCAGCGCCGGTTTGAGCATATTGGAAGCGTCTATGGAGCCCTCGGCGGCGCCAGCACCGACCACGGTGTGCATCTCATCGATGAAGAGGATGACCTCGCCCTTGGCCTGGCGGACTTCGTCCATGACCGCCTTGAGCCTTTCCTCGAACTCGCCGCGGAACTTGCTGCCCGCCACCAGCGAGCCCATGTCCAGGGCGACCACTTTTTTACCTTTGAGTGAATCGGGGACGTCGTCGGCGGCAATCTTCTGCGCCAGCCCTTCGGCGATAGCCGTCTTGCCCACGCCGGCCTCACCGACGATGACCGGGTTGTTCTTGGTGCGGCGGCTTAAAATCTGCATCACCCTTTTAATCTCGTCGTCGCGGCCGATAACCGGGTCGAGTTTGCCCTCGCGCGCCATCTCGGTGAGGTCGCGCCCGTATTTCTCCAGAGAGCGGTATTTGCTCTCGGCGCGGGCGTCAGTGACGCGGTGGCCGCCGCGCAGCTTCTGCAACGCGGCGTAGACCTTCTCCTGGTCGACACCCTGCCGCTTCAGTATCTCGGAGGCCTCGCCCTTCTGCTCGCCGGCGATGGCGATGAGCAGGTGCTCGGTGCCGATGAACTCGTCCTTGAGCCGCTTGGCTTCTTCGTCCGCCGCCTTGATGAGGTTGGCGATGCGGGGGGTGGCGTAAATCTGGCCGGTGTCGTAGCTGACCTTGGGCGCTTTCTCCAGCGCTGCCTCTATCTCCTGCTTTACCTTGTCGATATCGACGTTAAGCTCGGTGAAGATGTCGCCCACCAGCCCCTTTTCCTGCCGCAGTAACGCCAGCAGAATATGCTCCACGTCCCACTGGTTGTGCTTATACTCTCTGACCAGCTCCTGGGAGGCGGCCAATGCTTCCTGTGCTTTTTCGGTGAATCTTTCCTGTTTCATAGTAATTACCCCTATCGCTTATTAGCCGTGGCTACGGCTCCGGTTCTTCGAATCTATGGAGCTCCGACTCCAGCTCCTGCACCTGGCTCTGTAACTCCAGCATCTGCTGCACCATGCGCATAATTACCTCCACCCCGGCCAAGTTGACCCCCATGTCGTCTATCAGGGTTTTGACCCGTTTGAGGTGGGCGATGTCCCTTTCCGAATAGAGACGGATGTTGCCCCGCGAGCGGGAAGGCTCGACGATACCCACCCTTTCGTAGTAGCGCAGGGTGTGGCTCTGCACGCCGACCATACGGGCGGCGATACTTATCACGTAGCGCGGTTCGTTTTCGGCGGAATCTCTTTTTCTCATCGCTAAACCTTCCTTAACCGATTATTCCGGGCGGAGCTTGCCCAGTTTCTGGAAAAGCTCCTTCTCCTCGTCGCTTAATTTGGCAGGCAGGACCACCTTGACCCGCGCCAACAGGTCGCCCCGCGTCGAGTTGCCCAGGTGGGGCATGCCCTGCGCCTTGAGGCGGAAGGTGCGCCCGTTCTGGGTCTCGGCGGGAATCTTGAGCGAGAGCTTGGTGCCCTTGAGAGTGTCCACCTTGACCTCGCCGCCGAGAATGGCCACCGTCAGCGGGACGGAAACGTCCACGTAGAGGTCGTCGCCGTGGCGGCGGAAAAGGCGGTGGGGCCTCACCGAGGTCACCAGGTAGAGGTCGCCCTTGGCCCCGCCGTAGCCCTCGGCGCCCTTGCCGCTGATGCGGACGCGGGAGCCGTCCTTGACGCCGGCGGGAATCCTAACCTCGAGGCGCTTGCCGTCGGCCATGTTCAAAGTACGGGTGGTGCCGCTGTAGGCCTCCTCCAGGGTTACCTCCAGCGGGAACTCGACGTCGCGGCCCTTTCTCGGCTGGGGGCGCCCGCCCCCGCGCGCGCCGAAGCTGCGGAAGAGGTCGTCGAAGATGCCGCCGACGTCTTCCTCGCTGTAATAGACGCGCTGGCCGCCGCCGGGGTTAAAGTTCCAGCCCGAAGACTGTTGCTGGCGCTGCGCCTGCTCGAACTGGTCGGCGTACTGCCACTGGTCGCCGTACTTATCGTACTTGCGGCGCTTTTCCTTGTCGGAGAGGACCTCGTAGGCCTGGTTGACCTGCTTGAACCTCTCCTCCGCCGACTTGTCGCCGGGGTTGACGTCGGGGTGCAGCTGGCGCGCCAGCTTGCGGTAGGCCTGCTTTATCTCGCGCTCGGTGGCGTTACGGTTGACGCCCAATATGTTGTAATAGTCGTTGCCCGCCATTTTATTACCTCTAGTTAGGTAATATGATAAACGATAACAGGGGATTTGTCAATAATTTAGGAGGAAAGTTAACAAATTGGTATAAAGACGCTGAGGGAGGCGGCTTAACTTTGCATCGCCCGCTGGTAAAGCTCCAGGAACTGGTGCAGGATGCAGGCGGTGGCGCCCCAGATGACTTCATCCCCGTAGTGGTAGAAAAACGAGGTTACCGGCTTACCGCCGACGACCTCGTTTTTTTCTTCCTGCGCCTTTTTATCCAGTAGCGCGGAGATGGGCGCCTCGATAAGCTCGTCGGTTTCCCAGCCGTCGGGCTTGAGCTGCTCGGGCCCGGAGACGATACCGACGAAGGGGGTGACCACGAAGTTTGAGGTCACCGTAACCGTGTCGTCCAGCTCGCCCAGCACCTCGACGTCTTCGGGGGCCAAGCCCACCTCTTCCCGTGATTCGCGCAGTGCGGTCTGGCGCAGGCTCTCGCCGTCCTGGCGGGCGCCGCCGGGGAAGGAAATCTGGCCTTTATGCTCCTTGACGTTGTTGGTGCGCCGGGTGAAAAGAATGCGGCAATGCCCGTCCTTATAGTAGATGGGCAGCAGCACCGCCGAGGGGATGCGGCCGGCGTCGCTGATGGACTTTTTGGTGTGGCGGGCTAAAAACTGGCGGAGTTTTTCTTCCATGTTCTATACATTAATAATAGCACCGCGCTGGATGGCAATACAAACCGGGGCTGCGCCCCCTAACCCCCCCCCAAAAAATAAGAGATATATAAGGGTTTAACCCTTGTAGGGTGGGTTTCGGGTGGGAAAGAAAAACGTACGCACAACAAGACGAAAGCTATTGACAAGGCGCCCTTCCCTACTTATAATACTAAAAAACCCCCACTCTAAATGTCAGGGCTGTTCCCATTGAGTCCTTAGAGTTTGGTTCCCCAGATGTCAAAGTACATTTTTGTTACTGGTGGTGTGGTTAGTTCTGTTGGAAAAGGCATCACCGTCGCTTCCATTGGGACTATCCTTAAGAATCGCCACATTACGGTCACAGCACAAAAGCTCGACCCCTATCTTAACGTCGACCCGGGCACGATGTCGCCCTACCAGCACGGCGAGGTCTTCGTTACCCAGGACGGCGCCGAGACCGACCTCGATTTGGGCAACTACGAGCGCTTTATCGACGTCAACATGACCGCCGATTCCAGCGTAACCTCCGGTCAAATCTACAGCCACGTCATCGCCAAGGAACGGCGCGGCGATTTCCTGGGGGGAACGATACAGGTGGTGCCCCACGTCACCTCGGAAATCAAGAACCGCTTCAAGCGGCTGGCCGATAAGTCGAAAGCGGATGTGGTCATCATCGAGGTGGGAGGCACGGTGGGCGACATCGAGGGGCAGCCCTTCCTGGAAGCTATCCGCCAGATGCGCAACGAGGTGGGACGGGATAATCTATTGTACGTCCACGTCACGCTCTTGCCTTACCTCAACTCGACCCAGGAGATAAAGACCAAGCCCACCCAGCACAGCGTCAACGAGCTAAGGCGCATCGGTATCCAGCCCGACATCATCGTCTGCCGCAGCGACATGCCCATCTCCGAAGAGATACGGAACAAGATATCGCTCTTCTGCGACGTAGAGCAGGAGGCGGTCATTCCTTTGACCACGGTTTCCACCATTTACGAGGTGCCGCTGGTGCTGGAGGAAGAGGGGCTGGGCAAGCTGATTACGGAGAAGCTGAAGATCGACACCCCCGCTCCCGACCTGAGCCAGTGGCAGGAGCTGGTGGAATTGATAAAGACCCCCCGGGAGCCGGTCAACATCGCCCTGGTGGGCAAATACGTGGAGCTCAAGGACGCCTATTTCTCGGTGCGGGAGGCGCTTTACCACGCCGCCCTCTACCACGGGCGCGAGCTGAATTTAAGCTGGCTGCCCTCGGAGACGCTGGAAAACAGCGGCGACTACTCGGAGTTACGCTCAATACAGGGCATCGTCGTCCCCGGCGGCTTCGGCATCCGGGGCATCGAGGGCATGATAAAAGCGGCCACCTACGCCCGGGAAAACAATATACCCTACCTGGGGCTTTGCCTGGGGATGCAGGTGCTGGTCATCGAGTTCGCCCGCTTCGTCCTGGGCTCGTCCGAGGTCAACTCCACCGAGTTCGACCCCGAAATCAAGCACCCCATTATCGACCTTCTCCCCGACCAGAAGGACAAGAAGAGCAAAGGGGGCACGATGCGGCTGGGCAACTATCCCTGCCATCTGGTGGAAGGCACCCGCGCCGCTAAAGCCTACGGCAAGGCGGAAGTAGAGGAGCGCCACCGCCACCGCTATGAGTTTAACAACGGCTACCGCGCCCAGCTGGAGAAGGCGGGCATGGTCTTTAGCGGGCTTTCCCCCGACGGGAGGCTGGTCGAGGTCTGCGAGCTGGACAAACACCCCTGGATGCTGGCCTGCCAGTTCCACCCCGAATTCGGCTCCCGGCCGGGGCACCCCCACCCCCTCTTCCGCGACTTCGTCGGCGCCGCCAAAGAAATAATCCGGGCAGGGGTGCAACCACCCCTGCCCATTTCACCTTGAAGCACTATCATACACCGCCGTCTGAAGGAGGTGCGTATGAAAGCTATGGTGACCCTACCCTGAAGTAATACCCCCGTAGAGGAGGCTCCCAATCATGCGTACCAAGATAGTTTCACTGTTTTTGCTCGTCGCCCTGGTGGTAACACCGCTGGTGGCCTGCTCCACCGGCGTGCCGACGGCTGATTTCAGCTACACGCCGGCCGCACCCACCACCGACGATGCTATTCTTTTCAGCGACAGCTCCACCGACAGCGACGGCAGCCTAATCGCCTGGGACTGGGACTTCGGCGACGGCACCACCGCCACCACCCAGAACCCGACCCACTCCTATAGCGCCGCCGGCAGCTATGTCGTGGCGCTGACCGTCACCGACGACAGCGGCGCCACCGACACCAAAGTGGTCAACCTGACCGTGGCCGCGGGGGCGCCGGGAATCGGCAAGTGGGACGCCATCGAGATACTGGTCAAGGAGATAATACCCCCCGCCGCCGGCGAGGACAGAATCTCGGCTTTCATGCTTTCCGAGCCGCTGCTGAGCGGCGACACTATCAGCTCGGACAGCGGCCAGGACTACCCCGTAAACACCAAGACCTGGTTCATCTTTATCGACGATAACCCGGAGGCGTTCTACGCCCACGCCACCCGCTACGTCTTCATCAACGCCAGCGACGGCAGCTATACCATTTCCAACGAGAGCTGGCCCCCCGACATCAACGGCTACTCGATGTGGGACCCACAGCTGGGCAAGGGGCATTTGCTGGAGCTGTGGTCAGTGCTGGATATCCCCATGCCGCTGACGGCCGTGGCCAGCACCGCTCCCGAAGCTGATTACGGCGACGCCCCCGACGGGCAGGATGCCTACTACGGCGTGGTGGGGCACTTCCCCACCCTGTTCGCCACCACCAACAGCCTGCTGGGCAGGCCCGGAGTGCACACCCTGAACGTGGGCGAGGAGACGCTGGGCCTGAGGGTGAGCGCCGAGGTGGACGCCCTCGACCCCAACGACCCCGACGGCCGGCCCAACCTGGTGGACGCGGATAAGGACGAGAGAATGTACGTTATCACCGAGGAGGACGAGGCGCGCTTGGCCTTTACCGTCAGCGTCAGCCTGGGCGCCCCCGATTTAACCCGCTACGCCAACGCCCTGATTGACTTCGACTACAGCGGCAACTGGAGCGAAAGCAGCTACGGCGAGGAGTGGGTCACCGTCAACCTGGCGGTGGACGTCGACCCCGGTGATTCGGAGACGGTAATGACCCCGCTTTTCGACTGGAACGGCCCCGCCGTTTCCCCGACGGCGGGCTGGACGACCGGCGTCTGGATGAGGGTATCCCTGACCCGGGAACAGGTCGATGAAAGCCTCTTCGCCAACGAGGGGGGCTGGGACGGCAGCGGCGAGTTCACCTACGGCGAAATCGAGGACCACTTCATTATATTAAGCGATGTGCCGGCGCTGCCCACCACCGCCTACCACTG
Source organism: Dehalococcoidia bacterium (assembly GCA_050123275.1). GTDB lineage: Bacteria > Chloroflexota > Dehalococcoidia > Dehalococcoidales > BS750m-G39 > E44-bin88. Next base: position 53,842 of record JASFHK010000002.1, read on the forward strand.
GCCGCCACCGCCCGGCGGTAACGGCAATGGCAACGGCAACGGAGGCGGCGGCGAGCCGCCACCGGGCTCGGAAACGGGACCCTGCGGCTACCAGATTAACTATCTGGTGCTGATAATTAACTGCGGCGACAAGTACAGCCACCTGGCCCGCGGCCTCAATATCGCCCAGCAGGCCTCCAGCAGCATGTCCCAGGTCACCCAGGACCAGGGCTACACGCCGGCGGGCAATCTCTCGCCGAGCGGGTCCGGCGACAGCCAGACCTCGGTGTCCAACATCGGGCAGGCTATTGCCGACCTGGCGGCCCAGGCCAAGTGCGGCGACCACGTGCTGATATACATCTGCGGCCACGGCGGCAAGAAGAGCTCTTCTTCGCCCGAGGGCGGCATCAGCATTTATAACAGCTCCGGGGGCAAGACGGGAGAAAAGCTAACGCCCTCCGACCTGGCCGGATTCCTGGGCTCCTTCCAGAATTGCGACGGTGAGGACTGCGGCACACCCGGTTGCTGCCACGTCAGCGTTATTATCGAATCCTGCTACGCCGGCAACTTCAACGTTCCCGGCTTAAACGACATGGATAATATAAAGGTAGCCGGCTCGTCATCGAACACGCCCGCCCAGGGCTGCATGCCCGGCGGCGGCGTCTATACCGCCGGTTACGTCAGCGATTCCAAGGACGCCGGCGCCGACCAGAGCGACCCGCCCAACGGCGTCGACCCCATGGAAGCCCACTCCTCGGCGTCGGACGCGGTGAGCCAGAACAACTCGCGCTCCGGCAAGAGCCAGCAACCCTGGAGCAGCGGCGACTGGTGCGAGTGCAAGTGCCCCTGCTCTCCGGACATTGACGTCGAGAAATGGGTCTGGGACGACAGCATGGGGATGTGGGGTACCGCCACCGAAGCCAACCTCGGCGACGCGGTTGCCTTCCGCCTGGAGATTGAAAACACCGGCGTTTGCCGCAACATCCTCGACCTGGAGATAGTGGACGTCATGGACGATTGCCTGCAGTTCGCCGACGAGTCGATACTTTTCTATAACGGGCTGCCCATCGGCAACCTGCCGCCCGACGCTATCTCGGCGGTAGACGGCGGCACCCAGCTGAGCTGGTCATTGCCCGAGTCGGAGATAGGCCAGATGGAGCCGGGCGACGTCATCGCCATCGAATACTACGCCTACGCCACCGAGCCGGGGCCCAACCTTAACACCGTCTTCGCCAGCGCCCATTGCAGCTATACCTACACCAACATCGTCACCGACCAGGATACGGTAACGGTCTGGGTGGAACAGGAGGAGATTGAGCCCGAGACGGTGCTGCACGGTTACCTCGAGGTCGGCGCCCAGTGCTATTGCGAGGGCTCCATCTGCGTGTACTGCGACGTCACCGCCTCTTTCGAGGTGACCGACCTCACCGTGGGCGACTACCCCATCACCAACGTGGCGCTTTACATGAACGGGATAAAGGTATTTGACTCGGGACCCATAAATAGTACATACTACGCTAATTCCTTTCCGCTACCCGAGGCGGGGTGCGGCGCGACCTATAACTTCCAGCTGGTAGCCACCAACTCGATAGGCCTGCAGGTCGAGCCGACGCAACCCATTACCACCCCGAGCGAATGCCAGTAATAACGATAATGTAGAGGAGTACCTATGCAAATATTCCTGGATACAGCCAATATCGAACAAATAAGGCAGGCGGCCAGGCTGGGCGTCATCAGCGGGGTCACCACCAACCCCAGCCTGGTTTCCAGGGAGGGCAGAGCCGATTACGAGTCGGTGGTCAAGGAAATCTGCGCCATCGTCCCGGGGCCCATCTCGGCGGAGGTGGTGGTGGAAAAAGCCAACGACATGATAGAGCAGGCGCAGCAAATCGCCGGCTGGGCGCCCAACGTGGTGGTCAAGATTCCCTCTACCACCGCCGGCCTGGAGGCGACGGCCGTGCTGGCCAAGAAGAAAATAAAGGTGAACATGACGCTCTGCTTCACGCTGAACCAGGCTATCCTGGCGGCGCTGGCCGGCGCCGCCTACGTCAGCCCCTTCGTGGGGCGGCTGGACGACATCGGCGAGGACGGCATGGCCGTGGTCAGGGACATCGTCGACGTCTTTGACTACTACGACTTAGACACCCAGGTCATCGCCGCCAGCATCCGCCACCCCCAGCACTGCCTGGCGGCGGCCAAAGCCGGAGCGCACATCGCCACCGTACCTTATAAAGTGCTGACCCAGATGATACAACACCCGCTGACCGATACCGGCGTCGCCCGTTTTCAGGAAGACTGGCAACGCCTCTCCGGGAAATAGGGGGGACAAATAACCATAGAAGGTGAGAGGACGCCTATGAACATCAACGAATTAGAGGGCAAGACCCGGGAAGAGCTGCTGGACATGGCCAAGGAACAGGGCCTCACCAGCTATACCGGCCTCAAGAAACAGGAGCTGGTCAAGCGCCTGTTGCAGGCTAACGCCGAGCAGCAGGGCTACAGCTTTTCGGGAGGCATCCTGGAGATTATCGGCGAGGGCTATGGCTTCCTAAGACAGAGCAGCCTTTTGCCCAGCCAGGCCGACGTCTACGTTTCCCAGTCGCAGATCCGGCGCTTCGGGCTGCGCACCGGGGACGTGGTGGCGGGGCAGGTGAGGCCGCCCAAGGACGGCGAGAAGTATTACGGGCTGGTCAGGGTGGAGACGATTAACGAGCTGAACCCCGAGGCCATCAAGAAACGGGCGCCTTTCGGCTCGCTGACCCCCACCTTCCCCAACAAGCTGATTGACCTGGAGACCAAGCCCGATGAGCTTTCCACGCGGCTGCTCAACCTCATCGCCCCCATCGGGCGGGGCCAGAGGGGACTCATCGTTTCCCCGCCCAAGGCGGGCAAGACCCTGCTGCTCAAGTCAATCGCCAACGCCATTTGCACCAACTACGACGACATCCACCTCATCGTTTGCCTCATCGGGGAACGGCCCGAGGAGGTCACCGACATGAAACAGGCGGTAACCGGCGAGGTCATCTCGGCCACCTTCGACGAGCCGGTGGAGAACCACACCCGCGTCGCCGAGCTGGCGCTGGAGAGAGCCAAGCGCATGGTGGAAAGCGCCAGGGACGTGGTTATCCTGCTCGACGGCATCACGCGACTGACCCGCTCCTATAACCTGGCCATGCCGCCCAGCGGGCGCACCCTTTCCGGCGGCATCGACCCCGCCGCCCTCTACCCGCCCAAGCACTTCTTCGGCGCCGCCCGCAACACGCTGGAGGGGGGCAGCCTGACCATCATCGCCACCTGCCTCATCGACACCGGCAGTCGCATGGACGAGCTTATCTACGAGGAGTTCAAGGGCACGGGCAACATGGAATTGCACCTCGACCGCCGGCTGGCCGAGCGGCGCGTTTTCCCGGCTATGGACATCCAGCGCAGCGGCACGCGGCGCGAGGAGCTGCTCATGAACGAGGAGATGATAAAGCAGGTCTGGCTGCTGCGGCGGATGGTTTCCATGATTTCTTCCGACTCCGTCAACTTCACCGAGACCACGGAGCGGGTGCTCGACCGCATGCGCAAGACCAAGTCCAACGCCGAGTTCCTGGCCACCCTGACCAAGGACTCGATGTAGTACTTGACAAAAGCCAATCTTGTGCTATAGTGATATGGTCATTTCCCCGGGCTAAAGGGCTAAAACCTCACGCCTGAGCGGACTTGACAAACGTAGAAAGTATGCTATAGTGGTCTATGATAACATCGGGGGGAAGTACCCGCTGTTATCCGAAAGGAGGTGAATCTATAATACGACCCGCAAGGGAAGCGCCAACGTGAAAGTAAACAAAAAACCATGAAAACCAGTTCCCCACGAGAGAGGAGCATGGTTTTGCATCCTTATTTTGTGGGGTTATTAAAGACCCAAGGAGGATTTTTAAAAGGTCGATGAAAACCAAAATATCTAAAATCTTTGGGATAGCTTTTGCCCTCGTGCTGGTCGCCAGCTTAATGCTGTTCGCCATTCCGGCGGCAGCCGGTCCTTACGATGACCTCGAGCCGGCCCCCAACAAGTGGACAGGCTATACCCCTACTGAGAGCTTTACAGGCGGTTATTTCTACGATGATTCTGTAACTGCCGTAGGGCCGATGGCTAAGGGCATTGACGGCGACCTCTACGCTTATGTTGCCGGTATCGATGACCTGGCCAAGTCCGTTGACGGCGGACGCACCTGGTCGTTCTCCAAGCTCCCCAACAGCTACAAGAACACCAGCACTGACGCCATTGTCGACATGGTGTGCTCCAGCCTCAGCGAGGACGTACTCTACGTCACCGACGGTAACTACGTTTACAAGTCGGTTGACGGCGGCATGAGCTTCATGTTTGTGGCTCAGGCTTCGCTAGAGTATCAATTGATGGGCAAGTGCGGTGTAACCGTAATCAACGAGCCTATCACCTGCATCGATGTCGCCTACAACGGCGCCAACTCGCCCGTTGTCTTCATCGGCACCAAGTATGCTGGTAACACCTATGACCCCAGCTATCCGGAATACCCCAACTTCAACGTTGTGGGCAGCGTTTACTGGATTGCTGACGAGTCCTTCCCGGCAGAGTGGGCCGACCTGCAACTGCGCTGCTACGGCTGCTGCAATGTTGACTGGCAGGCCTCCGGCGATGTTGACGGTTGCTACGATGTCTACTCGGTAGGCTGCTCGCCGGACTTTGCCACTACCAGCAAGGTCTATGTCCTCATCAGCACCCTTGATCAAGACTGCGACGAGACACCCGATGACCCCGCTACGCAGGTCGTTTCCACTGTAGGCACTACCTGCAGCTGGTCCTTCGTCGGAGAGCTCTTCTATGACTGCGATGAGGCTAACCCGTTCGCGATTACAGAGGCTTCGCGCTTTGCCTTCCCCGATGACTTCACCGACACCCGTTCTATGTTCATCGGCGTCACCGCCTGGGACGGTGCTACCACCGAAACCGAGGGTGGCGATGTTTACCTGGTAACCGAGGCCATTCCGACCGTACCGGTGCTCGACCTGAACGTACAGGGTTACACCAGCGGCTGCACGGGCCTGGCTGACGCCAACATCTGCAGCCTGGATATCATGGGCGGCACCAATGACGGTTCGCTCATCGCCGGCGCCTACGACACCTGGGAAGGCCAAGCCGGCACCGAGGTCTATTACAGCACCGACGGTGGCTGGACCTGGGATGACAGCGACAAAGACCCCACCGGTGTGGAAGTGACTTACGTACTGTGGTACGGCGATTCGGCGCTGGCTTCAACCTCTGGTTGTGAGTGCGCCGTTTCCATGTCCTGCGGTGACGAGGTCGGCAAGTACTGGAACCAGATTTCGCTGATCAACACCGACATTGATCAAACCCTTGACCTGAGCCATGCCCCCGGTTACCTCGACGGCAGCACCACCATGTACGTGCTGACCTATTACGAAGGGGAACTGGAGGGCTGCGAACCGACGGTCAGCCTGTTCCGCTGGGACGGCACCTACTGGGAGAGGGTCCTCTGCAATGCTACTATAGCAAGCACCGCTACTTACGTGAACTACCTGACCGAAGAGTTAATTGACTGGGTAGAGGTATCTCCCGACTTTAACGACACCGATTGTCTCTACGTCGCCAACACCAACTTCGAGATGTTCCGCTCGATTGACCGGGGCTGCAGCTGGCGCCAGCTGGCTTACCCCTGCGCTCCCCTGCCCGACATCTCGGCCTGGATAGTGGTTGACGAGGAGACCGTACTGGCCGCCGGCGCTGATAGCTTCGCGGGCCACATCTACCGGACCACCCGCCACGGCACCCGACCCTGGGACGATTTCACCTGCTTCGGCGCTGACAATGGCGTCGACTTTGACCTTTCGCTGCCCAGAGGCGCCACTTCTGACGTACTCTTCGGCGATGCGGCAGGTCAGGTATTCCTGTCCCAAGACCTTGGTGAGACCTGGGGGCAGGTACTCGACGCTACCACCGGTAGCTTCGGCCAAGGTAACACCTACGTCGTCTTCGACCCCGGCTACGGCACCGCCGGTGACCCGGGCGAGACAATGATTTACGCGGCTGCCAGCAACCTGGCTGGTACCTGCAAAATCAACTTCGACTCCCTGCTGGTCAAGCAGGACTGGAAGTACATCAAGTCCGACATCTGCTCGGCTTCTGGCATTGACATCGAGGGCGATCCCGTCCTCTACGTTGCCGATGCTGGCAAAGAAGGCGGCGGTCAGGCTAGCGTTACCGCCACCGGTACCATTGAGGTTGATTGCTCCGTCATTGAAGGCGAAGACACCTGCGTTTGCGACCGTGACCTCGTAATTGATGCAGTCACGGTTACCCCGATCAGCGGCACCTTCGAAAATGGCGAGCTGATTGAGATTCTCTCATACAACCTTACCTGCACCACGCTGTGCATCGAGGACGCTTGCACCTGCACGATTGCCGGCGAAATTGGCGTCAGGGGCTACGAGTCCGGTGCCTACGGCCAGATAGACGTTGAGGACGTTGTCGTAATGACCTGCGGTACCGTTACTCCCGTTGCCGACGAGGTCTTAGGCAGCGGCACTGGCTCCGAGGTTAACTTCAGCGGCACGCTGGCCCACTACCCCGTTTGCGTCGGCTCGCTTGAGATAACCGACGGTACCGAGACCTTCACCGACAACGGTGATGGTACGCTCACCGGCAGCGCTGGTGGCACGGGTACTATCGATTACGACACCGGCGACTGGGACGTTACCTTTGCCTCGCCGCCTGCTTCTGGCACCGATAACATCACGGCGGACTACAACTACTCCGATGCGTGCAACGAAGTCGGCAATGCTGTAGTTATCAGCGACTTCCTGACCATCACGACAACTTCGTCCACCGCCGCCTGCCCGACGGGCGTATGGCGCACGCTGAACCCGACGTCCTTCATGCCCGAGTGGGAACTGCTGAGCCTGGGTACTACCTCTTCGCTGCGTCACCCGGCCGCCAACACGTTTACCCCCATGGTCTACCCCGATGACCTGTGGCTGACCAAGGGCAGCAACGTGCTCTGGGCGCTGGATTCGTCCGATGCACTTCCTACCCTTCCTGTAACCATCTGGATGTGGGAAGACCCGCTGGCAACTCCGGTAATCCAGGTCGCTCCGGCCGACGCAGCCTTACTGGCCAGCACCAACAGCGTAACCCTCGAATGGGAGAGGCTGGATGGTGCCAGGTCCTATGAGGTCTTCATCTACAGCTACTGCCCGACCTGCCCCAACAACATGGTCGTTTTCGACAACTTCACGACCAGCCAGACCTGCATCGTCGTCGACGGGCTTACCGCCGGCACGACCTACTACTGGAAGGTCAGAGTTGCTGAAGGTTCCCCGTTCTACAGCAAGTGGTCGACCCTGCGCTCCTTCGATACCGCGCTGGGTTCAGTACCTTACCTCTGCTCACCGATTTGCGGCGCTTCCGACATTGTCCTTACCACCAACTTCTCTTGGGACGCCGTAGCGGGGGCCACCAGCTACGAGATACAGATAGCTACTGATGAGGCCTTCTCCAGCATCGTCGCCGAAGGTACGGCTACGGTCAATGCTTGGGTACCCGCCTCCGCCCTTGATTACTCCACCGTTTACTACTGGAGAGTCAGAGCGGTCAACGACGGCGTAGCCGGCGCTTGGTCCACCTGTATCTTCACCACCGAGAATGCTCCCGAAGCTCCTCCGGAGCCGGTTGAGCCGGTCGAGATTGTCCAGACCGAAATTACTCCTACCTGGATCTGGGTACTCATCGGCATCGGTGGCGCGCTGACGATTGCGGTGATTATCCTGATAGTGACCACCCGGAGGGCACCCTAACCCTCTAAACTAGAAGGATAACGCTTCAAACAGAAGCCAAGAGCCCCTCTTCAATGAAGAGGGGCTCTTTCTTTTCCCTTTACCTATTGACTTCGGCTCATTTTTATGTCTAAAATAGAACTCCCCGATTCGCCAAATGGCAAAAATAACCGCTCTGGTGTCGCTGCTGCTTCTGGGGCTGCTCGGCGTCACGGCTACGGCCGGCGCCGATGCAAACGCCTCGGAATGGTCAACAGTCAACATACCTGCCGCGGGAAGCGGCGGCGGCTGGGTTCTGGCACCCGGCTCGGACCTTTCCCACCTGAGCCCGGCCGGGGACGGCAGCCTCTACGCCCTCCTCAAGGAAAGCACGCCGCGGCTGATGAGGTCGGACGACGGGGGGCTGAGCTGGACGGAGACGGGCTACGCGGGTGAAGTGGTCGATATCGTCGGCACCCGGGACGGCCTCTACCTCACCGACGGCGCCAACGTCTACAAGAGCGCCGACGGCACAGCTTTCAACGCCATAACCGCCGGCGGGCTGCCCGTCTTCGATGAAAATGAGAGCATCAGCTGCCTCGATGTCGGCTACGACGGCAGCCATCACCCCCTGGTCTTCATCGGCACCGCCGACAGCGACCCCGGCCAGTGGGGCGGCATTTACTACCTCGACGAAGATAGTTTCGGAGCGGAGTGGACGGACATGATGGTGGCGGGCTATGACATCCGCGCCATCGCCGCCGCGCCGCAGTTCGACCATGATTTCCACCTGGTCGCGCTGGGCAGCGACGCTAGCCGCAGCTATATCCTCAACAACGAGGGCGTCATCGGGGAATGGACGCCGGCCATCGAGCTGCTCAAGGATAACGTAAGCAGCTTCGCCGCCGACAGCGCCAGCCGTATCCGCTTTAGCGCCGACTTCGAGGCCTTCTACGAGCTTTTCGTGGGGGTGAGAGCCGGCGGCAACGGAGGCGTCTTCCGGGTCAACCAGACCGACGCCTATGATTCGGGCATTGACGCCGACGTGGTGAGCCTGGCCCTGGCCGAGGACGGCGAAAGCCTAGAGCTGCTGGCGGGGGGCGCCGGCGGCGGGCTCTGGCACAGCCCCGACGCGGGAGAGAGCTGGGCGCCGAGCCGCAAAGCGCCCTCGGGCGACGGGGCGGTCTACGTCAGTCTCGCCGCCGACTATAGTGAAAGCGGCCTCGCCTACGCCGCCAGCGGCGGCAACGGCAGCGCCTTTTCCCGGAGCTTAGACGGGGGCCTTACCTGGAACCAGCTCAGCCTCATCGACGCCGAAATCGACGATATCGTCGACCTGGCGCCGTCGCCCGCCTACAGCCTGGATAACGTCCTCTTCATGCTAACTGCGGACGGCGGGGAGCACAGCCTCTGGCGCCGCCGCGACGGAGACTGGGAGAGAATACTCTACGGCGGGCCGTCCGGGGTGCTGGACATGGTGGCGCTCTCACCGGGCTACTACGAAGATAACGTCGTCCTCGTCGCCGGCGTCGGCGACGGCAAAGCCTCGATTTGGCGCTCTGAGGACGGCGGACAGAGCTTTAGGCGCCGCGTCACGCCTTTGACCGTGGACGTCTGGGCGATAGTTGACGGCAGCAACTGGTTCATCGGCGGCTTTGACGGGGACAAAGGAAGGGTCTACCGGGTGAGCAACGGCGGGGTGAGCTATCCCTCCGGGGCCGACGTCGGCGACCAGCCTTTAAGCTCGATATCCATTTCCCCCGAATACGATCAGGACGAAACGATAGTGGCGGGTAACGAAGCGGGCCGGGTCTACCTTTCGGGTGATAACGGCCAGAACTTCGCACCGTTACCCCCCAGCGCCGTTTCAGGGCCTCTCAGCGGCCGTGTCAGCGTCGCTTTCGACCCTGGCTACGCCAGCAACGGCATTGTCTATGCCGCCGGCGACAGCCCCGGCGAGGGCATCTACCGTTTCGTCATCAGCGACAGCGGCTGGGAAAACATCGACCGCCCCGAAGAGGGCATGATGGGCGCCACGGCCCTATCCGCCGCCGGGGTCCTTTACGCCGCCAATTTCGACGCTGACGGGGGCATGGAACGCTGCCTCGACCCGAGACACCGCCCCGGAGCCAGCTTCGACAGCGTCACCAAAGGGCTGGACGACGGCGCCAGGATGGTGGGGCTGTGGATTCAAGGGCAGCAATTGTGGTCGATAGACAGCGCTAACGTCAAGCTGATGAGCTACTTGGACGGCCTGACCGCGCCCGTCGGCCTCGTCTCACCGCTTAACGGAGCGCCGGGGGTGGGGCTGGTCATCGGGGAGGCGGCGATAAACGTCAGCCTCGACTGGGAAAGCCTGCCCGGCGCCACCAGCTACCAGTGGCAGCTTAACTACGACGCCGATTTCTCCAGCCTGCCCGACGGCTTCGAAGGCACCACCGGCAGCACCTCGGTACACCTGCCCGACCTGGCGCCGGCGGCGACCTATTACTGGCGGGTGCGCGCCGTCGCGCCGACATCAAGCCCCTGGTCGGAAAGGTGGTCGTTTAACACCGGGCTGGGACAGGAGATTACGGCCCCGCTACTGGAAAGCCCCGCCAGCGGTGCTGAAAACGTGCCCCCGGAGCCGATATTCCAGTGGAGCGCCATCGCCGGCGCCGATGCCTACGAACTGATAATCTCCACCTACGCCACCTTCGATAACCCCACTATCTTAAAGACCGCCGACTACGCCCTGCCCTCCACCGCCTGGCAGTGCAACGTAACGCTGGACTATGAAACGACCTACTACTGGAAGGTGAGAGCGGTCAGCGCCGACAGCTGCAGCGCCTGGAGCGCCGTGGGCGCCTTCAGCACCGGGGCGGCCCGCCAGGTAACGGGCAGCATTGCCGAAGCCGAAACGGCGGCGCCGGAGACAAACGAAACATCGGAAACGGAGTGGCCGGACTGGCTCTGGCCGGCGGGGGGAGCGGCGCTGGCTTTTTTCCTAGTGGTGCTGGTGGCGATACTGGTGGTGATGATAATGCTGGTGGTTAAGGTGTCAAAGCTGTAGGGTGGCCTGGTGGGGCTGTTGGCGGGGGTAATCGAGGAGGACAACCTGGGTGGTGGGGGGCAGGCTCGACTTGGATACGGATAATTTAAGCACCGGCTCGACCTGCTTGGCCCCGATTTCCTTTAAGAACTTTTCCACCGGGTCCAGCTCGAACTTGAGCGCCGGCGTCTGGTAGTGCATGGGGATGACTATCTTGGGCTCTATCTGCCGCACCACCTCGGCGGCGGTGGCCGCGTTGATGGTGGATACGCCGCCCACCGGCAGCATCAGGACATCAACATCGTCGATTTCTTCGACCTGCTCGCCGTTGAGCACGTGCCCCAAATCGCCGAGGTGGCAGATGGAAACCTCGTCGATTTCCAGCAGATAGACGGTGTTCTTGCCACGCTGGGCGCCCTTTTCCTTATCGTGGAAGGTGTCAATACCGATGATGAGCACGCCGCCCACTTCGTACTCGCCGGGGCGCTTTATTATCTTGGGGTCGCCGCCGACGCCTTCGGGTTTGCCGTGGCCGGGGTGCTCATGGGAAACGGTGACGATATCAGCCTTGATTTTTCCCAACGAGTAGCCGATTTCCGGCGAATAGGGGTCGGTAACGACGGTGGCATGGCTGCCCTTGAGCTTGAAGCAGGAATGACCGAGCCAGGTGATATCCATTGCTCTAAATATACCACAGGCGGGGCCGGGGTTCAAATTTTTTTAACCTTTTATCTATTGACAATTAAGCCCCAAAGTGGTAATTTAGATATGATTAGCAGTCTAAAGGTTAGACTGCTAACTCGGAATAGAGGCGAAAAATGTTATCACCTCGCAGCGAAACCATACTGAAATCGATAGTGGGACAGTACATCGTGCGGGCGGTGCCGGTGCCCTCCCAGAGCATCATCAACGACTACGAGCTGGCGGTAAGCCCGGCCACCATCCGCAACGAGATGGCGCACCTGGAACAGGAGGGCTACATCACCCGCCCCCACCCCTCCGCCGGCAGCGTGCCCACCGACAAGGGCTACCGCTTCTACGTGGAGACGTTGAGCGATATCGAGCTGCCCCTCACCGAGCAGTTCTTAATCAGCCATTTATATCACCAGGTGGAAAGGGAGATGGAGGAGTGGCTGAACCTGACGGCGACGCTGGCTTCAAAGCTGGTACAGAACGTAGCTATCGTGGCCACGCCCCGCACCAGCCACTGCCATTTCAAGCACCTGGAGCTGGTCTCGCTTCGAGAGTCTTTAGTGCTGGTCGTCCTCGTCCTCGAGGGCGCCCGGCTCCGGCAGCAGTTGCTTACCTTCGACAAGCCGGTAGCCCAGGCGCAGCTGACCCGCATCGCCAACCGGCTGAACAAGGCCTGCGCGGGATTGAGCCGCGCCAAAATCGAGGCCAAGAAGCTGAAGCTCTCCCCCGCCGGGAAGCAGGTGCACGATTGCCTGCTCAAGATAATGCAGGGCGAGGACGGGCAGGAGTTCGAGCCCGCCCGCCTCGACGGGCTGCACTTTACCCTCAACCAGCCCGAGTTCCGCCAGGGGCAGCGGGTGCTTTCCCTGATGGAGCTGGTGGAGGGGCACAACCTGCTCAAGAGCGTCACCCCGGAAAGCCTGGAGGAGACGGGGGTGCAGGTCATCATCGGCAAGGAGAACAGGGCGGCCGCCATCCAGGACTGCAGCGTGGTCATCAGCCGCTACGGGCTGCCCGACGAAGCGGTGGGGATTATGGGGGTGGTGGGCCCGACCCGGATGCCCTACGGCCGCACCATATCCACCGTGGGCTATTTATCTTCGGTCTTGAACCGCCTCGTCGCCGAGCTATACGGGCGAAAACCGAAAGCAGAATAAAGAAAGACATATTTCACTGTCACCCTGAGCGCAGCGAAGGGTCTCTTGAGATTCTTCAGCCGCTTCGCTCCTTCAGAATGACAGTGGTGGGACGGGGTGGCCGTAACCCGGGAGGCACTCTAGAGGGAGAATCCCCTCTAAGGGCAGGGGGAACTAACAAAGGGGAGAAATAGATAAGAATGATGCCACGAGAGCCTGAGCAAGAGAATAACAACCCGGCCCAGCCGGAGGCCGAGGCCAAATCCGGGGCCGACTTCAGCGACATCGAGGACGTCGAGACGCTGCAAAAGATGCTCGCCGAAGCCAGCGCCAAGGCCGAAACCAACCTGGCCGGCTGGCAGCGCGCCCAGGCCGATTTCATCAACTACAAGCGGCGCAGCGAGCAGGAGAAAACCGAGATGGCCCAGTTCGCCAACTCCATACTCGTGCTCAACCTGCTGCCCGTCCTAGACGACTTCGAGCGCGCCTTCGCCTCCATTCCGCCCAAGCTGGAAAAGCTGAGCTGGGTGGACGGCGTCCGGCTCATCGAGCGCAAGCTCTGGGCGAGCCTGGAAGCGCAGGGGCTGACCCCCATCAAGGCGCTGGGCGAGCCCTTCGACCCCAACCTTCACGAAGCGGTGCGCCAGGACAAGGGTAAAGAAGGCACCGTTATCGAGGAAGTGCAAAAAGGATACAAACTACACGACAGAGTCATCCGCCCCACTATGGTGGTAGTGGGCAACGGAGAAGAGGAGGCATAAGACAATGGCTAAAGTTATCGGCATTGATTTAGGTACCACCTTTTCCGCAGTGGCGGTTATGGAGGCGGGGGAGCCCAAGGTTATCCCCAACGCCGAAGGGGGGCGCACCACGCCCTCGGTGGTGGCCATCAGCAAGACCGGAGAGCGCCTGGTGGGTCAGGTCGCCAAACGGCAGGCCATCACCAATCCCGACAACACCATTTTCAGCATCAAGCGGTTGATGGGGCGCAAGTACGAAGAGCCTACCGTCGAGTACGACCGCAAACTGCTGCCCTTTAAGATAGTCAAGGCGGCCAACGACGACGCCTGGGTCAAGATGGGCGACAAGGAATACAGCCCGCCCGAGATTTCGGCCATGATTCTGCAGAAGCTGAAGACGGACGCCGAAGCCTACCTGGGCGAGAAGGTCACCGAGGCCGTCATCACCGTGCCCGCTTACTTTAACGATTCCCAGCGCCAGGCGACCAAGGACGCCGGCAAGATTGCGGGCTTGAACGTGCTGCGCATCGTCAACGAGCCGACGGCGGCGGCGCTGGCCTACGGGCTGGACAAGAAGAAGGACGAGACCATCGCCGTCTATGATTTGGGCGGGGGCACCTTTGATATTTCCATCCTGGAGCTGGGCGAAGGCACCTTCCAGGTGAAGTCGACCAACGGCGACACCCACCTGGGCGGCGACGACTTCGACCAGAGGATTATGGACTGGCTCTGCGAAGAGTTCAAGAAAGACCAGGGCATCGACCTCAGGCAGGACAAGATGGCTTTGCAGCGGCTGAAGGAAGCCGCCGAGAAGGCCAAGTGCGAGCTTTCCACGGTGCAGCAGACCGAGGTCAACCTGCCCTTCGTCACCGCCGACGCCAGCGGCCCCAAGCACCTGAACATCACGCTGACGCGCGCCAAGCTGGAACAGCTGGTGGGCGAGCTGGTGGAGAAGAGCATCGAGCCCTGCAAGCAGGCGCTGACCGACGCCGAGAAGACCGCCGCCCAGATCGACGAGGTGGTCATGGTGGGCGGCCAGACGCGGACGCCGCTGGTCATGGAGAAGGTAAAACAGTTCTTCGGCAAGGAGCCGCACAAGGGCGTCAACCCCGACGAGGTGGTCGCCATCGGGGCGGCTATTCAGGCCGGCGTGCTCAAGGGCGACGTTAAAGACGTATTATTGCTCGACGTCACCCCGCTGACGCTGGGTATCGAGACGCTGGGAAGGGTGGCCACGCCGCTGATTCCGCGCAACACCACCATCCCCACCTCGAAGAGCCAGGTTTTCAGCACCGCCGCCGACAACCAGCCCAGCGTCGAGATTCACGTCCTGCAGGGCGAAAGGCCCATGGCCGCCGACAACCGCACGCTGGGGCGCTTTATGCTCGACGGCATACTGCCCGCCCCCCGGGGCGTGCCCCAGGTCGAGGTAAGCTTTGACATCGACGCCAACGGCATCCTAAACGTCAAGGCGCGCGACAAGGGCACCGGCAAGGAGCAGAAGATAACCATCACCGCCTCCTCCGGGCTTTCCAAGGAAGAGGTGGACAAGATGCAAAAGGACGCCGAGGCGCACGCCGCCGAGGACAGCAAGCAGCGCCAGGAAATAGAGGCGCGCAACATAGCCGACAACCTGGCCTACACCGCCGAGAAGACCCTGCGCGACAACAAGGACAAGATTTCCGAAGAGCTGAACAAAGAGGTCGAAGAGAAGGTCAAGGCGGTCAAGGACGCGCTGCAGGGCAGCGATATCGAGGCTATCAACCAGGCGGCGCAGGCGCTCAACGAGGTTTTACAGAAGGTCGGCTCCGCCGTCTACGGACAACAGCAGCAACAACAGCCACCGCCGCCCGGTGAACAACCGCCCCAGGACAAGGGAGAAGGCGGCGAGGGCGGCGACGACGAAGGCACCGTGGAAGGTGAATTCAAAGAGGTCTAATTAGAGGAGGAATAAGGGGGTAAATAATGAGTTACAAGTGTCCGGTCTGCGGCAAGGTTACCGCCACCAATTTAGGTATGCGCGGCCACGTGGTCGCTTCCCGTTTTTACTTTCAGGAACACTGGAAATGGCTCGAGGCGCACGGGCTGAAGCCCACCCGCAAGATTGCCGCCGGTAAATACCAGGTCTTACAGGACCTCATCGAGAAAGAGTGTAAGATAGAGGACTAACCGAGGAGAGTCTTGTAATCATATGTCGTCAACGCCAATTTACGAAGAGCGTTTGAGAGCCAGCACCCCGCTCATCGTCGGTATCTCGCTGTGGACACTGGCCATCGGGCTGATACCGGGCATTATCTTCGGGGCGTGGTGGTGGCTATTCGCCCTTTATATCGCCCTGACGCTGGCCATTATACTCGCCTTCTTCAACATGAAGGTGGTCCTCTACGAGGACAGGCTGGAGGTAAGGTTCGGCTTCGTCTACCGCAAGAGCATCGCCTTATCCAAGATACAGGACTGCGTCCCCCACAAGATAGAGCACCCCGTAAAGACCTACGGGGGGTGGGGCATCAGGAGAGGCAGCGACGGCAGCTTCGCCCTGACCCAGGCCTTTATCAACCGGGCGGTAAAAATCGAGACCACCGACCAGACGCTGGTCGTCTCGACACGCCGGGCCGAAGAACTCTGCCGCGCCATCGGCAAAGCCCGGGGTTAAAGACCCCTAACGGGGTTGAGACTCCGGCTAAGGAGCCTCCCAGAAGCACGGAGAGCCAAAATAGAGGGGTTTAGGAGAGGAAAAGCCCGATTATATATATCTAAGCAGATAGGGTTCAAAATCTATGCCAACCAAACGTGACTATTACGAAATCTTAGGCGTCGACCGCGACGCCACCGACGAAGAGATAAAACGAGCCTTCCGCCAGCTCGCTTTCAAGTTTCACCCCGACCACAACCGCGAAGAGGACGCCGGGGAGAGGTTCAAGGAGATAAACGAGGCCTACCAGGTGCTCTGCGACCCCGACAAGCGCGCCGCCTACGACCGCTACGGGCACAGCGGCGCCGAGGGGCTTTTCGGCCAGGGCTTCGAGGGCTTTGACTTCGGCGGCTTCGGCGACATCTTCAACGCCTTCTTCGGCGGGGGCGCCGCCGCCAGCCGCCAAGGGCCCCAGCGTGGCGCCGACCTGCGCTACAGTATGACCCTCACCTTCGAGGAAGCCACCCTCGGCTGCGAGAAGAAGGTATCCATAAACCGCACCGAAAACTGCACCATGTGCCAGGGCACGGGCAGTAAGCCGGGCAGCCAGCCCAGCCGCTGCCCCAACTGCAACGGCAGCGGCCAGGTGCACCGCGTCCACCAGAGCATCTTCGGGCGCTTCTCCCAGACCGCCACCTGCCCCCAGTGCCGCGGCGAGGGCCGGGTCATCACCGACCCCTGCCCCCAGTGCCGGGGCAGCGGCAAGGAAAGGCACCGGCGCAAGATTACGGTGACCGTACCCGCCGGCGTGGACAACGGCTCCCAGATGCGCCTGCGCGGCGAGGGGGAGGCGGGGACGAGGGGCGGCGGCTCGGGCGATATCCTCATCGCCCTCTCGGTTAAAGAGCACGAGTTCTTCAGCCGCTACCGCGACGACCTGCTCTACGAGCTTCCCGTCAACTTCGTCCAGGCGGCTCTGGGCACCGAGGTCGAGGTACCCACCCTGGACGGCAACGCCAAGCTCAAGATTCCCGCCGGCAGCCAGACGGGCGAGGTCTTCAAGCTCCGGGGCAAGGGCGTGGCCCACCTGCGGGGCGGGGGACACGGCGACCTGCTGGTGACGCTGTTCGTGGCTACTCCCGATTCGCTCAGCGGCGAGCAGAAAAAGTTGCTCAAAGAGCTTGAGGAAAGCCTGGGCAAAAAGAACATGCCCAAGCCCAAAAAGTGGCGGGGCTTTTCCCGGCCCGAATACTAGTGCCGGAAGAGGGAGAAGAGCCGCCAGCGCCGGCCCATTAGTTCGTGCCGGGCCTCGGCTTCCATTAGTTCTATCGACGCCTTGAGCGGGTCGAGCTTACCGTCGAGAACTTTATGCAGCTTCTCGGTGATGGGCATCTCCAGTTCGAACTGCTTGGCCAGCTTGTGGGCGACCACGGTGGTGGGCACGCCCTCGGCGACGCCGTCCATGGATTTCAGGATTTCGTCCAGCGGGCGCTCCTTGGTCAGCTCCACGCCCACATAGTGGTTGCGGCTCAACGGGCTGGAGCAGGTGGCGATGAGGTCGCCCAGTCCCGTCAGCCCGGAAAAGGTGAGCGGGTTGGCGCCCAGGGCCACGCCCAGCGCCGTTATCTCGGTAAGCCCGCGCGTAATCAGCGCCGCCTTGGCGTTGTCACCATAGCCCAGCCCGTCGGCGATACCCGCCCCCAGGGCGATAATGTTCTTCAGCGCGCCGCCCAGCTCGACGCCGATGACGTCGTTATTGGTATAAAGGCAAATGCCGGGGGTGTTGAGCATCTTCTGCGCCTTGTGGGCGATCATCTCGTTCCAGGCCGCCACCACCGCCACTGCGGGCAGGCCGTTAACAACCTCCGCGGCCAGATTAGGCCCGGAGTGGACGCAGATATTGGGCCAGAAGCTGGGGTTTATCTCGTCGGCAATGACCTGGGACATGCGCTTGCTGCTCTCGGCCTCCAGGCCCTTGGCCGCACTCACCACCAGCGTCGAGCTCTTGAGGTGGGCGGATACGGCCTGTATGTTCTGGCGCATCTTCTGGGAGGGTACGGCCAGGATAACGGCTTCGGCCCCTTCCATCGCCTCCTCCAGCGAGGTGGTGATGGAGAGTTCGGGGGGGAGGACAACGTCGGCGAGGACGGCGGCGTGGTGCTTGCCCGCCTCGATGCGGTCGGCTTCCGCCTTGGTGCGCGCCCAGAGCCTGACGTTTATCTCATTACGCGCCAGCACCACCCCCAGGGTGATTCCCCAGGTGGTGGTACCGATTATGGCCACATCGGCCATACTCTATTTAGCCCTCCTGGGGCTCTTGGGGGGAGGCGTAGCTAACAATTCGGCCTTATCGCCGATCTTACGTTCCTTACCCGTTACCAGGCGGCGGATATTGTCGCGGTGCATGACCAAGATTATCACCGCCCCCACCAGGGCGTAGAAGAGGTATTCCACAGGGAAGTTGTTCAAAATGGTCAGCGGCACCAGAATGGCGTAGCTGCCCACCGCCCCGGCGATGGAGCCCAGCGAGACGAAGCGGGTCAGTCCGGCGCCGATAATGAGCACCTCGCCGCCGAAGAAGGCCGCCACCGGGCAGAGCGCCACCAGGCCGCCGAAGAAGGTGGCCACGCCGCGGCCGCCCTTGAATTTCAGGAAGATGGGCCAGATGTGGCCGGCCACCGCCGCCAGCGCCGCCAGGACCTGGGCGCTGGTGAGCACCCACCAGAGTCCGGAATCGCCGACGAGCATGTAGTCGCCGCCGACGACGATGCCGGCGATAACCACCGCCAGCGCTCCCTTACAGATATCCAGCGCCGCCACCAGTACCGCCCACTTGCGGCCCGCCGTGCGCAAGACGTTGGTCGCCCCCGTCTTGCCGCTACCCCGGGTGCGGACGTCAACCTTGGAATGGCGCCGCCCCATCAGGTAGCCGATGGGAATCGAGCCGAGCAGGTAGCCGATGACAGCCACCGCTATCAGCTTTATTACTATTACCGTCATTGTTCACCTCGCGTCTTAAAGACGAGGCGTAAGGGCGTGCCCTCGAAGCCGAAGGCCTGGCGCAGCTGGTTCTCCAGGTAGTGCTTATAGGAAAAATGGATCAGCCGGTGGTCGTTGACGAAAAAAACGAAAGTAGGGGGGCTGACCTCGGCCTGGGTGGCGTAGAGAATCTTGAGCTGCTTGGTGCCCTTACGGGGCAGGTTATGCGCCGCCACCGCCCGCTGTACCACGGTGTTGACCTCGGTGGTGGGCATTCTTTTCTTTCTTTCTTCATGTACCGTAAACGCCTGGGGCATGACCCGGTCCACACTATGGCCGAACTTAGCCGAGGTATAGACCACGGGCGCGTAGGTCATAAACTTCAACTTATTTCTTATGTACCGATTACATTCAACCATGTCTTGGTTTACCGCCAGGTCCCACTTGTTAACTACCAGTATGACCCCTTTAGCTGCCTGCTGAATATAACCAGCAATATGTTCATCCTGAGAGGTTAACAGCTCGGCGGCGTCGAGGACGAGGAGGACTACATCGGCGCCTTCGATAGCCCGCAAGGCTCTCATTACGCTGTAGCGCTCCACCCCCCTCCCCCACCGGCCACGTCGCCGAATTCCGGCGGTATCAATAAGTATCACACTTTGACCCCCAAAGTCAAGTAGGGTATTGATGGCGTCGTGGGTGGTACCGGGGGTCTTATCGACGATGGCGCGCTCCTCACCGAGCAGGCCGTTGAGCAGGGTTGATTTGCCCACGTTGGGCCGGCCCACGATAGCCAGCTTCATCGCCGCGGCGCTTATTTCGGGCTCCCGGGGGGGCAACAGGGCGCCGATCCGATCCAGAAGCTCGGTGGTGCCCCGCCCGTGATAGGCGGAGATGGCCAGCGGCTCGCCGAAGCCCATCTCGTAGAACTCGACGGCCTGGCTTTCTCTCATGGTGTTATCCGACTTGTTGGCCGCCAGTATGACGGGCTTGTCGCAGCGGCGCAGCATCTGGGCGATTTCATGGTCGGCGGGCACCAGACCGGCATCACTATCGACCAAAAAGACGATGACGTCGGCTTCAGCGATGGCGGCATCCACCTGCTCCTTGACGCCCAGCGATATCGCCGAGCTGGGCTGCACTTCCAGGCCCCCGGTATCGACCAGGGTGAAACTGGCGTCCTCCCAGGCGATGTCGGCGAAGACGCGGTCGCGCGTCGTGCCCGGCATGTCGGCCACGATGGCGATTCTCTTACCCGCCAGGCGGTTTAAGAGCGTGGACTTGCCCACGTTCTGACGCCCGACGATAGCTACGATTGGCTTGGACATATCTTATAGACTCCGACAGCTCCGCTTCTCTCCTGATAAAGAGGGGAAAGGGGGCTAAAGGGCAGTCACTGCCTAGAGAAGGCGCTGCTTTCCCGGGGGCGGCGGGGACTCGGGTTCCTCCTCGCGGGGTGTCTTGCCCGCCGGCAGCGCCTTGGCGAACTTGACGCTGGGCGGCTCGATTTCGGTGCGCGCCACCCGCCTCATCTCGGCGATGTTATCGCGGAAGCTCTGGATGAAGGCATTGTATTCCTCCACCAGGCGGTTGTACTGGTCGATAAGCTCCGCCGGTAGCGGCAGGCTTTGCGCCACCTCGCAGAACTGCTCCATGAACTCGTAGTAGTGGCTGTTAATCAGCCAGAGCTCGCTCTGGTAGGTGCGCAGGTAGAGAGCGAAGCGGCGCGTCCTGATGTCGCTCTCGACGCGGTCGGTAAAGCTGTTGCACCAAGTATTGAAGATGCGCTGCGCCACCTCGGTCTCCCGCGCCCAGCCCCAGACACGAGCGTTGTCGCTGGTGAGCAGGCTGCGGATGATAACGAAGATGGACAGCGCAGAATCGCCGGTAAAACGGCGGTTAAAGTAGCTCGCCAGCTGCTTCAGGCGCAGCGAGGCGCGCTCCACCGCCCGGTCCTGGGCGATAGTCACCGCCACGATAAGACCGATGATAAGGATAGCCGCCATCAGCGACGCCAACAGCCAGAGTGGCCACTCGTACTGATAGCCGATAAGGGCCAGAACACCTATGGCAATCGGGCACCAGCCCCACCTGAATATTGTCGAAAGTATATACATAGCCAGCCCCCTTTAACCACCTAGCGATAATAGCTCGTCGGGATTTCCAGTCCTCCCAATAGCGCCGCCAGCAGTGACTTCTGGGCGTGCAACCTGTTTTCCGCCTGGTCGAAGACCACCGAACGCGCATCGGAGATAACCGCGTCGGTTACCTCCTCGCCGCGGTGGGCGGGCAAATCGTGCATGAAGATGGCGTCCGGCTTGGCCAGGGCGAAAAGACCGGCGTCCACCTGGTATTTGGCGAAAGCCTTGTGCCGCTTCTTGGCCTCGTCCTCCTGCCCCATGCTGGCCCAGACGTCGGTATAGACGACATCGGCATCCTCCACAGCCAGCTGCGGCTGGTCGGTACAGAGTATGCTGCCGTCACTGGCGTTGGCCTGGCTTTGCGCCAGACTCAACGTATCCTCGTCGAGAGCGTAACCGGCCGGCGAGGCGATTCTGAAGTTTATACCCATCAGCGAAGACGCCAGCATCAGGCTGCGCGCCGTGTTGTTGCCATCGCCGACGAAAGCCAGCGTCAGCCCTTTCAGCTCGCCCTTCTTCTCGGCGATAGTGAGCAGGTCGGTCAGCGCCTGGCAGGGGTGCTCCCAGTCGGAAAGGGCGTTTATCACCGGCACCGCCGAGTATTCCGCCAGCGTCTCCAGGGTTTGGTGGGAAAAGGTACGGAGGGTCACGGCGTCCACATAGTGGGCGAGCACACGCGCCACGTCGGGCACCGACTCCCGGTCCCCCAGCCCCACCTCGGCGGGAGAGAGATAAATGGTCTCCCCGCCCAGCTGGCGCATGGCCAGCTCGAAGCTGACCCGCGTCCTCAGCGAGGGCTTTTCGAACATAATGACCAGCGTCTTGCCCCTGAGCATGTCGAGCCAGCCCTGAGACTTCAGGCTGATGGCGTCGGAGAGCAAAAGGCGGATGTCCTCGGCCTCAAGGTCGGTTATGGATAACAGGTCTTTTCTCTTCATGGAGTTAAGTATATCACGAAAAGGCATTTTTTCAATAATACTTTTGTCGCTAAAAAGATTGGCTTGACACCCTTATAGCCCACCCCCTAAGATGCCTTTGAGGAGGTTTTGCGACATGGCCAAGACGGAGAAGTTTACCATTGACGGGGACAAGGTGGTGGAGAAGATAAAGGAGCTCATCCACGAGGGCAACATCCGCCGGGTGCGCATCATCCACGAGGGCAAGACGGTGATTGAGATACCGCTTTCGGTGGGCGCCCCGGTGGCGGCGGTGACTATCCTGGTGGCCCCCCTGCTGGCGGCGGTGGGCGCTTTCGCCGCCCTGGTCACCGAGTGCACCCTGGAGGTGGAAAAGGTAGACGGGGACGAGGAAGAAGAGGAAAAGAAGTAGTTGTTATCCCCACCCCACCCGCCTATAATGAGGATAAGGGGACAGAGCCATGAAGCTGAAAAGTCTTTTCACAGCCACCGTGGTGGCGGTTCTGGTGGTCGGGGCGGGGCTGGCGGGCTGCCAGTCCGCTCCCCAAGAGGTCTCGCTCGACACGCTCTTCGCCCGGCCCGATAAATACGCCGGCAAAGACGTCATCCTCGACGGCTTCTACTTCAGCGGCTTCGAGGTCAACGTGCTCGCCGAGGGTCTGGACTACTCGGGATTGGGGGGCAGACACATCGGCCCCACCGGTGAGCAGATATGGATTGAAGGCTCACTGGACCAGTCCGTCGTCGACAGCCTCTACCACCAGTCGGATATGGGCCCCGCCGAGAGCTTCGGCAAGGTACGGGTGACCGGCCGCTTCGAATACGGCGAGGGCTACGGGCACCTGTCCAGCTACGAATACCGGATAACCCCCACCGCCAGCGAGACCCTGGCCTGGTCGCCGGACGAGCTGGGGCCGCCGCCGGAACTGATACTGGAGACCATCACCCCGCAGGCCGCCTTCGACCTCATCGAGGCCAACCATGACAACCCCGATTTCGTTATCATCGACGTGCGTAGCCAGACCAGTTTCGAAACCGAGCACATCGAGAACGCAACCAACACCGACTCCGCCGCCGCGGACTTCGAAGCCCAACTCGACGCCCTGGATAAGACCAAAACCTACTTCGTCTATTGCGCCGCCGGCCACCGCAGCGCCGCCGCCGGCGAGACGATGTCCGCCCTCGGCTTCTACGAGGTCTATATTCTGGAGGGCGGCATCAGCCAGTGGCAAGCGGCGGGGCTGCCCACCGTAGTCAGTCAGTCCGAATAAGCCGACCAACGAGAGGTGAGCGATGAAGATAAGCGCCCGCAACGTACTCAAGGGAAAAGTAACCAAGGTCACGCCCGGCGCCGTCAACAACGAGGTAACGGTGGCGCTGGCGGGTGGCGACGAGGTAGTGTCCATCATCACCAAGTCCTCCGCCGAGAGGCTGGGGGTGACCGAGGGCAAGGAGGTCTACGCCGTCATCAAGGCCTCCAACGTGATGATTGCCACCGATTAAAAAACCCTGTCATAATCCCATCACTCTGCTATAATAGGCCCATGGATAAACCGCGGCTGGTCCTCTTCGACGGCAACGCCCTGCTCCACCGCGCCTTCCACGCTTTGCCCCCGCTGACACTGCGTCAGAGCGGCGAGATGGTGGGCGCCGTTTACGGCTTCGCCCAGATGCTGCTCAAGGTCGTCAGCGAGTTGCAGCCCAGCCACTACGCCATCGCCTTCGACATGAAAGGGCCCACCTTCCGCCACAAGCTCTTCGACCAGTACAAGGCGCACCGCCCCGCAACCCCCGCAGAACTGGTGGGGCAGCTGGGCAGAGTGAGGCAGCTGGTGGAGGCCTTTAATATCCCCGTCTTCGAGATGGAGGGCTACGAAGCCGACGACCTGCTGGGCACGCTGAGCCGGCAGGCCAGCCAGCAAGACATCGAGACCGTTATCGTCACCGGCGACGCCGACGCCATGCAGCTGGTTTCGCCCAAAGTGAAGGTGCTCTACCCCAAGCCGAGGAAGTCCTTCAGCGACACCACTCTATACGACGCGGCCATGGTCAACGAGAGCTACGGCGTCAGTCCGGAGCAAATCGCCGACCTCAAGGGGCTGGTGGGCGACCCCTCGGATAATATACCCGGCGTGCCCGGGGTGGGCAAGAAAACGGCGCTGAAGCTTCTGGAGCAATTCGGCTCCGTCGAGGGTGTCTACGAGCACATCGATGAGGTCGAGCCGGAAAAGCTGAAAAACCTGCTCAAAGAACAGGAGGCCATCGCCCGCCAGAGCAAGGAGCTGGCCACCATCGTCACCGACATGCCCGTAAAACTGAATCTTGACGACTGCCGGGTGAGCCATTATGACCGCAATAAGGTGACCGAGCTTTTCCGCGAGCTGGAGTTCGCCAGCCTGCTCAAAAAACTGCCCCAAACGGAGGGGGAAAGCGCCGCCGCCGGGCCGCCTGAAGGCGACTATAAAATCGTCAATAGCGCCGCCGACCTGGATAAGCTCATTAAGAGGCTGAAGGCGGCGAAAACTTTTGCCTTCGACACCGAGACCACGGGCCTGGACCCGATGTCAGCTGATTTGGTGGGCATTTCGCTGTCGCCGGCGGCGGGCGAAGGCTACTACATACCGGTGGGGCACATCGGGCTGGAGGCGATAACACAGCTTCCCTTGGACGACGTTATCGCCAAAATAAAGCCGGTGATGGAAGACAAAAGCTTATCCAAACTGGCGCACAACGGCAAGTACGACATGACCATGCTGGCCCAGTACGGCGTGGCCGTGAACAACCTCGGCTTCGATTCAATGATTGCCGCCTATCTACTGGGCGAAAAGTCGATGGGCCTGAAAGCCCTCGCCTTCGAGCACCTGGCGGTGGAGATGACGCCCATATCCGAGCTCATCGGCACGGGCAAGAAACAGGTTCCCATGTCCCAGGTGGAAATCGCCCGCACCGCCGGCTACGCCGCCGCCGACGCCGACATGACCTTCCGGCTTACCGAGATAATGGAAGCCGAGCTACACAAAGAGAAGCTCTGGAAGCTCTTCGACGAGGTCGAGCTGCCGCTGGTGCCGGTGCTGATGCACATGGAAAGAAACGGCGTCGCCCTCGACAGCGGCCGGCTCCAAAAGATGTCGCAGCGCCTGGGCGAGCAGCTGGCAAGAGTGGAAAAGGAGATCTACGAGCACGCCGGCCACCAGTTCAACATCAACTCGCCGCAGCAGCTGAGCCAGGTGTTGTTTCAGGAGCAGGGCTTGACGCCCGCGCGCAAGACCAAGGGGGGCTACTCCACGGGGGCGGCCGTCCTGGAGGAACTGCTCGGCGTCCACCCCATCGTGGAGTTGATACTGGACTACCGCCAGCTGAGCAAGATAAAATCAACCTATATCGACGCCCTGCCCGGGCTGGTCAACCCCAAAACGGGGCGGTTGCACACCAGCTTCAACCAGACGCGGACGACGACGGGCCGGCTTTCTTCGAGCGACCCCAATCTGCAAAACATCCCCGTACGGGGGGAGCTGGGCAAAGAGGTAAGGCAAGCTTTCATCGCCCCGGCGGGCTCGGAGCTGCTCTCGGCGGACTACTCCCAGATCGACCTGCGCGCCCTGGCCCACCTGTCTAAAGACGAGAGCCTGGCCCAGGCCTTCCGCCACGACGAGGATATCCACACCGCCACCGCCGCCCAGGTCTTCGGGGTAAAGCCGACCGAGGTGAACGCCGAGATGCGGCGGGTGGCCAAGACGGTGAACTTCGGCGTCATCTACGGCATGAGCGAATACGGGCTGGAGCAGGCGACGGGCTTATCCAGGGAGGAAGCCGCCAGCTTCATCAACGCCTACTTCGAGAAATACCCCGGCGTTAAGCAATACCTGGAATCGACCAAAGAGGAAGCCCGCAAAACGGGCTACGTGCAGACGATACTGGGGCGGCGGCGCGCCATTCCCGAAATCAACGCCCAGAACCGCCAGGTGCGCGAAGCCGCCGAGCGCATGGCCATCAACATGCCGGTGCAGGGCACCTCGGCGGATATTATCAAGGTGGCCATGATTAACCTGGAAAGGGAAATCGAAAAACGAAACCTGAAGAGCCGGATGATACTGCAGGTGCACGACGAGCTTATCTTTGAAGTTCTCGAAGGCGAAGCCGGCGAGATGAAAAAGCTCGTCCCCGAGCTGATGACCTCGGCGATGACCCTGAGCGTACCGCTGAAGGCCGCCGTCAAGACGGGCGCCAACTGGGGGGAGATGGAATAGGGGGTATGAATCGGTACGCCATCATCGTCTACGTCTTTTTTGTCGCCCTTTTCGGCGTCTTTTGCTATTTCGCCAACTGCCACAACTACTTCCCCAACGACGTGGCCGTCAGCCAGTGGCTGCAGAAAATAGACTTCAGCGGCGCCAAGCCGATAATGCAGTTTTTGCCCTACGCTCTTCTCCTGGGCGTCCTCATCGCTTTAAGGCCGTGGCGTAAAGAGAACTGGAGGCCGGTGGCTTTCACGGCGGGAGCCACGCTGGCGGCCTGGGCCGCCACCTGGGTGATAAAGCTGGCGGTGGAACGCCCCCGCCCCGATATAGAGCTGGTGGCGGTAATGGAGGGTAAGCTCGGCTCCGGCTTCCCCAGCGGGCATTTCGTTTGCGCCGTCGTGCTCGGCGGCTTTCTCATCTACCTGATGCCGCGGCTGGTGAAGTCGACGACGGCGATATGGTGCTGGCGGGTTTTGTTAATCGTGATTATCGCCCTCGTCGGGGTCTCCCGGATCTATTTGGGGACGCACTGGCTGAGCGACATATACGGGGGGCTGGTGCTGGGGGGATTGATACTATACCCGGCCATAGTCATCTACCGGAAATACGAGGTAAACAATGCCTGAGCTGCCCGAGGTCGAAACGGTCAAGAACGAGCTGGAACCCCACGTCGTCGGGCGCATCATCAGCGGGCTGACCTTCCCCTGGAAGGGCATCGTGCGCCGGACTTCTTTAGAGGACTTCCGCGAACGGGTCATCGGCCAGAAGATAACCGGGCTGGGGCGGCGGGGCAAATATCTTATCTTCGGTTTGAGCAGCGGCCAGTCGCTGATTATTCACCTCAGGATGACCGGCTCGCTCTGGCTCACCGACCCGGAGAGGTTCGTGCGGGCCATCATGCACCTCGACGACGGCACCAACGTCTATTTCCGCGACCCGCGCAAGTTCGGCATCATGTGGCTGGTGGACGACGCTGCCAGTGTCGGCGACGGCATGGGCCCCGAGGCACTGGGCGAAGAGTTCAGCGTCGAGTTCCTGGCCGGGAAGCTGAAGAGCCGTACAGCGCCGATAAAGGCGCTGCTCTGCGACCAGGGTTTTGTGGCCGGCATCGGCAACATGTACGCCGACGAAGCCCTTTTCTCGGCCAAGATCCACCCGATGCGGGCGGGGGGAAGCCTGACCCAAGCCGAGGTCGAGCGGTTGCACCAGGCCATACGGGAAGTGCTGCGCGCCGGCATCAAAGAGAAAGGCGCCAGCACCGACACCTATTTCCGCCCCAGCGGCGAGACCGGCCGCGCCCACGACCACTTCCGGGTGGCGCACCGGCGCGGGGAGAACTGTCCCCTATGCGGCACGCCGCTAGAGCGCCTGCCGGTGCGAAACCGGGGCAGCTATTTTTGCCCTAACTGCCAGCCGGAGCCCTAGTCGTCCCAGAGACGGAAGGGCGGGTAGTCGTCGGTCATCAGTGAGGCGTAGGCGCTGACCCGATAGCTCCAGCGGTTGATTCCCACCGCCAGCTTGAAGATGTCCTTGGGGTATTTGCCGGTAAAGAGCAAAACGATGCCGGCAATAAGCACCAGCATGAAGAGCAGCCCGCCGCCGCGTCCGCCCTGTCCCCCCTGCATCGCGCCGACGATGATATAGTGGGGAATGGCCAGCAGCCACCACTTCACCAGCACCAGCCCGCGGGAAAGCTTTGCGGGGTAGGTAAACTCCAGGTCGGCGGGGTAGTTGGGGTCGGGCTCCAGCGAGAAGGGCGGGTACTTGTCCGTACCCAGCGCGCTGTAGGAGTAAAAGCCCACCCGCCAGCTCCAGCGCAGCACCCCGGCGTTGAAGTCGAAAAGCCCGCGCGGGTATTTCCCCGTGAAGAGAATCGCGAAAAAGGCAATGATGCAAACGAAGGTAAAGGCGACGTAGAGGAACATGAGGATAACGTAGTGGGGAATGGCCAGCAACCACTTGAGCAACCACCAGCCGTTGGCCGGCGGCACGCTCAAATCGCCCTTGACCGAAACCGGGTAAGTCTTTGACTTTGCCATACTTCACCCTCCTTTAGTGTTCGAGCCTATGGTCCCAATTTACTATGGCGAAAATACCATAGTCAACTTAACTTCACGCCTAGATAACCCCATCCTCTTTGAGCTTGTTTATTTCCGTCTGGCTCAATCCCAGTAGCTCCCCGTAAACGTAGTCATTGTCCTGGCCCAAAAGCGGTGCGGCGCGGTTGTAAACGGGCGGGGTTGCCGAGAGTTTTATGGGGCTGGCGTCGGCGATGGTTTTGCCCAGCTCGGGGTGCTCAAGCTCGACAAAAAAGCCGCGCGCTTCGAGCTGGGGGTCCCGGGCTAAATCGCGGGCGTCGCGGACGACGCCGGCGGCAATACCGTGACGCTGTAATAAAGACATTACTTCTTCGGCAGTATGCTTTTGCGTCCACTCCCCTATCAAGGCGTCCAGCGCCTCTTTATCTTGCAAGCGGTTGGCGGCGCTATCGAAACTAGAATCTAAAGCCCAGGGCGGGTCGCCCAGAGCTTTTTTGAACGATTGCCAATCCTCATCGCTGGCGATAGTGATGGCGCACCAGCGGTCGGCGCCCTTACAGCGGTAAACGCCCCGAAAAACCGTCTCGACGGGAGGGATAAAGGCGTCACTGAGCAAACTGACCATCGCCTCCACCTGGGAGATGTCGATATGGCGGCCCTGGCCCGTGCGCCTTCTACTATCAAAAGCGCCCAGCAGCGCCAGGCAGGCGAAAAGGGCGGCGACATGGTCGGCGTGGGCGGTGCCCGCCCCCAGCGGAGCCCCGCCGGGGTAGGCGGTGAGATAGGTCAGCCCGGAAAAGGCCTGGACGGTAGGGCCGAAGCCGCTGTAATCCCGCCGGGGGCCGCTGTGGCCCATCGCGGAGAGGCTGAGCAGTATGATGTCGGGCTTTATCTTTTTCAGGTTTGCGTAGTCCAAACCCCAGTTAGCCATGACGCGGGGGGTAAAGTTCTCGACGACGGCGTCGCTTAACGATACCAGTTTTTTAGCCAGAGCGATGCCCTCGGGTTTACGCATGTTAAGGGTGATGCCCCGCTTGTTGCGGTTCCAGGTAGCCTCGAAGCCGCGGGCGAAGGCGTCATCTTCTTCGGGGGGGATGAGGGGCTGCACTTTGAGCACCTCGGCGCCGAAGTCGGCCAGGATGCGGGTGGCGTAGGGGCCGGCCAGCACCCAGCTGAAGTCGAGGATGCGGATGTCTTTTAGAGCAGTTTTCTCAGTCATTCTTTCTCAACAGCACCCACATCCTGGACCCGCTGCCGGGGAGCACCGCCTCCTCGATAACCTTGAAGCCGAAGTGCTGGTACATGGCCACGTAGCCCTCGACGTCCGTTTCCAGATAAGCGGGTATCTTTTCCCTGTCGAGGCGGGCCAGCATGGGCTTGAGCAGTCGGGAGGCGCAACCCCGGCCCTGAAAATCGGGGTCGACGCCGAGCACCGCCAGGTACCAGTGGGGATTAGGGGCCAGCTTCCGGCGCCGCCCGCTGGCGAAGTCGTCGTCCTTTTTCATCCTGTTCAAGAAACCCCAGGAACTGGTGAAAAGCAATTTAAGCCCGCCGCCGCGAAGCATCGTCCACAGCGACATCTCCGGTGCCGTGGAGGGCAGCCAGACGGCCACGCCCTCAAAATCGGGGGAGACGGCGTAGACCTCGCCGTGCTCGACGGCGTGGCCGAGCTCTATGCGGAACATGGTGCGCAGCCGCTTTTGCCGCTTCACCGCGTCGGGGATATAGGCGACTAGCATGGGGTCGTTGCGGAAGGCGCGGGAGAGGACCTCACCGGCTCTTTCCACCTGGCTCTTGGCCAACCGTATGATATTAGCCGAATCCGTGCTCATCATTCACCCCTTTTGGCTTCAAACCCGAAGATGTGCTATAATCAACCCCGTGTCTAAAAAGCCAACTAAAAAGGAACCCAAAGTGACCGAAAAACCCCTGCACGACCTGAAAGAGTTCGTCGAGAATATAAACAAGAAAGACAAGCTTTCCGGCAAGCGGATTCGCTTCGGCTTCACCAAGCGCAAGCGTAAGTAAGCCCCGTCTTTCACTTTTTCCCCTCTCCGGCAAAGGGCCCCGCCTCGTTTTTAAAGTCAGGCAGATAGACTTTAGCGGCGCCCATCGCCTGCACCCAGCCGTTTTCGATTCCCAGCTCGTCCACCAGTTTGGCCACCGCTTCGTATTCTTCACGGGAGATCGTCCGCGCCAGCTCGGGGTATTTCCCGGCTTTATGGGCGGGGAAATACTGGGACATCAGGCTCAACGCCACCCGCGGCGAGACCTCTTTGACCAGCCAGCGCAGCGAGTCGTCGCTGCCGGCGATACCGTTGGGCAGTATCAGGTGGCGCACGATTAAGCCCTTTTCAGCGATACCCGCCCCATCGGTGACCAGGTCGCCCACCTGCCGTTGCATCTCCTTGATGGCGGCGCGGGAGCGCTCCGCGTAATCTTCGGCGCCGGAAAAGCGCCGTCCCCACTTGTTATCGGCATAGCGCAGGTCGGCCAGGTAGATATCGACCACTCCGTCCAGTTCTTGCAGCGTTTCCATCGAGTCGTAGCTGCTGGTGTTATAGACCAGCGGCAGCCGCAGCCCTTGAGCCGCCGCCTCGAGCAGTGCCAGCACTATCTGGGGGACGTAGTGGCAGGGGGAGACCAGGTTGATATTGTGGCAGCCCGCCTCCTGCAGATAGAGAAAGCGCTCGGCCAGAGCGCTGATAGTTATTTCGTTGCGGCGCTGACTTTTGTAGTCCTGGCTTATCTGGTAGTTCTGGCAGTAGACACAGCGCAGGTTGCAGTTGCCGAAGAAGACCGTCCCCGAGCCGCGGCTCCCCGAGAGCGCCGGCTCCTCGCCGTGGTGGGCGCCCACCGAGGCCACGGCGGGCGGATAGCCGGCGTGGCAAAAGCCCCGCTCCCCTTCCCAACGGTTGATGCCGCACTGGCGCGGGCAGATGTCGCAGTCAGCCAGGCGCTTTTGCAGTCTCCGGGCGCGGCGCTTTAATTCACCGGAACGGTAGAGGGCGATATAGCCCGGCTCTTTTCCCGTCACAGCAGGCTCCCCGGTATTTTGTACCTGTTACCTTGGTACTCTATTTCCCGCCAGAAGTTACGCGCCTCGAGCTGGGGGCTTTCCCGGAGGTCGGCGGGCGAGGCCACCTCCGCCCAGGGCAGGCGCATCGCCTGGGCTTTTTCAATAATCTCCGCCTTTTTATGGGTCTTCACCCAGCGCTCCAGCACCTTGATAATGTGCTCGATATGCTCGCGGCGGTAATCTCTATCCAGCCATTTTGCCTCGGTGAGATCTTCGGCCATTCCCTCCGCATCCAGCCAGTCCACCAGCGTCGGCCACTGGTAGAACATGGCCACCAGGACGTAGCCGTCCTCGGCGGCGAAGACGCGGAAGTAGCCTTTGCCGTGAATACTGCCCTGTCTTTGCGCCACCGTATTTTCGTAGAAATAGCGCACCAGCACCTGGTCGAGGGCGGCGGCGACGCACTCCTGCAGAGAGATATCGATATGCTGTCCCTTGTCCGTATTATGGCGGTGGTGCAGCGCCAGCAGCACGCCGATGGCGGCGTTAAGCGAGGCCAGGTAATAGCTCTGGTCGCCGAATAGCTTCAGCGGCGGTTTACCCGGGTCGCCGTTGAGGTAGAGCTGCCCGCCCAGGGCGCCAGCGACCAGGTCGTCGGCCTTATAGTCGCGGTAGGGCCCGTCCCGGCCGAAGGGTGTTATCGAGGCCATGACCAGGCGGGGGTTGCTCTCGATGAGTTGGGAATAGCCGATGCCGAGGTTGTCCAGGTAACCGGGGGGCTGGCTTTCGATGAGAACGTCGGCGGCACCGGCCAGCCGGACGAAAAGCTCGCGCCCTTTCTCGGACTCGATGTCCAGCGGCAGCGAGTGCTTGCCCAGGTTCTCCCAGCGGAAAGCCGGGGGCGCGCCCGGAGGCTCGACGCGGACGACGGACGCCCCCATGTCGGCCAGCAGGCGGGGGCACAATAAAGCCTTTTCGTCGGTCAGGTCGAGGACGCGGTAGCGTAAGGCACCTTGCCTTTTCATAGCTTGGACAGCGCGGCGGCGATGCGCCCCATGGAGCGCTCGCGGCCCAGCACCGCCATCGTCTCGAAGAGGGGCGGGGCGGCGGTCTGGCCGGTAGTGGCCACGCGCAGCACGCCGAAAAGCTGGCCCGTCTTCAGCTCCAGCTCGGGCGCCAGGGGGCGAAGCACGGCCTCCAGAGACTCTTCGTCGAAGGAGTGCAGCGGCTGCAGTTTAGCCTGCGCCGCCTTTAAGGCCTTGACGGTGGCTTCTTCATCCATCTTCTTGCCGATGAGCGTTTCGGGGTCGTATTCCAGCTCGTCGACGAAGAAGAAGCGGGTCAGCTCGACCACCTGGTTCAGTTTTTTAACGCGCTCCTGCACCAGGGGTAAAACCTTGCGGACGTATTCCTCGTCCTCGATGACCGCCCTGCCCGTGTCCACATCCGTCATCAGGTAGGGCTGGACGGCCTCGAAAAACTCTTCGGGGGTGAGGGCGCGGATATAGACGCCGTTCATCCAGTCCAGCTTGTCGCGGTTGAAGATGGCGCCCGTCTTGCCGATGCGCTCCAGCGAGAAGTTATCCACCAACGCCTGGCGGGGGATAATCTCGGTCTTGTCGTCGAGCGACCAGCCGATAAGCGCCAGGAAGTTGAACATGGTCTGCGCCAGATAGCCCTGGTCGCGGTATTCCAGTATGGACACCGAGCCGTGCCGCTTGCTCAATTTGGCGCGGTCGGGGCCTAAAATCATGGGGTGGTGAATGTATTCCGGCGGCTCCAGCCCCAGCGCCTTGTAGAGCATGAGGTGGCGGGGGGTGCTCGACACCCACTCCTCGGCGCGGATGACGTGGCTTATTTTCATGGCGCTGTCGTCAACGACGTTGGCCAGGTGGTAGGTAGGGTAGCCGTCCGATTTGAGCAAAACGAAGTCGTCCAGGGTGCTGTTCTCGAAGACGACGTCGCCGTAGATTAAATCCTTGAAGCGGGTCTTGCCCTCCAGCGGGACTTTAAAGCGCACCACGGGGGTAATGCCCTCGGCCTCTTTTTCGGCTCTCTCCTCGGGCGTCAAATCGCGGCAGTGGCGGTCGTAGCCGGGGGGCTGCTTGCGCTTCACCTGCTCGGCGCGCATCGCCTCCAGCCGCTCCGGCGAGCAGTAGCAGTAGTAGGCGTCGCCCTGGGCCACCAGCTTTTCGGCGGCTTCCTTATAGAGCTTCTTGCGCTGCGACTGGTAGTAAGGCCCATAGTCGCCGCCGACGTCGGGCCCCTCGTCCCAGTAAAGCTCCAGCCAGCGCAGCGAGTCCAGTATACCCTTCTCCGCCCCCTCCACCCGGCGGGCGACGTCGGTGTCCTCGATGCGGACGATGAACTTGCCGTCGTAGTGGCGGGCGAAAAGCCAGTTGAACAGGGCCGTGCGGATGTTACCCACGTGGGGATAGCCAGTGGGGCTGGGGGCAAAGCGAACGCGGACTGGTTTTTTCATTGTCTAACATTCTACCATCCCAGAAAGGAAGATTCTAGGGTAGACTAAATAAAAAAAGGCCAAACCCCTCTTGGGCGCATCCATATCAACTGACTTAAGCTATTGACAGGTGTCAGATAAGCTATAGAATTATATATTAACAGCTTAGACAAATGGAGAAAAGAATGGCCACAAACAAAAATACTGACGTCAAACGTGTTTATAACCCCGTATCTTTAGGAACTCTCTATTTTGGTTTCTCCGCGGCATTGTGGTCGAGTGACCAAGTTAGTAATTGTGAGGTCAGAGCAATTGCCATTGCTGGCTCTGTAATTACATTAGCCTTTTTTATAGCCGTCTTCTCACAACATGTGTTAACATTCTTGAGTAGTAAATGGATGGTCAGCATATTAGTCCCATTAACATCCATCGCACTGTTTGTCGGTTTCGCCCTCGGGTGGCTACAAGCTATTCTGCAAACATCAGGCGTCCCCTTACAAATTGTGGCATACTTAGGCTTTGCATGGATAATTGTATTCTTACTTATCTTAGTTAGGGATACAATTAAAGAACCAACCAAGAAAAAGCGTATCTCGCCTACCCTCGTCCGCTTTCGGGCATGTTTACCCTATTTTATATTTGCAATATTTCTGATATTTGCAGGGGTGAAACTCCTCAACCAAGATGTATGGAGTATTCATTTCTGGAAAAGTGTTAACTTCTGGAGTAGTATTTACTCATTAGGAATAGCAGGGTTAGTTTTATCAGTGGCCAGAGGTTGGCTGAAAGTACGCGGTGAAATCTTTGAGCGACCAAGTTAGTTGGGCTAAACTACCCGATAGCCTCCAGCGCCTTCTTTAAATCCTCGGGCAAATCCGACTGAAACTCAACGTATTCCCCGCTGGAGGGGAGCTTAAAGCCCAGCAGAAAAGCGTGGAGGAACTGGCGGTCCAAATGCTTTGACTTCACCCCGTAGACCTTATCCCCCACCACAGGAAAACCGATAGCCGCCAGGTGCACGCGAATCTGGTGGGTGCGCCCCGTCTCCGGGCGCACTTCGAGCAAAGTGTGGTTGCCCAGGTA
This sequence comes from Dehalococcoidia bacterium, assembly GCA_050123275.1. Lineage (GTDB taxonomy): Bacteria > Chloroflexota > Dehalococcoidia > Dehalococcoidales > BS750m-G39 > E44-bin88. The sequence continues at coordinate 88,721 of JASFHK010000002.1, forward strand.
TTTTATAACGCGGTACTCGGTGCGCGCCTCTCTGCCCTCGGCCACCACCGCCATCTTCTTGCGATTTTTAGGGTCGCGGCCGATGTCGGCCTCGATAAGGCCTTCTTCGGGCTCTAATCTGCCTTTGACCAGCGCCCGGTAGGCCTTGGTCACGGTATGGCCCTTGAACTGTTTGGACAGGTTCGCCTGGGCGTCGCCGTTCTTGGCCATCAGCATCACCCCCGAGGTATCCTTGTCCAGACGGTGGACGACGCCGGGGCGCAAGGAATCGCCGATGTCGGCCAGGTGGGGGAAGTGGGCCAGTATGGCGTTGACCAGCGTGTGTCCGGGGTGGCCCGGGGCGGGGTGGACGGTCAGGCCCGCCGGCTTATCCACGACGAGCAGGTCGTCGTCCTCGTAGATGATTTTAAGCGGAATCGCCTCCGGCTTTAACTCTTGCGGGGGGGCGGGGGGGACGGTGATATCGATGGTATCGCCGGGGGTCAGCCTCTGGGCGGGCTTGGCCTGGCGCCCGTTGACGGTGATGTTGCCGTCGGCAATGAGCCGTTGCACCCGGCTGCGGGAAAGCTCGGGGTAGCGAGCGCAGACGTACCGGTCGAGGCGGTCGTCCTCTTCAGCGCTAAGTCGGTATGTCCTCTCCATGACTTCTTAAGACGAATCGGACTTGAACACCATGAGCAGCAGCGCCAGGACGAGCATCAGGGTGCCCACCACCAGCGAGGCATCGGCGATGTTGAAGGGGGGCCACCAGCCGACGCCGATGAAGTCGGTGACGCCGACGCAGCCGACGGGGTCGATGAGGTTGGCCACCCGCTCGATGAGGTTGCCCACGATGCCGCCCAAAATCAAGCCCAGCGCCACCCAGCTCAAACGTCCCGTGAAAAGGGGGTAGCGGCGGTGAATCCAGAGAACGTAGCCGACGACCAGCACCACCACGCAGCCGGCGATTATAGCCAGTATCAGGGTGCTATCCTGAAAGATGCCGAAGGCGGCGCCGGTGTTCTTGGTGCGGACGATGCTGAAGATGCCCGCCTCCCAGAGCGTCTCGCCGACCTCGACACTGCCCCTTATCCACCACTTGGTGAGCTGGTCGGCAACCAGCACCGCCAGGGCGACCAGGAAAAAGAGCCGCCAGTGCCTCTCCCGGAGATTACTTACCTCTCGCCTCCTTGGCCAGGCGCGCCTTGCACTCCAGGCAAAGGCTGGCGTGGGGCAGTGCCTCCAGCCGCTCCGGGTTTATCGGCTTGCCGCAGTTATCGCAAAGGCCGTAGCTGCCGTCCTCGAACTTCTGCAAGGCGTGGTCGACATCGGCCAGCCTGTCCACAAGCCGCTTCTCCAGCGTCAACCGCCTCTCTAGCTCAAAGCTCTCGGTAGCTTCTTCCTCTCTCTTGCCGAAGGGGCTGCCTTCACGCCTCTCGTCGGCGGTATGGGCATCGGACTTAATCTGTTCCAGTTCCTCAGCCAGCCGCTTGCGCTCGCCCTCCAGGCGGGCCTTGAGCAGGCTGAAGCCTACGTTAGTTTCCTCTTTTTTCTTCGGCATCTTTGCCTCCCCCTACTCAGCTATGCCGGAAGCTAAGCCTTAAGGTTGACGATTGTCCGCGAAAGCAGCGGTTGGGTAATAAGGAATAGCGCTATAACGCCGGGGGCGAATAGCACTAACTCTACCCCAAGTGTATCCTAATTATTTTGTTTGGTCAATGCCCCCGGACACAACCGGGGTACTTCGGGGAGCAAAAGGTTGCCAGCCAGTAGGATATGGCCTATACTAGTCAACCACCGGGGGGCAAAATATGGGACTGCGCATTACTACCCTGAGCGAAAACAGCGCCAGCATCGAAGGCTGCGTGGGGGAGTGGGGTTTGAGCGTGCTGGTGGAAAGCGACGAAGCCAACGTTCTCTTCGATACGGGGCAGAGCTTTTCCGCCACCCACAACGCCGAACTCCTCGGCGTCGACCTGAAGCGGGTCGACAAGATTGTCTTAAGCCACGGCCACTTCGACCACACCGGCGGCCTGAAAAACGTCCTGGAAAAGATAGGCCGCGAAATCGAGATTGTCGCCCACCCCGATATCTGGCAGCCCAAGTACGGCGGCCTCGGCGAACGCTACATCGGCATCCCCTTCTCCCGGGAAGAACTGGAGGCTCTGGGCGCCCGCTTCAAGCTCACCGCGGAGCCGACAGCCATCGGCCCGAATATCATCACCAGCGGCGAGATTCCCATGGTAACCGACTTCGAAACCGTCGAGCTTTTCCTGACGGTCAAGCAGAACGGGGAATACCTCCACGACCCGCTGCGCGACGACCAGGCGCTGATAATAAAGACCCCGTCCGGGCTGGTGGTCATTTTGGGCTGCGCCCACCGCGGCATCATCAACACCCTCTACCACGCCCAAAAGATCAGCGGCGTGACCGCCATCGACACCGTGCTCGGCGGCTGCCACCTAATGAGCGCCGGCGAGGCGCGTATCCGGCGCACCATCGCCGCCCTCAGGGAGCTGGGGGTGAAACGGCTGGGCGCCTGCCACTGCACGGGCACGGAGGCTTTGGCGATGATGGCGCCCGAGTTCGGCGACAGCTTCATCTTCAACCACGCCGGCACCGTGCTCGAACTCTAACAAGGAGTCAAACATGAACCTCTCGGTAGAACTGGCGCCCGCCAACCAAAAAGGCCTGAAGCTGGCCAACCCGGTGATGACGGCCTCGGGCACCTTCGGCTGGGGCACCGAGTACGCGCATCCTTTCGACATCCAGAGACTGGGGGCTATCGTCAGCAAGGGGACAACGCTCAAACCCCGGGAGGGCAACCCCCAGCCGCGGCTGGCGGAGACGCCCTGCGGCGTGCTCAACGCCATCGGCATGCAGAACATCGGCGTCGACGCCGTTATTGAAGAAAAGGCGCCGCTGTGGGCGAAATGGCGGGTGCCCGTTATCGTTAATATCCTGGGAGAGACCGCCGCTGAATACGCCGAGCTGGCGCGGAAGCTGGACGGGGTGGCCGGAATCGGGGGGCTGGAGGTCAACATCGGCTGCCCCAACATCGAGGCCGGCGGCGCCGAGTTCGGCGCCGACCCCGAAGCGGCGGCTAAAGTAACGGCGGCGGTAAGGGCGGCGACAACGCTGCCGGTGGTGGTCAAGCTGACGCCCAACACGGGGGACATCGCGGGGGTGGCGCAAGCGGTGGCCGACGCCGGCGCCGACGCCATATCCCTGATTAACACCCTCAAGGGCATCGCCATCGACACCAAAACGCGGAAACCTTTGCTGGGCAATGTCAGCGGGGGGCTTTCGGGGCCGGCGGTAAAGCCCGTCGCCCTCTACATGGTCTATGAGGTCGCCGGCGCCGTCAAGGTGCCCGTGGTCGGCATCGGCGGCATCGCCAGCGCCCGGGACGCCCTGGAGTTCATCATGGCCGGCGCCAGCGCCGTCCAGGTGGGCACGGCCAGTTTCGATAACCCCAAAGCCCCTATCGAGGTGCTGGAAGGCATCGAAAAATTCATGGCGGACGAAGGGGTCAATGATATTGCGGAGCTTATCGGGGCGGCGCGGGGCTAGTAGTCCTGCCGCCCCATCCCGAAAAGCGGGGCGATGACGGCGATAACCACCAGCGCCGCGATGACCAGACCCACTATCACCCAGCTAACGGCCCCGGGGAGGGCGATGGGAAAGATGGAGGGTTTCAATACCGTAAACGAGCTTTCCAGCCCGTTGATTTCCACCGCGTAATCGCCGGCTTTACCCTCGGTAAGGCTGAAAACCACCTGCTGGCTGCCGCCGGGCATGACCACCTCTTTGGTGTTCGTTATCTCCCCGTTCACGGTTAATCTCACGGCGTAGTTGCCTTCGGCCTCGCCGCTGTTGACCACCATGACGCTCATCACCACCAGCTCGCCGATTTCAACCTCGTCGGGATAGATGGTCAGCCCGCCGGCGCTAAAGTCGGCCGGCAGCGGCGGGGGCTCGGGGGAGATAACGCCGAAGATACTCAGGTGCTCGATTGAGGCGGTAACGGTATTGGTATCGGCGTCCACCGCCGAGGGCAAAAGCTGCCACTCGGCCAGCTCTTCATCGTAGTAGCCGACATTAAGCTCTTCTTCGGGCACCCGTTCCGGAAGGAGGGCCGGGTCGTAGCTCAGGCTCAGGGCAACCGGCTGGCCGAAGCTGGTGCCGTAGGGGCCCAGCTCGTAGGGCAGCCCGATGACGTAAGACGCGGGGGGCGGGGGCGGGGGCGCCCCGACAGCGGCGACATCCAGCCCCAGCAGCGGCTGGCCGTAGGCATCCTGGACGGCGGTGCCCTCCGCGAACTCGAGGCGGAGACCGCCGTCCGCCGAGGCAACCTCACTGGGGAAAAAGAGGGCGGTGATTTCGGTCTCGCTGGTTACCCTGGCCTCGGTGGGGTTCTCGTTGCCGCACAGGTCGCCGCTCCAGCCGACGAAGTAATAGCCTTCGGCCGGCAGCGCCACCAGGGAGACGTGCGAGCCCGTTTCAAATCTGCGGGTGACGGGATAGGAAGTGGCTATCCGCCCGGCGACCTCGACTTCACCGTCGCCAAAAGCGCTGACCTCAACGTCTACATACACCGGCAAGCCGGCGGGGGGAGGGTCTCCCGCCGGGGGTCAGCCGGCCTCGACGCTGCCCGCGGTTAGCGATAACGCCAGCAGGGGCAAAAGCACTAACAGCGCCAGCCCGGCCAGGACGGTTTTAAGCAGTTTCAGCTTCATGTGATTCTATTTTACTCCGCCGCCCCATCGGGATACAAATCGGGCCCGACAGCGCACATTCCCGCACAGATAGGCATATCTTTGGTTTTGGGGTATTGACAAAGGACGGGTTAGGTGTTAATTTTTTGCCGTCCGGGACGAACCTGATATAGGGGGCTAAAATGTTAGCCAGAGTCTTTATCGTTATCGCCCTGATGGTGCTGATGGCGGTGCCGCTGGCGGCCTGCCAGGAAACCCAGCCAGCGCCACCACCCCCGACCGAGCCGTCAGCACCCGAGGGCCCCGAGGCGCCGGAAACCGTCAGCTTCCCCGACGCGAATCTTGAAGCCGCCGTGAGGGAAGCCCTCGGCAAGGCGGCGGGCGAAGATATAACCGCCGACGAGCTGGCCGCTCTTACCGAGCTGTCGGCCATGAAGAGCGATGTGGCCGACCTCTCCGGCCTGGAATACGGCACCGGTCTGACCGAGCTCTGGCTCATTGAGAACCAGATAAGCGATATCAGTCCCCTGGCCAGCCTCACCGGGCTGACCGATCTCTACCTCGGTACCAACCAGATAAGCGATATCTCCCCGCTGGAAAACCTGACCAATCTGACCATGCTCGATTTGAGCCATAACCAGCCCGGCGATATCTCGCCGCTGGCCAACCTCACCGGGCTGACCGAGCTCTGGCTTCACGGGAGCCAGCTAACCGATATTTCCCCGCTGGCTAACCTCACCGGCCTGACCGAGCTCAGCCTTCTTTCGAATCAGATAAGCGATATTTCTCCGCTGCAAAACCTCAGCGGCCTGACCGAGCTCTGGCTCGACAGGAACCAGATAAGCGACATCTCGGCCCTGGCTAACCTCACCGACCTGAACATGCTCTTCCTCGATATTAACCAGATAAGTGATATCTCGCCACTGGTGGCCAACAGCGGACTGGGCGAAGGCGATGTGGTCACTATCACCGAAAACGACCTGGACCTGAGTGAAGGCTCGGCCGACATGTTGAATATCGGCGCCCTGGAGGACAGGGGGGTAACCGTTGGCTACTAGCCGCGCCGCCCCCGATCCCCCCAGTTTGCCTTAATATCCCCCTCTCAGGTATAATTTAGTTCAGGGATGATTATACCCCTCTAGAAGCGACCATTTCGGCTGCGAGCGCTTTAGAGCCCGCGGCGAAAACCTTTCAGGAGGCAGAGATAAGTGGAAAAGGATAATTTTGCCCAGTTCAGCGGCTCGGAGGACTACGTAACCTCGGAACCGCTACGCAACGCCGTTAACGTCTCCATCGCTTTAGGAAGACCGCTGTTAATCAGAGGGGAGGCGGGGACGGGCAAAACGCTGCTGGCCCACAGCATCGCCAAGGGGCTGGGCAAGAAGCTGATTACCTGGAACGTGAAATCGACGACCAAGGCCCAAGAGGGGCTTTACGTTTACGATACCGTACAGCGCTTAAACGACAGCCGCTTCGGCGACAAGGACGTCTCCGACATCAAGCACTACATCAAGCTGGGCAAGCTGGGGCAGGCTTTTATCGCCCCGGAGCAGGTAGTCTTGCTCATCGACGAGGTGGACAAGGCCGACATCGAGTTCCCCAACGACCTGCTCAACGAGCTCGACGAGATGAGCTTTTACATCCCCGAGACCAACCAGACCATCAGCGCCATCCACCGGCCCATCACCGTCATCACCTCCAACGCCGAAAAAGAGCTGCCCGACGCCTTCCTGCGGCGCTGTATCTTCCACTACATCGAGTTCCCCTCGCCGGAGCTGATGGAGGAAATCGTCAAGGTCCACTTCCCCGACATCAAGGACAGCCTGCTCAGCCAGGCGCTGAAGTCTTTCTACGCCCTGAGGGAGGTGGAAAACTTCCGCAAGAAGCCCTCCACCAGCGAGCTTATCGACTGGATTCGGGCGCTCATCGCCGGCGGCATCTCCCACGAGACCATCAGCAAGCAGATACCCTTCGTGGGCACCCTGCTCAAGAAAGAAAACGACTACGACTACTTCGCCAACAACTTCGTGCGGCGGCGCTAGATGTTCACCGATTTCTTTTACACCCTGAGGCAGAACAAGGTGCCCGTCTCTCTGGTGGAGTGGATGACGCTGATGGAGGCGCTGGCCAAGGGGCAAATCAAGGACCTCGACGACTTTTACTTCCTGGCGCGCGCCATCCTGGTCAAGAGCGAGAGCTACTACGACCAGTACGACGTCGCCTTCCAGCAGTATTTCCAGGGGGTTGAGGCCCCCGAGGAGATCACCGAACAGGTCCTCGACTGGCTTAAAGACCCCCTGAACCGCTTCTTCATGAGCGAGGAGGAGCGCGCCAAGTTCGAGAGCATGGACTTCGACGAGCTCATCAAGGAGCTGGAGAAACGGCTCAAAGAACAGACCGAGCAGCACGACGGCGGCGGCCACTGGATAGGGCGCGGCGGCACCTCCCCCTTCGGACACTCCGGCTATCACCCCGCCGGCATCCGCATCGGTGGACAATCGGGAGGGCGGCACGCCGTGCAGATTGCCGGTGAGCGAAGATTTAAGAACTACCGCAACGATTTAACGCTGGACGTGCGCCAGATTGGCATGGCGCTTAAAAAGCTAAGGCAACTGCGCCGCACCGGGCTCGAGGACGAGCTCGACCTGGAGGGCACCATCAAGGCCACCGCCAAGAACGCCGGCGACCTGGACTTTATCTGGCAGCGCAGCCGCAAGAACACGGTGAAACTGCTGCTGCTCATGGACGTGGGCGGCTCCATGGACCCCTTCGCCCGCCTTTGCAGCCGCCTCTTCTCGGCGGCGCATTCCAGCACCCACTTCCGCGATTTCCAGTACTACTATTTCCACAACTGTATCTACGATTATCTCTACCGGGATGTGGAGCGGGTGGACGCGGTAAGCACGCTGCACCTGCTGCACACCCTCGACCCCGACTATAAGCTGTTGCTGGTCGGCGACGCCAGGATGGGGCCCTGGGAGCTGACCGAGCGCTACGGCGCCATAAACTATTACGAACGTAACGAAATACCGGGCATACTCTGGCTGAAGAGAATCCGCGACCACTTCGACCACAGCGTCTGGCTCAACCCCGACGACCCGCGCTTCTGGATTCACACCACGGTGCAGATGATAGGCAAGCTCTTCCCCATGTACCCGCTGACCCTCTCGGGACTGGAGCAGGCGGTGGGCAAACTAGTGGTGAAGCGATAGTAAACTTACCCCCGATTTGCCAAATGTGGTATAATGTTCCCGGTTTTATGCCGTTTTTTACCGAATTTCGCCCCGCTCTGAGGACTGGAGGTTAATTATATCCCCTGAACCCCTGAACATTGAGGAGATATCCCTGGGCTCACCCCGGATAAAGCTTTTCGCCGAGCTGCCCTGGCGCATCCACCGCAAGGACCCCTGCTGGACGCCTCCCCTGAGGGGCGACCTGCTGGGCAACCGCCTGCTGGGGCTGGTCGGCCTGTTGACCGCCAAGCACCCCTATCACAAACACGCCGAGGTCACCCATTTTCTGGCCTGGCGCGACGGGGAGGCGGTGGGGCGCGTCTCGGCGGCCATCAACCACCGCTTCAACGAGTATCATAAGACCAGAATCGGCTTCTTCGGATTCTGGGACGTCATCGAGGACTACGAGGTGGCCAGGGCGCTCCTGGACAAAGCCGCCGCCTGGGTCAAGAACAAGGGAATGACGGTGATGCGGGGGCCGGGTGAGTACTCCAACGCCACCCACGAAAGGCAGGGCATTCTCATCGACGGCTTCGAGCACCCGCCCACCGTGGAGCTGACCCACAATCCCCCCTACTACGCCGATTTCCTGGAAAGATACGGCTTCAGCAAAGCCAAAGACTACTACGCCTACATCGTGGGGGTGCAAACGCCGCCCCCGCCCCGATTAGCGCGGCTGGCCGAGCAGGTCAGAAAGCGCCGCAACATCGAGATAAGGCCGATGGTGCTTAAAAAGCTGAAAGAAGAGGTGCACCTCATCGTCAAGATTTACAACGACAGCTGGGCGCACAACTGGGGATTTCTGCCCATCACCGACGAGGAGGCCATGATGCTGGCCGACTCGCTGCGCCTAATCGTCGACCCGGGGCTGGTCCAGTTCGCCTTCGTCAAGGGCGAGCCCGCCGCCGTCCTAGGCGCCTTCCCCGACCCCAACTACGCCTTCCGCCCGCGCTGGCGCTTTTACGGCGACTCGGACTGGCTGCGCCTCACCCGCCTGCTGCGCCGCAGCCACAACGACCGCCGCACCCGGCTCATGTTCTTCGGCGTCCGCCCCGGCTTCAGGAATTTGGGCATCGACGCCCTGCTCTACGAAAGGGTGAAGCACTACGCCATCAGCAAGGGCTACGCCACCTGCGAGGCGTCGCTGCTTCTGGAAGACAACCACCTCATCCTGCGCCCCTCCGAGTTCATGGGGGCCAGGCGCTACAAGACCTGGCGGATTTACGATTTGAAACTAGAGTGAGCGTTCCTCATACTCTAACAGACTCTTAGCCACGAATTTCACCAGTGGCAGTACAGTCTTCACTTCCTTCTCATCCTCAGGGTCAAAGGGTACTTTTTTGTCTTGATATACCTTAGAATGGGCTAATTCACATCGGTTCGCTGTGTACAGAATCCTTATTACTTCAGGGATTGTTCCCTTTATTGCATTGAAAGTAGACTCTAACTTAGCCCTCTCATTTAGAGATTTCAGCTGTCCCTTGAAGCACTTCTTAAGAGCATGTTCCAACTCTGCTTTCTCTGGCTCGTCTGGCCGTTTTCTGTAGATCTTACTGGATATGTTCTCAATTACAGAGTAGAAATTACGAAACTGGTCAAAGGTATCAGTGCTTAGACAGCCTTTCCTGTAATAAGCAGATGAGTCAGATTTATTGCCCTTTACAGTGCCCAGGTTTTTAGGCCTGTTATCAACTAAGATACAGTCAAGACCTACTGTTTCAAAACCGGTAATTCCGACTGTTTTGCCTCCCGAATCAGTTTCTTCAATTTTCAATCTCCCCGAATCAACCCTGAGGCTAGTATCGTATTTCCGACACAAGTAATCCAAACAGCTATTAGCGGCACCGAGTGCTCTAGCGCGAGCTTCTTGCTGATTTGCAGCCTGTATATTTTCGACAGTAATGCTTTCAGACTTCTCGCTTACTACCACCTTAACATCATTAATCTCGAAATCAAGCGAGTGAGAAGCTGGACTTGTTAAACTCAAATAAGCTTTCCACATTTCTAATCAAACCCCTACCACCTAGTCAGATATCAGGGCGTTTCTAAAATCGCCGACTCTTTTCCCTCACGGGGCTTGGTGCTGCCCGCGGCGAAGAGGCGCACCGAATGATAGACGTACCACGCCCGAAACGAACACATGCCGTCCTCAAGACATAGCTCCCGCAGGATTTCGTCGGCGCGCTTGCGGTCTTGCTCGCGGTCGAGAACGCCCTCCCTCATGAGCTGGTAGAGAGCGTCGTGCACCAGCGAGCCGCGCATGAAGTCCCGGGTATCGATGGTCGGCCCGCTGGGCCCGTCCCAGGCGTAATACTTTTTGATGGATAAGAGCCCTTCGGGAGACAAGGTCAGGAATCCCGCCAGTTCGTCCCTGCCTTTCCCGACCGGCTTCAGGTCGGTCTGGATGGTGTAGTCCTTCACCAACTGGTACTTGTACCTGTGGAGTTCCCGGTAGCTGGCTTTCATCTTGGCCTCCTTTGGCCGCCGGTTAATCGAACCCCCACCACCTCGCCACCTTATCCAATGATTCCCTCTCCGAGCGGAAACCGTTGATGGGGTCTTCGCCGTCTGGGTAGCCGACGGCGATGCCGATTACGAAGAGCTTCGATGCGGGCACGTCCAGCGCTTTACGCAGCACTTCGGGGTATTGCACCGCCTGCCCCTGCACCACCGTACCCAGGCCGCGGGCGGTGGTCAGAAGCATGATGTTCTCGGCGACCAGCCCGCAATCGAAGAGCAGCCAGGCGTTGATTTCTTCCTGGAAATAGAAGGCGCGGTCGATGAGGACATAGATGACGGCGGGGGCGCCGTAGTTCTTCAACCCCTGCCGGCGCCACCAGCCCCTCCCCTCACGGTCCTCCCGCTCTATCCCCTTGATTTTCTGCTCGGTGCCCATCAGCCTGCCGATACGGCCGGCGTAGGGCTCGGGGAAGCCCTTGGGCCCGGCGATGTCCAGCTCGGATTCCTTATCGACACTGGCCGCGAACTCCCGCTTTATCTCTTCCAGCTTATTCCCGGCGGCGATGACGAACTCCCAAGGCTGGGTGTTGGCCCAGGAGGGCGCCCGCAGCGCCAGTTGCATAATCTCCTTCAATAGCTTTTCGGGGACGGGGTCGGGCTTAAAGGCGCGGGTGCTCCTACGCTTGTCAATGGCGGTGTTGATATCCATAACTGGCCTCCTCTCGACGTCGGTTAAATACCGAAAATCAGGTAAACGGCTATATTCCAGAACAGGATGGCGGTATAAAGGGCTACCAGGCTTACGCTGACGATGAATACCAGCCGGGGGGCCCTCCGGGCCAAGTTCCAGAGTACTAACACGCAAACGATGGCCCCGCACATTTTGACAATCAGGAAATTGCCCTCGGAAACTATGGTCCTCAGCAGAGGGTTGCCTTCCCGGCCCAGGCCGCTTTTTATCAGGAACTGGCTGATGATGCCATCGGCGACGACGAGCGACAACAGCGTGCCCAGCAGGTATTCTATTTTACGCATCCGGAGATGGTCGTCCACCGCTAACCGCCCCCTTCAATCAAAGCGCCGGCGTTTACGCTTCCGCCAGCTTCCGGCCGGCGGCAAAAGCCTGTGTCAAGGCGTCGGGGTGGTTCTTGACGGCGCCCTTTTCGTCAATGGCGGGGAAGAGCAGCTCGCCGGCGTAGTCGATGTTGAGGACCTTGAAGAGCGCCTTTATCGTGGCCAGCGAGGGCTCGAAGAGGTGGGCCAGCTTCATGCCGCCCACGGCCACGAAAAGTCCTTTACGCGGCCGGTCGTCGCCCAGCGGCGGCTTTTCCAGGATGTACTTGCGCGCCCAGAGCGACTGGCAACGGTCGATAGCCGCCTTCATCTGGGCGGTCGGCGCCAGGAAGTGTATCGGCGTGGCCATCACGATAGCGTCGGCCTTTTCCATCTCTTTATAGACCGTTTGCATGTCGTCTTTATAGCGGCAGACGCCCGCCTCGAAACAGGCGTCACAGTGCTGGCAGGGCTTGATGTCGAGATCGTTGAGAACGAGGATTTTAGTCTCGGCGCCCTTGCTTTGGGCGCCCTTCATGATTTCGGCCAGAAGCAGGTCGGTGTTGCCGCCGCGGCGGGGGCTGCCGTTAATGCCCAGTACTTTCATCTAACCGCCTCCTTCGATAAGGCTCAAAAGCTCTTTCTCCCGGACCTGCATGCCGGCCTCTTCGGCATCGGTCTCGTGGTCGTAGCCGAGCAGGTGGAGCAGCCCGTGGATAAGCAGTATGGAAAGCTCCTTATTTACGGTATGGCCGTGCTCTGCGGCCTGCAACTGCGCCTGGGGATAAGAGATGATGACCTCGCCCAAATGCAGCACGCCGTCGGGGGGAGGGACAAAGGCGGGGGCGCCGGCGGCCTGCTCGCCGCTGGCGAAGGCGAGGACGTCGGTGGGCTCGTCTAAGCTCCGGTAATCGCGGTTGAGCTGGCGGATTTTCTCCTGACCGGTAATGACCAGGCTTAGTTCGGCCTCATCGGCCACCTTTTCCGCCGCCAGCACCCGCCGGGCCATAGACTCCAGCCAAGACGGCTCGACCTCGGCGGCCACGCCTTCGTCGAAAAGAACGTTTATCTCCACGGGCTCATCTTAGCATAAGCCCGCCGCAGGCTCAATAAGCCGTTTTATGGTAGAATAAAACCCTATGAAAAAGAAGGTGGGCCTGGCGCTGGGGGGCGGCGCCGCCAAAGGTATGGCCCATATCGGCGTGGTCGAGGTATTGCAGGAAGAGGGCATACCCATCGACCTCATCGCCGGCACCAGCATGGGCGGGCTGGTAGGCGCCCTCTGCGCTCTGGGGCGGGACTGCCGGCTGATAAAGGACGAAGCCCTCAAGATAAACGTGATGAAGATACTCTCCTGGGCCGACCTGGCGGTGCCCAAGTCGGGGCTTTTCGGGGGCAAGGCGGTCATCCACCTGCTGGAGAAGATGATGGGCGACGACCTCAAGTTCGACGAGCTGCCCGTGCCGCTGGCGCTGGTGGCCACCGATATCAACAGCGGCGAGGAGGTGGTCATCAAGGAAGGCTCGGTTCTGGACGGGGTCAGGGCCACCATCTCCGTGCCCGGCATCTTCACGGTGACCAAGTGGCGGGACCGCTATCTGGTGGACGGGGGGCTGGTCAACCCGGTGCCGGTGAGCGTGGCCAGAGATATGGGCGCCGACTTCGTCATCGCCGTCAACGTCATGCCCGACGTGGCCGAACACGCCCGCCAGCTAAAGAACGAGAAGACAACCTTAAAAGAGCCCAACATCTTTCACGTCCTGCTGCAATCGCTCTATATCAGCTCCTACGTCATCGCCCGCGACTCCGCCCAAGGCGCCGATATCGCCATCAACCCCGACACCAGCGCCATCAGCGCCGGCGAGTTTCACCGCGCCCGGGAGTTCATCGAGCTGGGGGAGACTGCCGCCCGTCAGGCCTTACCCGAAATCAAGCGGAAATTGAGCCAGGACGGGGGGTATGATATAGTTAAGCCGTAACCTTTTTAGCGCGGAGGGGTCGCATAGTGGTCTAGTGCGGGCGCCTGCTAAGTGCTTACCCTGGGAAACTGGGGTCGAGGGTTCGAATCCCTCCCCCTCCGCCACCGATGAAAATGGGTAGCCAAACCTCAATAGTCACCCTGACCCCGCAGAACTACACCGAATACGGCTGTCGCTGTTTCCTCAACCCCAAACACGAAGCGCACCTGGAAAAGCTGGAGTGGCTCAAAAAGCGCTTCGACGAAGGGCTGACCATTAAGCACCTCTTCCTCGAAGGCGAGAAAAACGCCATCGGCTTCATCGAATACGCCCCCGGGGAGAACGCCTGGCGGGCGGTGGACGCCGGTGGCTATCTGTTCATACAGTGCATCTGGATTTCGCCCAACAAGAACAAGGAGCGGGGCTTCGGCTCGCAACTGGTGCAGGCGTGTATCGAGGACGCCAAGAAGGCGGGAAAATACGGGGTGGCGGTGGCGGCCAGCGACGGGCCTTTTATCGCCAGCCGGGAGCTTTTTTTGAAAAACGGGTTCGAGACTGTCGCCAAATCCGGCGACTACGAGCTGCTGGTATTCAGGCTGAAAGAGGGGCCGTTACCCGCTTTCAGAGACTGGGAGGGGCAGCTGAAAAAGCTGGAAGGGTGGCATGTCATATATTCCAAGCAGTGCCCCTGGGTTATCCGCTCGATTGCGGAGATAGCCGAGGCCGCTAAAGAGAACGGGGTGGAGCTGAAGATAACCGAGATGGAGACGCCCGGCCAGGCCCAGAACGCTCCCTCGGCATACGCCGTCTTTAACTTGGTGCACGACGGCAAGCTCCTCAGCGACCACTACATATCCACCACCCGATTCCGCACTATCCTCAAGAAAGAGCTGAAAAGAACCGGCCAGGTGTAAGCCAGAGGGGATTATGAGCAAGGTCGACGACTATATTAACCAGCAGCCATCCCCGCAAAAAGAAATCGGGCAGCGGCTGAGGGAGCTTATCCTCAAGACTCTTCCCGGCATAAAAGAGGAAATGATGTGGGGTGTTCCTGTCTTCGGTGGGGGCAAGTTTTATATCGGCGCCTTCAAGAAGAGCGTTAATCTGGGTTTTTCCATCGAGGGGCTGACCCGGGACGAAATCGCCCTTTTCGAAGGCGGCGGCAAGATGATGCGGCATATCAAAATCCGTGCCGTGGACGACATCGACGAGGAGAGGATAGCATGGCTGTTGAAGCTGGTGGCTAAAAAAGCCAAGTGCTAAAAGCCTGCTTCACCCCACCCGTGACGACGAAACCCCAAACCGAGCGTAGCTATGAGTAAATATTACATCTGGACCATCGGCTGCCAGATGAACAAGGCCGAATCGGAACGGCTGGCCAGCCGCTTCGAAAAAATGGGCTACCAGGCCGCCGACAACATTAAAGAGGCCGGGCTGGTGGTGCTCAACAGCTGCGTGGTGCGCCAGAGCGCCGAGGACCGCGTCATCAACAAGCTGGATAACCTCAAGCCGCTCAAAAAAGCGCGCCCGGAAATGATTCTGGCCGTCACCGGCTGCCTGGTCAACGCCGATAGCGCCGCCCTCAAAAAGCGCTTCCCCTACGTCGATTATTTCTTCGGGCCCGGCGAACAGCCCCCGTGGCTGGAAAGCCCCCGAGAGGTGTTTTTACCCCGAAAACCGGACGTGGCCGCCTACGTACCCATCATCCAGGGCTGCGACAACTTTTGCACCTATTGCATCGTCCCCTACCGCCGGGGCCGGGAGAAGAGCCGGACGCTGGCCGAAATCGTGGGCGAGGTAGCCGAGCTGGTAAAGCGCGGGGCCAGAGAGGTAACCTTGCTCGGTCAAAACGTGGACTCCTACGGCCACGACCTGCCCGAAAAGCCCGACCTGGCCGACTTGCTCCGTGAAATTAACGACATCGAGGGGCTGTGGCGGATACGTTTCCTGACCAACCACCCCAAGGACATGAGCCCGCAGCTCATCGAGGCGGTGGCGGCGCTGGACAAGGTCTGCGAGCAACTCAACCTGCCCGTGCAGTCGGGCAGCGACGAGATTCTGAAGGCGATGGGGCGGGGCTATGACGCCGGGCATTACCGGCGGCTGGTCGGCGAGATAAGGGCCGCCGTTCCCGGCATCGCCCTGGGCACCGACGTCCTGCTCGCCTTCCCCGGCGAGACGGAAAAACAGTTCGGGGAGACCGCCGACTTGCTATCCGAGCTAAATTTTGATACAGTCCATATAGCCGCTTATTCAACGCGGCCGGGGACCTTCGCCGCCAGGAAGCTGGCCGACGACGTTCCCCCCGCCGAAAAGAAGCGGCGCGTAGGCTATATCGAGCGCTTACAGGAGAGAATCGCCACCGCCATCAACGCCAGGCTTGAGGGCAAAACGGTGGAGGTGCTGGTGGAGGGGAAAAAGGCAGGCCGCTGGTGGGGGCGCACCCGGAGCGACAAACTGGTCTTCTTCAACGACAGCCGGGACTGTCGGGGGGAACTGCTAAAAATAAAAGTCGAAAAGACGAGCCCCTGGTCACTACAGGGTCGCGTCGAGAAACCGAGGAGGCAAAATGAAGCTGTCTAAAATTCTGGGTATTGTAATGATTGTCGCCCTGCTGGCCAGCATGGCTTTGCTGGGCGGCTGTTACGGCACCACCGAAGGTGAAGGTAGTTCTACCACCAGCACCATCTACATGATTGTATTTCTGGTGCTGATTTTCGCCATGTTCTACTTCCTGATGATTCGTCCCCAGCGCAAGCGGCAGAAAGAGCACCAGCAGATGATGGAGGAGTTGCAGAAGGGGGACAAGGTAATTACCGCCGGCGGCATCTACGGAACCATCGAAAGCGTCAGCGAGGACACTATCCTGATCAAGGTGGAATCGGGAGCCACGATGAGGGTAGCCAAGAGCAGCGTCGCCCTCAAGCGCGAGAAATAGCCGGCGAATACTAACGGCGTTCGTGGCTGTCGAGCATGACGGTCACCGGACCGTCGTTATGGATTTCAACCTGCATGTATTGCCCGAAGCGGCCGGTGGCTACTTTAAGCCCGCTGGCCCTGGCTTCGGCGACGAAGAAATCGAATAGTTTTTCAGCCTGTTGCGGAGGGGCGGCGTCACTAAAACTGGGGCGGCGCCCCTTTCTGGCGTCAGCGAGCAGGGTGAACTGGCTCACCAAGAGCAGTTCGGCTTTGATATCCCGCGCCGAGAGGTTGAACTTCTCTTTGTCGTCGGCGAAGATGCGCAAATTGGTCAGCTTGGAAACCAGATAGCGGGCGTCTTCCGCCTCGTCGCCGTTAGCTATGCCGACAAAGACCACCAGCCCCCGCCCCACGCTGCCCACCACCTCACCCCCGATGCTTACCGAGGCGCCGGTGACTCTTTGCAGGAGCGCTTTCACTTCTTGTCTTTGCCCTTGCTTTCCGTGCCCTTGCTCTCCGCGTCCGCCGGCTTGGAGTCTTCCTGGCTCATACTGCTGGCCGGATTCTTGCGGCTGTCGGTGACGTAGAAGCCGCTCCCCTTGAAGATAACCGGGGCGGGGTGGAAAACGCGGCGCACCTTGCCCCCGCACTGGGGGCACTCGGTCAAAGGCTCGGCGTGGAAACTCTGTTTCTTCTCAAAGCTGTGATGACAATCGTCACACTCGTACTCATAGGTAGGCATATATTAACCTCATGGGTATATTCCTATTCATTTTAGCCTAATCGGGCGTCCCAAGGCAAAGTTTAGCCGTCTTTGAGCCGCGATGCGGCGTACGTCAGCGCCTCGCCGACGATGAAAAGCGAGCCCGCCAGGCAGACCAAATCCTTATCCCCGGCCATATCCAGCGCCATTGACAGCGCCGCGGGCACGTCGTCGGCGATACGGGCCTTGAGCCCGTGGCGGGCGAACTCGGCGGCCAAAGGCGCCGGCGCCATGGCGCGGGGGTGGCGGGAGCGGGTGACGATAACCCTGTCGAAGAGGGGCGCCAGCTCGGCGATAACGGCGGCGATGTTCTTGTCGCCCGAAGCCCCCATCACCAGAACGGCCTTGTCGAAGCTGAAGTATTCTTTAAGCGCCTTTTTCAGGCTGCGGGCGGCGTCGATGTTGTGGGCGCCGTCGACGATAACGGGCGGCTGGCGTCGTAAAACCTGGAAGCGCCCCGGCCACTCGACCTGCTTAAAGCCTTCCGCGATTTTGTCATTCGGGATGCGAAAGCCCTTCTCGGCGATGACCTCTAAAGCGGCCACGGCGGTGGCGGCGTTGACTATCTGGTGCTCGCCGAGGACGGGTAAAAAAAGCTCGTAGCCGCCCCTTCTCCCCGCCACGGAAAAGCGCTGCCCGTCTAAATCGGATTGCAGGGGCCGCCATTTGACGTCCTTGCCCACCGTTATCAGCTCCACCCCGCGCTCGGTGCAGGTCTTCTCGATTACCCGGTAAGCCTCGGGGGGCTGGGGGGCCACCACCACGCTGCTCCCCGGCTTGATGATGCCGCACTTCTCGGCGGCGATTTGGGCCACCGTGTCGCCCAGCACGTCGGTGTGGTCGAGCCCTATCGTGGTGATAACGGCCACCAGGGGGTTGATGACGCTGGTGGCGTCGAACTTGCCCCCCATCCCCACCTCCAGCACCTGGAAATCCACTTTCTTTTGCCCGAAATAGGTGAAGGCCAGGCAGGTGAGGAACTCGAAGGTGGTCAGCTCGCCGTACCTAGCCCGCTGGTTGACCGCCTCGACGTGGGGCTTGAGTTCGCTGACCATTTGAGCCAGCCCGGCTTCCGAAATAAGCTCGCCGTCCACCCTGATTCTCTCCCGCCAGCTGTGGAGGTGGGGGGAGGTGTAAAGCCCGCTGGTATAGCCGGCGGCGGTGAGGGCGCCAGCCGTCATGACGGCCACGCTGCCCTTGCCGTTGGTACCGGTGATGTGCACCGCGGCCGCTTTTTTCTGGGGGTCGCCCAGCCAGGATAAAAGCTCGTCGACGCGCCTGAGGTCGTAGAAGGCGGGGTCGTGGGGCATACCCACCTTCTCGTAGTCGGTGTAGCCGTTGATGTAGTCTATCGCCTGCCGGAAGTCCATATCGGGCATAATTATAGCACCGCCGCCAAGGGGCAACAATTCACTCTTGACCTGAGTGCGCTTGATTGCTATTATCAACGCAGGGGGTACGAAGGTGAATTTCCACGAAAAACTAACCAAAGCCATGAAGATGAACCAGAGCCTGCTCTGCATCGGGCTCGACCCCGACCTCGACCTGATTCGGGAGGGGATGCCCGTTTCCAAATTCAACAAAGCCATTATCGAGGCTACTTCCGACCTGGTCTGCGCCTACAAGCTGAACCTGGCCTTCTACGAGGTGCTGGACAAGGGGATGGAGAGCCTGAAGCGCACCATTAAAGCCATACCCGAGGAGATACCCATCATCGGTGACTGCAAGCGGGGCGACATCGGCAACACCTCCAAGGCCTACGCCAAAGCCATGTTCGTCAAGCACAACTTCGACGCCGTCACCGTCAACCCCTACATGGGCTACGACTCCATCGAGCCCTTCCTCGAATACTGGGAGAAGGGGGTGTTTATCCTCTGCCGCACCTCCAATCCCGGCGCCGACGACTTCCAGAGCCTGCGCTTCATTCTGGAGGGCAAGGAAGTCCCCCTCTTCGAGATTGTCGCCCTCAAGGCCGCCCAGTGGAACAAGAAGGGCCGGGGGCACAACATCGGGCTGGTGGTGGGCGCCACCCAGCCCGAGGAGCTGAAGCTGATAAGGCACAACCACCCCAAGACGCTGCTGCTGATACCCGGCATCGGCGCCCAGGGCGGTGATTTAGCCACCGCCGTCAGGGACGGGGTCGACCCCTGGGGAGGGGGCGCCATCTTCACCTCATCGCGGCAGATAATCTACGCCTCCCGCAGACGCGACTTCGCCCAGGCGGCGCGCCAGGTCGCCCTCTCATTGCGCGACGAAATCAAGCACCTCGCCGAAACGCGGAACCGCTAAGCACCTTCAAAATGGTTATGGAGATAAAGCTGGGTGATGTCGTCCGCCTCAAGAAGAAACACCCCTGCGGCAGCGACCAGTGGCGGGTGGTGAGGCTGGGGGCGGACATCGGCATCAAGTGTCTGGGCTGCCAGCGGCGGGTGCTCATCGAGCGTCCCGCCTTCGAACGGCGGGTCAAGGAATTTATCTCGCGGGGCGAGGTGGATTCTTAAAGCAAAGGGGGGCACAAAATGAGGATGCGTTACCTGGGCCGGACCGGTGTCCAGGTCTCCGAGCTTTGTCTGGGCACGATGACCTTCGGGGGGAGGAGCTTCTTCAAACACATCGGCAACCTGGGCCAAAAGGAAGCCGACAGGCTGGTGGCCATGTCGCTGGAGGCGGGGATAAACTTCTTCGACACCGCCGACGTCTATTCCGAGGGCGATTCCGAAATAATGCTGGGCAAGGCGCTGGGCAAGCGCCGCCGGGACATTATCCTGGCCACCAAGGTGCGCCTGAACATGGGGCCGGGCGTCAACGACGTCGGGCTTTCCCGCCACCACATCCTGGAGGGCTGTGACGCCAGCCTGAAGCGGCTGGGTACCGACTACATCGACCTCTACCAGGTGCACGCCTTCGACCCCGACACGCCGATGGAAGAAACTATGCGCGCCCTGGACGACCTGGTGCGCACGGGCAAGGTGCGCTACATCGGCTGCTCCAATTTCGCGGGCTGGCAGCTGATGAAGGCGCTGGCCATTTCCGATAAGCGCGGCTGGGAAAAGTTCGTCACCCTGCAGGCGCTCTATTCCCTGATGTCGCGCGAGCTGGAAAACGAGCTGGTGCCGCTCTGCCTCGACCAGGGGCTGGGCATACTGGTCTGGAGCCCTTTAAGCGGCGGTTTCCTGAGCGGCAAATACCGGCGGGGAAAGCCCCGGCCCAAGGGAACCCGCCTGAGCGCGCAGCCGACCTTTATCCCCCACGACGAGGAGAAGGGCTTCGACATCGTCGCGGCGCTGGACGAAATCGCCCAAGCGCATCAGGCCAGCGTTGCCCAGGCGGCGCTCAACTATCTACTGGCCAAGGACGGGGTCAGCTCGGTCATCATCGGCGCCCGCACCCCGCAGCAGCTGGCCGACAACCTGAAGACCGTCGCCTGGAAAATGAGCGCCGAAGAATTGGCCCGGCTCGACGAGCTCAGCGAGCCGCCTCCCCTTTATCCCTACTGGATGGCTAAGATGCCGCCGCCGGGACCCGAAAACGAAGACTAAGTCTGTTGTATAATAAAGGCCTATGGCGCGCCGCATCATGCATGTCGACCTCGCCGCCTTGGAGCAGCTAAACAGAACCGATGCCGAACAAGACAGCCCTGATTGACTTTAAGAAGTGCTCCCCTCCCAAATGCCGGGATGGAATCTGCGCGGCGGCGCTGGCCTGCCCCCACCAGCTCCTCAAGCAGGAAGCCCCCTACGAGATACCCATGCCCGACCCCTTTCTCTGCCAGGGCTGCGGCGACTGCGCCCGGGCCTGCCCCTTTAAAGCAATCAAGGTAGCCAGAATGTGAGTCATGTCCCGACGTATTATGCATATCGACCTCGATGCCTTTTTCGTCTCGGTGGAGCAGGTGGACGCCCCCTCTCTCAAGGGCAAGCCGGTCGTCGTCGGGGGCAAGCCCGAAGGCCGGGGGGTGGTCGCCGCCGCCTCTTACGAGGCGCGTAAGTTCGGGCTGCACTCGGGCATACCCCTGGTCACCGCCAGCCGTCTCTGTCCCCAGGCCATCTTCATCCAGGGGAGCTTCCCCAAGTACCGTGAGGCCTCCCGCAAGTTCATGGCGATACTGGCCGACTTTTCCCCCTATTTAGAGCCGATGGGATTGGATGAAGCCTACCTGGACGTCACCGGTTTCGAGTCCCTGCACGGCTCCATTGAGGAGATGGCGCGGGCGATAAAGCGGCGGGTCAACCGGGAGCTGGGCATCAACGCCTCCATCGGCATCGCCGGCGGTAAAATCGTCGCCAAGGTCGCCTCCGAGATGAGTAAACCCGACGGCCTTCTGGAGGTAAAAGAGGGCGAGGACGCCGCTTTTCTGGCACCCTTGCCCGTCGGCAAGCTGCCCGGCATCGGCCAGAAGACAGCGCCCAAATTAAAGAGCCTGGGAATCGATACCATAGGCAAACTATCCGCCGCCCCCCCGGAAGCCCTGAAAAGCCATTTCGGCGCGTCTGGCGAGGTCCTGAAACGCTTCGCCGGTGGCATTGACGACCGCGAGGTGGAGCCGCCGGCGGCGGCCAAGTCCACCAGCCGCGAGACCACCTTCGAGCGGGACAGCAAGGACGCCGCCCTACTCGAATCTACGCTGCGCTATTTGGGGGAGAAAGTAGGCGCCGACCTGCGCCGCCACAACAAGCGGGCGCGCTGCGTGACGTTGAAGCTGCGCTACGGCGACTTCACCACCATCACCCGCCGCACGACATTAAACCAGAGCACGGACAGCGACCGGCTCATCTTCGAGACGGGGCGGAAACTGATGAAGCGGGCGCTATCCTCGGAAAAGCGGGCAGTGCGCCTTATCGGCATCGGCGCCGCCGAGCTGGTGGAGGCGGGGCGGCAGCTGGAGATGCTGGACAACTCCGCCCAGCGGCAGGAGCAGCTGGACCGGACCATCGACCGCATCCGCCGCAAGTACGGCTTTACCGCCATCCAGACGGGGCGGACTTTGAAGCTGAAGGACGTATTTAAGGGCGGCGGTGAGGGATACGAACTGCCGACGCCGGGTTTATCGCGGTAAAAGGCTTACTCAAGCACCAACGTTAGTCCAGCAGTCTTTTCTGCCCCTCTATCTTTTGAATCCCGGTGATGTCCTGGCTGACCTCGACGATGCCCAGGTAGTTGCCCGCCTTGTCCTTGACCGGGAAATAGCGGATATAGACCTTCTGTCCCTTGAGGTCGATCCAGAAATCGGCGGATTTGCGCTTGCCGCTTTTCAGGTCGGCGACGACATCGTTCACCTTGTCCAGGCTCGCCTTGGGGTGGCAATTTTGCACCTGGCGGCCGATGATGGCCGGCGTGCGGCGGAAGATGCGGTCGTCGTGGCGGCTGTAGTAGCGGACGGTGTCGTCCTTGTCGACGAAGGTTATATCCACGGGCAGGGCGTCGAAGATGGCTTCGATGGTTTCCGGGGAGATGTCTTCCAGCATGGCTCACCCCCTGTTTTCGTTAAATTAATTATACACTGTTCTCATAAAGCTAAACCAGTGGTATAATGGAACAAACCGTTTCGGGGAGAGCCGATTTAGATGTGGGAATCGTTCGTCGATAAGGGTTACTGGGTAGTCGTCGCCATCGCCATCGGCGCCGGCCTCTTCTTCTTGCTCTGGCGCAGCACGCCCTGGCTGGTGCACCGTCTGGTGCCCGAAGCGCTCAGGGACCAGCAAGACCAGAAAGCAAAGCTGACCAGAACGGTCAAGCTGGCCGTGGCCATCATCGGCGGCATTATCCTGGCCCTCGGCATCGCCGCCTTCGTCGTCGCCCTTTACGGCGTGGATATCGGCACCACCATGAAGTCGGTGGGCGACTGGTTGATCGAACACGGCATCCGTATCTTCATCATCATCCTGGTGGGCTGGTTCGTTTACAAGATACTGGGCATCATCATGCCCCTCTTCGTCATGCGCTACGTCGTCGAGAAGGGCAAGCGGCGCCGTTCCAAAGTCTATTTGAGGCAGCGCTCCAGAACGCTGGGCCGGGTAGTCACCCAGGCCATCGGCATCTTTATCATCCTCATCGGCGGCTTTATGATTCTCTCCGAGCTGGGGGTTGATATCACCCCGCTGCTGGCCAGCGCCGGCGTGGCCGGTATCGTCATCGGTCTGGCCGCCCAGGACGCGGTGCGCGACTTCATCAACGGCTTTACCATCATGATGGAGGACCACTACAACGTGGGCGACGTGATTAAGGCCTCCGACCTGGTGGGAGAGGTGGAAGAGATGGGGCTGCGGCGCACCGTGCTCCGCGACCTCAAAGGGCTGCTGCACGTCATCCCCAACGGCGAAATCAGGATTTCCTCGAATTATACCCGCTCCATATCCCGCGCCTTCTTCGAGGTCGACGTCGCCTACAAGGAAGACCTCGACCGGGTCATGGATATCGTCCGGCATACCTGGGAAGACCTTGCCGCCGACCCCGAGTGGGAGAGCAAGATAATCTCCAAGACGCCCTGGCTGCTGCGGGTGGAGGACTTCGGCGACTCGGGCATCACCATCCGCTGTGTGGGCGACACCCGCCCCATGGAGCAGTGGGGAGTCATGGGCGAGCTGAGGAGGCGCATCAAGCGCGTCTTCGACGAGAAGGGCGTGGAAATCCCCTGGCCGCACGTCAAGCTCTACATGGGCGAGGAAGAGCCGGTGGATGTGGCGGTGACCAAGCCGGAGAAAAAGCCCAAACCCGCCAAGCCCAGGAAGAGAGTCCCCAAGAGCCCCAAGTGGGGCGAAGCCGACGAGTAGCCCCGCTTACCCCACCCACACTTCACTTGTTTTCCCGCTGGCTTAGGACTATAATGGACGCTATCTGAAAAGGAGAAGAGTTCGATGCCTTCATACGCCTTTCTTAACAAGCGGTTTTTACCCCTGGAGGAAGCCAAGGTCGGGGTCATGACCAACTTCCTGCACTACGGCACGGGCGTCTTCGAGGGCATCCGGGGCAACTGGAACGAGCAGAAGAAGCAGATATACCTCTTCCGCCTCAAGGAGCACTACCAGCGCTTTTTAGACGGCTGCCACGTGCTCAACATCGAGCTGCCCTATTCTCTGGACGAACTTTGCCGGATAACGGTGGAGCTGGTGGCCAAGTGCCGCTTCGAGGAGGACACCTACGTCCGCCCGCTGGCCTACAAGAGCCTGGAGGCGCTGGGCGTACGCCTGCACGACTTAGAGTCCGACTTTCTCATCTTCGCCTTCCCCTGGGGGCCCTACCTGGACGACGCCGGTGCCAAGTGCCACGTCTCCTCCTGGCGTTTCCCCGGCGAGGTGCCGCGGGCCAAGCTCACCGGTCTTTACATCACCAACGCCCTGGCCAAGACCGAAGCCACCGATAACGGCTGCGACGAAGCCATCATGCTTTCCCCGGAGGGCTACGTCGCCGAGGGCAGCGGCGAGAATATCTTCCTCGTCAAGGACGGCAAGCTGGTCACCCCCGCCAGCTACGACGGCATACTAATCGGCATCACCCGCAACACGGTGATACAGCTGGCCAAGGACGAGCTTGGCATCGAGACGGTGGAAAGGCACGTGGCGCGGATGGAGCTCTACAGCGCCGAGGAATGCTTCCTCACCGGCACCGCCGCCCACGTCACCCCGGTCACCGAGATCGACCACCGCAGGATAGGCAGCGGTAAGAGCGGCGAAGTGACCCGCAAGCTGCAAAAGCTCTACACCGAGATAATAAGGGGCGAAAATCCCAAATATCTGGAGTGGTGCACGCCCGTCTATAGCTAGGAGCTACTCCTGGGGCACGCTTCTCTTGGGGGCGGTTTCTCCCCGCAGCGACTTGAGCAGGCAGATTACCTGACAGCTTTCTTCCAGCGTGGTCGTGTAGTTGTGGGCTTCTTCCAGCAGCTGGCCGATGGCAAAGGTGCCGTGGCCGTGTACCAGCACCACCCGGCTTTCCTGGAACGACCGGGCGATTTCCTCACCCAACGCTCCCGGTTTCACTTTCTCATCCCAGCCCAGCACCGGCACCCGCGTCATGATGGTCTGGCCCTCGGTATCGATGGGCACGATTTCCCGCTCGGTCAGGGAGAGGACGACGGCGTGGGGGGGATGGGCGTGGACGATAGCCTGGGCCCGGGTCTCCCGGTAGATGGCGCGGTGGACGGGCAACTCCACCGACGCCAGCGGGGTGTTACGGTCGTTCTTATTGAGGCCGGTTTCGATGAGGTCGTTCTCCTCGAGGCAGTTGAGACGGCTGCCGCGGCGGGTGATAATGAGGCGCTCCCCCAGCCGGATAGAAAGGTTCCCGCTGTGGGAGGATACCAGCCCTTTGGTGAACAGGTCATGGCCCACCGTCTGAAACTGCGTTAGAATCATGCCTCACCTTTACGGCGTCTTCAGGAGCATAAACCTCTTTAGCCCTCGGCGTCAAGTTTTTTGGGGGCGGCGGCTTTTTTAGCCTTCTTGGGCGCGGCCTTAGCCTTGGTCGTCTTGGTCGCCTTGGCCTTGGTCGCCTTCGGTTTGGCCGTCTTGGCCTTGGCCGCTTTCGCCTTGGTCGCCTTGGCCTTGGCGGCGGCTTTAGGCTTGGGCGCGGCCTTGGCGGGCTTGGCCTCCGCCGGCGCCTGTTCCTGCAGCTGGTTGAACTTCTTCATCAGCCGCGACTTACGGCGGGCGGCGTTGTTGGGGTGGATAATCCCCTTCTCGGCGGCTTTATCCAGCGAGGTGACGGCCACCATTACCGCTTCCTGTGCGGCCGCCAGGTCGCCCAGGAAGATAAACCTTTCCGCCTTGGTGATATTGGTCTTGCAGAGAGTGCGCACCGGCTTATTGCGGAGCCTCTTTCTCTCCGAAACCCTTACCCTTTTTTCCGCTGATTTGATGTTAGGCAATCTCTACCTCCTTAGCTCGAGGACTTCGGTTTGGCGGCGGCTTCATCGCCGATGCGGGAAACGCCGATAACCCCTCGAATACCATCTATTTTAGTCATCAGTCGACTTAGCTGGGCCAGGTCCCTGGCCTGCAGCGTAAAGTTTTGCGTCACCTTGCGGCCGTCCTGGGGGGTCGAGGTCATGGTGGTGATGTTCAGCCCCTCCTCGGCCACGATGGTGGTTATATCGCGGATGAGCCCCACCCGGTCCCAGGCTTCGACCAAAATGTTCACCGGGAAGAGGGCGTCGGTCGGCTCCCAGTCGACAGAGATGAGCCGCTCCTTCTCATCCTCGTGGACTATATTGTAGCAGTCTTTGCGGTGAATAGTCACCCCCCGGCTGCGGGTCACGTAGCCGATAATCTTATCGCCGGGCACGGGGTGGCAACAGCGGGCGAGGTGGGTGACCAGGTCGCCCACCCCCAGCACCCTCACCGCCGACTGGGGCGGCTTGGGCGGGGCGACTTCGGGCTTGACCTGGGGGGGCGGCGGCTCGGCGGACAGTTTGAGGGCAATCTGGTGGGTGGAAACGCCGCCGTAGCCGATAGCCGCCAAGAAGTCGTCGAGGCTATCGTAGTTGAACATCCGGGCCAGCTCTTCGCGCTCGGTGGGCCTTATCCCCAGGTGGCGCATCTCTTTATCCAGCATCTCCCGGCCCCGCTCGATGTTCTCCGCCCTTTCCTGGCGGCTGAACCACTGGCGGATTTTGGTGCGGGCGTGGGAGGTCTTGGTGTAGTTGAGGTGTGGGTTGAGCCAGTCGCGGCTGGGGCCTTTGTCGCCCTTGGAGGCGACAATCTCGACGACGTCGCCGTTGCCCAGCTGGTAGTTGAGCGGCACCAGCTTGCCGTTGGCCTTGGCGCCGATACAACGGTTGCCCAGCTCGGTGTGGACGCGGTAGGCGAAGTCGAGGGGGGTGGCTCCCTTGGGCAGGTCGATGATTTCCCCCTTGGGGGTATAGACGAAGACCTGGTCCATGAAGATATCGGTCTTGACCGATTCCAGAAACTCCTCGGCGCCGCTCAGCTCGCGGTGCCACTCGATGAGCTGGCGCAGCCAGGATATCTTCTCCTCGAAGTGGAGGTCCTTGGCCTCGCCCTCTTTATAGCGCCAGTGGGCGGCGATGCCGTACTCGGCGACGTGGTGCATCTGGCGGGTGCGAATCTGCACCTCCAGGGGGAGGTTGCCCATGGACATCACCGCCGTGTGCAACGCCTGGTAGCCGTTGGGCTTGGGGTTGGCGATGAAATCGTCGAACTCGCCGGGTACGGGGCGCCAGAGGCTGTGGATAACGCCGAGCGCGTTGTAGCAGTCGGCCACCGTGCTCACCAGTATGCGCAGGGCGAGCAGGTCGTAGATGTCGTCGAAGTCCTTGCCCATGGCCTCGTATCTTTGCATCTTCTGGTAGATGCTGTAGATATGCTTGGGGCGCCCCGAGATTTCGGCCTTGATGCCCACCCGCTTCAGTTCCGCTTCCAGGACCTTGATTATCTTGGCGATATACTCCTCGCGCTGGGCGCGGCGGGCGGCGATGAGGCTGGCCACGTGGCGGTATTTCTCCGGCTCCAGGTAGCGGAAGGAGAGGTCCTCCAGATTCCACTTGAGACCCCATATCCCCAGGCGGTGGGCCAGGGGGGTATAGATTTCCAGCGTTTCCTGGGCGATGCTGCGCTGCATCTCGGGGGAAAGCGCCTTGAGGGTGCGCATGTTGTGCAAACGGTCGGCCAGCTTGATGAAGACCACGCGCAGGTCCTGGGCCATGGCCACCAGCATCTTGCGCAGGCTTTCGGCGTGGGCGGCGCGGTCGGCGCCGCTGGGGGCGTGAAAGGAGAGCTTGCCCAGCTTGGTGGTACCATCGACCAGCTTGGCCACCTCGGGGCCGAACCTTTCCTTAATCTCGTCGATGGAGATATCGCAGTTTTCGGGGACGTCGTGGAGCAACGCCGCCGCCAGCGTGCTGGCGTCGAACTGCTGCTCGGCCAGGATGAAGGCCACCTGCAGCGGGTGCTCGATATAGGGGTCACCCGACTTGCGCACCTGGCCCTCGTGCGCCCCGGCGGCGAAGGCGTAGGCCTTCTCCACCAGGGGCAGCTTCGCTGCTGGCAGGTACTGTTTCGCCCTCTCGATAAGCTCGGCCAAAGTCATGGTTCAAGTATAGCGCAAGGGGGCTAGGGGTGCAAAAATCCAGGGTGGAATCCCTTAAATATCTCCTTAGCGGGGGTTTTAGGGGGCTTCGCCCCCTATACCTTAAAGGGCGGCGGGTGGGAAAAGATATAAAACAAGGGCGGGGCGGGGTGGGGTGGGCATATCTCTTTACAACCCCCAGCTAATACTGTATTCTAGCCATTAAGAAAATGATGTATCAGGCACCGCGCGGAACCGCCGACATTTTGCCCGAAGAGCAGGCCTACTGGCGCTATATCGAGCAGCAGGTGGGCCTGAGCGCCCAGCTCTACGGCTACGAGCGTATCGACACCCCCGCCTTCGAGGATACCCGCCTTTTCTCGCGGAGCGTCGGCGAGGACACCGACATCGTGAGCAAGGAGATGTACACCTTTGAGGACCGGGGCAGCAGCTCGCTTACCCTCCGCCCCGAGGGCACGGCCTCGGTCTGCCGCGCCTATCTGGAGCACGGGTTGCACAACCAGCCCCAGCCGGTGAAGCTGTATTACATCGCCTCCATCTTCCGCTACGAAAGGCCCCAGGCGGGGCGTTTCCGCCAGCACTACCAGTTCGGCTACGAGGCCATCGGCGACGGCGACCCCGCCCTCGACGGCGAGGTCATCGACATGGCCTGGTGCTTCTTCGCCGCCATGAACCTAGAGAAGCTGACGCTGCAACTGAACAGTATCGGCTGTAAAAAGTGCCGCCCCGATTACGTGGAGTCGCTCAAGGGCTACTATATAGGCCACGCTTTGGAGCTTTGCCCCGAGTGCCAGACGCGCTTAAAGCGCAACCCCTTGAGGCTGCTGGACTGTAAGCAGCCTTCCTGCCAGAAGCTGGCCGCGGCGGCGCCCAAGAGCTACGAATACCTCTGTAAAGAGTGCGCCGAGCACTTCCGGCAGTTGAAAAGATATTTAGAGCTACTTAAATTACCCTTCGTCATCAACCACCGCCTGGTGCGGGGGCTCGATTACTACACGCGCACCGTCTTCGAGATCCAGCCGGAGGCGGCGGGGGGCCAGAGCACGCTGGCCGGCGGGGGCCGCTACGACGACCTCATCGAGGAGCTGGGGGGCAAACCGACGCCGGCTATCGGTTTCGCCGCCGGTTTCGAGCGCCTTATCCTCAATCTCAAGGAACAGTGGGTAAAGGTTCCGCCGCTACCCAAACCCGACGTCTTTATCGCCTACCTGGGCGCCGCCGCCAAGGAAGCGGCCACCAGGCTCGCCGGCGAGTTGCGGGGGGCGGGGGTGGGGGTCATCGCCGCGCTGGGCGACAAGAGCCTCAAGTCTCAGCTAAAGCAGGCCAATAAACTGGGCGTGAGCCACGCCGTCATTATCGGGGAGGAGGAGGTCAAAGCGGGGACGGCGGTCTTGCGCGACATGACCGGCGCCGAGCAGAGGACCATGCCCGTTAGCCAGCTAGCGGAACTGCTTCGCCAGAAGCCCTAGCTCAACCGGGCCGTTATGGCCGCCATATCACTCTCAATCAGCTCCTGGAGCAAAGCCAGTATGTCCGCAAAATGCTGGGAGAACTGGTCGATATCGTCCACCGCCGCCGCAGCCGCGGCGTCATCCCACAGCTGAGAGAGGTCGTCGTCGCCCACATCGTCCAGAGCCTCACCGATTTCAGCCACAAAGACCACCTGAGTCTCTGCGACCTCCGACAGGCTCATCTTGCCGGTAATATAGTCCAAAGCATCGATGAAATAGCCGTTAATAAGCACCGAGGCGGTCAGCTTCTTGTCCAGCCCGACCACGAGGGACGCCAGGTCGGATTTAGTGGCGTCCAGCTCGGCTTCCAGCCCGTCTCTTTCCGTCGCCAGCGCATCCTTCTCGGCCTGCAACGCGCTCTTCTCGGTTTGCAGGGAATCCCTCTCGGCCACCACCGCATCATAGTCGGCCTCAGCCACACCGCCACAGCCCGCAACGAGCAACGGTAACGCCATGAGCAGCACGCCGAACAGAACCATTAATCTTTTCACTTTCCCACCTCCTGGCTTGGAGATTATCACCAGCCGAGCTAGCTGTCAATCCTTCACCTCAAGGCTGATTTGTGCTATAATTGATATATATGGCTGCCTTGCTATTAGTTAGAATCGCCTGCAGTTGGGTGGCCGCTTCTCCACTTTCCGGCAGCTGCCCAACGCTTAGTCTTCCCTCATCATAACGGAGTAGATAACGTCTATGACACAGGAGAAATCGACCAACCCCAAGGATTACGAATACAAAGCCGCCGACATCCAGGTGCTGGAGGGCCGGGAGGCGGTACGCCGCCGCCCCGGCATGTACATCGGCAGCACCGACCAGCGCGGGCTGCACCACCTGGTCTATGAAATCACCTACAACAGCATCGACGAAGCCATGGCCGGCTTCTGTACCAATATCCTGGTGACCCTCTGCGAGGACAACGTCATCAAGGTGGATGATAACGGGCGGGGCATCCCCGTCGATATCCACCCCTCGACCAAGATAACCGCCCTGGAGACGGTGATGACCGTGCTCCATGCCGGCGCCAAGTTCGGCGGGCACACCTACGTCGTCTCGGGCGGCCTGCACGGGGTGGGGGCCTCGGTGGTCAACGCCCTCTCTTCCTGGCTTACCGCCAGCGTCCGCCGCGACGGCAAGGTCCACCAGCAGGAGTACAAGCAGGGCATCCCCACCGGCAAGGTGGAAATAGTCGGCGACGCCGACAGCACCGGCACCACCATCACTTTCCTGCCCGACACGGCTATCTTCGGCGAGGCCAAGTGCGACTTCAACACTTTAAGCGAGCACCTGCGTGAGCTGGCCTATCTCAACAAGGGGCTGGAGATAAGCATCAGCGACGAGCGGACGAACCAGGAAAAGACCTTCTACTTCGAGGGGGGGATTACCGGTTTCGTGCGCCACCTCAACCGCAACCGCGTGGTGCGCCACCGCTGGCCGATATACATCAACGGCTCGCTCAACGGCACCATCGTCGAGGCCGCCCTGCAGTATAACGACGGCTTCTCCGAGTCTTCCTTCAGCTTCGCCAACTGCGTCAACACCATCGACGGGGGCACCCATCTCACCGGCTTCCGCTCGGCGCTGACGCGGGTCTTGAACGACTACGCCCGCAAGAACAAGATACTCAAGGAAGACGACTCCAACCTCATCGGGGAGGACGTCCGGGAGGGGCTGACGGCCATCGTCAGCGTTAAGCTGTCCGAGCCCCAGTTCGAGGGGCAGACCAAGGGCAAGCTGGGCAACCCGGAAACCAAGAGCCACGTCGAGAGCGTCGTCGTTGACAAGCTGTCGCTCTATTTCGAGGAGCACCCCGACGACGCCAAGCGCATCATCGAGAAGTGCCTGCTCGCCGCCAAGGGAAGGGAAGCCGCCCGCCGGGCGCGCGACCTCATCGTCAAGCGGGGCAGCCTGGAAACGGGCACCCTGCCCGGCAAGCTGGCCGACTGTTCGGAGAAGGAGCCTTCCCACTGCGAGCTTTACATCGTGGAGGGTCCTTCGGCGGGGGGCTCGGCCAAGGAGGGGCGCAACCGCCGCTTCCAGGCCATCCTGCCCCTGAGGGGTAAAATCCTCAACGTGGAGAAGGCGCCCCCCGACAAGATGCTTTCTCACGAAGAAATCAGGGCCATCATCACCGCGCTGGGGGCGGGGCTCGACGACGAGTTCGACTTGAGCAAGCTGCGCTACCACCGCGTCATCCTGATGACGGACGCCGACGTCGACGGCTCCCACATCCGCACCCTGCTGCTCACCTTCTTCTTCCGCCACATGGCCGAGCTCATCAACAACGGGCATTTATATATCGCCCAGCCGCCGCTCTACCGCATCAAGGCGGGCAAGACCCACAAGTGGGTCTACTCCGACCCGGAGAAGGAGCTCGTCCTGGAAGACCTCAAGGACAGCCGCAAGGTGGAGGTACAACGCTACAAGGGCCTGGGCGAGATGAGCGCCGAGCAGCTCTGGGACACCACCATGAACCCCGAGACGCGTACCCTGCTCCAGGTAACCGTGGCTGACGCCGCCCGCGCCGACAATATCTTCAGCACGCTGATGGGCAGCGAGGTGGCGCCGCGCAAGGCCTTCATCCAGTCGCGCGCCAAGAGCGTCAAGAACCTGGATATCTAGGCCGGCTTATAAAGCCCGTGCTCTTCGATATACCTCCCCACCGGCCCGGGGACGAGCCCGCTGATGGACTTTCCCGCCGCCACCAACTGCCTGATTTGTGAGGCGTTGACGTCTATTCTGGGCTTATCGAAAAGGATGACCCGCGGCGTGATGCCCGGCAGCTCCTTTTCCAGGGCGGCCAGGTCGGGGATGGCAAAATCGACACGGGGCACCGCCACCAGGCGGCAGAGCTCGATGAGGCGTTGCGGCTGGTGCCACCGGGGCAGCTGCATCAGGTTGTCCCAGCCCAGGATAAAGAAAAGCTCGTCGCCCTCGCCTAAGCTGTCGTGGAGCTGGGCGAGAGTGTCTGCGGTGTAGGTGGGGCCGCTGCGCTCTATCTCCAGGGTGGAGAGCTTGAAGCGCGGGTTATCGGCAATGCCCAAACGCACCATCTCCAGGCGGTGGGGCACCGGCAAGATGGGGTGAGCGTTATTGAGCTTGAGCCAGGGCTGGCCGGCGGGCATAAAGAGGATGCGGGGCAGGTCGAGCCGGGTTACGACCTCCTCGGCCACCATGATATGCCCGATATGGATGGGGTCGAAGGTGCCCCCCAGTACCCCGATATTCATTAGTCCGGTTCCTTCCTATGTCTTCGGCCGGGGCCGGAAGACCTTTTTTCTCTTGGCCGGCTCCGGTTTCGGCGCCGATTGCAATATCTCGGCCGCCGCCGCCAGAAGCTCGGGGATGCCCTCGCCGCTGACCGCCGAGACGAAAAAGACCTCGGTGCCGATATCAGCGAAGCTCTGCTTAATCTCTTCCTTACGCTGCCTCACCTGGGGCAGGTCGAGCTTGTTGACCGCCACCAGCTGCGGCTTCTTGGCCAGCGCCGAGTCGAAGAGGCTCAACTCGGTGTTGAGGTGGGTCAGATCCTCCGCCGGCGCCGCCGAGCCGCCGTCGAGCAGGTGGATGAGCACCCGCGTGCGCATAATGTGGCGCAGGAAGTCGTGCCCCAAACCCTTGCCCAGGTGGGCGCCCTCGATAAGCCCCGGAATCTCGGCCAGGACAAAGCTCTGTCGCCCCACCTCGACCATGCCCAGCACCGGCTCCAGCGTGGTGAAGGGGTAGCTGGCTATCTTGGGCTTGGCCGCCGAGACCGCCGCCAGCAATGTCGACTTACCCACGTTAGGATAACCGATAACGCCGACATCGGCAATGAGCTTGAGCTCCAAAAGGAGCTCCCTCGCCTCGCCCTCGGTGCCCTCCTCGGCGGTCTGGGGCGCCTGGTTGGTCGAGGTGGCGAAGCGGGCGTTGCCGCGGCCGCCTTTACCCCCCCGGGCCACCACCGCCGACTGGCCCGGCTGGCTCAGGTCGGCGATTAGGCTGTCGCCGCCGATCTCGGATTTAAGACTGACCACGGTACCCGCCGGCACCGTCAACGTCAGGCTCTCCCCCTTCTTACCGTGCCGGTTCTTACCCTTACCGTGCTTGCCGCTGGCTGCCTGGTAATGGCGCTTGTAGCGGAAGGCCCTCAGGCTCGACGTATTACGGTCAGCCAGGATAATAACGTCGCCGCCGTCGCCGCCGTCGCCGCCGTCGGGCCCGCCGTAGGGAACGAACTTCTCGTGGCGGAAGCTGATTACCCCGTTGCCGCCGTCGCCGGCCTTAACCGTTATCTGGCTTTTATCGAACATCTTATCAACATTTCAACAGGTCTATTAAAAGTATATAAGCTTAAATACAAGAGTCTATGGTTAATAACACTAATTATAATACCACTTACGGCTGCTGACCAGCTTCCGGCCCGGCGCCGGTGGAAAAAGGGGCCGAATCAAGGCTGGCAAGGAAGGCGGGTTTCCACGGAACGGAGGCGGATTTCCACGAAAACGGGCGCAGTGTCCGTAGAACGTTGTTGAGCCATAGTGGAAGGAGAGTGGGCGGACGGGCAAAGACGGGTATCAGCGCTGGCGAAGGTCGAGCTCGATTTCGTGGAGCTTGCGTTTCAGGTAGGGGTCGCTGGCGACGCCCTCGGCAATCTTGCGGGTGGCGTGGGTGACGGTGGAGTGGTCGCGCTTGCCGAACTCGAGGCCTATCTGGGCCAGCGAGCAGCCGGTAGCCTCTTTGATAAGGTACATCGCCATCTGGCGGGCCAGCGTGGTGTTGCGGTCGCGCTGGCGTCCTTTGAGGTCTTCGGGGTCGAGCTGGAAGTTTTTGGCCACGGCGTCAATGACGGACTCGGGCGTAACCGGGGCGCTCCGGGAGCTCCTGGCGGCGATGTCCTCCAACGCCCGGGCGGCCAGCTCCGGGGTGAGCAGGGCGCGGAAAAGGCGGGCGTAGGCGATGGCGCGGTGCAGCGAGCCTTCCAGCTCGCGGATGTTCTGCTCGATGCGCTGGGCGATGAACTCGAGCACCTCGCGGGGGACCTCGGTCTTTTCCTGCTCGGCCTTGGCCTCGAGGATGGAGACGCGGGCGTCGAAGTCGGGGGGCTTGATGTCGGCCACCAGCCCCCACTCGAAGCGGGAGCAGAGGCGGGCGCCCAGGCGGGGCATCGCCTTGGGCGGGCAGTCGCTGGTCATCACGATCTGGCGGTTGGCGTTGTGCAGCTCGTTGAAGGTGTGAAAGAAGCTCTCCTCGGTCTGCTCCTTGCCGCTGATGAACTGGATGTCGTCTATCAACAGGATATCAACATTGCGGAACTTGCCGCGGAAATCGTCGGTGTTGCGCTCCCGGATGGCACTGACGAACTCGTTGGTGAACTGCTCGGCGCTGACGTAGAGGGCATGGAACTTGTTGGCGCGGGCGGCGTGGTAGATGGAGTGCAACAGGTGCGTCTTGCCCAGCCCCACCCCGCCGTAGAGGAAGAGGGGGTTATAGCCCTGCCCCGGGTTCTCGGCGGCGGCCATGGCGGCGGCGTAGGCCAGCCGGTTGTTGTCGCTGACGACGAAGGAGTCGAAGGTATAGCGGGCTTCGCCGGCGGGGCGGGCGACGGGGCCCTTGGCCGTGGTCTCCTTGGCCGAGCCGACGCGGAAGCCGACCTTGACGTCGGGGCGGGTAAGCCCGATAAGGGTCTTTTCGATGAGGGAGCGCTGGTTCTGGTTTAGGTACTCAGCGACAAAGGCGTTGGGCACGCCGACGACGAACTGGTTGTCTTCGTAGCTTAGGCCTGTGGTCTTTTCCAGCCAGGTGCGGTAGTACGACCTGGTTACCTGAACCTGTAGTTCTCCCAAAGCGGCTTCCCAGATTTCTTGAGCTGGAGTGGCTCCCATGTGACGGTTTCCTCTCGTTAGACTAGTCGCTTCAGGCAATATACCAGATTATAGATTTAAAGCAGCCAAAAGGGCCGGATAGTAGCTAAGTTAGGCGCCTGGGAGAGGGCTGAGGGGGGAAGTCCCGCGGCGCAACATATAGGATAACGGGGATAACGGGGGGATGGCAAACTTTTTGGTAGTGGTTGGCGGGGGGTTGGGTGCTTTGCCCTCTCATGGAAGCTCCGCCAGGCTTTCGTTTTCGCTTTAAATTGCGGGGATAGTCACAAAACAGAAACTTGTTGCCGAAAATGATTGGTGTTACAATTTTAGCCCGTGAGAGTCGTCTTTATGGGCAGCCCCGGTTTCGCCGTCCCCTCCCTGGAATACCTCGTCGCCGAAGGCTACGAGCTGGCGGCGGTCTATACCCAGCCCGACCGGGCCGGGGGGCGGGGGCGGAAGCTCACCGTATCGCCGGTTAAAGCAGCGGCGCTGGCCCACGACCTTAGGGTGGTGCAACCGGAAAAGCTCAAGGACCCCGCCGCTTTCGCCGAACTGGCCGCTTTCAAGCCCGATATCATCGTGGTGGCCGCCTTCGGCCAGCTTTTGCCCAAGGCGGTGCTGGAGCTGCCGCGGCTGGGATGCCTTAACGTTCACCCCTCGCTGCTGCCCAGGTTCCGCGGGGCTTCGCCGGTGGCGGCGGCCATCTTGGCCGGAGACGTCTTCAGCGGCGTCAGCATCATGCTCCTCGACGCGGGCATGGACACCGGCCCCGTTTTCAGCCGGGCGCAGATAGCCGTCGCCGACAGCGACACCACCGCCTCGCTGGGAGCCAAGCTCTCCCTTATCGGGGCGGCGCTTTTGGGCGAGGTGATGGCGGCCTGGGGGAGGGGTGAGATTAAGCCCCGTCCCCAGCCTGACGCCGGGGCGACCTACTGCCAGCCCATCGGCAAAGAGGCCGGCGAAATCGACTGGAAGCTGCCGGCGCTGGAGATATGGCGGCGCGGGCGCGCCTTTTACCCCTGGCCGGGGGCTTACAGCCGCTGGCGGGGCAAAACACTAAAAGTAATCGAGGCGGCGCCTCTGGCGGCTCTGAAGCCGGCTAAGCCGGGTGAGGTCGTACCGCTGGACGCCGGCTTCGGCATCGGCAGCGGCGACGGAATCCTGAACGTCCTCCGCGTGCAGCTGGAGGGTAAACAGGCTCTGAGCGCCGCCGATTTCATACGCGGTCAGCGCGACTTTATCGGGGCGCTGTTGCCCTCGTAAAAAGGAGGTCCCCTTGTCCCAGCCTCAGGATTTAAGCCGTTTCGAGTCCCTGGTCGAGATTATCGCCACCCTGAGGGCGCCCGACGGCTGCCCCTGGGATCGTAAGCAGACGCACGCCTCATTGCGCTCCAGTTTGCTCTCGGAGTGCTACGAGGTGCTGGAGGCGCTGGACGAGGGCGACCCCGACCAGTTGCGCGGCGAGCTGGGCGACCTGCTCTTACAGATTGTGCTCCAGGCCCAGATTGCCCGTGAGGCCGGCGAGTTCGAGCTGGCCGAGGTTATCGAAGCCATCAACAAGAAGCTCATCCACCGCCACCCCCACATCTTCGGCTCCCGAAAAGTCAAAGACGCCGAGGAGGTGGCGGTCAACTGGGAGGAGCTCAAAAACGAGGAGAGGGCGCCGGGGGCTTCCCTGCTGGAGAGCGTGCCCCCCGAGATGCCCGCCCTCGGTTACAGCCAGGAGGTGCAACGCCGCGTCGCCCACGTCGGCTTCGACTGGGAGGACATGAGCGGCGTTATCGACAAGCTGGCCGAGGAGGTGGCCGAGTTCCAGCAGGCGACGAGCCAAAAGGAAAAAGCCGCCGAGTTCGGCGACCTGCTCTTTACTTTAGCCAACATCGCGCTGAAGATGGGCATCGACGCCGAGTCGGCGCTGAGAGAGGCCAACAAGCGCTTCTACGCGCGTTTCAGCCATATGGAAAAGCTCTGCCGCCAGCGGGGCCTGAAGTTCTCCGAGCTATCCTTCGACGAGCAGAACGCCCTCTGGGAGGAGGCCAAGCGGAGCCAGCGTTAGGCAATAAAACCGGGGAAAAGTTTACGGGGAGAGGGTTTAACCTCTCCCCGTAATTTATTTTACGGCGCCGGAGCGCCTCAAGAAGACGCCGCGTTTTTCCTGATCTCGTCGATAGACAGGCTGTCCTTCTTGGTCATCAGGGAGACCACAATCAGCGTCAGGAAGCTGAGCGGCACCGAGATGATAGCCGGCTGGCTGAAGGGCATCGGTGCGTTAGCTGCGGGCAAACCGTAGACCTGGCTGAAGGTATCCGGGGAGAGCAGAATCAACCCCAGCGACACCACCAGCCCGACCACAATCGAGGCGATAACGCCCCGCGAGGTCGTCCGCTTCCAGAAGAGCACCATGATAATCGCCGGCAGGTTGGCCGAGGCGGCCACCGAGAAGGCCCAGCCCACCAGATAGGAGACGTTCATGTGCTTGAAGAGGATGCCCAGCGCCATGGCGATAACGCCGACCACGATGGCCGTGATACGCCCGGCGAACACCATCTTGCTTTCGCTCATCTTTATCTTGAAGAACTTGCTCATCAGGTCGTTGGCCACCGCCCCGGACGAGGCGACGATAAGGCCGCTGACCGTGCCCAAAATGGTGGAGAAGGCAATCGCCGAGATGACGGCGAAGATGCCCAGCCCGAAGAACTTGGCTAAAAGCGGCGCCGACATGTTGTTGTTGGTCAGGTCGAGGACGCCGTTGGTCATCGCCCCCAGCCCCATGTAGAGGGTGAGCAGGTAGAAGAGACCGATGGCAGCCACCGCCACGATGGTCGACTTGCGGGCGTAGGACGCGCTGGGTACGGTGTAGTAGCGGATAAGAATGTGGGGCAGCGCCGCCGTGCCCAGGAAAAGGGCAATCATCAGCGAGATGAAGTTAATCTGGTCGGCGGTGGAAGCGCCCCGCGCCGGGTCAATCTTGAACTTGAGCCCGGGGATGAGCACGTCGGAACCCTCGGTGGGTATCTGGTAATAGACCGTTATCTCATCGGCGCCGTCGGCGAGGCTCGTCGAACCCCAGCGGATGACGGTGCCTTCCTTAATTGTCTCAATGAAGGAGAAGGGGTCCAGGGGGCCGGTCTCGGCGTCGAGCTGGCCCTCGATTTCACTGAGGTGCCCGACCTGGTAGAAGAGTCCGTCCTCCTTGGGGGCCCCGTTATAGAGCGTCTCGCCTTCGGCGGTTTGGGTGATGGTCTGCGTCTCGATGAGCTGGCTGTTTTCGGCATCAATTTGCCAGACGGTCTCGAGATTATCCTTGGAGAGCTTGACGAAGTCGGTGCCCTCGAATTCGGTCACCACCTCGTAAGAGGAGTCGGCCAGCGTCAGCGGCGCGGTGGAGGTGACCTCGATGGTAACGAAGTCATGGTAGGGATAATCGGTGTTTTCGGGCGAAGTGGAGAGCCCGTTGACCAGTAGCATTATCACCAGTACGACGGAGAAGACGACCAGCAGGCCGCCCTTGATGAACTGGACCCAGGTGGTCGAGGCCATACCGGCCGTGGCCACGATGAGGATAACGACGCAGCCGACCATGATAACGCCGGCTTCGAAGGGCAGGCCCAGCAGCGGCGTTATCAGCGTGCCGGCGCCGACCATCTGCGGTATCAGATAGAACAGGGAAACGATGAGGGTGCTGATCGCCGCCGCCAGTACCACGCCCCGTGACTTGAACTTGGCGTCGATGGCGTCGGCGAAGGTGAATTTACCCAGCCTTTTCAGGGGCTCGGCGACTACGAAGAGGGCCACCATCCAGCCCGCCAGGTAACCGATGGAATAGAGGAAGCCGTCGTAGCCGTAGACGGCGACCAGCCCGGCAATACCGAGGAAGGAAGCCGCCGAAAGGTAATCGCCGGCGAAGGCGATACCGTTTACGCTCCAGTGGATGTTGCCACCGGCGGCGAAGTAGCCGCTGGCCGATTTCGCTCTCCGCGAGAAATACCAGGAGAGGACGAGCACGGCGATAACGAAAAATACGAAAATGCCAATGGCTAGGGGTTCGGCGCTATAATTCACTATTCATTCCCCCCTTTGCTGTCGTCGGCGCAGTCATCGCCCTTTTCCCGCTTGGAGCAGATGCCGTTGTAGATAAGCGCCTGGATAATGGCCAGGATGATGAGCCCGAAGCCGTAGGTGACGGCGACATTGAGGCTGCCGACGTCCTTGGCCATTAGCTGCGGGTTGACCACGCAGATTATTATGAATGCGAAGTATATCGGGGTGTAGATGGCAAACATAATAAGGCCGAGTTTGGCTTTGAAACTCTGGGAGTTTTCCGGTTTCAGCTTACCGGATTGTCCGTCTTTCATAGCTAAAAACCACCTTCCAGCAGTATTTGTGCCCATTTTTGGGCATAGTTTGACCACAGATTGGGTGAAAATAGAGTGAAAATACGCCCGTGATTTTACGCAATCACACCCAAAAAAACTAAAAAGCAAAAGCCTGTCTATATAGCTGGTAACGGGCGTAAAATCAATGCATTGTACTATGTGGTCGGGGGGTGTGTCAAATAGCGCCAGACGGGTGGGTATATAGCGCCAAACGAAGGGAAAAGACGGCGGGGAAGCTGATTTTTGTGATATAATGGACGGCAAATCGGGGCGAGAGGATTTGAACCTCCGACCTCAGCGTCCCGAACGCTGCGCGCTAACCAGGCTGCGCTACGCCCCGTTCGCCATATTATACGGGGATTCGGCTTTGATTGCAAAGGTTGGTGAAGATGAAGTACTCCGTAGTTATTCTCGACGGCGCGGCGGGGGAACCCCTGCCCCAGCGCGGCGGTAAGACCTGCCTGGAGCTGGCCTGCACCCCCAACCTGGACGCCCTGGCTAAGGAAGGGGTGGTGGGGCTGGCGCGCACCGTGCCCGCGGGGATGGAGCCTTCCAGTGCCTGCGCCTGCATGTCGGTTTTGGGCTACGACCCAAAGGTCTATTACAAGGGGCGCAGCGCCATCGAGGCCGTCAGCCTGGACATACCCGTGGCGGAAGACGATGTCTTGTTCCGTTGTAACCTGGTGGGGGTCGAGGACGGCAAGATGCGCAGCTACAGCGCCGGCTACATCACCAGCCAGGAATCTCAAGAGCTTATTAGTGCGCTAAACGATAGCCTGGGCAGCGACGAGGTTAAGTTTTACCCCGGCGTCGGCTACCGTAATATCCTCAAGCTCAAGGGGCGCGCCGACTCGCTCAAGGCCGTCTGCACCCCGCCCCACGATATCCCCGACAAGGCCGTAAACGAGTACCTGCCCGCAGGCGAGGGCAGCGATGTATTACGGGACTTGATGCAACGCTCCGAGAGGGTGCTGCGCACCCACCCGATAAACATAGCCCGCGCCGCCCGCGGCGACGTGCCCGCCACCACCATCTGGCTTTTCTGGGGCAGCGGCCGGTTAGCGGCCATGCCTTCGTTTAAGGAAGTCTACGGCCTCAAGGCCGCCCTGACCTCGGGCGTCGACCTGCTCAAAGGGCTGGCAGAAATGATGGGCATCAAAGTGCTCGATATACCGGGGGTCAGCGACGGGCCCGATAACGACTACGCGGCGCAGGCCGGGGGTGCTCTAAAAGCTCTGGATGATAACGATCTGGTGGTCATCCATATCGAGGCGCCCGACGAGGCCGCCCACGCCGGTGCCATCGACGATAAAATCGAGGCCATCGAGCGCATCGATAAAGAGGTAATCAGCCGCTTACGTGCGTATGCCAAAGACGATTTAAGGCTGCTGGC
Source organism: Dehalococcoidia bacterium (assembly GCA_050123275.1). Taxonomy (GTDB): domain Bacteria; phylum Chloroflexota; class Dehalococcoidia; order Dehalococcoidales; family BS750m-G39; genus E44-bin88. The sequence goes on from JASFHK010000002.1 coordinate 129,970, forward strand.
CATGCCCGACCACCCCACCCCCATCGCCATCCGCACCCACAGCCCGGAGCCGCCTCCTTTCCTGCTCTGGGGAAAGGGCTTTAAGCCCAACGGGGCCAAGGTGTACAGCGAGGCGGCGGCAAAGGGCACTGGCGTTGTCATGCCCGATGGGTATAAAATAATGGGTAAGTTTTTAGGGGACTAGATAAAGATGGCATTAATCGTGCAGAAATACGGCGGCTCTTCCGTGGCCGACGCCGACAAGATAAAAAACGTGGCGCGGCGCATCGCCGCCACCCGGGACAAAGGCAACGAGGTGGTGGTGGCCGTCTCGGCGATGGGGGACAACACCGATAACCTGCTCGAGCTGGCCTACAAGCTGACCAGTCACCCCGCCGAGCGCGAGCTGGACCTGCTCCTCTCCACGGGCGAGGTCGTCTCCAGCACGCTGCTGGCCATGGCGCTCACCGAGATGGGCTACCAGGCCATCAGCCTCACCGGCGGGCAGGCGGGCATCAGGACCGACGCCGCCCACAGCCAGGCGCGCATCGTGGGTATCGACCCGGAGCGCATCGTTGACGAGCTGGATAAGGGCAGCATCGTTATCGTGGCCGGCTTCCAGGGCATTACCGACCGGATGGACATCACCACGCTGGGGCGGGGCGGCTCCGACACCACCGCCGTGGCGCTGGCGGCCAGCTTGGCGGCGGAAGAGTGTCAGATATACACCGACGTCGAGGGGGTCTATACCGCCGACCCCAGGCTCGTTCCCGAGGCGCGCAAGGTGGACGAAATCAGCTACGAAGAGATGCTGGAGCTGGCGACCTACGGCGCCAAGGTAATGCACCCGCGGGCGGTGGAGCTGGGGGAGCTTTTCCACATCCCCATCCTGGTGGCTTCCAGCTTCAGCGACAAACCGGGAACACTAATTCACGGAGGGGTTTCTATGGAAGTGCGCAATAAGGTGCGGGGTATCGCCCACGATATGGACGTGGCCAAGATAACGGTGCTCGGCGTTCCCGATAAGCCCGGCATCGCCGCCAACATATTCGAGCCGCTGGCCAAGGCCGGTATCAGCATCGATACCATCGTGCAAAACGCCAGTATCAACAAAATCGCCGACCTGACCTTTACCGTGGCCAAGAGCCAGCTGGAAAAGGCGATGACCGTGGTCAGGCCCATCTGCCGGTCCATCGGCGCCACCGACTGTATCAGCGACGCCAACCTGGGTAAGGTCAGTATCATCGGCACCGGCATGCAGAACACGCCCGGTTTCGCCGCCCGCATGTTTTCCGCTTTGAGCGAAAAGGGGATTAACATCCAGCTTATCTCCACCTCGGAGATAAGAATCACCTGTATCATCGACGCCGGCAAGGTCAAGGACGCCGTCCAGGCCTTGCACCGCGCTTTCGAACTGGAAAACGAAGAATAGCTTCAGGCGGAAAACAGCTTTGTTTCACGCCTGAGCTGGCTTGTGTTGGCGGCGCTGTCTAGAGTAAAATAGTATGTTCTAGAGCGATTACGAGGGACGAGGATGGCCTATCAGGAAGAGGAACAGGTAAGGCTAAGACGGCAGCGCAGCAAACAGGCCATCGCCCTGGCCATGCAGGGGCGGTGGCGGGAGGCGGTGGCGGCCAACGAGGATATCATCACCAGCTTCCCCGGCGACGTCGACGCCTATAACCGCTTGGGCCGGGCCCACATCGAACTGGGGGAATACACCCCGGCCAAGCAGGCCTATGAGAAGGCTATCAAGCTCGACCCCTACAACATCATCGCCCAGAAGAACCTGCAACGCCTTGCCTACCTGGGGGAAGCGGCGGTTGCCGACGGAGCCGGCTCCGACCGGGTGGACCCCCAGCACTTTATCGAGGAGACGGGCAAGACCGGCGTGGTCAACCTCTACCGGCTGGCGCCGCTGGCGGTGCTGGCCAAAATCGGCGCCGGCGACCGCGTCTACCTCAAGGTGAACGGCTCGGGCCTGAACGTGGAGAACGGGCGCGGCGAGTACGTGGGGCAGGTCGAGCCCAAGCACGGGCAACGGCTGATTAAGCTGATGAGGGCGGGCAACCGCTACAGCGCCGCCATCGTCAGCGCCAACGAGGAGCGGGTGATGATTATCATCCGCGAGACCTACCAGGACCCTTCCCAGGCGGGCCAGCTTTCCTTCCCTCCCCGGGGCATGGATAACCTGCGCCCCTACCTTAGCGATAAGATGCTGCGGCGCGAGCTGGAGCATATCGAGAGTATGGCCGACGATTCGGCTGATGCTGATGACAGCGGGGACAGCTAGCAGCAGGAGGATTTAACCTTATGGTTTTAGGCAAGACCCGACCGGTAAACATCGAAGACGAGATGAGCAACTCCTACCTCGATTACGCCATGAGTGTAATCGTGGCGAGGGCTTTGCCCGACGTGCGCGACGGCTTGAAGCCCGTGCAGCGCCGTATCCTCTACGCCATGAACGATATGGGGCTGGCGGCCAACAGCCCGCACAAGAAGAGCGCTCGTATCGTGGGTGACGTACTCGGTAAATACCACCCCCACGGCGACGCGCCCGTCTACGAAGCCATGGTGCGCCTGGCGCAGGACTTCTCCATGCGCTACCCGCTTATCGACGGCCAGGGCAACTTCGGCAGCGTCGACAACGACCCGCCGGCGGCGATGCGCTATACCGAGGCCCGGCTGGCCCTCATCGCCGAGCAGATGCTGGTCGATATCGATAAAGACACCGTCGACTTCACGCCTAACTTCGACGAAAGCCTTAAAGAACCCGTCGTCCTGCCCACCCAGCTGCCCAACCTGCTGGTCAACGGCAGCGCCGGTATCGCCGTGGGCATGGCCACCAGCATTCCCCCACATAATCTGAGCGAGGTCTGCGACGCCATCGCCTACCTCATCGAGAACCCCGAGGCCACTGTGGACGAGCTTACCCAGTTCGTCAAGGGGCCCGACTTCCCCACCGCCGGCATCATTCGCGGCGGGGAAGGCATCCGCAACGCCTACGCCACGGGCCGGGGCAAGGTGGTGGTGCAAGCCAAGGCCATGATCGGCGACGGCGCCGGCGGGGGAGGGCGGCGGCAGATAGTGGTCACCGAGTTGCCCTACCAGACCAACAAGGCGGCTCTTATTGAGCGCATCGCCGAGCTGGTCAAGAACAAGAAGGTTGACGGCATCAGCGGGCTGCGCGACGAGTCCGACCGCCAGGGAATGCGCATCGTCATCGAGCTGAAAAGAGAGGCTCAGCCGCGCCAGGTGCTCAATAACCTCTTCAAGCACACCGCCATGCAATCCGCCTTTTTCGTCAACATGCTGGCGCTGGTGGACGGCCAGCCGCGGGTCATCAGCCTGCGGGAGGCGTTGCAGTACTTCATCGATTTCCGCCACCAGGTTATCACCCGCCGCTCCAAGTTCGAATTGAAGCAGGCCAAGGCGCGGGCGCATATCCTGGAGGGGCTTAAAATCGCCCTGGACAACATCGACAAGATTATCGCCACCATCAAGAAGTCGGCTACCGCCGAGGTCGCCCGCAAGGCGCTGATGGAGGGCTTCGGGCTTTCCCAGGCCCAGGCGCAGGCCATCCTCGACATGCAACTGCGCCGCCTGGCCAACCTGGAGAGAAAGAAGATTCTCGACGAGTACGCCGAGCTGGTCAAGACCATCTCCTATCTGGAGGACCTGCTGGCCAACCCCAAGCGCATTCTGCTCCTCATCAAAGAAGAGGTGAGTCAGCTCAAGGATAAGTTCGGCGACGAGCGCCGCACCGAAATCAGCGAAGAAGAGATAACCGATTTCCGCGAGGAGGACCTCATTCCCCACCAGCGGGTGGTGGTCACCTTGAGCAAGCGCGGTTTCGTCAAGAGGACGGCGGCCAAGAGCTACCGCTCGCAGCACCGCGGGGGAAGGGGCATCATCGGCATGGTCACCCGGGAGGCGGACGCGGTGCGGTTGCTGGTAGTGGCCGACACCCACGACCACCTGCTCTTTTTCACCAACCGGGGGCGGGTCTTCTACCTCAAGTGCCACGAGATACCCGCCGACAGCTCGCGGGTGGCCAAGGGCACGGCCGTCATCAACCTCTTCTCGGTGACCGAGGACGAGCGGGTCACGGCCATGGTCGCCCTGCCCGATTTCACGCCCGGCGCCTATCTGCTCATGGCGACGCGCCAGGGCGAGGTCAAGAAGACGACGGCCGACAAGTTCGCCGCCGTGCGCTCCAGCGGTCTCATCGCCATGGACCTGGAGGAAGACGACGAGCTGGTGTCGGCGCAACTGGGCACCGATGAGGACGACATGCTGCTGGTGACGCAGGAGGGGCAGTCCATCCGCTTCGCCGTTTCCAAGCTGCGGGCCGCTTCCCGCACCAGCGGGGGCGTGCGCGGCATCAGATTAGGCTCCGGCGACAAGGTGGTGGCTATGGACGTCATGCAGCCCGACGGCTACGTGCTGGTAGCCACCAAGGGCGGCTTCGGCAAGCTGACCCCGGTGGCGGAATACCCCCGGCAGCAACGGGCCGGGGGTGGGGTAAGGACCTTCAAGCTGGTGGATAAGACGGGTAAGGTCGCCGACGCCGAGGTGGTCACGCTGGCGCAGCAGGTGATGATAGTGTCGGCGGAGGGTATCGTCATCCAGACGCCGGTCAAGGAAAAAGACCCCAAGATGGGCATCACCATACAGGGGAGGAGCACCCAGGGGGTAAAACTGATGCGGCTCGACACCGGCGACAAGGTGGTGGCGCTGACCTGTTTCGATAAGGACGCTAAGTAGCCTTCTTCTGCCTGCATTCGGGGCTGATGCGCTCCAGGCCGCAGGCGTTGCAGGACGAGTAGTTACAGTCGGCGGTTTCCTCGCCCTTGAGGGCGCGCTTATATTCCCGCTTCAGAAATTCGGGGGTTACCCCCGGGTCGAGGTGCGCCCAGGGCAATATCTCCTCCAGCGAACGCTCCCGCTGCGCGAAGAAGCCCGGCTCCAGCCCGTTTTTCTGGAAAGCGTCGAGCCAGTTCTGATAGTTGAGGCGCTCGTTCCAGGCGTCGAAGGTAGAGCCCGCCTGCCAGGCGTCGTGGATGACCTTACCCGTGCGCCGGTCACCCCGGGATAGCGCCGCCTCGAGCAGGCTGACCTCGGGGTCGCGCCAGGAGATACGGCTGCCCTTGCGCCTTAGTCCCGCCTTGAGCACGTCGTGCTTGGCATTCAGCTGCTCGGCGTTGTCCTGGGCCACCCACTGGAAGGGGGTGTGGGGCTTGGGGATAAAGGTGGAAAGGCTGATTCTGACCTGGGGCATGCCCCCCTTGGTGCCCTTGCCCGTGGCGCGGATTTTGGCCACCAGCTCGACGATAGCCTCGATATCCTCCATGGTCTCGGTGGGTAGCCCCAGCATGAAATACAGCTTCAAGCTGCGCCAGCCGCGGGCAAGCGCCGCCGCCGCCGTTTCCAGTATCTTGTCCTCGGTGGTGCCCTTGTTGATAACGCGGCGCAGCCTTTCGCTGCCCGCCTCGGGGGCGAAGGTGAGCCCGGTCTTGCGGCGGGCGGGTAACGATTCCATCAGCTTCAGGGAAAAGCTGTCCAGGCGCAGGCTGGGCAAAGAAATTGAAATACCGGGATACTGGCGCGCCAGCGTGGCCACCAGCTCATCAATGCGGGGGTAGTCGCTGGTGCTCAACGATACCAGCGAGACCTCGTTATAGCCGCAGTTGGCGATCAGTTCCCCCACCGCCCGGACAATCTCGTCCTGGGGGCGGCGGCGCGGGGGGCGGTACAAAATACCCGCCTGGCAGAAGCGGCAGCCGCGGGTGCAGCCCCGCTGAATTTCCACGGCGCCGCGGTCATGGACGACCTCGATATAGGGCACCACGGGGCGGGTGACCGGGGGCGGCAGCTTCCGGGCGATGCGCCGCTGGATAACCGGCTCGGCTCCGCTCCGGGTAGGCGTAATACCCTTGAACATGCCGTCGGCGCCGTATTCGGCTTTATAGAAGGCGGGGACATAGACGCCGGGGATTCCGGCGGCGTTCTTCAGGAGCTCCTGCCGGGTTGCCTGGTTCTTTTTCCAGTCGCGGAAGATTTCGAGCAATTCGGGCAGGACTTCCTCGCAGTCGCCGATGACGAAAAAGTCGATGAAGTCGGCCATGGGCTCCGGGTTGAGGCAGCAGGAGCCGCCGGCGATGACGACGGGGTGGGCGTCCGTCCTCTCGGCGGACAGCACCGGGATTCCCCCCAGGTCGAGCATGTTTAAGACATTGGTGTAGGTCAGCTCGTAGTCCAGTGTGAAGCCGACGACATCGAAGTCTTTGAGCGGGTGTTTCGACTCCAGGCTGAGCAAGGGTTGGCCCTCCGCCCGCAGGGCGGCTTCCATGTCCACCCAGGGCGCGTAAACCCTCTCGGCGAGGATGTCGGGCTGGCCGTTTAGAATCTCATAGATGATGGGCAGCGCCATGTTGGACATGCCCAGCTCGTAGCCGTCGGGGTAGCCCAAAACGAACCTGAGCTTCGCCTCGTCCCAGTCCTTGATAATGCAATTCCACTCGCCGCCGGTGTAGCGGGCGGGGCGGTTTACCTGATAGAGAATGCGGTCGGGGTAGCCCAATGTTTTTCTCCTCTTTCGGGCGCCTATTCCTGGCGCAGCAGCTTGCGGTAGTAGGGCGAGTGGACCAGATATAAGCCTGCCGCCGGGTTGTGGCCGAAGACGCGGTCCTTGGCCACCAGCACCGTCACCGGCGCTTGGGAGTACTTGAAGAAGAGGGAGTCGTGCCCCACGCAAAGCCCGACCACGATGTTGAAGTCGGTGCCGGCGTCGTTGAGGATTTCGGCCTGGGCGATGGGGTTGCACATCGCCTCGAAGGCTTCGGGGCCCCGGATCTTCTCCTCGGGCTTGATGCCGATTTTCTCCTTGGGGGTGCCGCCCGTCTTGCAGCAGACGGAGACGACCTCGAAGCCGCGGTTTTCCAGTATCCGGGTTAGCGTTTCGGCTTCTTCCTTCAACCCCAGGCAGGAGGCGATGCCCAGCTTCTTAAAGCCCATCTTCTTGGCGAAGTTGGCGACCTCGTCCACGCGGGGGTAGCGCGTGGTGAGCCCTTCGGGCAGGCGCAGGTAGCACTCGGCTTCCTGTATCGAAGCCTGGCGGGCGAACTCCCTGATTTCAGGGTCTTCGTATTCTTTAAGCGCTTTGGCGATAACGTCTTTTTTGGTCTTGGTCGGGCAGTTTTCGGGGCCTTTAAGAAATGCGGTGGTGTCGCAGACTACCTTGGGGCACTTGGCGCACTGGGGGTCTTGGCTCATGGGGCTCCCCTCCTTCGCTTTGATATAGCCATATAACTATAGACGATAGCTTTAGTTTTTACAATCGGGTCGGGGTTTTAGCGCACGTCTTTCTTTCCCACCCAATACCCACCCTACAGAGGTTAAACCTCTATAAACTTCTTATTTGAGTTCCGCCCAGCCATCCCGCCCGTGTTGGCGTACGTCTTTATGTCCCACCCAAAACCCTCCCTATAAGGGTGGAATCCCTTCAATATCTCCTTATTAGCTCCCCCCTAATAAATCCTAAAACTTTTAGGATTTCGGATTTCGTGCTTAGAATTTCCGGCGAGGAAATAAAGGGGGGATGTAGCCGGTGGTTGAAAACGGGGCGTTTGGCGTCTAAAATAGCATTAATCGCGATAAGGAGTGTGTAATGGAGCAAATCTGGGCACCGTGGCGGCTACAGTACATCCAGCAGGGGAAGGTGGAGGGCTGCATCCTCTGCGACAAACCCAAGGAAGACAAGGACGTCGAAAACTACATCCTGCACCGGGGGCAAAAGAACTTCGTCATCCTCAATAGCTTCCCCTATAACCCGGGACACCTGATGGTGGCGCCCTACCGCCACGTGGACAGCCCGGAGAAGCTGACCGACGCAGAGCTCCACGAGCACTACGAGCTGGTGCGGCGCAGCCTGACGGTTATCAGGGAGGTCTTCAAGCCGGCGGGCTTTAACGTCGGCATGAACCTGGGCCGGGTGGCCGGCGCCGGCATCGAGGACCATATCCACAGCCACGTCGTGCCGCGCTGGACGGGGGACACCAACTTCATGCCGGTGATGTCCGACGTGAGGGTGATACCCCAGGCTCTGGCCGAGAGCTACCAGAAGCTGAAGGGCAAGTTCTAGGGGTCTTTAGTCCTGCGGCCTGCGGAACTTGTTTTTGAGCGCCTCCGCCTGCTTGCGCTGTTCTTCCTGTACCGCCAGCTCATCCTCGGTGAGGGGTTCCCAGGACTTGACCTCGTTGTTGACGATGGTGATGGTGAAGAGTTCCCGGCATTTCCAGCAGCGGTAAGGACCCTGGTAGTCCGGCTTGAGCAGAGACTGGCTCCCCGCGGTACCACATTTGGGGCATTCGATGGTTATCATCATAGCGACACCTCGGACGGACTCTTTGGTGCCCCCAAGCGAATTCGAATCGCTGTTTGCGGCTTGAAAGGCCGCCGTCCTAGGCCTCTAGACGATGGGGGCACGTCCCTAAAGTATAGCAGAGACGCCAGCCCGTCAACAACATCGTTTTTGTTGACAGGGGTCGGGCTTTGTTGTAGTCTGCAAAAAAGAGGGATAAACACCCGGAGGTACCGCCATGCCTAAACTCAAGCTGGTAATCCCGGTTTGCTTTTTGTTGCTCCTGGCAATGATACTGGCGCCCGCGCCCGCGCTGAGCGCCGAGGAAGAATACCCGCTGGGGGTGACCACGGCCCGGGAGGCCTCCGTCGAGGTCATGGTCTGGGTCGACGGCTGGGTGAGCGGCGGCGGGGAGGTCTTCGAGGCCCGCGGGCCTCTGGGGCTGGGCAGCGGTTTCTTCGCCAATGAGAACGGTGACGTCTTTACCGCCGCCCACTGCGTCAACCTCTCGCAGGACGAGCTTACCGAAGCCGCCATCATGTACTTCATCGGCGGTGTCTGGTTCGAGGAGGGGTGGTATAACAAGGTGGACTTCGGCAGCTTCTATAACTACTACTACTCCTCGACCTGGTGGGCCTACGTGCAGGGCGAGCTTACCGTCGTCGCCGACGAGGTGGACTACGTCTACCGCTACGGCGATTCGGAGCCGCATGAGGTTAAAGACATCCTCTTCTACGAGCACCCGGATACGGGCACGGATATCGCCGTTCTGGACACGGACCTGACCGGCACCCCCTACCTGGGGTTGCAGGCGGCCACGCCGCCGGAGGGCAGCCGCGCCTATGTCATCGGCTACGCCGGCATCGACCTTACCCTGGAGTTCTGGCAGTCGATGGACGCCATCATGGCCGACCCCTCCCAGCGCCCCAGTAGCTTCGCCGAACTTATGGAGATGGCGGCGGACGCCATGGTGGCCGGTATCGAGCGGGAGGGCCCCAGCATTGAGACTGGGCTGGTGGGCAGCTCGACCCGCATCTACGAGATGGACGCCCGCCGCTTTCACGGCACCGCCTGGTCGGGCTTGAGCGGGGGACCGATGGTGGACGAGCTGGGTAACTGCATCGGCATGCTGCCCTGGGGGCAGGGCGATTCCCGGGGCTATTTCATTCCCGCCGAGCATCTGCATGAGGCCGCGTTCGTGGCCGACATCGATGTCTTCCCCGCCCTGACCATAGATTCGGTGACCGTCAATCCCGGCTTCCTCGACGCCGGGCAGAGTTTCGAGCTCGAGGCTGAGGTGAGCAACATCGGCTTCGGTGGCGGCGAATTTACGGCGCTGTTGAACCTGGACGACGGCACCCAGGCTTCTCAAGACATTACCTTAGACATCGGCACCACCGGGACGGTGACCATCCCCGCGGTGAAGAGCGCCGCCGGAATGAGCACGGGTACTCTGGAGGTGGGGCCGGTCTGTGTCGAGGTGTTGGTCAACCCCATCGCCCTCTCGGAGCTGACGGTACGGCCGCTTGACCCCGCCCCCGGCGAGAACGTGGCCTTGCAGGTCGTCGCTGAAAACGTCGCCGCGGAGACGGCGACGATGCCGCTGACCTTGAGCGTGGACGGGGCGCCGGAAGCTACCCGCAACCTGACCCTGGAACCCGGCGCCAGCGAGACGGTGACTTTCCTGGTGAGCCGGGATGTCGTCGCCAGCTACGAAGTGAGCGTGGGCAAGTTGAGCCAGTCGTTCACGGTCGAGGCGGCATCCTCGATTCTCTACGTCGCCATCGGCGCCGCCGGGCTGCTGGGGCTGGCCGGGCTTATCGTGGGCATGGTGGCCCTGGTCCGCCTGAGGGGTTAGCCTTCGGGCCGCCGGCCGATATGCTACAATATCCTTAATGACCAAAAGACAGTGGTGTAAGAAATACCTTTTCCCCATACTGACCCTGCTTTTCGTTATCGGCATTAGCGTCGGCATTTTTCTCTTTTACCGCAGTTCCCCGGAACGGCTCGAGACGCTGCAGGGCTACGGCTACCTGGGCGCCTTTCTCATCAGCCTGACCTTCAACGCCTCCGTCTTCCTGCCCACGGGCAATTTCCTGGTAATGGCCGCCCTGGGCGCCGTGATGCCCTCGGCGGCGCTGGTGGGGCTGGCGGGCGGGGTGGGGGCGGCTATCGGCGAGCTGACCGGCTACATGGCCGGCTACAGCGGGCGGGGGGTGGTCTCCCGGCTCAAGCTCTATAACCGCCTGGTGCAGTGGCTTAAGCGGTGGGGAATACTGTCCATCTTCGTCCTCTCCCTGATACCCTTCTTCTTCGATTTGGCCGGGATTGCCGCCGGCGTCCTGCGCTACCCTTTGTGGAAGTTCCTGCTGGCCTGCTGGGCGGGGCGCACCCTGCTCTATATCGGGCTCGCCTACGCCGGGGCCTGGGGCTGGGACGTGGTGCTGGGTTGGATCGGCTAGCGGCGCCTGATTTTAAGCAACAGCAGCGCCCCCACGATAAAGTAGATGAAACACGCACCCAGCATGAACGAGTAGCCCAGGTTATGGCCCTGGCTGTTGCCGAAGTCGATTAGAGGCCCGATGAGGCGCGCCAGCGCGGCGCCGCCGGCGGTGGCCAGGTTGGTCAGCCCCAGGTATCTCGCCTCCTCGCCCTTGGGCACCAGGTCGGTGGCTAAGGCCCAGTTACTGCTCATGAAGGCGCCGAAGGCGACGCCCACCAGCCCGCTGCAGAGCATTATCAGCGTGAGGTTCTGCTGGCTGAGGAAAATGAGCCCCGTGGCCAGTGCCCCCAGCAGCCCCGCACTGAAGGCAACGGGGCGTCGGCCCACGCGGTCGGAGAGGCGGCCCGCCGGGTAGACGACGATGAGCATACCGGCGGCGGCGACCGTTAAGAACCGGAAGGTGGTGGCGGTGGGGTCGGGGACGCCGACGACATCCATCAGAAAGTATAAGGCGAAGGCCTGGATGGTAGTGAAGGCCATCATGGTGAAGAGGCGGGAGACGAGGAACCAGATGAAGTCGCGGTGCGCCTTGACCCTAATCTTAAAACTCTGCAAGATGGTGGCCAGCAGGGGCGGCTGGGCGACGCGCCGCCCCGGGCGCTCTTTGACGGTGAGCACGGTGATGAGCATCGCCGCCAGCAGCACTGCCCCCAGCAAGGCCAGCGACAGCCAGAGCCAGTAGCCACCCTCACCCCCGGAGTAGCGGGTCATAAAGAAGGATATGGGGTAGAGCAGGGCGACGCCGCCGGTTATATCCAGGAAGTTCTTCACTCCCGAAGCCAGCCCCCGTTTACCCTCGGGCACCATCTCGGGGATGAAGGCCTGATAGGGGCCTTGGGCGGTGTTGGAGGCTATCTGGAGACAACAGTAAACGGCGAAGATGGCCAGGTAGCTGCCCGCCAGGCTGATGCCGGACAGAAAGACGATGGCCCCCAGCGTGCCCACCAGGATAAAGGGGCGGCGTCGCCCCCAGCCGAATCCGGAGCGGTCGCTGATGGCGCCGGCGATGGGCTGGAAGATAATGGCCAGCATCAGCCCGGCAAAGGTGAGCAGTCCCAGATAGGTGCTCTTTTCCGATGCCGCTACGAAGTCCAAAAGTAGCGTTGGTAAGACAATAAAGTGCAGGCCGCCCCAGAGAGCGGATTGGGCGAAGCCGAAGACGGTAATCTTGAAGTAGTCGATGCGGCGAAAGGTGCCAAAATTACTGGCCATCTTCTCTTATGATTTAGCATAACAGAGCCGGACTAAAGTGGCAACGATGGCGTCCCCTTTCACGTTTAGCGGACGTCTTTCCTTCCCGACCCAGCCCGCCCTAATGAGTAAACTCCTTAACCTGGGGGATACACCACCCCTCCCTGATAAATCCTAAATCCGAATATCTAAATTCTAACTTTTAGGATTTCGGATTTCGTGCTTAGAATTTCCGGTGAGGAGAAAAGGGGGTTATATAAATCCCACAAAAAAGGGGGGCGGAACGGCGGAATTTATAGCTGGCGCCGACTTTTTTCCCGCCGCTTGGCTGTGGTATAATCCTGTCGGCTTTTAACCGAAAGACTACTATTTAAAGGAGGGGTTATGCCAGTTATTTTTTGGATTGTGCCTTTGGCGGGCATCGTTACCGTGGTCTTCGCCATATTGCTGGCCCGGAACGTGCTCAAGAGTTCCACAGGCACGCCCAAGATGAAAGAAATCGGGGACATTATCTTCAAAGCTGCCTGGGCTTTCATGAAGCGCCAGTACAGCACCATCGCCATCTATTCGGTAGCGATTGCCGTTATTATCGGCGTTTTGGTGGCGGTGTTGGGAGGCACTGAGGTCGAGGGCATGAGTGCCTTCGCTATCGGCTGGCGCACCGGCGTCGCTTTCCTGGTAGGCGCGGTGTGTTCCGGCGTGGCCGGCTTCATCGGCATGTACATCGCGGTGAAGTCCAACGTGCGCTGCGCCGCCGCCGCCCAGAAGAGCCTCACCGACGCGGTTAACATCGCTTTGCGCGGCGGCGCCGTTTCCGGCTTCCTGATTACCGCGCTCAGCCTTATCGGCGTTACCGTTATCTTCTTCGCCTACGGCGGCGCCAGCAACCCGGACATCGCGCCCCACCTCATCGTCGGCTTCGGTTTCGGGGCCAGTTTCGTGGCCCTCTTCGCCCAGCTCGGCGGCGGCATCTACACTAAGGCCGCCGACGTCGGCGCCGACCTGGTGGGCAAGGTCGAATCGGGCATTCCCGAGGACGACCCGCGTAACCCCGCCGTCATCGCCGACCTGGTGGGCGATAACGTCGGCGACTGCGCCGGCCGCGGCGCCGACCTCTTTGAGTCCACGGCGGCGGAGAACATCGGCGCCATGATACTGGGTATCGCCGCCTATCTGGTTACCGAGAACATCGCCTGGATACTCTTCCCCTTATGCGTTCGCGGCTTCGGCATGCTGGCCAGCATGATAGGCATTTTCTGCGTGCGGGCTAAGGAAAAAGAGAACGCCATGAACGCGCTCAACCGCGGCTATTTCGTGGCTATCGGCCTCTCCATAGTGGGGCTGGCGGTAACCGTTTACTTCATGCTGGATAACTGGTGGCTCTTCGGCGCCGGCTTGGTCGGCATCGCCGCCAGCGTGATTATCGTCTTCGTCACCCAGTACTACACCGAGTGGCGTTTCAAACCGGTACGCAGCATCGCCGAGGCTTCCAAGACGGGCCCGGCGACCAACATCATCATGGGCACGGCGGTGGGCTTCGAGACCACCCTGGCCACCGCCCTCATTATCGGTATTTCGCTTTTGCTCTCCTACTGGATGGGGGATATGAGCGGAGTGCACGGGGCGGGCGCCTTCGGCACGGCCGTGGCCACCATGGGCATGCTCATGACCTGCCCTTACGTTTTATCAATGGACACCTTCGGCCCCATCACCGATAACGCCAACGGCATCAACGAGATGGCGGGGGCGGGGCCGGCGGTGCGCAAGGTGACCGACCGCCTCGACGCCGTGGGCAACACCACCAAGGCCCTGACCAAGGGCTACGCCATGGTTTCGGCGGGTCTGGCCGCCTTCCTGCTCTTCCAGGCTTTCCTGGACCGGGTTTCCTTCCTCAAGTTCGGCGAGGTCGGGCTCTACAACATCGTTAACATCGCCCGCATCGAGGTCTTCGTGGGCGCCCTGCTGGCGGTGATGATTGTCTTCCTCTTCAGCTCCTGGGCGATTAAGGCGGTGGGCAAGACCGCTTCCAAGATTATCGAGGAGGTGCGGCGACAGTTCCGCGCCGACCCCGGCATCCTCAAGGGGACTTCGGCTCCCGATTACGCCAAGGCGGTTGATATCACCACCCGCGCCGGACTGCGCGAAATGATTGCCCCCGGGCTTTTGCCCGTGCTGGGCCCGATTATCATCGGAGTCGTCTTCCGCTTCATCCCCGGCTATGACGGCGCCATGGCGGTAGCCGCCGTGCTCATGGTGGGCACTATCGGCGGCATCCTGCTGGCTTCCTACATGAACAACGGCGGCGGCGCCTGGGACAACGCCAAGAAGATGATTGAGGACGGACAGCTCAAGGACGAAAACGGCAAGGTAATCGGCAAGGGTTCGCCCACCCACGCGGCAGCGGTGGTCGGCGACACCTTGGGCGACCCGCTCAAAGACACGGCGGGGCCCTCGCTGCACGTTCTGGTTAAGCTGCTGGCCACCATCACCCTGGTGATGTGCCCGCTCTTTATCGTCGTCTAGGCTACTGAAAGCCAAAATTAAATCCCCCTCTTCTCTAACCGGAGGAGGGGGATTTTTATTTCAGGTGCGCTTGACGAGGGTCAGGGGTATATCGCCAGACTTTCGATGCCCGCCGTCTCGGGCAGGCCCAGCATCAGGTTCATGTTCTGTACCGCCTGGCTGGCCGCCCCCTTCATCAAATTATCGATGCAGCCGATAACGATTAAGCGGTTGGTGCGCGGGTCGATGACGGGATAGACCAGGCACATATTGCTGCCCCAGGTGTGCTTGGTGTGGGGTGGGGCGTCGCTCACCCGGACGAAAGGCTCGTCCTTGTAGAAGTCCTTATATATTTGCCTGACCTCCGCCTCATCCGTTTTCTTGGCCAATGTGGCGTAGCAGGTGCTCAAGATTCCCCGCGTCATGGGTACCAGGTGGGGCACGAAGCTAATGGAGGGCTTGATTTCTTTAAGCTCCTGGGCGATTTCGGGCATGTGGCGGTGCCCTCCCAGCGCGTAGGCGCTGGTGTCCTCGTTGACCTCGGCATAATGGCTTTCCAGTTTCAGGCTGCGCCCCGAGCCGGACAGGCCCGACTTGCTGTCGATGACGATATCGGGCCCGATGAGCTTGGCCCGGGCCGCCGGTGCCAGCGCCAGTATGGCGCTGGTGGGGTAACAGCCGGGGTTAGCCACCAGCCGCGCCGAGGCAATCCGGGCGCGGTGCAGCTCGGGCAGGCCGTAAACGGCTCTGGCCAGCAGCTGGGGGGAGGGGTGCTTAAAGCCGTACCATTTCTCGTAGAGGGTGGCGTCTTTCAGTCTGAAATCGGCGCTGATATCGACCACCCTGACCTCTTTTTCAAGCAAAGGGATGACCTCGGCGGCGCTGTCCTTGTGGGGCATGGCCGAAAAAGCCAGCTCCACCTCGCCCAGCTCGGCCTCGATGGTGAGGTCGATGTCGGCCAGGTGGGGGAAGACCTCGGCCAGCTTCTTGCCGGCGGCGCTCCGCCCCGTGACCGAAGCCAGCTCTACATCGGGGTGCTGGTGGAGCAGGCGCGCCAGTTCGACGCCGGTGTATCCGGTTACGTTAATAATGCCGACTTTCATTTTTTGCCTCTTTTCTTTCCGGTCAGGATTTTCTCCAGCGCCGCCAGGCGCTGCTTGGTGCCGATGACGATGAGCCGGTCGCCTTCCTCGATGACGTCCTCGTCGGGGGGATTGGCCACCAGCGTGCCGTTGGCCTTCCTTATAGCCAGCACGGTGATGCCGGCCTTGTTACGGGCCTGGCCCATGGTCTGTTCGATGAGCGAGGAGCCGGCGACGACGTCGATGGTTTCCATTTGCAGGTCGCGGCCGCGGCCGGAGGTGACGGTGTCGATGAACTCGACCACCGCCGGGCGCATGGCCAGCATCGCCATGCGGCGCCCGCCGATGGCGTGGGGAGAAATAACTCTATCGGCGCCCGCCCGGCGCAGCTTGCCCTCGGAGGCGGGGCTGGCGCAGCGCGCCTCGATGAAGATGTCGGGGTGCAGCTCGCGGGCGGAGAGGGTGATAAAGGTGTTATCGGTGTCGCTGCCCACCGCCGCCACCAGCCCGTAGGCCCGGTCGATGCCGGCTTCCTTGAGCACATCGTCGTCGGTGGCGTCGCCGAGTATGACCAGGTAGCCCTCTTTCTCGGCATCAGCCGCGTGCTCCTCGTTGTTGCTGATGATGACGAAGGGGACCCCCTCCTCGCTGAAGGTGAGGGCGATTGACTCCCCCACCCGACCGTAGCCGCAGAGGATATAGTGATTTTTGAGTTTGGCAATTTTATTCTTCATCCTTTGCCTCCCCATGGTGATGCCGAATTGTCCCTCTATAAAATAGCCCATGATGGTAGTTAGAATATAGAGCGCGCCGCCGACGCCGCCGATGATGAGAAAGACGGTGAAGATGCGGCCGGCTTCGCTTAAGGGATAGACCTCCCTGAAGCCCACCGTGGTGATGGTGGTGATGGTCATGTAGAGCGAATCGAGAAAGCTCCAGTCCTCGATGAAGGTGTAGCCAATGACACCGATGGCTACGATGATAACAAAGCCATATAGACCCCAGAGCAGTCTGCGTAACGAACTCATCGGCTAGCTGCCACCAATCTTTAGAAGACATTGTAACATAAAACAGGCCCACCTGCCTGCGGAAAAAAGGCCCCGATTCTTGCCAGTCGTGGCTGATTTATGTTAAAATAATAGTTCCCAAAGGAGGTATCTATGCCTAAGATTTACTTGCTTGACGTAACCAACCGCGACGGCGTGCAGACCGCCAAGCTCGGGCTTTCCAAGCTGGAAAAGACGATGGTAAACATCTACCTCAACGAGATGGGGGTTTTCCAGTCTGAGTTCGGCTTTCCCACCACCCGCCACGAATACCGCTACCTCCTGGCCAATCTGGAGCTGGCTGAGATGGGGGTCCTGCAGCCCATCCGCCTGGGGGGCTGGATAAGAGCTATCGTCGCCGATGTCGACCTGGCTTTCGAGAGAGTGCCCACTATCAAGCACCTCAATCTTTCCATATCCACCTCCGACCAGATGATTAAGGGTAAGTTCCAGGGCAAGAAGACCCGCAAGGACATCATCAAGGACATGACGAAGGCCGTCGACGCCGCCTGGGCCAAGGGCGCCGAGAGTATTGGCGTCAACGCCGAGGACGCTTCCCGAACCGACCTCGATTACCTTATCGAGTTCGGGCAGGCGGCCAAGGAGCACGGCGCCACCCGGCTGCGCTACTGCGACACGCTGGGCTACGACAACCCCTTCACCATTTACCGCACCAACAAGGCGCTGGCGGAGGAGGTGAAACTGCCCATCGAGCAGCACTGCCACGGCGACCTGGGCATGGCGGCGGCTAACTCCCTGGCCGGGGCCAAGGGAACCATTGACGGCGGCCAGGACGCCTACATCAACACCACCATCAACGGCATCGGGGAAAGGGCGGGCAACGCCGACCTGGTGACCGTTATCTTGGCGGTGACCAAGTCCAAGGACTTCGCCGACCGCTACCAGTTCGGCAGCAAGATAAAGCTTTCCAAGGCCTGGAAAATCGCCAAGTTCACCGAGTATGCCTTCGACGTGCCCATTCCCATCAACCAGCCCGGCGTCGGCGCCAACGCCTTCGCCCACGAGTCGGGCATCCACGCCGACGGCGTGCTCAAAGACCCGGAAAACTACGAGCTTTACGGCTTCAAGGAGCTGGGCCGGGGCGACCCCATCAAAGTGGACACGGGGCGGGAGATTATCGCCGGCCAGTACAGCGGCATCTCCGGCTTCAGCCACGTCATGGGTAAGCTCCAGGACATATCTTTCGAAACCAAGGAAGAGGCCAACGAAGTCCTGGAGCTGGTGAGGTACGCCAACGTACTCTCCCACAAACCGCTGGTCGAGGACGAGCTGCTCTTCATCGCCAGATACCCCGATATCGCCAAGAAGCTGCTCACGCTCACCCCGCTGGCCTGGTAATCGTTTGAGGAGACCGGGGCTGCTTTTATAAGCAGCCCCTTTTTGTTTGAGGTTGACATAGTGACCGAACCGCCCAATATGGAACTGAAAGCCATCGGCGTCGTGCGCAGCGACATCAAGCAGCCCCTGAAACGCGGCTGGGAAGATGTCGTCGCCGAGGTTGTCGTCGACGCCGGGCTGACCGAGGCGCTGGAGGGGCTGGAAGACTTTTCCCACATCATCGTCCTCTACTGGATGCACCGCCTCGACGAAAGCAAAGACATGCCGCTGAAGGTCCACCCTATGGGCGACCGCGAGCTGCCGCTTACCGGGCGGTTCGCCACCCGCGCCCCCAGCCGCCCCAACCCCATCGGCCAGGCAACCGTCGCCCTTCTGGAACGGCGGGGCAACGTCCTTAAAGTAAAGGGGCTGGACGCTATCGACGGCACGCCCGTCATCGACATCAAACCCTATATTCCCGGCTACGATTCCGCCGCCAACGCCAGAGCCGCCCGATGGATGCCAAAACACTGAAAGATTCCCTTACCGACGTTTACCAGCGGCTGCTGGCGCGTTTCGGCCCCCAGCACTGGTGGCCCGCCGAAGAGCCCTTCGAGGTTATCGTCGGCGCTATCCTCACCCAGTCCGCCGCCTGGACGAACGTGGAGAAGGCTATCGCCAACCTGAAGGAGGCGGGCGCCCTTTCGCCGAAAGCGCTGCGCCAGCTGCCTCTAACCGGGCTGGCCGAGCTGGTCCATCCCTGCGGCTATTACAACGCCAAGGCCTTGAAGCTCAAAGCCTTGGCCGAATGGCTGGGCGAAGACTACGGCGACGACCTGGATAAGCTCTTCGCTCTCGATGCCGGGGAGCTGCGCCGCCGCTTGCTGGCGGTGCACGGGGTGGGGCCGGAGACGGCCGATTCCATCATCCTCTACGCGGCGGGCAAGCCCGTTTTCGTCGTCGACGCTTACACGCGGCGCATCATCAGCCGGCTGGGGCTGGCGACCGGGAAGGACAGCTACGCATCCTACCAGTCGCTTTTTGCCGATAACCTGCCCGCCGACGCCGCCGTTTTCAACGAGTACCACGCCCTGTTCGTGCGCCAGGGCAAGGACTACTGCCGCCGCAGCCCCAACTGCGCCGGCTGCTGCCTGCACGATATCTGCCAGTTCTAGTCTCCCCGCCTTCGCCAAGGCTACGGCGGGCGAGCCGCTCCCCGCTCTGTTATCGTACGTATTTCTTGCCCACCCAATACCCTCCCTATAAGGGTTTAACCCTTATATATCTCCTTGTTGGGACGGGCTGTTCCCCCCCGCTTCTAGGGGTGTTTAAGAGGGGCGTAGCCCCTCTCTACCTTAAAGGGCGGCGGGTGGGAATAGATAAAAAAGGGGTGGGGGAAGAAAAACTGGTGGGCTGGCTTTTCTCTCCCCGGATGTCTTGACGGCGGGTTGAGGGTTGGTTAAGATGTGGAGGGGAAAAAACATGCCCTATTCCACATTTAGCTACACCGCCAGGGACCACGTGGCTTACCTTACTCTGAACCGCCCTGAAGCCGCCAACCGCCTCAATCTTGAGCTTGCCCAGGAGCTTAGCGACGCCTGCCGGCGCGCCAATCAGGACGACGATATCTACGCCGTCATCATCGGCGGGGCGGGCGACACCTTTTGCGCCGGCAGCGACGGTGTCTACGGCGCCGCCGCGGCGGTGGCCGCCATCGAGAAGCCGGTTATCGCCGCCATCAACGGCGACGCCCTGGGGCCGGGACTGGAAATAGCTCTGAGCTGCGACATACGCCTGGCTTCCGATAAGGCCGGCTTCGGTTTCCCCGAACTGGCCGAGGGACTTATCCCCGCCGACGGCGGCACCCAGCGTCTGGCGCGTCTGGTGGGGCGAGGCAAGGCGCTGGAGCTGCTGCTAAGCGCCCAGGTCATATCCGCCCCGGAAGCCCTCGAAATCGGGCTTGTAGACCGTCTGGTGGGGGGTGCTAAGCTGGCCGCCGAGGCGAAAACCCTGGCCGGGAAAATCGCTCAGCAGGGCCCTATCGCGTTGCGCTTCGTTAAGGAGGCGGTGAACAAGGGGCTGGAGATGACTTTAGAACAGGGGCTGCGCCTGGAGGGCGACCTCTATTTCCTGCTCCACACCACCGCCGACAGGACCGAGGGCATTACCTCTTTCCTCAACAAAAAGAAGCCGAAGTTCGAGAACAAATGAGCCAGTTCGAGACCATAATCTACGAAAAGAAAGACCGCCTGGGCTTCATTACCCTCAACCGCCCCCAGGCGCTTAACGTCTATAACATCAAGATGCGCGACGAGCTTCACGAAGTCCTGGGCGCTATCCGGGATGATTCTGAGGTCAGGGTGGTCGTTTTTCGCGGCGCCGGGGAGCGGGCTTTTTGCGCCGGCGCCGACCTTTCTGAGTTCCTCACCGCCCCCTCTCCCGTCATCGCCCGCCGGGCGCGCTGGGAAAGGGATATCTGGGGGCTTTTCTTGAGCATCAACAAGCCGATGATTGCCGCCCTGCACGGCTTCGTGCTCGGCTCCGGGGTGGAGATTGCCCTCTGCTGCGACATACGCCTGGCTGCGGACGACGTCCGGTTCGGGCTGCCCGAGCCGGGGCTGGGCATTATCCCCGCCGCCGGGGGCACACAGACCCTGCCCCGCATTATCGGCGGGGGCAAGGCGCTGGAGATTTTGCTCTCCGGGCGCTGGCTCAAGGCCGAGGAAGCCAGGCGCTTAAAGCTGGTCGGTAAGGTGCTGCCTAAAAAAGAGCTGATGCCCGCAACCGAAAAACTGGCCCACCGTATCGCCGGCTTCGACCCGCTGGCGGTGGCCTACGCCAAGCAGGCGGTGACAAGGGGGCTGGATATGAGCCTGGAGCGGGGTTTGGAGCTGGAAGCCCGGCTGGCGGGCTCTTTGCGATAGAGGGAGGTCGTGCTGGAAAAAGACCTGGACGCCCTGGCTGGGGAGGCGGCGGTACTGATTAAAGCCGCCCGTAAGCTGGTGGTCTTCACCGGCGCCGGCGTCAGCACCGAGTCCGGCATCCCCGATTTCCGCAGCCCCGGCGGCATCTGGAGCCGTTTCGACCCCGACGACTTCACCTACCAGAAATTCACCACCGACCCCGAGGCCCGCCGCAAGCAGTGGCGGATGCTGGGGGAGGGGCACCTAACCACCGACGCCCAGCCCAACCTGGCCCACTACGCCATCGCCGAGCTCGACGAAATGGGCAAGCTGGACTGCGTCATCACCCAGAACGTGGATAACCTGCACCACAAGGCCGGGGTGCCCGCCGATAAAATCTTCGAGCTGCACGGCAACGTGCAGTGGGCGGTCTGCTTGAGCTGCGGCAAGCGCTATCCCTTCGAGGAGATTAAGGCCCGCATTGACGGCGGCGAGGAGATTCCCGATTGCGGGGAGTGCGGTGGTATGCTCAAGCCCGACGCCGTCCTTTTCGGCGAGGCTTTACCCGAAGCCGTGCTGCGGGAAGCCTCCCGGCGCTCTTCCGATTGCGACCTTTTCATCGTGGTCGGCTCGACGCTGGTCGTCTACCCCGCCGCCTACATGCCCGTTTGCGCGCTGCGGGGCGGGGCGAAACTTATTATCGTCAACCTGAGCGAAACCCCCATGGACGCTCAAGCCGCCGTACTCATCAGAGCCGGGGCGGGTGAGGCCATGACCAGGATAGT
Organism: Dehalococcoidia bacterium; assembly: GCA_050123275.1. Taxonomy (GTDB): domain Bacteria; phylum Chloroflexota; class Dehalococcoidia; order Dehalococcoidales; family BS750m-G39; genus E44-bin88. Next base: position 151,661 of record JASFHK010000002.1, read on the forward strand.
GGAGATGGCGCGGGAACAAATAAACGGCTAAGCGGAGGGGGCTATGATTATAAGCGAGCTTCTCGACCTTTCGGCGCTGCTGGTGCCGCAGCGGACGGCCATCGCCTTCGAGGGGAGGCGCTACAGCTACGCCGAACTTAAAGCCAGGGTCAACCGCCTGGCCGACGCCCTGAGCCGGCTGGGACTAGCCAAAGGCGACCGCGCCGCCATCCTCGAGGTCAACTGCAGCCAGTACGTCGAGGCCTGTTTCGCCACCGCCAGAACGGGCGCCATCTTCGTCCCGCTCAACTTCCGCATCAGGCAGGACGAGCTGGTCTACCTGGTGAACAAGGCCGAGCCCAAAATTCTTTTCGTCGGCGAGCGCTACGCCGACATGGTGCAAAAGGTCAAAGACCAGCTGCCCTCGGTGGAGCACTACATCATCCTCGGCGATGAACACGCGGGCATGCAGAATTACGAGAAACTGCTCCAGTCCGGCTCTCCCGAGGACAAGACCTTCGCCGAGATTGGCGACGAGGACGTCGCCGTGCTCATCTTCACCGCCGGCACCACCGGCTTCCCCAAGGGGGTGCCCCAGGACAACAACGCCTACAGCAGCTACGTGCTGACCAACGTCGACCCGCCCGATATGGAAGCCCCCGCCGAAACCAACGTCTTGGTGATGCCCCTCTACCACGTGGCCGGTATGCAGGCTTTGATGGCCAGCATCTACGGGGGGCGTACCATCGCTTTAATGCGCCAGTTCGAGGAAAAGGAGTGGTTCGAGACGGTGCAACGGGAGAAGGCGACGCGGGTGATGGTGGTGCCCACCATGCTGAAACGTATCGTGGACTACCCCGACTTCGATAAGTACAACCTTTCCAGCGTGCGGGTGGTAACCTACGGCGCCGCCTCCTGCCCCTACGAGGTGCTCAAGAAGACGATAGAGCGCTTCCCGGGGCGGGCCTTAATCAACGCCTTCGGCGGCACCGAGACCTCCTCCACCATCGCCGCTCTGAGAGCCGAAGACCAGGTCATCACCGGCCAAGAGACCGAGGCCGAGCGGGAGAAAAAGCTGAAACGGCTTTCCAGCTCCATCGGCCGCCCCCTGGACGACATCGAAATCCAGGTCAGGGACAAAAAAGGCGAAGAGCTGCCCGCGGGCAAGACCGGCGAAATCGTGGTGCGCGGCGCCCGCGTCATGAAGGGCTACTGGAAAGACGAGGAAAAGACGAAGAAGGCCTTTACCGCCGACGGCTGGTACCGCACCGGCGACATGGGCTATAAGGACGACGAGGGCTACATCTACTTAAGCGGGCGCGGCGACGATGTCATCGTCCGCGGCGGCGAGAACATCGGCCCCGACGAGGTGGAAAGCGTCCTCTCCACCCACCCCAAAATCGAGGAGGCCGCCGTCATCGGGGTCAAGGACGAGGAGTGGGGGCAGCAGGTACGCGCCGTGGTCCGCCTCAAGAAAGGGCAAAGCGCCGGCGAGGCCGAGATTATCGAATTCACCCGTCCCCGCCTGGCCGGCTTCAAGCGCCCCACCTCGGTCGTCTTCGTAACCGAAGAGTTACCCAAGACGAGCACGGGCAAGGTGCTGCGCCGTAAGCTCCGCGAAGACTACGGCCGGCCCTAGTCCTTGACGCGGCTGATTTCGAAGATTACCGGGTTTTCGCCGTCGGGGCAGGCCACCGTGGTCTTGTCGGCGTCCTTTTCCCAGGGGAAGGCGCCGCCGAACATGAGCGGCGTCATGAAGGGGAAAAGGGAGGCCAGGGCGAAGATGCACATGCCCTGCGGCGTCTTCTCTCCGACCAGCCACTCGTCGCCGACCTTGTGTCCCGCCTCGCAGTGCCCTTTCTGGCTGATTACTCTGACCCTGACGAAACTTTCCGCCATATCAATCCTCTAGCTGCGCCGCCAGCAGCTCGGCGATGTCGATTACCTTCAGCTTCTCTTCGGCTTCCTTGGCCTTGATGCCGTCCTCGAACATCTGCATGCAGAAGGGGCAGGCGGTAACCACCTTTTCCGCCCCGGTCTCCATTACCTGCTCGGTGCGCATCTCGTTGATGCGGCGGCCTTCGCTCTCCTCAATCCACATGTGACCGCCGCCGGCGCCGCAGCAGAAGGAGCGCCGCTTGTTGCGTTCCATCTCCTTGAGCTTGATGCCGGGGACGGCCTTGATGAGCTGTCGCGGCGGCTGGTAGATATCGTTATAGCGCCCTAGATAACAGGCGTCGTGGTAAGTGACCACCTCGCTTAGTGCCTTGCCCACCTTGAGCTTGCCCTCCTTGATCAGCCGGGCGATAAGCTCGGTGTGGTGGATGACCTCGTATTCGCCGCCGAACTGGGGGTACTCGTTCTTGAGGATGTTATAGCCGTGGGGGCAGGCGGCAACGATACGCTTGACCCCGTAGTTCTTCAGTATCTCTATATTCTTCTCGGCCTGCATCTGGAAGAGGTATTCGTTGCCCATGCGCCGCGCCGGCTCGCCGCAGCAGCTTTCCTCGGTGCCCAGGATGGCGAAGTTAACGCCGGCGGCCTTGAGCAGCTTGGCCACGGCTTGGGATATCTTGGTGCTCCTCTCCTCCAGGGCGCCGGTGCAGCCCACCCAGAAGAGGATATCGACGTCGCTGTCGTCGGCCATGAGCTTGACGTCCAGCCCCTCCGCCCAGTCCGTCCGCGACAGGGTGGTGCCCCGCCAGGGGTGCCCCCTGTCCTCGATGCTCCTCAAAGCCCCCTCCGCCGTCTCCGGCATGGAGGACTGCTCCATGACCAGGTTGCGCCGCAGGTCGACTATCTTGTCGATATGGTCCACCCAGACCGGGCAGACCTCGTCGCAGGCGCCGCAGGTGGTGCAGGCCCAGATTTCGTCGAGCTTGATGACGTTCTCGGCCAGCGGCACGTTAGGATTGGCCGGGGCGGCTTCCCCCTTGGCCTTGGCCGCCACCAGCTCGGGCCCCACCGTGAGCAGGTGTTTCTTTAAGTCCTGAATCAGCTTCTTGGGGTTGAGCATCTTGCCGCTGTTGTAGGCCGGGCAGAGCTCCTGGCAGTTGCCGCAGACCACGCATGAATACAAATCAAGGTTCTGTTTCCAGGTGAGCTGGTCGACGGTGGCCACGCCTAGCGTTTCCACGTTCTCCATGTCGATGGGCTGCAGGGCAGTGCGCGGTTGTTTGCGCAGAATGCCGTTGAAGATGGAGGCGATGACGTGCAGGTAGCGGGTGTAGGGTATGATGGCCAGCACGAAGACCACGGTCAGCCAGTGCGCCCAGAGGAAGCCGAGATACCAGCCCTCGGAGCCGGTGCTGAAAATATTGCTGATCCAAGCGCTCACCGGGGGCAGCATGGTGTGCCCCAGCCCCGCCGGAGCGTGCCCCAGCGCTATCTTGGCGCCGATTTCAAAGACGTAGGTCACCGGGTGGGTGAGCACGGATAACAGGATAATCATGGCCTCGGTGGTCTGCTCCCCCTTGAGCCGTTCGGGGCGGATGATATAGCGCCGGATGATGCCCCAGGCGGCGCCGATGAAGATGAAGACGGCGAAGAAGTCCATCACCCAGACCGAGTAGAAATAGAACTGGGTGTCTTCCAGGCCGATGAGGCCGATGCCTTCGGTGAGGATGATGAAGAAGAAGTAGAAAATCAGGGAGATGAAGAAGCCCCAGACCATGAGGGCGTGGCCCAGAGGCGCCCGGTCCTTCCTCCAGAAGTTCTTGAGCTGGCAGAGCTGGCTGATGACGTAAACCGTCGTGTCCCAGATGGCTCTGATGCGGCTCTTGGGGGCGGTCTCCTTCTGTCCCAGGAACATGTACTGCCAGAGCTGCCTGAGACGGTAGGCGAAGAGCCCCAGCGTAATCAGTAGTACTCCCCAGAACAGGATGTAGAACAAGGTCGTGCCCGGCATAAAGTTATCCATCGATAGCTGTCTCCTATCCAGGTCCGGTGAGGACGCTTAGATTTAAAAAATATCCCAGGATATTTTAGCGCAATCTGATGACGGCGACAAATATGCCGACGGCGATGGCGGCTAAATCGAGCAGGTGAAAGGTGGCGTCGTAGTGGAACATCATGTTGAAGGGGATGCTGGCCAGATAGCTGGCGGGCACGGCCAGGCCGCCGATGAGAGCCAGCCATTTGCCGCGCTTGCGGTTGATGGCGCGGCCGACCACCTCGCCGATGGCAAAGCCGACGGCCCCGCCCAGGAATATATTAAAGATGATGTAGGGTAGCAGCGCCCTTAACACCCCCCAGACCAGGCCGGTGGCGATAGCCATACCCAGCGCCGTGGCCGCGGCGATAAGATAATGCCGGGCGGCGAGGCGGTAGGTGGGCAGTTTTTTTACCCGGGCGCAGTCGGGGCAGCGGGCGCCCACCGGCGTTTGCACCATGCACTTGAGGCAAATCGGCTTGCCGCACTTGCCGCAGCGCAGTTCGGTCTCGACGTCGGGGTGGTAAGCGCACTTCATCGCAGAGCTAGTCCTTCGCCTCTTTTTCGGGGCCGTTGCGGTCCTGGTGTATCCAGGCTTCGCGGTCCCGGATGTCGCGGTCGAAGAGGAAACGGTTGAGCAAAAGCTCTCCCGTGGGTACCTTAGCCGAAATCCGGGTGCGGCGCGGTGTCAGCCGCCGGATAATCATGATCAAAAACATGGCCAGAAAGCCTAAGGCAAAGGACAGCGGCTCGCCCACCGCCCAGCTGACGATGGGCATGGCGCCGACGGCGATGATACTGGCCACCGGTATGACGCGGAAGGTGACGATGTTGGCAATCATGATGGCCAGAAAGGCGATGAGCGCCCAGGGTATCATCAGCCCGTTGAGCAGGGGCATAATCAGCGCCACCCCCATGATGGCGGCGATGCCCCGCCCCCCGCTGAAGCGGAGAAAGACGGGCCAGTTGTGTCCCACCACCGCGGCCACGCCGATAACCATCTGCTGGGCGGGGGTCAGGCCGAGCAGGTAGGCGACGCCCACCGCCGGCATGACCTTGCCGATGTCGAAGAAGATGACGGCGACACCCAGCCAGCGGGCGCCGACCTTGACCACGTTGGCGGCGCCGACGTTGCCGCTGCCGTACTGCCTGATGTCGATTTTTCGTCCCCAGCGCGCCGCCAGGTAGGCGCTGGGTATGGAGCCCATGAGATAGCCACCGATAATGAGCAGGATGAGTTCAAGAGTCATCAGTTTGCCTCATGTTTATTGTTTTTCTTTGAGGGCGACCAGCCGTTGCACCGACTCCAGGGGAACGTTGGAATCGCCGATGTCGGTCTCCTCGTCGGGGTCGATGCCGTGGAAGTCGCTGCCGCCGGTGGGGACAAGGTCGTACTTCTGCGCCAGCGCCACCAGGCTGGCCACTTCCTCCTCGCTGTAACCGTCGTAGTAGGCCTCCATGCCCACCAGCCCGGCCGGTTTCAGCCCGGCAATCAACCCCTCGGGGTCGGGGGTGGTGAGGGGGTGGGCCAGCACGGGCAGGCCTTTAGCCCTGACGATGATGGCCACCGCCTCGGCGGGGAGCATCTTCTCCCGCTCGACGTAGGCGGGCTTACCGTGCCCCAGGTATTCGTCGAAGGCGTCTTTAAAGGTGGGGACGTATTTCTTTTCCAGCATGGCGTGGGCGATGTGGGGCCGGCCGATGGTGCTGACGCCGGCCAGCTCCAGGACGCGCCGCCACTCGATGTGAATCCCCAGCTTGTCCAGCTTGTCCACCATCTGTTCGGCCCGCCGGCGGCGGGAAGCCTTGAAAGCGTCGAGCTGTGATAGGAAGTCGGGGTCTTTATGGTCGAAGAAATAACCCAGCATGTGCACCTCGCCCTCGGCGATATCGGTGCTGATTTCGATGCCGGGGATAACGGTGAGGTCGGGGAACTTTTGCGCCGCTTTCCGGGCGGCGTCAATGCCGTCCACGCTGTCATGGTCGGCTAGGGCGATATAGTTCAAGCCCCGCGCCGCCGCCCTGGCGATAACCTCGGCGGGGGCAAGGCGTCCGTCGGAGGCGGTGGAGTGGACGTGGAGGTCGACCCGCCCCAAGGCTAGTCAGCCTCCCGGTAGATTCTTTCGATGCTCCTGGCCTTACCCTCGTCGTCGATATCCACCATGATGGCGTTGAGGCCGCAGCGGCCGCTGCCCACCGAGAGGCGGTGGTGAATGCCGGTGAGAAAGCGCTGGAGGACGGCCTCGACTTCATCGCCGATAACCGAGTCCAGCGGGCCGGTCATGCCGATATCGCTGACGTAGGCGGTGCCGCCGGCCAGAACCTGGCTGTCGATGGTGCCCACGTGGGTGTGCGTGCCCAGCACGGCGCTGACGCGCCCGTCCAGGTAGCGCCCCATGGCCACCTTTTCCGAGGTGGCCTCGGCGTGAAAGTCGACGATGATAATCTTTTCCTTGACCTCTTTGAGCAGTTTGTCCATGGCCTGGAAGGGGCAATCGAAGTTACCGATAAAGGTGCGCCCGATGATATTGACCACGGCCACCCTGCCCAGCGTGAGCCAGCCCCGCCCCGGCACCCCGGGCGGGTAGTTGAGCGGGCGCAGGATGGGCATCTGCCCGTCCAGGTAGGGAAAAATCTCCTTCTGCGCCCAGATGTGATTGCCCGAGGTGATGACGTCGACGCCGGCGTCAATCAGCTCGCGGGCGGTATCCGGGGTCAGCCCGATGCCGCCGGCGACGTTCTCGCCGTTGGCGATAACCAGGTCCAGTCCGTACTGGCGGCGGAGGCCGGGCAGAAGCTGGTTTATCGTCTTCCGGCCCGGCTTGCCGATAATGTCACCGATAGCTAAAATAAGCATTTTTCTATTTGGCGTAGTCCACGGCCCGGGTCTCCCGGAGGACGGTAACCTTGATTTGCCCCGGGTATTCCAGGCCCTCTTCTATTTTCTTGACGATGTCGCGCGCCAGCCTCATCGCGCCCAGGTCGTCGATCTCCTCGGGCTTGACCAGGATGCGGATTTCGCGGCCGGCCTGGATGGCGTAGGACTTCTCCACGCCCTTGAAGTCGTTGGCGATATCCTCCAGTTCCTTGAGGCGCTTGAGGTAGTGCTCCAGCGACTCGCGGCGGGCGCCGGGTCGGGCGCTGCTGATGGCGTCGGCGGCGGCCACGATGAAGCCCCAGACGCTGGTGGAGTCGGTCTCGAAGTGGTGCTCGCCGACGCCCTGGACCACCTCGGGGGACTTGTCCCACTGCTTGACCAGGTCGGCGCCGATGGCGGCGTGGGGGCCTTCCACCTCCCGGTCCACCGCCTTGCCGATGTCATGGAGCAGCCCCGCCTTCTTGGCGGTGGCCACGTTGACGCCCAGCTCGCCGGCAATCATGCCCGCCAGGTTGGCGACCTCTATGGAGTGATTGAGTACGTTCTGCCCGTAGCTGGTGCGGTACTTGAGCCGCCCCAGCAGTTTGATGAGCTCGGGGCGCAGGCCGTGCACGCCGACCTGGTAGGCCGCCTGCTCGCCCGCGTTCTGGATGGCTGTTTCCACCTCTTCCTTGGTCTTGGTTACTACTTCTTCGATGCGGGCGGGGTGGATGCGCCCGTCGGTAATGAGCTTGGTCAGTGCCAGGCGGGCAATCTCCCGCCGCACCGGGTCGAAACTGGAGAGCGTTACCGCCTCCGGGGTGTCGTCCACGATGAGGTCAACTCCCGTGGCCTGCTCCAGGGCGCGGATGTTGCGCCCCTCGCGCCCGATGAGCCGCCCCTTCATCTCGTCGCTGGGGAGGGGCACCGCCGCCACCGTCGTCTCCGACACCACGTCGGAGGCGCAGCGCTGTATCGCCTGGGAAAGAATATCCTGGGCTTTTTTGTCGGACTCCTCTTTGAAGTGAGCCTCCCACTCGCGGAGGCGCCGCGTGGTCTCTTCCTCCATCTCGGATTCGACGGCGTCGAGGAACAGCTTCTTGGCATCGGCGGTGGACATGCCCGAAATCGTTTCCAGCTGCTTGAGCTGCTTGGCCTTGATTTCATCCAGCTCGTCGCGGACGCCGGTGATTTCCTTTTCCTTGTTGGTCAGGTTGCGCTCCCGCTGGTCAACTCCTTCCAGCTTGCGCTCCAGGGATTCCGTCTTCTGCGACAGGCGGTTCTCCTGGCGTTGCAGCTCGGAGCGCCGTTCCCGGTATTCGGCGTCGGCGGCCGACCTCGTCTTGTCGATCTCGCGCCTCGCCTCGTTCAGCGTTTTCTTGGCTTCCTCACTGGCTTCGGCCTCTATCTTGGCGGCTTTGCGTTGCGCCAGACGAATCTGGCGGTTGACCGAAAAGCGGCGGAAGAGGAAGATGGCCATGCCTCCGAAGACGACGCCGATGACGAAGCTGAAGAAAACGGCCAGTATTCCCGTCGTTGTCATTTCATTTCCCCCTTATTTTTAATACCCGCGTCCGGGAACATATTGCGGGTAAATATTACCCGGCTTGGCTGTTCCCGGTTAAGGTAGACTATCCTTGTTTATTCCTCTATTTCTTTCCAGACTTTTTCCAGGGTGTCCTTAATCACGCCGTAGCCAAAACCGCGGCGCTTGAGGTAATCGCCCAGTCGGCGACGAAAACTCTCGTAATCGGCGGGCAGGCTGTGCGCTTTTGTCATCGCGGCGCGGTAGGCGCCGTCGGCCTCGTCGATGCCAGCCACCACCCTGGCGATGACCTCCTCGGCGACGCCCTTGGCTTGAAGCTCCCGCCGCACCAGCCAGCGGCTGCGCGGGCTGAAGGACTGGCGGTTTTCCTGCCAGAAACGGGCGAAGGCGAGGTCGTCGACCAGCCCATGCTCCTTGAGGCGGGCGATAACCGCCTTAATGTTGGCCTCGTCGAAGCCGCGCCGCCGCAGCCTTTGCTCGAGCTCGGACTGGCTGCGGGGACGGTAGTCCAGGTAGCGCAGGGCGGCGTCGTAACAACGCTGGTCGAGCTCGGCGCCGGTCAGGTTTTCGATATCGCCCTGAGAAAGCTCCTGGCCCACCTTGACGTTCTCACGCACGGCCACCTCGGTGCCCAGGCTGAAGGCGAACTTGTCGTCCAAAAATATGTTAACCCGCCGCTGGCGCCGCTTGCCCTCGCTGATGGCGGTTACCTTTTTCATCTCTCTCTTTTTACCCCTTTAAAAGACATAGGGCTAAGGCATATGCCTCAGCCCTGTTTATTCGGTTTTAACTATTGTTAATTTACTTTATTGGGTATGGGTGATGACGGCTGAGGCTCTGACCTGCTGTTCGATCTCATCGGCAAGCTTGGGATTTTCGCTTAAATATTTCTTGGCGTTCTCCCTACCTTGCCCCAGGCGAACATCACCATAGGAGAAAAAGGCTCCGGATTTCTTGACTACCCCCAGCTCCACCCCCATGTCGATAAGGTTGCCCTCTTTGCTGATACCGTGGTCGAACATGATATCGAATTGAGCCATCTTGAAGGGCGGTGCAATCTTATTCTTGACCACCTTGGCTCTTACCATGTTGCCGATGGCGGCATCGCCCTGTTTCAGGGTTTCGATGCGCCTGAGGTCAATCCGTACCGAGCTGTAGAATTTGAGCGCCCTGCCACCGGGCGTTACCTCGGGATTGCCGAAGATAATGCCCACCTTCTCGCGGAGTTGGTTGATGAAGACCACGGCGGTACCGGCTTTACCGATGGCGGCGGCCAGCTTCCTCAGTGCCTGAGACATGAGGCGGGCCTGTAAGCCGACATGGGCGTCGCCCATCTGCCCCTCAATCTCGGCCTGGGGTACCAGCGCCGCCACGCTGTCGACCACGATGACGTCAACCGCCCCGCTCCTTACCAGCGCTTCGGTGATTTCCAGCGCCTGTTCGCCGGTATCGGGTTGCGAGATGAGCAGGTCGTCAACATTGACACCACAGTGGGACGCGTATTCGGGGTCGAGGGCGTGCTCGGCATCGATATAGGCAACCGTGCCACCCAGTTTTTGCGCTTCAGCGATTATGTGCTGGGCGAGGGTGGTCTTCCCCGAGGATTCGGGCCCGAATATCTCCGTAATCCGTCCCTTGGGGATACCGCCGATGCCCAGCGCCAGGTCGAGCGCCAGCGAACCACTGGGGATGGCCTGCACCTTTACCAGAGGGGCCTCCCCCAGCTTCATCACCGAGCCTTTACCAAATCGCTTTTCAATCTGGCTGATAGCCAGTTCCAGCGCCTTTACCTTTTCTGTGGTCATATTCGCCTAGTTGCATAATAGCACAGACACCCCCCTAAAACAAGCGTTCTGGGTCGTTTTATGTCGTGTGGGAGAGGGGGTTTTTTCGGTTATTTTCCCCACCCCGATTTTATCTATTCCCGCCCGCCGCCCTTTAAGGTAAAGAGGGGGCTCTGCCCCCTCTTAAACACCCCCGAAATAAGAGGTATACAGGGGTTTAACCCATATAGGGTGGGCATTGGGTGGGAAAGAAATACGTGCGCTGACACCCCCCTTTCGGTTGTGGCCCTGCGGGGGCGGTAGTATACTACGGGTATGCCCGACGCCGACCTCATTTTGCGCAACGCCAATGTCATCACCATGGACGCCGGCCGCCCTGCGGCGTGGTCGGTGGCCGTCAGCGGCGAGCGGATTCTGGCCGTGGGCGACGAAGATTTAGCGGGGGAGGTGAGGGGGGCTAAAACCAAAGTCATCGACTGCGGCGGTAAAACTATTGTCCCCGGCTTTAACGACGCCCACTGCCACTTCTTCGGCGCTATGGCCAAGCGCAACAGCCTCGATTTCAGCCCGGGCCGGGTTAAATCCGTCGCCGACATCAAGGCGGCCCTCCGTAAGCGCGCCGAGACCACCCCGCCGGGAAACTGGATTGCCGGCAGCGATTACCACCAGTTCTACCTGGCCGAGAAGCGCCACCCCCACCGCCATGACCTGGACGAGGCGGCGCCCGACCACCCGGTGGTTCTTTTTCACCGCTCGCTGCACGTATGCGTGCTCAACAGCCGGGGGCTGGCGCTGGCGGGCATAACTAAAGAAACGCCGGAGCCGCCGGGGGCGGTCATCGAGCGCGAGCTGGAAACGGGCGAGCCCAACGGGCGGCTCTTCGAAATGGCGGGCTACATCCGCCAGAAGGTTTTACCGGCTCTCATCGGCGACGAGCTGGCCGCAGCGGTGCGGGTGGCCAGCCAACACTGCCTGGCGCGGGGTATCACCTCGTTTCAGGAAGCCTCGATGGGTAACGGCTACGCCCGCTGGGAGCTGCTCAAGGGATTTAAAGATAGCGGAGAACTAAAGTGCCGCGTCTCGATGATGTGCGGCTTCGAATCGCTGCCCGAATTCAAGGAGAGGGGTATGGCCTTCGGCTGCGGCGACGCGGGGCTGCGGCTGGGGGGAATGAAGATAATACTGACCGAGACCAAGGGTAGCCTGCAGCCGCCTTTGCAGGAATTGAAGGCGCAGGCGCTGGCCGCACATGAGGCCGGCTTCCAGCTGGCCATCCACTGCATCGAGCCGTCGGCGGTGGCCGCCGCGCTGGAGACGCTGGAATATATCGATAGTCGTTCGTCTATAGAAGGCCGCCGCCACCGTTTGGAGCACGTCTCGGAGTGCCCCCCCGAGTTACTGAAACGTCTGCAAAATCTTAAAGCGATGGTGGTCACCCAGCCCGTCTTTATCTACCAGAACGGGGACAGGTACTTGGCCAGCGTCGCCCCGGAGAGACGGCGCTGGCTCTACCGCATCGGCGCCTGGGTCAAAGCCGGTCTGACGGTGGCGGGCAGCTCGGACGCTCCCGTCGCCGACGATAACCCCTTAATCGGCATCTACAGCGCCGCCACCCGGAGAACAGAAAATGAGCAAACGCTCCTGCCCGATGAGGCCGTTTCCGTGCCGCAAGCCTTGGCCATGTACACCCGCAACGCCGCTTACGCCTCTTTCGAGGAGAACATCAAAGGCTCGATAAGTCCGGGCAAGCTGGCCGACCTGGTGGTGTTGAGCGCCGACCCGTTGCGCTCTGCCCCCGAAGAGCTCAAGGACATTGGGGTCGAGATGACCGTTGTCGGCGGCGAGGTTGTCTGGGAGGTTTGACTTACAATCGAGCTATTGCGCAAAGCCATCAATCGGGCTAAACTGGGAATCAGGGAGAAGGACGAGGCGGAGGGTAGATTAAGAAGGCTGGGGTTGCGATGAAAGACGACATCGTCAAAAGCCCCGATACCGAGCGCGCCGAGAGGGTGCCGCCCGGCCAGAAGCTCACCGAGAAGTGGCCCTCTCTCCACTACGGCTCGGTGCCCGGTTCCGATATCGCCAAATGGGAGTTCCGCATCTTCGGGCTGGTGGCTAAAGAGCGTAGCTTGAGCTACGCGGAGTTCACGGCGCTGCCCCAAGTCAAGGTCTTCTCCGACATCCACTGCGTCACCGGCTGGTCGAAGCTGGACAACCTCTGGGAGGGCGTGCCCGGCCGGCAGCTAAAAGAGCTGGTCGAAATCCTCCCCGAAGCCAAATTCGTCATGGTGCACTCGGCGGGCGGCTTTAGCACCAATTTGTCTCTGGACGATTTCTTCCAGCCCGACGTCCTCTTCGCTCTGAAGCACAACGGCGTGCCGCTGACGCCGGAGCACGGCTACCCGCTGCGGCTGGTGGTGCCGCGCCTCTATTTCTGGAAGAGCGCCAAGTGGGTCAACGGCGTCGAGTTTATCGCCAAAGATAAGCGGGGCTTCTGGGAGTCGGCGGGCTACCACAACCACGGCGACCCCTGGAAAGAAGAAAGGTACGGCTAGGCCTTAGCCTTTTTCCGCGTCGCTATCAGGTACCACCCGCTTGAACCCCCCAGAATCAAGGCCGCCCCGCCGCTGCCCAGCGCGCAGAAGAGAGCGGCGTCGTAGAAAAACTCCCCGGTGAAGAGCTTGAGCATGTAACCCTGCGCCGACCAGAACTCGTTGGAGAAGAAGAGGAAGTGGAAGTTCGTAAAAAGGGCGTCGAAGCCCAAAAGCGTGCCTATCCCCAGCGCCAGCATCAGGGCTAAAGTCAGTCCGCTGCCCCACACCAGCGCCCGCGCCAGATTCCGCCAGTGTTTCTTTCGCTGCCATAGCAGGCAGACGGCGGCGTAGGCCAGGACGTAAGCCAGCGTGGCGCCCAGCACCCAGTAGTCGAGCCGGATGAGGTCCTTGACGTCCTTGAAGTGGACGGTCTCTTCCTCGGTGAAAAGGTCGGCAGTCTCGCCGTCAACGGTGACGGTGATGCTGACGTATTCCTCTCCGGAGTTAAAGTAGCTTATCAGCCCGTCGGCGATGCCTTCTAGGTCGAACTCATTAAGCTCCGGCGTGGCCACCACGGCGTATTTCTGGAAGCCGTAGTTATAGAGCCAGTGGCTGTTGACCGCCCAGGCCAGGCTGGCGGTGAAGAGGAGAAAGGGCAGGCAAACGATGAAGAGCCAGCGGGCAATGACGGCCAAGACTTTCATTTTCATAGTGTTCTTAGGATTTTACACCGTCCTGTCCCGTCGTGCCACCCCACCCCGATTTTATCTATTCCCACCCGCCGCCCTTTAAGGTAGGGGGCTTTGCCCCCTAAAACCCCCAGAAGCGGGGAAGGGTGGCACGTCCTGAATAAGAGATATATGAGGGTTTAACCCTTATAGGGTGGGTATTGGGTGGGAAGGAAAGACGTACGCTGACAGAGGGGTGGGGGCACTCCCCCCAAAAGTTATTTGTCGAAATTTCCCTTGGGTTATGTCTTTAAACCGTATTTCCCCAAACGGCCCCTATGCTATAATAAATCAGAGCCATGTTCACTCACCTCCATGTTCATACCCAGTACAGTTTGCTCGACGGCATGGGTCGCATTTCTCAGCTTGTGGAGCGGGCCAAAGAGATGGGCATGGAGAGCCTGGCCATCACCGACCACGGGGTGATGCACGGCGCCATCGAGTTTTACGTCGCCGCCAAGGAAGCCGGCATCAAGCCCATCATCGGTTGCGAGGTCTATCTGGCCCCCAACGGGCGCCTGAGCCGCAACCCCGGCGACAAGAGCAACAACCATCTGGTGCTGCTGGCCAAGAACCAGACCGGCTACCGCAACCTCATCCAGCTCGCCACCAAGGCGCAACTGGAGGGCTTTTACTACCGCCCCCGCGTCGATAAGGAATTGCTGGAGCGCCACCACCAGGGGCTTATCGCCCTGAGCGCCTGCATCGTGGGCGAGGTGCCCCAGCTCATCCTGCAGGGGAGAATGGATGAAGCTAGACAGGCCGCCCTCTGGTACAAGGAGACCTTCGGCGACTTCTATTTCGAGATACAGCGCCACCCTCTCCCCGAGCTGGATCAGATAAACCCGCAGCTGATATCGCTGGGGCAGGAGCTGGACATACCGCTGGTGGCCACCAACGACGTCCACTACGTCAACAAAGAAGATGCCTCGGCCCACGACCTGCTGCTCTGCATCGGCACCAATTCCTCCGTCTTCGACCAGAAAAGAATCAAGATGGCCGGCGACTTCTACTACCTGAAAAGCCCGCAGGAGATGGCGGCCGCCTACCAGGATATTCCCGAGGCTATCGAAAACACCGGGCGCGTTGCCGAGATGTGCAACCTCAAGCTCGAGTTCGGGCGGCTGCACCTGCCCGAAATCAGCATCCCCGAGGGCAAGACCCCCGACGAGTTTCTGGCCGACCTCTGCCACCAGAACCTGGACAAGTATTACCCCGACCCCTCCCCGGAGATAAAACAGCGCCTCGACTACGAGCTGGAGGTCATCAAGCAGACCCAGTTCGCCAACTACCTGCTCGTCGTCTGGGACATCATCTCCTTCACCCGGAAGCAAAAGATTCTTTTCGGGGTGAGGGGCAGCGCCGCCGCCAGCATCATATTGCGCTGCCTGGGCATCACCGAAATCGACCCTATCGAGAACAAGCTCGTCTTCGAGCGCTTCCTTAACCTGGAGCGCCAGGAGATGCCCGATATCGACCTCGACTTCGAGGACGCCCGCCGCGACGAGGTTATCGCCTATGTCTCCGAGAAATACGGCAAGGACCACGTCGCCCAGATTATTACCTTCGGCACGCTGGGGGCGCGCGCGGCGCTGCGTGACGTGGGGCGGGCTTTGGGCATGGCCTACGGCGACGTCGACCGCGTCGCCCGCCTGGTGCCCTTCCGCCCCGGGATGACCCTGGAGCGGGCCATGGAGGAGAACAGCGAATTACGCGTCGTCTACGGCGAGGATAAAATCATCCGCAAGCTCATCGATTCGGCGCGGCGGCTGGAGGGCATCGCCCGCCACGCCAGCACCCACGCCGCCGGCGTCGTCATCGCCAAGCAGCCGCTGACCAACTACGTCCCTTTGCAGCGGGCCAGCCGCGGCGACGGCGAAACCACGGTGATGACCCAGTTCACCATGGAAGACATCGCCCGCATCGGGCTGCTCAAGATGGACTTCTTAGGCTTAGCCAACCTGACTATTCTGGGCAAGGCCCGGGAGATTATCGCCCGGAGCCGCGGCGTCGATATCGACCTGCATAACATACCCATGGACGACGCCAAGACCTTCCAGCTTTTAGCCTCGGGGGAGACGGTGGGGGTCTTCCAGCTGGAAGGCGCCGGCATGCGCCGCTACATCAAAGAATTAAAACCGACCACCTTCAGCGACATCGCCGCCATGATTGCCCTCTACCGCCCCGGCCCCATGGAGCACATCCCCACCTTCATCAAGGCCAAACACGGGCTGGAGCCCATCAGGTACCCCCACCCCGCCCTGGCCAGCATACTGGAAGAGACCTACGGCGTCATCGTCTATCAGGAGCAGGTGCTTTTCATCGTCCGCGAGCTGGCCGGCTACAGCCTGGGTCAGGCCGATATTTTCCGCAAGGCGATGGGCAAGAAAATCGCCGCCGTGATGAAGAAGGAACAGCGCAACTTCATGAGCGGCGCTAAAGAAATGGGCTACTCCAACGAGGTCGCCGAGGCTGTCTTCGCTCTAATCGAGCCCTTCGCCGGCTACGCCTTCAACAAGGCGCACAGCGTCAGCTACGCCCTGATTGCCTACCAGACTGCCTACCTCAAGGCGAACTACCCCGCCGAGTACATTACCGCTTTCCTCATCACCCACGCCGACCAGCTGGAGAAAGTGGCCACCGCCGTCGCCGAGTGCCGGCGGCTGGATATCAATGTTTTGCCCCCCGACGTCAACCGCAGCCAGGTCAACTTCTCCATCGAGACCGATGAAGAAGGCAAGCCCGCCATCCGCTTCGGGCTGAACGTGATCAAGAACGTGGGGGTGGCGGCGGTGGAGCCGCTGGTCGACGAGCGCCTGGAAAACGGCCCCTTCGAGTCGATAGACGACCTCTGCCGCCGCGCCGACCTGCGCAACCTCAACCGCCGCGCCATGGAGAGCCTGATTAAAGCCGGCGCCTTCGACGGCCTGGGCGAGCGCGGCAGCCTGCTGGCCAGCGTGGCGCGCATACAATCGTTAGCCCAGCGCGAGCAGCACCTTAAAGAAACGGGGCAGTCCACCATGTTCGACCTCTGGGGAGAAAGCCAGCCCACCCCGCTGCCCAGCCTGCAGTTGGATGAGGACGAAGCCCCGCTTAAAGATAAACTGGCCTGGGAAAGGGAACTGATGGGGGTCTATCTTTCCGAGCACCCCTTCGCCGCCTTTGCCGATAAAATGGCCGCCGAGAACACCGTCCTCTGCGGGCAGGTCGATGCCGAGATGGTGGGGCAGACCATCCGGGTGGGGGGCATGGTGGCTTCGGTGCACCAGTCCTTTACCCGCGACCGCCGTCCCTTCGCCAGCGTCATGCTGGAGGACCTTAGCGGCATGGTCGAGGTCATGGCCTGGCCCGATGTCTACAGCTCCACCCGCGAGCTCTGGGAGGAGGGCAACATCCTGCTCGTGGAGGGCAAGGTGAGGGTGCGCAACGACCGCACCCAGGTAAGCTGCGACAACGTGCGCTCCTACCAGCTCGAGACCGCCGAGGAGGCCAAGCCCGAGACGCCGCCGCCACCGCCGCCGCCGCCGCGGAGCCGCCTCACCATCAGCCTGAAGCAGACGGAGGATATCGACGCCGACGTCGCCTGTTTGAACAAACTGGTTGACACCCTGCGCGTTTTCCCCGGCGATGACGAGGTCAACATGTGCGTCATCAACGGGGACAGGGTGGTCAATTTGAAACTTTCCAACGTATACACCGGCTATTGCCCCGAACTGCACCAGCGCCTGGTGGCGCTGGTGGGTGAGGAGGGGCTAAAGGTAACCACCAACTAGTCGGAGGGGACGCTGATGGAAGAAGAAGCGTCGGCGGGACACCGCCAGCGGTTGCGGGAAAAGTTCGCCCGCTCGGGGCTGGACGGTTTCCACGACTACGAAATCGTCGAGCTTCTGCTCACCCTGGCCTCGCCGCGGCGCGACTGCAAGCCGCTGGCCAAGGCGGCCCTCAAGCGCTTCGGTAGCCTGCGGGGGGTGCTGGCGGCTTCGCCCGAGGAGCTAGAGCAGATAGAGGGCATCGGCCCCAACAACGCCCTGGGCATCCGGCTCGTTTCCGAGGTCGCCCGCGAGTTTCTCAAACAGAAAATGGTGGACAAGCCCGCCTACA
>JASFHK010000003.1:0-127160 GCA_050123275.1 Dehalococcoidia bacterium
ATAACGGGATATAGCCTCGTAGGTGTATTGGGAACAGGTCGGGGTAAAACGACAGTTAGACGGCATAATCCTTGAAATCGTAAGCTGATAAAGCCTAATTAACCCTAAGGCAAGCTCCTTCATGCTCCCTCGCTAAAATTCTAGCCCGGTTAAGCAACCACCGGACTGTTTTTTCCAGTTCGGCGAAACCGGCCGCCGCCGCCTTGGGACGGGCGATGAAAATGATGTCCCATCCCCCCTCCAGTGGCAGCGAACGCATTATTTCTCTCAAGCGGCGCTTCACCTGGTTTCTCACCACCGCCCCACCCACGCGCCGACTTACCGAAAAGCCGTAACGAGACCGAGCCAGCTTGTTGGCTAAAGCCTTCATTACTATCAGGTCGCTCACCCACGAGTTGCCTTTATCATAGACCAGAGCGTACTGCTCTGGTTTGTTAAGGTAAGCTTCACCTCGCATGGTTACACCACGGTCAAACGCTTACGTCCCTTAAGCCGGCGCGCCTTTAAGACATCGCGGCCACCACGGGTACTCATTCTGGCCCTAAAGCCGTGTTCTCGTTTTCGGGGAATACTCTTTGGTTGATAAGTTCTCTTAGGCACGATAACTCCGTAACCGAATTAGGCTGCTCTATATTTATATCTCCGGGGCGTCAAAAGCATAAAAGCGGATTCCGGACGCCGCCAAAGGCACCCGGAACTAGTCGCGAACGCCCACTCCCCCTGTCGCGTGAATATGAGCCGGTACGTAGGGCAAAAGAGCCAGGTGCCGCGCCCGCTTTATGGCCAGCGCCAGAGCACGCTGGTGCTTGGCGCAGGTGCCGGTCTTACGTCGGGGACCAATCTTGCCCCTGTCCGATATGTAATGGCGCAGTTTAACCGGGTCTTTGTAATCTATCGTCTTGACGTTATCGACGCAGAGGGAACAAAACTTGCGCCGGGGTATGTATCTCGACCTACCCGACCTTCTCGGTCTGCCTTCGTCAGCTCTTTTTCTAGCCACCTCTTATTCCGTTACCTAAACCCTTCCTAGTAAATTTCTAACCCTCATCGGGGAAAGGCGCGT
This sequence comes from Dehalococcoidia bacterium, assembly GCA_050123275.1. Taxonomy (GTDB): domain Bacteria; phylum Chloroflexota; class Dehalococcoidia; order Dehalococcoidales; family BS750m-G39; genus E44-bin88. The sequence continues at coordinate 1,064 of JASFHK010000003.1, forward strand.
CATCCACCACCGCCGGCTCCGGCTCGCTGTGAGCCGTATCCTCACCGCTCTCTCCAGAAACGGGAGCCGTTGCCTGCCGGTCGAGGAAGAGCACCCGGTTAGCCACTATTTCGGAGCGAGAGCGCTGCTGTCCGTCCTGGCCTTCCCAGCTACGGGTGTGCAGCCTGCCCTCGGCATAAACGCGTTGACCTTTGGTCAAATACTGGTTGCAATTTTCGGCTAGTCTGTTCCAGGCGACTACGGTAAACCATTCCGTCTCCTGTCTCCGCTCGCCTTCGGGGGTCGTGTAAACTCTGTTGGTGGCAACTCGGAACGAAGTTACCGGGTTGCCGTTGGGGGTGAAACGCATTTCGGGTTCAGTGCCAACATTTCCTATAATCATCACTTTGTTCAAGGTCAACATCCATTCACTCCTTTCGCCTCACCGACGTCGTAGGAAACAGGCGTTTCTCCTTAAATTAGCTGTCTAATCTTACCAGTAAATGCCGTAGCACCTCCTCGGAAATCCTCAAGCTCGCCTCAAGCTCTTTACCCGTTGACGGTCTCATCTTGCAACGGGTCAGAACGTAATTGCCCTCCAGAAAGCGTTTTATGGGATAAGCCATCTTGCGCTTGCCCCACCGGTCCACGTCTTCCACCGTGCCGTCTTTCTGGGTTATGATGCGGCTGATGTTATCCAGCAGGCGGTCAACGCCCTCATCGTCGACTTCGGGACTGATGATGACCACCAGTTCGTAGTCGCGAAGCTTCTTTTCCTCGGTAACCATATGCTCCTTAGTAACCATGTGCTCCTTCATAAAGTTGAGATTAGCTATTATAGCATACAACCATTAATGCAACAATACCTGGACTCCGGGACAGCTTGACACCACACAGGCAGCCCTGATAGACTTTTAGTTACCAGGAGGCCCCGTGGTGTAGCGGTCTAACATGCCACCCTGTCACGGTGGAGATCGGGGGTTCGAATCCCCCCGGGGTCGCCACTCTTCCCCCATTAAAAAGGTAAGCCCGGCATAAAACCGGAACTACGCCAGGTTTCAAGACTCTTTTTAAAGCCCGGATTAGTTGATGCGCCTTTCGCGCCCTTCCCAGTATTTTTCACGGATTTGCTTTTTGAGCACCTTGCCGCTGGGGTTCTTGGGCAACTCATCCCAGAAATCGACGGTGGACGGTTTCTTGTAGCTGGCCAGACGACCCTTGCAATGGTCGATAAGCTCCGTCTCGGTCAGCTTTTCGCCATTCTTCAAGACCACCACCGCCTTCACCGCCTCGCCCCACTTCTCGTCGGGCACGCCGATGACGGCGGCCTCGGCCACCGCCGGGTGGGTCTCCAGCGCCTGCTCCACCTCACGGGAGTAAATGTTCTCGCCGCCGCTGATGATCATGTCCTTGGAACGATCGACCAGGTAGATATAGCCGTTTTCGTCCCGGCGGGCCATGTCGCCGGTATAGAGCCAGCCGTCCTTTATCGTCTTGGCCGTCTCTTCCGGCTGCTTCCAATAGCCGTTCATGTTGCGGTCGCTGTTGGCAACGATTTCGCCGACCTCGCCGACAGGCACTTCCCGGCCCCTGCCGTCGATAATCTTGAGCTCACCGTCCTTATAGGGCCGGCCCACCGAGGTCAATACCTTGGACTCCTGGTCGGCAAAGCCCCGGGCGTGCTCTTCCTTATCTAACACCGTCATCAGGTTAGTCTCGGTCTGCCCCAGCACCTGGATAAAGAGGTTACCGAAGGTATCCAAACCCTTGCGCAACGTCTCCGCCGGCATGGGGGCGCCGGTATAGACTATCGTGCGCAGGCTGCTCAAGTCGTATTGGTCGAAATCGGGGTCTTCCATCAGGCGCGCCAGCATCACCGGCACAAAACAGACGTTGGTCACCTTTTCCTCTTGGATGGTTGCCAGTATCTGTTTGGTGTCGAATTTACGCTGGATAATCGTTTTGGCCCCGGCGGCATAGCTGGGGAACATGTAAGCCAACGTACCGCCGACGTGGAAAAAGGGCATCACACAAAGGGTGGTGTCTTCGTCGCTAATCTGGCGATGGGTGGTCAAGGTCTCCGCGGCTACGCTCCGCTGGGTGTGGACGCTGCCCTTGGGCAAGCCAGTGGTGCCGCTGGTGTAGAAGAGAATGGCCTCGTCGTCGGCGCCCACGGGTACGGCGGGTTCCTGGGGAGAGGCGTCCGCCAGCATCTTTTCGTAGTCGAGCGTGCCGTCCACGGCGCCGTCCAGGCAGACGAAGTTTTCGACGGTGGTCAAATCCGCGCGGATTTCGTTCACGGCTTTTCTAAAAGCCTCTTCCAATATCAGCGTCTTGATTTCGGAGTTATTCAGGAAATAGGCCAGCTCGCGGCCCACCGAGCGGTAGTTGAGAGGCACGCAAATAAACCCGGCCTTGATAACGCAAAAAACCTCGAAAAAGCGGGGGGAATTGAAAGCCAGGATGCCCACCCGATCTCCCTTTTTCATGCCCAGTTTAGTCAGGGCGTCGATAAGCCGGCTCACCCGCTGGTTGAACTCGTTGAAGGTCATCGCCTTGCCCTCGAAAACAAAGGCGGTCTTATCCCCGTAGAGACGGGTATTCCGTTCGATGATTGTTTTCATGGTACTGCCTGGCATTATTCTCTCCTTAATTATTAATAAACGTTGCGGCTAACCCAAAAGTAGGCAGCCGCGTGCCAGCGGCCGACCGCGTTCTGGAATTGCATAGCTGAACTGCAGACAGAAGCGCCCGTTAGTTGGGCCGGGTGTAGCGCGCGTATAAATAGCTCGCCTTGGCGAACACCTTTTTAACTATAAAAAACAGCCCTCGTCGGGGTTATAATAATAGGAAAGGGTGTTTTACGCTCTTCACTTTATAATTTTGGAAAGAAAACTACAATAATATCCTATTCAATAATACCCTATTCCCTCAAATAGGCGAAAGCGGCCAGGGCCGCGGCGGCGCCGTCGCCGACGGCGGTAGCCACCTGGCGCGCCGAAGCCCGGCGCACGTCGCCGGCGGCAAAAATACCGGCCGCCGAGGTCGCCATGTCACCGTCGGTAACGATATTCCCGTTTTTGGTCAGCTTCATTGTGTTAGCAAACTGCTGGCTGTTGGGCTCGAGCCCCACGGCGACGAAAACGCCGTCCACCACCAGCGTCGAAATCTTATCGGTCTTAACGTTGCGCAGTTTGAGCGCCTTGACCACCTCCCCGCCCACAACCTCCTCGACCACGCTGTCCCAGACAAACTCTACCTTGGGCTGGTCTTTGGCCCTTTTTTCTAGAACCTTACCGGCGCGCAGCTGGTCGCGGCGGTGAATGACGTAGACCTTACTGGCGTGCTGAACCAGTTCGATGGCGTCGGTGATGGCGGCGTCGCCTCCCCCCACCACGGCCACCTCCTTCTGGCGGAAGAAAAAGCCATCGCAGGTAGCGCAGTAGGAGACGCCGTGCCCCACCAGTGTTTCCTCGCCGGGAACGCCCAGCTTCCGGTACTCCGAGCCGGTGGCGATAATCACCGCCCCCGCCTCCAGGCTCTTATCGCCTGCTTTAATTTTATGCGTCTTGCCCGCTTCCAGGGCGCTAACGTCGCCCGTCAGCGTTTCCAGACCGTATTTAGCCGCCTGCTTTTGCATCAACGCCCCCAGCTCGATGCCGGGCACGCCGTCGGGGAAACCGGGGTAGTTCTCCACCAGCGGCGCGTTCACTATCTGGCCGCCGTAGGCGCCGCGCTCGATGAGCAGGCTTTTCAGCCCCGCCCGCGCCGTGTAAAGCCCGGCGGTAAGCCCCGCCGGCCCCCCGCCGATGATAATCACGTCGTAAGCTGTTTGTGTCATATCGAAGCGTCGTCCTTCCCCTGGCCTGATTGCTTCCTTAGATTATAACATAGAACATCCGGCCACCGGGACGGCTTTCGGCAACACTTGTCTTATGGTAACCACAACGTGTAGAATCTAGTGAAAGGCTCAAGGTGCGGTTTTGAAAAAGAGCGACAACAGGCCGATTAACTGGCAGCACATCTTCGACCCCGGTACGGTAGCGGTCATCGGCGCCTCCAACAACCCCGGCTCCTGGGGGCACGGTATCATGAAGCACCTGCTCCGCCCCAAGCGCCGTAAAATCTACCCGGTCAATCCCAAAGCCGCCGAGGTCATGGGGGTCAAATCCTACGCCAGCGTGCTCGACATCCCCGACCCCGTGGAGCTGGTCGTCATCGCCGTGGCCTCCCCGCGCGTGCCCGAGCTAATCCGCGAGTGCGTCCAGAAAGGGATAAAAGCGGCAGTGGTTATCTCCGGCGGTTTCGGCGAAAGCGGCGGCGAGGGCGTCGAGCTGGAACGAGACCTGGTCGAGGTCGCCCGCAAGGGCGACATACGCTTTATCGGCCCCAACACGATGGGTCACGCCGACACCGACTCCCAGCTTTCCACGCTGGCCTGGACCTTCGAGACGCCCCCGGGCCCCGTGGCGCTCGTCGCCCAGAGCGGCAACTACGGCCACCGCATCCTGCACCGCGGCATGATGTCGGGCATCGGCTTCAGCAAGTTCATCTGCACCGGCAACGAAGCCGACCTTCATTTGGAAGACTATTTCGAACACGTCATGGACGACGATAATACCCGCATCATCGCCGTCTATATCGAAGGGCTGCGCGAGGGACGGCGCTTCTTCGAACTGGCCAGGAAGACCACCCCCCGCAAGCCCGTCATCGCCATCAAGGCGGGCGCCACCAGAGCATCGGCGGCGGCGGCGATGTCCCACACCGCCACCCTGGCCGGCTCGGACAGAATCTACGCGGCGGCCTTTCACCAGGCGGGCGTGCTCCGCGTCGAAGACGACGACGAGCTTTGCGACGTGGTCACCGCCCTGCTCTACCAGCCTTTGCCCCACGGGCGCAAGATAGGTATTCTGACCATCGGCGGGGGCTTAGGGGTAATGTCCGCCGAAGCCTGTGAAAAAGAGGGGCTGGAAATCCCCGCCCTGGCTCCGGCCACCATAGAGACATTGAACCGCCACCTGCCGCCGCGCTGGTCCCACGCCAACCCGGTGGACATGGCCGGCATCAGCATGGTGGAAAACCCGGTTATCTTCCCCTCACTCTACGCCATGATGGACGACAAAGATATCGACGCCATACTGCTCCAGGCGCCGCTGGGCGCCAACACCGACCGTTTGGCCACCATGTTCGATAAAGAGGAAATCAAGGCCTACCGCAAGGCGGAAAAAGCCGCCCTCGACGAGCTAAGCCGGCGGGTCAAGCATGACGAAAAGCCGGTGTTCATGGTCAAGCCCGCCGTCGAATTCGCCACCGACCCCGAAGTAGCCTCTCTCTTCAGCCAGCAGGGCATCCCCGTCTATCCCAGTCCCCGCCGCGCCGCCCGGGTGCTCAACCACCTCGCCTGGTACCGGGACTACCTCGATTCTATCGGCAAATAAATCCCCACCCCCAAAAGCCGATTATACTCAACAATAGTTGACCCGCTCCGAATACTGCCTGTCAACCGTCCCGGAGAGGTAATTATTCTAGCCTCCAGTCCACAAACAGCCGTAACAGGCAGAAAAAACGAGCAAAAGCGCAATCGGACAAGTATGAAAGGGCAAAAGCCCATTCCCTCTCCCATACAATTCACTTGACGCCGACTCTCTCCAATCAGTAAGATAGAGTATGCTCGAAGGCAAATGCCCAAAGTGCGCCTATCATTGTTCTGGTTGGGCGTTGCAATTTCCCCAAAATCAGGCGTGTCCCAAGTGCGGTTCGGGGCTGGTGATTACGGAAGGCGGACGCAAAGTCTCCACCGGTTATTCCCCATTTACCGCCGAGAAGTACGTCATCGACGCCCCCTCCAAGAAGAAGAGCTCCAGCGGCTCGGAAAAGCCGTCCCGCTCTTAACTTCCTCGCGCGCCCGGCAGCCACGTCTTCGGCTCTACTGTCCCCAAAATTTACCCCTGATTCCACTGTCCCCAAAATTTGCTATTCTCCATTATTTTATGCTATCCTGAAGCGGCAAAAGGTCTCCAGCACTTCAATTCGAGTGCTGCCCTGCGCCAGTTTGGAGGTAAACCACACCTCAGACCCACCAAAGACAGGGTCGATTTTTTTTGATATTAAAAGCACCATAGCAAAGCGGGAGGTAAAACTATGAACAGAAGGGACAAGCTTGTGGAAATCGTCGGCGTCGAGAACTTCACCGACGACCCCAAAGCTTTAGAGACTTACGCCAAAGACTACAGTCTCGAACCGGCGGGGGCGCCCGAATACGCGGTCAAGCCCAAGGACACCCAGGAAGTGCAAAAGGTAATCCAGTTCGCCAACGAGCACTCGCTGCCGGTGGTTCCGGTCAGTTCCTGGGTTCATTTCAACGGTGCCGCCGTCCCCAAGAAGGGCGGCATTATTTTAGACCTGACCCGGATGAACAACATCTTCGAGGTCGACGACTTCAACCGCCGGGTAAGGGTAGAGCCGGGGGTAACCTGGGAACAGCTCACCGGCCACCTGGCCAAGCAGGACTTCCGGCTGGTCATGCCCCTTCTCCCCCACCCCCAGCGCTCGGTAGTCACCGACACGCTGGAGCGAGAGGTCATCACCAGCACCGTTTATGACTACGGCGAGCCTCTGCAGAGCATGGAGGTCGTCTGGCCCAACGGCGAGATTTTCCGCACCGGCTCGGCCAGCGTCACCGGCTACCCCGATTCCCCCTCCGCGGGCGGTAACCCCTCGGGCCCCGGCTTGGACTTCTACAGATTGCTACAGGCGGCTCAGGGAACGATGGGGGTGGTCACCTGGGCCAACATCAAGACCGAGCACGTCACCCAGAAAGACAAGATGTTCATCGCGCCGGTCAAAGACCTGGCCAAGACCATCGAGTTCCTCTATCGCATCCTGCGGATAAGAATCGGACAGGAGTGCCTCCTGCTCAACAGCGCCGACCTGGCGGCGATTATGGCCGAGGACGACAAGGAGATAACCAAGCTCAAGTCCTCCCTGCCCGCCTGGACGCTCATCCTGGTCATCAGCGGGCACTACCGCAACCCCGAAGGCAAGATTCAATACGAAGAAAACACGCTCAACGAGATTATCAAGAAGGAATTCCCCGAACTCTCGTTCAGCGAAGACCTTCCCGGGCTGGCCGGCTCGGGCAAAAAACTGCTGGGACTGCTCCGCCAGCCCTGGCCCAAGGAAAAGACCTACTGGAAGAACCGCTCCAAAGGCGCCTGCGCCAGCCTCTTCTTCATCACCAAGCCCGACCTGTCCCCCAAGTTCATCAATAAGATGGAAGAGCTGGCCAAAAAGCACGGCTACCCCTTGAGCGAGCTGGGCAGCTACATACAGCCCATCGAGCACAACCGTGCCTGCCAGGTGGAGTTCAACCTCTTCTACGACCCCGCCAGCCGACCCGAGGTCGAGCGGGTGCGCACCCTGTTCAGCGAGGCCGCCAAGGCCCTCGTCCAAGACGGCGCTCTCTTCACCCGCCCCTACGGCGAGCTGGCCAAACTGGTTTACGACAAGGCCGAAGGCTACGTAGTCACCCTGAAAAGAGTGAAAAAGCTGTTCGACCCCAATAATATAATGAATCCGGGCAAACTGTGCTTCTAGGGAGGATAAAAGATGCTCAAAGGTAAAGTGAAGCTGGATGTAACCAATTTAGATAATTTCGAATACGACATGAGCAAGTGCATCAAGTGCAAGGGGTGTACCTGGGTCGACCATATCTACATGCCCGGGATGACCTTCAGCACCCGCTGCCCCAGCGCTACCAAGTACCTGTTTGATGCCTACGGCGCCTACGGCAAGATGCGCATCGGTATGGCCATGTTGGAAGGCAAGCTGGAATACTCCGACGAGCTGTTGGAGATACTCTACGCCTGCACACTCTGCGGCGCCTGCGACGTGGGCTGCAAGCGCAACCTCGACCTGGAAATAGAGCTTTCCCTGGAGGCGCTGCGCATCAAGGCGGTCAAGGACGGCAAAGGCCCCATGCCCCAGCACAAGAAGGTGGCCCAGAACATCGCCGAAAGCCACAACCGCTTCGGCTCGCCCCACGCCAACCGCAACAAGTGGCTGCCCTCCGACGTGAAACCGGCGGAAAAGGCCGACGTTATGTACTTCGTCGGCTGCTCGGCGGCTTACACCAGCCCCGAAATCGCCCAGTCCACGGCCAAGATACTCAAGGCGGCCAACGTCCCCTTCATGCTCATGCCCGACGAGTGGTGCTGCGGCAACATCGTCTATTCGGTGGGTATGTTCGACGAGGCCAAAGAGATGGCCAAACGCAACGTCGAGGCCGTCCGCCAGTCGGGCGCCAAGACCCTGCTACTAAGCTGTGCCGAAGGCTACCGGATGTGGAAGGTCGACTATCCCAAGCTGCTCAACATCTCCACCGATGAGCTGGGCTTCAAGGTCGTCCACCTGGTCGAGTTCGTCGACGAGCTTATCAAGAAGGGCGCCCTCAAACTCAAGAAGAAGGTAGACCTCAAGCTCACCTACCACGATTCCTGCAGCCTGAGCCGCCTAAGCGAGCCCTGGACCCCCTGGGAGGGCGAGCGCGGCGAGTGGGGCATGGTAGAGCCGAGGCTGAAGCGACGGCGCGGCGACACCGGCGTTTATCAGCAACCCCGCGACATCCTGCAGGCTATCCCCGGCGTCGAGCTGGTGGAAATGATAAGAATGAAAGAGAACGCCTTCTGCTGCGGCGCGGGTCGCGGCACCAGGGAAGCCTTCCCCGACTTCGCCTCCTGGGCGGCTGACGAGAGGCTGAAAGAGGTGGAGGCTGTCGGCGCCAAGGCTATCGTCGCCACCTGCCCCTGGTGCAAGGAGAACTTCGCCAAGGCGGTAGATAAAGACGGCAAGAAGATAAAGGTCCTCGACATTTCCGAAATTATCCTGGCGGCATTATAGGCAAGGAGGCAAATAATGGCTATATCTAACGAAGCATATAAAGCGCTGGAAGCTATCGTCGGCAAGCAGTATATCTCGTCCGACCCCGCGGTTTGCGAAGGCTACCGCTCGGGGCCGTCCGGCTACGAGGCCGGCCTGGGCTACGAAAGGGTAATGACCAAGATACCCGGCTGCGTCATCATGCCGCGGACTACCGAGGAAGTCCAGAAGATAGTCAAGGCCTGCAACAAATATAAGGTACCCTATCTTCCCTACAGCACCGGCTGGTACGGCCCGCGCTCTCACTGCCACGTCGAGGACGAACTGCTGGTCGACCTGAAGAGAATGGACGATTGCGAGATTGACGACAAACACCTCATGGCCACCGTCGGCTCCGGAGTTATCTACTCCCAGCTTCAGGAAGAAGCCATGAGCCGCGGTATGTATATTGTCGTCGGCGGCGGCGGCTCCCAGTGTTCCGCCATCGCCAACATGCTCGGCGACGGCTGGTCGCCCTTAAGCTACCGCATCGGCCTGCCCCACCGCCGTATTCTGGGCACAGAGCTGGTGCTCCCCGACGGCGAAATCGTCAAGATGGGCTCGCTGGCTACCGACGATGACCCCTTCTGGGGCGACAGCCCCGGCCCCGACCTGAGAGGGCTGCTGCGCGGCTTCACCGGTCTGCGGGGATGCCTGGGCATCGTTACCAAGATGGCCATCAAGCTCCTCCCCTTCCAGCCCGAACCGCTCAAACCCACGGGTATTTCGCCCAACACCACCCTGGAACTTCCCGTCAAGCGGGTGAAGTGGATAAACTTCACCATGCCCGACAAGAACGCCATGAAACAGGCCATGTACGAGATGGCCAAGGCGGAAATCGGCGGCGGCGTGACCAAGGTGCCTATCTTCTGGAGGGCTATCGCCAAGGCCGAATGCAAAGAGGAATTCTGGGATATCTGGTCGAAAGAAACCGAGGAATCCATCGCCAACTTCCACCTGCTGCGCGTTCTGCTCATCGCCTTCACCTCCGAGGAGCAGATGGATTACGAGGAAAAGATACTCAACGAGATTATCACCGGGCTCGGCGGCGAAGCCCGGCGCACCCGCCCCACCGACGAGTCCTGGTTTAAGAACGCCGACTCGGCGGGCATGTGGCTCATGTGCGGCGGCTACGTCTCGGTGGACTATATCATCGAGACCTTAACCCACGCCATACCCCACGGGGAAAACTACGCCGCGCTCAAGAAGAAGGGCTATACCCCGCCCCTCATGCCCGACTACGGCGACCCCGGCTGGTTCCAGAGCTTCGAGCTGGGCCACCAGGGCTACTCCGAGTTCCTTATCTACTGGGACCCGGACGTAAACACCGACGGCGTCGACCACTTCTACCTAGAGACATCCAAGGAGAACATCAGGAAGCGCTTCTATACCTCGCTGCTGGGACCTCACCAGCCGTTATACCTCACCGGCCCCGCCTACGGGCCCAACTACCATACCTGGATGCTCAAGATTAAGGATGAGTTCGACCCGCAATTCCTCTGCCACCCGCCGGTGCCTCTGGCGCACGACGCCTTCGTGGAAAAGGCGGAGTGGATGAAACCGATGAAGGACTGGGACAGCCCGGAAATTAAATACGGCCCTTAAATTCAAGCCGACAATTTGCATGTCCCCACTATATTGTGTGAAAATATAGTGGGGACAATAATGTAAGTAGATTAAGGAGGAACATATATAATGAAAATAGAAGGTAAATTTACCATGAAAGCGCCCATCCAGAAGGTCTGGGACTTTCTGCTGGCGCCCGGCACACTTGCCTCCTGCATCCCCGGTGCCGAGAAAATGGAAGCCGTTGACGATACAACCTGGGACGGTACCGTCAAGCAAAAAGTAGGCCCCATCGGCGTCAAGCTTAACTTTACCCAGAAACTACAGGACATCCAGGCGCCCACTCACCTCAAAGCGGTGGGGCAGGGTACGGCCATGGGCGGCGCCGGCACTTTCACCCAGGAAACCATCGTCGACATGAAAGAACTCGGCGGCGGCGAGGTGGAAATCGCCTACAGTTCCAACGTGAATATGGTAGGACGTCTGGCCACCTTCGGCGAGAGAATCATGCGCGCCAAGGTAAACAAGGTGGGCAATGAATTCATCGAAAACCTGCAGAAAAAACTGAAGAGCCATCTGGGTCAATAGAGAAACGGAGGCTTAGCTAATCTAAGGCCAAAGACCGGAATCTCAAGCCCCGGAAAACCTTTAAGAAAAGCCAACCGGGTCGAGGTAATAACCTCGACCCGGTTCTTTTTACGACCGTTTAATCGCGATTTAAGACTTCTTGGCTTTGAGCGCCCTGAGCACCTTGTCCGGCGTCGCCGGCAGGTCGTAGATGCGGACGCCGATGGCGTTCTCGATGGCGTTCATGATGGCCGGCGAGGTGGGCATCAGGGTAAACTCACCGATGCCGGTGGCTCCCAGCGGGTGGTTCTTACGCGGCGTCTCGATGAGGGTCACGTCCTTGTCGAAAGAGGTCTTCATGGTGGGGAACTTATAGGTGGACCAGTCCGTCGTCTCGCCGTGGACGTATTCCTCTCTAAGCGCCATACCCGCGCCCATGTCCATACCGCCCTCGATCTGGCCGACAACGTTGAGGGGGTTGATAATAGTGCCGGCATCGACGACACCGGTCATCTTAATCACCCTGACCTCGCCGCTCTTGGTGTCGACTTCGACCTCGGCCACCTGCACGCCGTGACAGCGCGAGATAAACTGCTCGCCCTGGCCGGTCTCTTCATCCAGGCCGGTGTGGGTAAAAGCGTGCTTCGCCTGATAGCGGGTCGGCTTGCCGGCCTTAACCAGGTCGGCGTGGGTCTTGGCCCCGCTTTCTTTCATGGCGGCCTGCAGGGCTTCAATGGCCTTGACCAGAGCGTGCCCGGAGAGGAAAGTCTGCCGGGAACCCGCCGAAATCGCCGAAACCGGCGTCAGGGCCGTATCGCGGGTCTGCAGGCGGATTTTATTCAGGGGGATTTTAGTCAGGTGCGAGGCAATCTGGCTCAGCATGGAATCGTTGCCCTCGCCGGGGTCGGCAACCGAGGCATAAACGGTCAGGCCGTTGTCTTCGTCAAGCGAGACGGCGACTTCGGACTTATCCATGGCCTCGCCGATGCCGAAGCTGGAGGCGCCGATGCCCACCCCCCGCTTGATGGTATCGGACTTGAAGGCGGCGGCTTCCTTGAGCGCCTTCTCGTAAACGGGCTTGGCCTTCTTCAGGCAGCCTTCTATGGCCCACTCTTCCATGACGTGGCCGCTGGACAGCGAGTGTCCGGGCTCTCCGGGCTTGATGAGATTGAGTTGCCGGAAAGAGAGGGGGTCCATACCCACCTTCGCCGCCAGCAAATCCATGGCCGATTCCAGAGCGTAATTCATCTGGGGCGGCCCGGCACCGCGGGCAGCGCCTCCCCAGATATTATTGGTGTAAACCATCCGCACCTCGGCGGAGACGTTCGGTATGTTGTAAGCGCCGCTGAGCATACCCAGGGAGCGGACGACGACCACGATAGCACCGGCGTTAAAAGCGCCCTTCTCAACAGTGGCGTCTACTTCATATCCGGTAATCTTGCCCTTCTCGTCGGCACCCAGGCGTAACTTCAACGCGTAGGGATGCCGTTTGCTGGTCATCCGCAAAGACTCGGCGGTACCGGGGATATAGCGCGCCGGCCTCTTGAAGTGCAGGGCGGCGGCGCCGGCGATTTGCTCCGAGGTCAAGTCGACCTTGATACCGAACTGGCCGCCGGCAAAGGCCTCCTGATAGCGTACTTTTTCGTAACCGAGCGCTGCCTTGAGCACCTTGAGGTGGTCGTGGATACGCAAGGACCGTCCTATTACCACCAGCTCGGCGTCATCACCCGTTCCCTGTATGTAAGCGACGCCGGCTTCGGGTTCCAAAGGCGCCTGGTGGATGCGCTGGGTGCTGAAGTCGGCTTCGACGATATACTTCGAAGACTCCAGGGCTTTCTTGGCGTCGCCCTTTATCTGGCGCCTCGCCATACAGAGATTGCCACCCGGTTGCACTTCGAGCGCACCCGGCGCCAGGGCCTCCTTGGCGGTAGCCATGCGGGGCAGGATTTCGTATTCCGCCTTGACCGCTTCCGCCGCCGCCAGGGCTTCCTTACGGGTATTGGCGGCCACGATGGCGATGTGAGCTCCCAGCAGAGGCAGAACGTCACCGACATCGAAGAGCAGCTTCTTACCCGACCCTACGGCGTTGCTGCCCTTGATATCCTTGGCCGTCATGATGCCGACCACGCCGGGCATCTTTTCCGCCTTGGCGGTATCGAGCTTCTTCAGTTTGGCGTTATGGTGAGGGCTGGCTACCACCGCCAGTTGCAGGGCGTTGGGCATGATGATATCGGCGGCGAAGGGAGCCAGGCCGCAGGCCTTGAGCATGGACCAGGGCCGGGGGTGAGAAACGCCTATCTTTTTGCTGTTGGGGTCGGGGCGCATCTTGGCCGGGGTCGTTTCCCCGCGCAAAAAGCGCCCGGCCAGCTCCACGGCCTCGATAATCTTGCTGTAGCCGGTGCAGCGACAGAGGTGGTTCCTCAAAGCGATTCTGATTTCGTCGCGGGTAGGCTTCGGGTTCTTGTCGAGCAGGGCTTTGGTGGCTATGATAAGGCCCGGCGTGCAGTAGCCGCACTGAATCGCCCCCGACAGGACGTAGGCCTCCTGTATCAGGTGAGGATTGTCCGGCGTACCCAGGCCCTCCACCGAGATAACCTCGGCGTCATCAAGGTTGACCACCTTGGTCAGGCAGGATAACACCGTCTTACCGTTGACGATAACGGTACAGGCGCCGCATTGACCCTTACGGTCGCAGCCCTGCTTGGTGCCGGTGAGCTTCAGCTCTTCCCGGAGCAGGTCGAGGAGGACCATATCCTCCTCAACGACGAATTTATGCTTTACCCCGTTGATTTTTAGTGAAACGCTTTTCAACTTTCCCTCCTTATAAATCTCGACATAGTTACCGACCTCTCGGAAGGGCGAGACGGAAGAATATCCAGGATGGCCGGTAGTTTGCTAAGTAGGCGTTCGGACAAAGAATAGTTTACCGCAACATATTGGGTCAGTCAATCTTATTTACACTATATAATAGTCTTGCTTCCAGCTATAAATCCCGGAAGCTGACCAGCTGCTCGAACTCGATAAGACCGCTCTCGGCCACGTTCTCGATTTCGATGCCGGCCTCCACCGCCGCCGCCAGCGGGTTGAGCCCACCCAGTTGCACGGCGCCGAAGCGGTTAAGGGCTACCGGAATCTGGCAAAGCGGCTCGCTGGTCACGCCCAGGGCATAGACCCCACCGATGCCCGCCTCCTTGAGCCGGGCCAGCTTTTCCTCGACGGCTTCCCTGGCTTGGGCGAGTATGGTGCGGAAATTGCCCAGTATCTTGCCGCTGCCGGTACGGGCGACATTGCCGACGCTGGTCATACCGGCGCGGATAAACTGCTCGGAAGGGTCGAGCGAGGTGCCGGCGTAGTCGATGATGGCGACGAATCGTCTCGGCTTCGATTTCTTGATTTCGAGCACGCCGCCGAAGCGGAACTCGCTGGGAATCCCAGCCTTGAGCAGCACGCCGTTGATGGCGGCGCCGCAAACGGTGGCGAAACCGACCTTGCCGTCGGGCACGACCACGGCGCCCAGGTGCTCCCCCGCCTCCGCCGTCGCCACCAGCTCGCTGACGCAGATGCCCGCCTTAAAGGTATCTTTCATGGCGGACAGCATCTTTTTGAACCTGTCTTTGGCGACGAAAGAGGTGTTGATGGGCAGCTTGCCGCTGCGCTTGACGGGGTCGAAGGTGGTCTGGTAAGCCAGAAGCTCCAGCTTCTCCCGGACGAAGCCCAGTTGCTGGGGAGCCAGCGCCTCTTTGACCTCCTGCCGCCCCTCTGGGGTAATCATGCGCCCGTCGCGGCCTCCCGGCCGGGTATAGCCGCGCTCGTCGGCTATCTTGAGATGGTACCTCACCGCCCGTTCGCTCAAGAAAATCCCCTCCCCCTCCAGGCGGCGGGCGATAGTGATCGAGCCCAGCGGCTCCGAGAACTCGCTCAGGATTTTGAGGATGGCTATCAGCTTACCTTCGGCATCAGAGCCGACGACCTGTTCCATAACCGTCCTTTTCGGGTTATGACCTAAATCTGGGGCTATTATACCACGCCTTCAGCAAAAGCTGAACGGTTTTATAAGCTATTTAGCTACCAACCTTTGTAGCGGTTGGTAATGGGCAGGCGACGGTCGCGCCCGAAGGCGCGGGTGGTTATCTTTACCCCCGGCGGCGACTGCCGCCGCTTGTACTCGCTGCCATCCACCAGACGGGCGGCCCGCTTCACCACCTCGGCGTCGATGCCCGTGGCGATAATCTCCTCGACGCTCTTGTCCTCCTCGACGTAGGCCTTGAGCACCGGGTCGAGCAGCTCGTAGGGCGGCAGGCTGTCGCTGTCTTTTTGCTCCGGCCTCAGCTCCGCCGAAGGCGGTTTGTTGATGACCGAAGCCGGTATCACCTCGCCGTCGCCGAGCTGGTTGCGATAGCGGGCCAGCTCGTAGACCATGGTCTTGGGCACGTCCTTGATCACGGCAAAGCCGCCGGCCATGTCCCCGTAGAGCGTGGTGTAACCGGTAGCCATCTCGCTCTTGTTGCCCGTGGTCAGCACCAGCCAGCCGAACTTGTTGGAAAGCGCCATCAGGATATTGCCCCGGATGCGCGCCTGAATGTTCTCCTCGGTAATGTCGGGCTTGGCGCCCTCAAAAGACTCTTTCAGCGTATCGCAGTAGGCCTTAAAGACCTTCTCGATGGGGATATTGAGCAGTTTGATACCCAGGTTTTTGGCCAGAAGCGCGGCGTCGGAGAGGCTGCCTTCGGAAGAATAGCGGGAGGGCATGGCCACCCCCACCACGTTGGACTTGCCCAGGGCATCCACGGCGACGGTGGCCACCAGGCTGGAATCGACCCCGCCCGAAAGCCCGATTAAGACCTTCTTGAAGCCGTTCTTGGTGATGTAATCGCCCGTGCCCAGCACCAGGGCGGCGTAGATTTCGGCGTAAAGGCTCCCGGGCTCGAATTTACGGGGGGACACGGGGGGCCTATTATCGGCCAGAGGCTTAGCGGAGACTTTAACCCGCCTGACCTTCCAGGACCCGGCCGGCTGGGGCGCTTTTGCGGAACGTTCCCGGCGCAGCCGGCTCACGGCGCCGACATCCAGGTCGGCGATTATCATGTCTTCGGCGAACTGCTTGCCCCGCTCCAGCACCCGCCCCTCCCCGTCCAGAATCAGGCTGCTGCCGTCGAAAACCAGCTCGTCCTGCCCTCCCACCAGGTTGTTATAGGCAAAAATGGCCGCGTTATCGCGGGCGCGCCTGGCTATCATCTCCTCCCGCGTTTTGCCCTTGCCGAAGTGATAGGGCGAGGCGCTGATATTGACGATGACCTCGGCGCCCGCCGCCGCCTGGATGTTGGCGGGGCCGCCCTCTTCCCAGATGTCCTCGCAGATGGTGACGCCGACGCTGAAGCCGGCGATGGTATAGACGGGGCAGCTCTCACCGGGGCGGAAATAGCGGTTCTCGTCGAAGACGCCGTAGTTGGGCAGGAATATCTTGTGATAAACGTCTACCAGCCGCCCGTCGTGGATGACGGCGGCGGCGTTGTAGATAAACTCGTTGCCGTCGGCGAAACCGGCCACAATAGTGATTCCCGCCGAAGCCTCGACCAGCTTTTGCAGATAGCGCTTGTTCTCGGCGATGAAGTGGGGCTTGAAAAGCAGGTCTTCGGGAGGATAGCCGCAAACGGCCAGCTCGGGGAAGGTAATCAGGTCTACGCCCGCCGCCTTCGCCCGGCCGACCGCCTCCAGCATTTTATTCAGGTTGCCCTCAAAACCACCCACGGTGGTGTTGAGCTGGGCCATGGCGATCCGAAGCCGATATTCCTCAGCCCGTGACGCCATAATACCCCGTCCCTTTAACTATAAGATAGAAAGGTATTTGTTCAGTTCGTATTCGGTTACCTGAGCTCGATACTGGTTCCACTCTATCTTCTTGTTCTGGATAAAGGCGTCAAAAACGTGTCCGCCCAGTGCTTTATGCACTACCTCGCTTTTCTCTGCCAACATTATAGCCTCAAGCAAGCTGGCAGGCAAGACGCCGATGCCCCTCTTGTTCCTCTCGTCCTCGCTCATCTCGTAAACGTTCTCTTCCACCGGTGCCGGCGGCTTCATTCCCTTCTCAATGCCTTCCAGTCCCGCCGTCAGCATGGTGGCAAAGGCGAGGTAGGGGTTGCAGGCGGGGTCGGGGGAACGGAACTCGACTCGGGTCGCCTTTTCCCGTCCCGGTCTGTACTCGGGGACGCGCACCAGGTCGGAGCGGTTGCGCCGCGCCCAGGAGAGGTAAACCGGGGCCTCGTAACCGGGTACCAGCCGCTTGTAGGAATTGACCCACTGGTTGGTCACCGCCGTGATTTCGGGGGCGTACTTGAGCAGGCCCGCGATGTAGTTCCTGGCTATGTCGGACAGGTGATAGGGGTCTTTCTCGTCGAAAAAGGCGTTCTTATCACCCTTGAAGAGCGACTGGTGCACGTGCATACCGCTGCCGTTGACACCGAAGATGGGTTTGGGCATGAAGGTAGCGTAAAGGCCGTTGTTGATGGCGATTTGTTTCACCACCAGTCGGTAGGTCATCACCTGGTCGGCCATGGTCAGAGCGTCGGTATAGCGCATGTCAATCTCGTGCTGGCTGCCCGCCACCTCGTGGTGGGAATACTCGACGCCGATACCGATTTCCTCAAGAGCCAGCACCGTCTCGCGGCGCAGGTCGGTGGCCATATCCAGCGGTATCATGTCGAAATAACCGCCCTGGTCGAGCTGCTCGGTGCCCTCGGAGCTGCGGAAGTAGAAGTATTCCAGCTCCGGCCCCACGTAAAAGGTGTAGCCCTTGTCCGCCGCCCTCTTCAGGGCCTGCTTAAGGACGTAGCGGGGGTCGCCGTCGAAGGGCTGGCCGCCGGGTTTGAGGACGTCGCAGAACATGCGGGCCACCGCCCGGTGCTCGCGCGGCCTCCAGGGCAGCAGCTGGAAGCTGTCGGGGTCGGGCATAGCCACCATGTCGCTCTCGTCGATACGGGCGAAGCCCTCGATTGACGAGCCGTCGAAACCCATCCCCTCCTCCAGCGCCGTCTCCAGCTCCTCTACGGTAATCGCGAAACTCTTCAGCATACCCAGGATATCGGTAAACCACAACCGGATAAACTTAACGTCGTGCTCCTTTGCCATCTTCAGGACATATTCTTTGCCCTCTTCTCGAGTTCTCTTGGCCATTTTTTGCCTCCTCCTTTTTGTATACTTTCTTTATGTAAATTTCAGAGTGACTAGATTGCGTTCTCGTCCCTATCGCCGGTGCGCACCCGCACCACCGACTCGACGGGCAGGACGAAAATCTTGCCGTCGCCGGTCTTGCCCGTGCGGGCGGTGCGGACGATGGCCTCAATAGCCGCCGGCACGTCCTCGTCGAGCACCACCAGTTCGATTTTGAGCTTGGGCAGCAAATCCACCCGGAACTCACCCGCCCGCCATTGCAGCGGCAGCCCCCGTTGCTTGCCCCGCCCGCTGACCTCGCTGACGGTCATCCCGAAGTAGCTCTTCTCTTCCAGAGCCTGCTTCACCGCCTCCAGCTTTTCCTCGCGGATGATAGCCTCTATTTTTTTCACCGCAGCGGACCTCCGTAAGCCCTCTCGCCGTGCTGAGAGAGGTCCAGACCCACCGCCTCCTCGTTCTCACCCACTCTCAGCCCCATGGTAACGTCAACGAACTTGCCCAAGAGCCAGGTCATGATAAAGGCAAATCCGCCCACGACGAGGACCCCCACCAGCTGCTTGACGAGCTGCATCGCGTTGCCGAAAAGCAGCCCGTCGGCTCCGCCGGCGTTGACCGCCACCGTGGCGAAGATTCCCGTGGCCAGGGCGCCCCAGATGCCGCCCAGCCCGTGGCAGGCGAAAACATCCAGGGAATCGTCGAAGCCCAGTTTCATTTTTAATAATATCATACCGTAGTACGAGATTATAGCCGCGATACCGCCGATGGGTATCGCCGCCAGCGGCGAGACGAAGCCGGCCGCCGGCGTTATCGCCACCAGCCCCACCACCGCGCCGGTAACCGTGCCCAGCACGGTGGGCCGGCGGTGCAGCCAGCTAATCGCCATCCAGGTAAAGGCCGCCATCGCCGCCGAGACATTGGTGGTGACGAAGGCATTCGAAGCCAGACCACCCGCGGTCAGGGCGCTGCCGGCGTTGAAGCCGAACCAGCCGAACCAGAGCAAACCGGCGCCGAGCACGACCAGGGGGATATTGCTCGGCTCCATAGCCTGCCCGGGGAAACCCCGCCGCCGCCCCAGCAACAAGACCAGGGCCAAAGCCGAAACACCGGCGTTGATGTGGACGACGGTGCCGCCGGCGAAATCCAAAGCGCCGTAGTTAAGCAACCAGCCCCCGTCTCCCCACACCCAGTGCGCCACCGGGCAGTAGACCACGGTCAGCCAGAGGGCGGAAAAGACGAGCAGCGAGCTGAACTTTATCCTCTCCACCACGGCGCCCGTAATCAGGGCCACGGTGATAACGGCGAACATCGCCTGAAATACCATAAATGCCAAATGGGGCACGGTGGTAGCATAAACCGACGAGGGCTCCTGCCCCACGTTCATCAGCCCCAAAAAGTTAAAGCCGCCGATAATACCCGCGTGGTCGGTGCCGAAGCTCAGGCTATAGCCGTAGAGCACCCAGAGCACGCCTACCATCCCCAGAGCGATGAAGCTCATCATGATGGTGGAAAGGATATTCCGCCGCCGTACCATGCCGCCGTAAAAGAGGGCCAAACCCGGCGTCATCAGCATCACCAGCGCCGAAGACACCAGCAGCCAGGCGGTATCACCAGGATTTACGGGCATAAACCACCTCCATTTTATTTATCCTCTACATCATAGCCCGTAAATGTTTCCAGTATATTACAAACCCGTTACATTTCCCTGAAACGGGGGGTTATGTGCTTTTCTTGAAGCGGTAGCCCACGTTGCGCACCGTCTCGATGAAGGTATGGGTCGGGTCCTCGATTTTACCCCGCAGCCTTCTCACGTGAACATCCACCGTGCGGTCGCCGCCGTAGTAGTCGTAGCCCCAGACCTGGTCGAGCAACGCCTCGCGGGTATAGACGCGCCCGCTGTTGGCGGCGAGCAGCTTGAGCAGCTCGTACTCTTTAAAGGTCAGCTCGACGATGCGCCCCTCAACGGTAACCTCGCAGCGGGCCAGGTCGATGAGCAGCCCATCGCAGCGGATGACCTCGCCGCTGGTGCCGTCCCGGGAGACGTTGAGCCGCTTCCTTAACCGTATGACGAGTTCCCGCCCGTCGTAAGGGCTGAGCAAAAAATCGTCGGCGTCGATGTCGTCGCGCTCGGTGAGGGTTTCCCGGTCGAGCAGGGCGACAACCGGCAGCTTTTTCCTCTCACGGAAGCCGCTCACGATTTCCCGGGCGCGCTCGCAGACAAGGCTTTCGTCCGTTTCCAGCAGAATTAAATCGGGGCGATAATCGCTTATCTCCAGCTCCAGGTCATCGCCGTGGGGCACGACGGTGCAGGCAAAGCCGTTGCGAGCGATTTCGGAGCGCAGCCCGGCTATCGCCTCGTTTTCCTGAGCTATAATCAGCACGCGCCACATTCTTCACCCCGCTAGTAGGCATAAAGCCTTCCGTAAGGCCTCAACCAGCGCGGGAAAAGCTTCACGAAGTCCTTAGCCATTATCTTGTCGGCGTCGTAGCCGAAGTGCCGGGCGAACTGGCCGACATAGTCTTCCAGAACCTTACGGTCTACAGCCTCCAGCGCCGCTACGCCTACCTCCTTGCCCAGCTGGTGCTCTTCGACGCTACCTCTCAAGTATATCACACCGCCGTGCATGCCGGTGCCGATAAAGCGGGCCTTGTGGGGCTCGCCCTCCTTCAGGGTAAGCCCGAGCAGAATCATGACGCCCCCCGCCATGTACTCCCCGGCGAAGTCCTGGGCGGTGCCGCCGATGACCAGCGCCGGCTTCTGATCCTCGTATTCTTTCATGTGGATTCCGGCGCGGTAGCCCACGTCCTCGCGGACGAAGATTTTGCCGCCGCGCGCCGACAGCCCGATGATATCGCCGGCATGCCCGTGAACGACGATTTCGCCCTGGTTCATGGTGTTGCCGCAGCCGTCCTGGGCGTTGCCGCGTACGGTGATTCTGGGCCCGTTCATAAAGGCCCCCAGGTCGTTGCCCGGCGTACCGATTATCTCGATTTCCACGGGCACGTTGAGGTCGGTGCCGATGTATCTTTGCCCGCAGACATTATCCAACTCGATGCGGCGGCTGCCGTTCTCTATGGTCTGCCGCAATATGTCGTTAAGGTCGCGGTAGTAAACGCCGTTGGCGTCTATTTTCACTAAAGAGTTGCTTCTGTTTGCCATTAGCTGCCGGCCATCCTTACTCCCAGTATTCCCAGCTCGGTATCGGTCAGGCCCACGCCGCGCAGGTGCAATCGGTTACCGCGCAGGCTCTCGATAGCGTTGACCCCCAGTCCACCCAGTATGTCCTTGAGCTCGATGCTCCAGCCCCGCAGCAGGTTGGCCAGCCTACGTGAGCCGATATCGGGGTTGACCCGCTTGGTCAGGCGCAGGTCGGTGGTGCAAAGCCCCCAAGCGCACTTGCCCGTGTGGCACTGCTGGCAGACGTGGCAGCCCAGCGCAACGAGTGCCGCCGTGCCGATATAGACGGCGTCGGCGCCCAGAGCGATGGCCTTGGCCACGTCGCCGCTGCTGCGGATGCCGCCGGAGATGACCACCGAAGCCTGGTTGCGAATGCCTTCCTGGCGCAGGCGCGTGTCCACCGCCGCCAGCGCCAGCTCGATGGGAATACCCACGTTATCGCGGATAACCTTGGGCGCCGCCCCGGTGGAGCCCCTAAGCCCGTCGAGGACGATGATGTCGGCGCCGCCCCGCACCATGCCGCTGGCGATTGCCGCCGCGTTGTGGACGGCGGCAATCTTGACCGAGATAGGCTTGGTGTAGTTGGTCGCCTCTTTCAGGGCGTGGATAAGCTGCGCCAGGTCCTCGATAGAGTAAATGTCGTGCTGGGGCGCCGGGGAAAGAGCGTCCGTCCCCTGAGGAATCATGCGCGTCAGGGATACCTCGGCGCTCACCTTTTCGCCCGGCAGGTGCCCGCCGATGCCCGGCTTGGCCCCCTGCCCGATTTTAATCTCGACGACCTTGCCCGCGTTCAGGTATTCCGACTGGACGCCGAAGCGCCCCGAAGCTACCTGGACGATGGTGTTTTCGCCGTATCTGTAGAGGGTGGGGTGCAAGCCACCCTCGCCCGTGTTCCAGAGAGTGCCCATCTCGGTGGCCGCCCGGGCCAGCGAGGTATGGACGTTGAGGCTCACCGCCCCGTAGGACATGGCGGCGAACATCACCGGCACCTCCAGCCTTACCTGGGGTGCCATCTTGGTCTTAAGCTTGCCCGTCTTGGCGTCGATGTCCAGCTTGTCGGGCTTTCTCCCCAGCCAGGTGGTCAGCTCCATCGGCTCGCGCAGTGGGTCGATGGAAGGGTTGGTGACCTGGCTGGCGTTGAGCACCAGGTGGTCCCAGTAAACCCGCTGTCCCTTGTCGTCGCCCATGCCGGTGAGCAGTACCCCACCCGTCTCCGCCTGCTTCAGTATGTCCTCGACCACCTCGGGACGCCAGTTATAGTTCTCGCGGTATTCCTGTGGGTTGCGCATGATGGTCAGCGCCTGGGTGGGACAGAAGATTTCGCAGCGGTGGCAGCCGACGCAGTTCTCGGAGCGGCTCTTCACCTCGTCGTCCTCGGCGTCGTAGTACTGGGCGTCGAAGGTGCACTGGCTGACGCAGACCTTGCAGTTGATACAGAGTTCGGGGTCGCGTTTTATGATAAATTTGGGTGCGGTGTACGTCTTCATCTTCTCATCCTCCCGTCATCCTTATCGCTATCCCCCGCTCGGCCAGGTATTGCTTTATCTGGTTGATGGAGTAGGTGCCGTAGTGGAAGATACTGGCGGCCAGGACGGCGTCCGCCTTGCCTTCGACCAGCGCCTTGTAGAGGTCTTCGGGAGCACCGGCGCCGCCGCTGGCAATCACGGGGACGCTAACCACCTCCGAGATAGCGCGGTTCAGCTCGTTGTCGTAGCCCGTCTGGTGCCCGTCGGCGTCCATGCTGGTAAGCAACAGCTCACCAGCGCCGAGCTCAACCGCTTTTTTCGCCCACTCTATGGCGTCGAGGCCCGTGGGCTTTTGCCCGCTGCTGACATAGACCTCCCACTTCGTCTTACCGCCCCCGTTCACCCGCTTGGAGTCTATGGCAACGACGATACACTGGCTGCCGAACTTCTCGGCGCCCTCGCTTATCAGGTCGGGGTTTACCACCGCCTCGGTGTTGATGGAGACCTTATCCGCCCCCGCCAAAAGCATGCGCCGCATGTTGGCGATGGTGCGCAGGCCGCCCCCCACCGTCAGCGGCATGAAGACCTTCTCCGAGATACGCTCGACGACGTCCACCATGGTGTCGCGCCCCTCGGGCGTGGCCGTGATGTCGAGGAAGACCAGCTCGTCGGCGCCTTCACGATAGTAAAAGTCGGCCAGCTCCACCGGGTCGCCGGCGTCGCGCAGCTGGACGAAGCTCTTGCCCTTGACCACCCGCCCGGCTTTGACGTCCAGGCAGGGTATAATGCGCTTGGTCAGCATTTTATTTCGCCTCCGCGGCGGTTATCTTATCATTCGTCTTCGCAGTTTTAAGCCTGCCGATAACCGGCTCGCCGCCCATGGGTATCCAGGCCTTGTCCAGCTCCGGAGAGATAAGGCGTATGGCCGACTCCTCCGAGGAGATGTAGAGCATGTCGCCCTTCTCCCCAACGGTGAGCGGGCGTAAACGGATGCGGTCGGTGAGCCCGATCATCTCGCCCTGCCGGGCGATGATGACGGCGAAGGGCCCGTTGAGGAGCAGGCTGCCGTAGACCTGGCGCAGCGCCCGCATCAGCGCCTGCTTTTCGGGCGCCATGCGCTCGATATCGCTCCAGAAAGGCGCCGCCAGTATCTCGGCGGCCGTCTCCAGAGACAGGCCGTGCTTGCGCATCAAAAGGTCGACGGCGTAAGCTACCACCTCGGTGTCGGTCTGCATGGTGCAAAGGTAGCCGAACTGCTCCAGGTAGCGGCGGTTGATGCCGTAGGAAGAAATCTCGCCGTTATGCACCACCGTCCAGTCCAGGATGGAGAAGGGGTGCGCCCCACCCCACCAGCCGGGGGTGTTGGTCGGGAAGCGCCCGTGCGCCGTCCAGAGGTAGCCCTGGTATTGCTCCAGGCAGAAGTATTCGGCGATGTCCTCCGGGTAGCCGACTCCCTTGAAAACGGCCATGTCCTTGCCGCTGGAGAAGACGAAACTGTCGCCCATCCTGGTGTTGATGTCCATCACCCGGTCCACGATGTAATCGTCCTCGTTCATCCCGCCCAGCTTATCTTTCTTTATGTCAAGGAAATAGCGGCGCACCAGCGGCGGGTCGCTAATCTTGGGCGTCAACCGCGCTGGCACCTCTTCCTCGGCGACCAGCTTGAAGTTCTCTTTGATAAAGGCCTCGGTATTCTGCCTGCCCTTTTCGCTAAGATACATGATGTGGAAGGCGTACTGGTCTTTGTAATCGGGGTAGAGACCGTAGACGGCAAAGCCGCCGCCCAGACCGTTACCGCGGTCGTGCATGTTGGCGATAGCCTTGATAACCCCCTCCCCGGAGAACCTGCCCCCGGAGATATTCATGGCGCCGAATATGGAGCAGGCGTCGATTACCTTGCTGTCGCGGTGGGGGTTGTTTATCTCTCTGAAATCAATCATGGCTATTCTCCAGCCCCTGTCGCCTGCGATTCCAGACGGGCGCGCCAGACATCCTCCGGCAGCGAAGCCAGCCCGAAGTCGTCGCCGACCAGCTCGTCCTTAAAGCCGTCCACCTTTACCTTATCTTTCATCAGGTTATAGACGATGCCCGCCTTGGCGAAATCGCCGGCGAAGACCAGCCCGGCGACCAGCCCGTCTTTGAGTATTATCTTTTTATAGACGCCGTCGCGCCTCTTGCTGACGACCTCGTAGCTTTTATCGGGGGCGCTAACCATGCCCGCCGAGACGATATTGATCCCGAAATACTTCAGGGAGTTCATGGCCGTCCCGCCAACGTATTCCGCAGATGAGCCCGCCATGTTCTGCCCGGCCACCCGGCCGCCGACATAGGCGTTGGGCCAGACCGGGGTGACGCGGTTCTCGCCGAAGACGAAGTCATAGGCTTCGGCGACGTCCCCGCAGGCATAGACATCGGGCGCCGAGGTTTGCATGGCGCGGTCGACGACGATGCCGCGGTTGGTCTTCAGCTTTCCGTAGGCCAGCTCCAGACGGGGCGTAACGCCGATGGCGACCACGATCATGTCGGCGGCAACGGTACGTCCGTCGTCGAGCGTGGCACCGGAGACGGCACCCGATTTATCCTTGTTGATTTTAGCCACGGTTTGGCCGGTTATTATCTCGACTTCGGCGGCGGCCAGCGCTTTAGCTTCCAGAGACGCCGCCTCTTCATCGAGGATGGTGTTCAGTATCCAGTCTTTCATCTCGACGACGGCGACCTTCACCCCGCGCTTGACCAGCGCCTCGCTGGCGCTGACGCCGATAAGCCCGCCGCCGATGACCAGGGCTTTAACCTCGCCCTTGCGCTTGGTAAGAAACTTGTCTATCTCTCTGGCGTCGTCGAGCTTGGTGAAAGTGAAAATGCCCTTTGCATCTCCGCCGTCCATCTTGGGCACGATGGGCGAGCCGCCCGTGGCCAGCAGCAGCTTCTGCCACTCCAGATTCCTGCCGTTCTTCAGCTTAAGGCTGTGCCCGCTGTAGTCCACCTCGGCCACCTTCTCCCCGAAGACGGTCTGGATGTTATTCTGCTCGTAGAAATCGGCGGGGCGGTAGAGCATCCTTTCCAGGGGCCTTCCCTCGAAAAGGTGCTCCGAGATAAGCGGCCGCGAATAAGCGGCATAGGGCTCGTCGGAGACGATGGCTATCGTCCCCGCACCGTCCAGCTCGCGGATAGCTTCGGCGGCGCCGATGCCTCCCGCCGAGTTGCCGATTATAAGGTATTTTATCTTATCTAGCTTAGCCATTATTTAAGCGCCATCCTGATGAAATTATCATAAACCTTAAGCCCCGTCTCCCCGCTTTTTTCGGGGTGGAACTGGGTGGCAATCAGGTTGTCTCTGGCCAGCACGCTGCAAAAGGGTATGCCGTACTCGGTCTCGCCGGCAACCAGCGCCTTGTCTTCGGGCTCGACGTAATAGCTGTGCACGAAGTAGAAGTCGGCGCCGTCGGCGATACCCTCGAAAACGGGGTGGGCTATCCTCTGCTTGAGCTGGTTCCAGCCCATATGCGGCACTTTCAGGCCCGGGGCGAACTTGCGCACCATGCCGGGGACGACCCCCAGGCACTGGTGGTTGCCGCCCTCTTCGGTGCCGCCCAGAAGGACCTGCATGCCGATACAGACGCCGAGGAAGGGCTTGCCCCCGGCGATAACCCGCCGTATAGGCTCGTCCAGCCCCTGCTGTCTCAGGTTGGCCATGGTATCCGCCGCCGCGCCCACCCCCGGCAGTATCACCGCCCGGGCGTCGAGCACCTCGGCGGGGCTGGAGGTCACTTTAGCCTCGTAGCCCAGCCTGCCGATGGCGTTAACCACGCTGCGCAGGTTTCCCGCGCCGTAATCAATTATGGCAATCATCCCGTTATCCTTAAGTTTCCGGCGAACCTAGTTGACGACGGTAACCTCGACCACGTTCTCACGGGCGATAGCCACCTCGTCGCCGTTGGGGCGGACGAAGACGTGCATCAGTCCCAATATCTCGTACTGGCCGTTGGGCAATCCGGTGGTGTCCCACCGCACCGGGAAGTTGGCCTGCTTGTCGGTGGACTCGCCGATTTTAATCCAGGTGCCGGCGTTCTTGCGGCGGAAATACCAGGGGTTGACCACCCGCTGGATAGGCCCGACCAGACCCAGCTCTTTGAGCTCCTTGTCCAGCAGCTCTTCGTCATATTCCTCGCGCAAAAGCACGCTGCCCGAGTACTTCTTCAGTACCTCCGAAGGAACGATATAGTGCGGTCCCCAGTTGTGCGACATGATACACCTCCCTTTATTTTTGGGTTATCATCTCCCTTTAGCGGGACTGGCTTCCGGTTCCTCGACGTATACCAGCGCCTCGTTGGGACAGTTAGCCACGCAAGCGGGAATCTCTTCCCCCTGGCAAAGGTCGCACTTAAGCGCCTTCTTTTGCTCTTTATCCGGCGTTATCGCCGCCAGTGGGCAGACCAGCACGCAGGTCCAGCAGCCGATGCACTTGTCCTCGTCCACCGTCACCAGGCGGCTCTCCGGGTCGCGACTCAGGGCGCCGGTAAGGCAGGCCTGGACGCAGGGCGCGTCGTCGCACTGCTTACAGCGCACCGAAAGCGACACCACTCCCCTCTCGTCCACCCGCAGGCGGGGCAAGGGCGGCGGCGACTCTGCCTTGAACGCCTTTACCAGGTCCGAGGAGCGGGCGTGCTGCAACTGGCAGTACACCTCGCAAAGGCGGCAGCCGATACAGACCTCTTCTTTAACGTAAACCCTCTTCATTACCGACCTCTTAATTTACGGTAAGCGGCAACCGTTTGCCGCTTCTGTATAATACCACGGAAGGCCCCTACCCGTCAATAAATACACTAAAGCAGGCGGTAGTCCTTTGTCAACCCGTCAAACGCTTCCAAAACGGAGCCGAACCGTGCTATACTAAGCTAATTGTCCAGATAAAGTAGCCAGGAGGTGAGTAATCGATGCCAGATTATGCAGCCTTGAAGCGAAAGGTGGACGAATTAGCAGCCAGAGAGTGGGATGAAAAAGCCATCGCGGCCAGGGTCAACAAGCTGGCCGAGGACGATATCCCCAGGAAGCGGCTCGACCCGAAAGAGCTACTGGCCAACAAGGAACAATTTCTCGAACAACTGCAACGGCGGGCTGAAGAATATAACTTCATGCTCAAGAATTGCGCCCAGTCCACGGCGCTTACCCTCCTGGAAGGATTCGGCCTGGGCAATATGGATATAATCAAGGCTCTGACCCCATTTCCGGGCATCGGCGGCAGCGGCGAGATATGCGGGGGTATCAGCGGCAGCCTGATTGCCCTCGGGCTCTTTTTCGGCAGCGACGACCCCCTGGACTACGAGGCGAAGGGCCGAACCATAGGGGTCGCCCAGGAATTTATGGCCCTTTTCGAAGAGAAGCTGGGTTTCCGGCACTGCGCCAGAATAATCGAAAAGGTGACCATCGGGCACAAGATAAACCCCGGAGACAGCGCCGAAGCTATGGCGGCCTTCGCCCGGGAGAAGGGTTTTGAGAAGTGCGGGCTGCCCCCGGGAACGGGCGTCAGGCTGGCCGCAGGAATTATTATCGACAGCATGCAGCAATAAAGGCCTCGACTTCCCGCCTCCTTTTGCGGGTGTCAGGCCTGTCTATTTGAAGCGATGAACCCATACGAATACCCCAGGGATGATTTCAAGCCCAACCTGCAACTGAGGCAAACCACCCGCCGCTGGCGGCGTTACCTGGTCGACTTCCCCGCCGCCCGACCCACCCCCCACGAGAAGAACAACACCGTGCTGGGCGACTACTACCAGCCCCAAAAGGCAGCCAACGCCCCGCTGGTGGTGCTGCTGCACGGCGTCGGCGACTTCAGCGCCATCCCCTGCCGGATGCTGGCCAGGGCGCTGGCCGGGCAAGGCATGGCCTGCTTCGTCCTCTATTCGATAATGCACTCCCGCCGCATGACCGAGAGCGCCGTAAAACGCTTCCCCCACCTCACCGAGGAGGAATGGTTCGAAAACCACCGCATGACGGTTATCGACCTGCGCCAGGTCATCGACTGGGCGCAAAGCCGCGATGAGATCGACTCCGAAAAGGTAGCCGCCGTCGGCATCAGCTTCGGGGGCTTCATTTCGGCGATAACCATGGGCATCGAAGAGCGCCTTAAAGCCGCCGTCCTCATCGTCACCGGCGGCAACAGCACCAAAATCAGCTGGGAGACCCGCAACAGCGGCTACAGCAAGCGGAGCGAGCTGGCCAAAGCCGGCTACGAAGAAAACCTGAAGGTCTATACGAATTACCTGGCCGAAATCGAAGCCAAGGGCCTGGAAAATGTGCCGCCCCCCGACGAGAAGTTCTGGCTCGACCCGATGACCTTTGCCCACCGCCTGCGGCAAAGACCGTTGCTCATGCTCAACGCCCGCTGGGACGAGGCCATCCCCAGAGAGGCGACGCTGGACTTCTGGAGGGAGGCGGGAAAACCGCCTATTTCCTGGCTGCCGGCCACCCACCCCACCATCTGGCTCTGGTATCCTTTTATCCGCAGCAAAATCGCCCGTTTCTTAAAGAAAGCGTTGGACACGGTATAATAAAGTATGTTAGTCGAACTTAGAGTCAAGAACCTGGGTATCATCGAGGACATGAACTGGCGGCTCGGCGAGGGCTTTAACGTCATCACCGGCGAGACCGGTGCCGGCAAGTCGCTGGTCATCGACGCCGTGGAGCTGTTGCTGGCGGGCAAAGCCGACGCCGAGGTTATCCGCCACGGCGCCGACCAGGCCCGGGTCGAGGGCGTTTTCAACCTCCCTACAAAAGAAAACCTGGCGCCGCTCCAAGCGCTGCTGGCGGAAAAAGATTTGGGCGGCGAAGACACCCTGGTCATCGACTGCCAGCTTCGCCGCAAGGGCGCCGACGTCATCCGGGTCAACGGCCACGCCGTGACCAAGACGCTCTTGCGCCAGATAGGCGGCCTTTTGGTGGATATCCACGGCCAGAGCCAGCACCTCTCGCTCTTCGACAACCGTTCCCACCTCGACTTCCTCGACGCCTACGCCCACACGCTGGAGCCGCGGCAGAATTTTGGTGAAAAAGCCAGAGAGCTGAACAGGGTGGAACAGGAGCTGGCCGCCCTGGAAAAGGACGAGCAGGAGCGCGCCCGCCGCGAGGAGTTTTTGCGCTCCCAGCTCGACGAGATAGGCCGCGCCCAGCTCAAGGAAGGCGAGGAAGCCGAACTGGAAAGGGAGCGCGATATACTCGCCTCCGCCGAGAAGCTGAAAACGATATCCTACGAAGCCTACCAGGCCCTCTACGGAGAGGACACCCCGGGACAGTCGGCGGCGCTGGAACGGCTCAACGAAGCCGCCCAGGCGGTGAAAAGGCTGGTCGAAATCGACCCCTCCCTCAAGGACCAGCTCGACCTTCTGGAACAGACCATCGACGGCATCACCGAGACGGCGCGGAGCATCCGGGATTACAGCGACACACTGGAATACGACCCCAACCGACTCGAAGAGATTGAAACCCGGCTGGAGCTGATTCGCGGCCTGAAACGGAAATACGGCCAGAGCCTCGGCGAGGTGTTGGCCTACCTGGCTAAAGCGCAAAAGGAGCTGGACGAGGTCGCCGGCTCCGAGGAAAAGGGCGCCCAACTCAAAGAGACCGCCGCCGCCCTTAAAGAGGAAATGGGGCAAATCGCCCAGCGCCTCTCGGAAGAACGCGCCAAAGCCGCCCGGAAGCTGGAAACCGAGGTCAAGAAAGAGCTTAACGACCTGAACATGCCCCAGGTCGAGTTTCGGGTGGATATAAAGAGGGAAAAGGACGAAAACGGCCTGTCCCTCCCCGACGGCGCCTATGCCTTCACCGGCGAAGGCGTCGATAGCGTCGAGTTCATGGTAGCCACCAATCCCGGCGAGCCCATCAAGCCTCTGGCCAAAATCGCCTCCACCGGCGAGCTTTCCCGCTTCACCCTGGCCCTCAAGGGGGCGCTCTCCGAAGCCGACCACACGCCGGTGCTCATCTTCGACGAGATCGATATCGGCGTCGGGGGCAGGAGCGGGGAAATCATCGGCCGCAAGCTGAGCAGCCTCTCCCGCAGCCACCAGGTGGTCTGCGTCACCCATCTACCCCAGATTGCCGCCTTCGCCGACGCCCACTTCAGCGTCCACAAGGAGATGGCGGGGACGAGGACTTTAAGCCGTCTGGAGTCACTTGGCGACGACGCCCGCCTCAAAGAGCTGGCGGTCATGCTGGCCGGCGCCCAGTATACCGAAAACGCTCTCACCAGCGCCCGTGAGTTGAGAAACAAAGCTGACAATTGGAAGAAGCCGCGCCTGGAAGGCTTCTAGTAGCCCCTCCCCCACCCCCCGAAAAGCCGTGCCAAGCAGAGCATATTTGAGATATGTTGACAATAGTGGTCAATAAAGGCTAAAATTTGTCGTTGTCTCTTTCACCCCTTAGAATCTACACGAGTGAGACCTGAATCTCCGCCACTCACCCGTTTGCCTATGTAAAAGAGGATATGAAGAAGATACGTATTCTGATAGTAGATGACGAGCTAAGCATACTGAAGTATCTTCGCTCCAACCTCGAAGCCGAAGGCTACGAAGTGATTGCGGCTATGGACGGTGTCCAGGCGCTGAAGAGAGTGGAAACCGAGATGCCCGACCTGGTTGTCCTCGATATCATGATGCCCTCGATGGACGGCCACGAGGTCTGTCGCCGCCTCCGCGAGTGGTCGCAGATTCCGGTCATCATGCTCAGCGCCCTCGCCAACGAGAGCGACAAGGTCAAGTGCCTCGACCTCGGCGCCGACGACTACATCACCAAGCCTTTTGGCAAAGACGAGTTCATCGCCAGGGTCAGGGCGGTGATGCGCCGCGCCCGGGAGGCCAGCGCCGCGCCCTCCATTCCCTCCATCGCCAGCGGCGACCTCGAAATCAACTTCAGTAAGCGCAAGGTAACCGTCGGCGGCAAAGAGGTCGAGCTGACCTCTACCGAGTACGCCCTCCTCCAGGAACTGGCCCTCAACGCGGGCAAGGTGCTCACCTACACCCACCTCCTGCAAAAGGTCTGGGGGCCCGACTACGCCGAGGAAAGGGAATACCTCCACGTCTTTATCAGCCGCCTGCGGGCCAAGCTCGAAGCCGACCCCAAACACCCCCGCCACATCACCACCGTATCCGGCGTCGGCTACCGATTTAAAGAAGCGGCATAAGCGGAACTTAAATCCTAAGTCTATTTAAGCCGCCTATGCCGCAGGAGCTTTTTCTATTTCCGTTATTATCTTCAGGAAAGGGTTAACTTGACCGCCTTCACCAGCTCCTCGGGCTCGAAAGGCTTAGCGATACAAGGCGGGCTGGACTTCTTGAGAAACTCCTGGATGTAGTTATTCAGGGTGTCTCCGGTGATGAAAATCAGCTTATCGGCCAGGGGGTTGCTCGTTTTTTCCCAGTGCTCGTAAAGCTGGATACCGGTCATTCCCGGCAGCCTGATATCGGACACGCACATATCGTATTCCTTATCGTCGGCGGCTTTTCGGGCGTCCAGTCCGTTGCTGACCACGTCCACGTCGAAACCGCTGGCAGTAAGCACTCTCCGGCACAAAACACCGAGGACAGGTTCATCCTCAATCACCAGAATCCTCTTGTTGGCTTGCTCCGTCGTCATGGTCTTCTCCTTAACTTCCGATAACGGGCAACTCGACGACAAAGGTCGTCCCCTTATCGGCATTACCCTTGGCATATATCCGGCCACCGTGCGAGGCGACAATCCCGTAGCTTATGCTCAACCCCAGACCACTCCCCTTGCCGACCCCCTTGGTGGTAAAGAACGGATTAAATATTAGCCCCATGTTCTCCTTGCTGATACCCGGCCCGTCGTCCGAGAACGAAATGGCGACGTGACCGTCTATCTTCTTAGCGGTTACCTGCAACGTGCCTTGACCGTCAGCCTCACCCATGGCCGACTCCGCGTTGAGCACGATGTTGAGGAACACCTGCTGCATCTGGAAATAATCGGCCATAACTTTGGGAAGGTCGTCGGGCAGGTCGGTTTCCAGTTTTATATTCTGGGAGCGCAGCTCGTAAGCCCGCAGGTCGAGTACGTCCTTCACGACCCGTCTCAACTGCAGCGGCTCCCTCATCGGGGCGTGCTTCCGGGCGAAGGTAAGCATGCTCTTGACGATGGCCGCGCACCTTTGCGCCTCGGAGTTTATCGCCGCCAGGTCATCTCTAGTATCGGCGGGCAGCTCTTCCTGGTCATTGAGCAGGCTGGAAAGCCCGATAATGCTGGTCAGCGGGTTATTCAACTCGTGGGCGACGCCCGCCGCCATCTCGCCTACCGAAGCCAGACGGTCGGTGAGGTATAATCTCTCCTGGTTCTCCCGTTCCTCGGTGATATCGCTGATTAGGACCAGGTAGCGATTACGCTGCATCTTAGCGACTTTAGCGAGGCAAATTCGAGGCATTTCCTTAACCTTATACCTGAACTCGAAAGAGTTCTCGTTCTTACTGTCTTTGATGGCTGCGGTCAGCGCCGCTCGGAACCCTTCCGCCCTGATGACTTCATCAAGCGGCTTATCCTCAACCCTGCTTTTTTTCAGGTAGAACTTCTTGTAAAAGGTATCGTTGGCCAGCAGCAGCTTCATTTTCTCGTCTATCACCAGGACGGCGTTGGGCGTGGCGGCGAGAATCTGGTCAATCAGGCTTCTCTGATACTCGAGCACTGCTTCTGCTCTCCGCCGCCCGGTGACATCCCGCAAAGTGGCCAGGTTACCGATTACCTTATCGCCATCCTTGACGGCCATCGCGTTGATTTCGACGTTCAGCTTCTCGCCGTTACCCCGGTACATTTCGACCTCGTAAGCGGGCACGTCCTTGCCGAGCAGCCGGAGCATGAAGTTCTTGACGACAATGGCGGCGCTCTTCTTGGTCATGACGTTGGTCAGCGTCCGGATATTCTTGCCCACCAGCTCTCCCCGGGTGTAGCCGCCGATATCGGTTGCCTTGCGGTTAACATCGATGATGTCACCTTTGTTATCCATGAAGACGATGATGTCATTGGCCGACTCGAAAATAAGGCGGTATCTTTCCTCTTTTGTCTCAATCTCCTGCTCCATCAACCTACGCTCGGTGACGTCGCGGCAGATGGACTGAACGGCTACGGGCTTGCCGTCATCATCTTTGATGGTATTGAACACCTGCTCGGTCCAGATGACGTTGCCGTCTTTACGAATCATGCGTACGGTGCTGGGGTGGTGCTCCATATCTTTATTTTTGGTGTAACCTATGAAACGTTGCCTGTCGTCGGGATGGATTATTTTGAACCCCAGTTCGGAGTCCTCGTAAAACTCTGCGGGCGCGTAGCCGGTGATGCGCTCGGCAGACGGACTGACGTAGTCCACCTTGAAGGTCGGCTCCAGCAGAATACGTATCATCATGTCGCTGGCGTTATCGGCCATTATACGAAAGCGCTCTTCGTTAATCCTCAAACCGTCCTCCGCCTCAACCCGCCGCGCCAGCTCGTTCTCGATACGCACCCGGTCCCGCTGGCGGATAACGGTGATGGCTATCACCAGGAAAAACACCATAACGAAAAAGGCGAGCGTCTCGCCTATGGACTCGACAGGCATCCCCGCCAGCGGCAAGAGGACTCCCATGAAAACCAGGTAGCCGGTGGCCACGATGAAGGTCTGAAGCCGGGATAAAAAGATGCTGGCGACCAGGAAGGGTAACACCAGCCAGGGTAGCGATTGGACGATGCCGATTGGCTCGGAGCCGGTAATAACCATACCGACGATATTGAGAGCGGGAACCGTCAGGATAATTATCAGCGCCGGTTTGTAAAATTTCGCCCGGCTCAAGCCGTAACCGATGGCAATGATACAGTTGACAACTAAAAGATTGACCCAGGCATCGATACCCAGGTCGTTCCTGACAATGACGCCGATGAAGCCGTTAACGGCGGTAGCCAGCAGTAAACCGGTTAAAAGCTTGAGCTTACGGCGGTCCTTGACGTCGGCTTCCTCCGCCGACCCTACCAGCCACCCCAGAAGACGAGACAGAAACGCCATAACCCCGCTTCTGGATGACTCCCTTTCGATAACCTCCTGAACCATTCTGTTCCCCACCAATCTAGTTCCTGATTTTGCGGGGTGAGCCAGATGAAGACAACTATTCTCACCCCGTCTCAATACTCTACGAATATGCTAAACTCAGCTATCCTAACATACCAATAGTTAATAGAGACTAAAAAGACCGGCGGGAATTATAAATATTCTCTAAATGAAAAAAGGGGGATCTCCGATATCGAAAATACCCCCTTTTAGCGGGCCCTGTTTCCGGCTAAAAACGGCCCTTTTGCGGCGGTCAAACCATAGCGTTTATGCCAAGTATCTCCCGCCCGATAAGCAGCTTGTGCATCTCGGTGGTGCCGCCGAGTATGGTGCTCAATACCGCGTCGCGGTAGTGGTGCTCAACGGGAAAGTCGTCGGTGCAACCGTAGGCGCCGTGCAACCTGACGGCGTCGTGGGATACCTTCACCGCCAGCTCGCTGGCCAGCCACTTGGCTGTGGAAAGCTCCTTGGCGTGCGGCCTGCCCTGGCTCTTCAGCTGGGCGGCGTAATAGACCTGCCAGCGGATAGCCGAGGTCTCGGCCTGCATGCGGGCTATCGCCTCCTGCACCAGCTGGAAGCTGGCGATGGGCTTGCCGAACTGGTGCCTCTCCTTGGCGTAGCTGATACAGGCGTCCAGGCAGCCCTGGGCCATGCCGATGCCGCCCGCCGAGATAAAGAGACGCGCCGTGTCGATACCGGCCAGGCTGTTCTGCAGCCCCCGCCCCACCTCCCCGACTAGATTCCCTGCGGGCACACGGCAATCGATAAAACCGAGGTCGGAGATGTCGCCCGACCTGTCGCCCACCATCTGCACCTCGCGGCTGGAAAAACCGGGAGTGCCCTTGTCCACGGCGATAACGGCCATGCCCTTGATGCCTTTCGACTTATCCGTTTGCACCAGGACGAGGACGGTGTCGGCGATACCGCCGTGGCTGATGAAGTTCTTGTTGCCGTTAACGACCCATTCGTCGCCGTCGAGGACGGCCGAAGTCTCGATAGAGGTGGCGTCGCTGCCGGCGTCGGGCTCGACGGCGGCCATGGCGACAATAGTTTCCCCTTTACAAAGCGACGGCAGGTATTTCTTTTTCTGCTCCTCGCTGGCGGCTTTGGTCAGGATGGTTCCTCCCAGCACGCACTGCCCCACCGAGGCCAGCGTCTGCGACCAACTGACCCGGCTCAACTGCTCCCAGACAATCGCCGCCGAGAGGTAGTCCAGCCCCGCTCCGCCGTATTCCTGGGGCAGGTGCACCGCCAGCAGCCCCAGCTCGCCCATTTTCTTAATAACGCCGTAGTTTATCTTGCGCTCCCGCTCGTAGTCGCGCAGCGTGGGCGCCATCTCCTGCAAAGCGAATTTGTGCGCCATGTCGCGCAGCATCAGCTGCTCTTCGGATAGCTCAAAATCCATTCTGTACCTCCGTCCCCTGTTCGATGAAAGCCGACGGCACCCTAGAGGGGCATGTTGCCGTGCCGCTTGGGGTCAGGCGGCAGCTTCTTATCCCGAATCAGTCGCAGCGAGTTTACCAGGCAGCGCCGGGTCTGCCGCGGCTCGATGATATCCTGGACATAGGTCACCTGGGAGGCCAGAGCCAGGCTGTCGGCGTAAAGCTCGTTGTATTCCTTTATTTTTCGGGTGCGGAAGTCGTCGGGCTTCTCCGCTTGCTTGATATCTTCGGCGTAGAAAAGCTCGACGGCCTGCGCCGCCCCCATGGCGCCGACCTCGGCGGTGGGCCAGGCGAAGACCAGGTCGGTGCCGAAACCGGGCAGTATGCCCATGCCCAGCGCCGCGCCGCCGTAGACCTTGCGCATCAGCACCGCCATCTTGGGCACGGTGGCTTCGGAAAGGGCGTAGAGCACCTTGGCGCCGTGATGGATGATAGCGGCGTGCTCCTGCGCCTTACCGGGCAGATAGCCGGGCGTGTCCACCAGTAGCACGAGGGGGATATTGAAAGCGTCGCAGAAGCGGATGAAGCGCGCCTGCTTGCGCGAGCTGTCCACCGTCATGCAACCGGCGCGCACCATGGGCTGGTTGGCGATGACGCCCACCGTGCCGCCCTCCAGCCGGGCGAAACCGACGATTATCTCGCTGGCGAACTCGGCCTTGACCTCGACGAAGTCGCCGTTATCGACTATTTCACCGATGACCTTACGCATGTCGTAGCCCCGGGTCGCCTCCTCGGGCACGATTTCAGCCAGTGCGTCGTTGAAACGCTCCGGGTCGTCTTTAGTGTCTATTTTAGGCGGGTTTTCCCGCCAGTTCGAGGGCAAAAAGGAGAGCAGCCGCCGGATATCCTGCATGCAGTCTTTTTCGCTTTTCACCCTGAAGTCGGCGACGCCGGTAAGCTGGCTGTGGACTTTGGCCCCACCCAGCTCCTCCAGGCTGATTTCCTCACCGGTCACCGACTTGATGACCCTGGGCCCCGTGATACACATGTGGGAAAGCCCGTCCACCATGAAGATGAAGTCGGTCAGCGCCGGCGAGTAGACCGAGCCGCCGGTGCAGTTGCCCAGAACCGCCGAAATCTGGGGTATCGCCCCGGAGCAGCGGCTGTTGATGTAGAAGACGACGCCGGCGTGCTTTTCGTCGCTGACGCGGTAGGGGTCGTCGCTGCCCGCCTTTTCCGGCCTGACCACGCGCGCGCCGGGCGAATCGTTGAGGCCGATGAGGGGCACGCCCATGTCCAGCGCCATCTCGTGAATCTTGTAGAGCTTGCGCCCGTGCATGTAGCCCTGGGAGCCGCCGAAAACGGTGGCATCGTGGGCGAAAACGCAGACCCGCCGCCCGTCTATGGTGCCGTGCCCGGTGACGACGCCGTCTCCGGGCGCGCCCAGGCGGTATTTGACCAGCATGCCGAACTCGTTGAAGCTGTCCTTATCGAGGAGAAGGTCGATGCGCTCGCGTGCCGTCAGCTTGCCTTTCCCGTGCTCGCGGTCAACCTTGTCCTGGCCACCCCCCAGGGCGGCTTGCTCTTTAGCTTCGCGGAGCTTCTTGATGCGCTTTTCCATTGTCTACCTCCCCGAAAGGCTTTTTGCGGGCGAAAGTACGGCTAGAATATGTCTTCGTCCTTGACCCAGGACGGGAACCAGCGGTAATAGTCGGGCGGGTGGGCCTTTTTCAGTCCCTCGTAGCTCGCCTTGGCCATCCTGATCGCCCCGCCTTTACGGTGCAGCTTGACCAGCCCCTTTTCCTGCAGGGACAAAAGCACTTTTTCTACTTCGGTGTCCCCGACGGCGAAGTGCTCTTTGAGGTCGTCCCGGCTCATGTAAAGACCGGGGGCGACGCGGTAGTTCTCGGCGAGGACGGCGAGCAGGCTGTCTTCGTCGATTTCAGCCAGCTTCTTCGGCTTTTCGGCGGAGGGCACGGGCACCCCCAGCTCTTCGTGGCGGACGCGGCGCGGCATCTTGAAGTCTTCGGCCATAGCTTTAAGCCCCATGCGGTAGAGGGTAATCTTGACGGCTTCGTTGGTGCCCCCCGCAATCTGGGCCACCTTGGATTCGTTCATTACTCTCTGCAAAGGATAGAACTTGGTGGTGCCGTCGCCGCCCATGACCTGTATCGCCTCCGCCCCCATCGCCACCGCGCTGTCGGTGTTGAACACCTTGCACACGGAGCAGTCCACGGCGGCGTTCTCGCTCTCATCCAGGCGGTGGGCGGCGTAGTAGGTGGCCAGTCGCGACAGCTTGAGGTTGGCAATCATGTCGGCCACCTTGAACTGGTTGGTGGGGATATCGATGGTGGGCTTGCCGAACTGGATGCGCCTTTGCCCGTAGGAAACGACGGCCCGCAGCGCCTCCCTCATCGAGCCCAAAACCTGCGCCGAGACCAGCGCCCTCTCGTAGTTGAGCGCCAGCACCATCACCCGCCACCCCTCCCCCTCCGCACCGATGCGGTTGGCCTCGGGCACGGCCACGTCGATAAAGCTCAAATAGCCGTTGGGCACGTTGTCGAAGCTCATCACCTCGTTGATTTTCTCCACGGTGAAGCCGGGCATCCCCTTCTCCACGATAAAGCCGCTCAGCTGACGGTGTTTACGTATGTCCTCGGGGTCGTCGCTGGTGCGGGCGTAGAGCATATAGCGGCTGGCGGCACCGGTGCCGGTGACGAAGCGCTTCTTGCCGTTGACGATGTAGCTACCGCCCTTGCGCTCGGCGGTAGTCTCGATGTCGGCGACGTCGGTGCCCACGCCGGGCTCGGTCATGGCCACCGCCCCCAGCTCCCCCCGCACCATGGCGGGCAGAAAACGCCTTTTTTGCGCCTCGGTGCCGAAGTCAATCACCTGGTGCCAGCCCCCCAGCATGGCGGCGCCGAATATCCAGCCCACCCCGGGCAGCCGGCTGATTTCCTCGATGGCGATACAGGCCCCGGTGGCGCCCAGCCCCATCCCGCCGTACTTCTCGGGCACGCCGGCGCCGAAATAGCCCTTGTCGGCGATGCTCTTGAGAATGTCGCGGGGAAATTCACGTTTCCAGTAGGCTACCTCGGCGGCGGGCATGGCCTCCTCGACGAACTTCCCCACCTCAACCGCCAGTGCCCGGTCCTCGTCGCGCCACCAGCTGAAAGACTCCATATGCGCCCCCTAAAGTTTGCTATCAAGATGATAGCGTAAGACGTAACGATTATCAATGCTCTTGAAACCTTTAGTAAGCTGGAGTAAAGTAGTCCTTGGTCACTGGTAATCTTAAAATAATGAATAACGGGGGTGAAGGCATTGGAAGCGATGGCAGAGCTGGCCCATATTGCCCGCATACGACCGGAGACACTGAAGGAGCGTAAACGGAAAGGCGTCAAGGCGGTCGGTTACATCGGCCGCTTCGTCCCCGAGGAGCTTATCTACGCTTCGGGCGCCGTCCCCTACCTGCTCTGTAGAGGCGGGCAACCCGAGCCCCCCGACGCCGTTATCCCCTACATGCTGCGCTTCATGAGCCCCTACGGACGCTCCCAGATAGGCTACCATCTGCTGGGCATCGACCCGGTGATACCCCTACTCGACCTGATTGTCGCCCAGTGCAGCGACTGCCACGAGTCGAGGCTGGCCGACCTGCTGGAGTATTTTAAGCTGCCCACCATGCGCCTGGGCGTGCCCCAGGACTGGGAAAAGAAGCTCTCCCGCGACTACTATTACAAGGAGCTGGCGCGCCTCAAGGCCCGGCTGGAAGCCCTCACCGGCCATGAAATCACCGAGCCGAAGCTGAAAGCCGCCACCGGCGCCCTCAATAGTATCCGGGACGTTCTGCAAAAGATTAGCCTGCTCCGCAAGAAGCAGCCCCCGCCCCTGGGCGGCGACGACTTCATCAAGCTAAATCATTACTCTTTCTACGGCGACCCGGAGGAGACGCTGCCCAGACTGGAAAAGCTGTACGGCGGGCTGCAAAAAGCGAAAAGCCCCTTCCCCAAAGATGCTCCCCGCCTGCTCATGGCGGGGCACGTCGTCGGCGTCGGCGACTACGTCGTGCCCAAATTGATTGAGGATTCGGGCGGGGTGGTCGTCGCCGAGTTTCTCGACGAAGGCATCCGCCCGCCCGGCTGGCGGGTAAAGGCCAACGGCGACCCGATGGCGGGGTTGGGCAAAAGCTATTACCTGGAAAGGACGCCCCCCTCCCTCTTCCAGCCCGCCTGGGAGCAGCGGATTGAGGCCATCACCAAGCTGGTCGAGGACCTCGACATCGACGGCGTCATCTGGTACCAGCTCTCCTTCGAGGAGGTCTATGATTTGGAATGCTCCGTCCTCTCCCGGGCCATGGACGAGCTGAAGATTCCGTTATTGAAGCTGGAGTCATCCTACGAGTACTCCCGCGAGGCGGTAGGACCCTTAACGACGCGCATCGAAAGCTTTGTCGCCACCGTCCGCCAGAGGAGGAGCTGAAGATGAAAAACGTCTACGAGGACTTTTTGAGACTGACCGGCTTCGAGGAAGCCGAAATGCCCCAATACCTGCCGGAGTGGAAACAGGCTTCGGAAAAGCTGGGCCTGACCGAGGATGATATTAAATTCGCCATTGAGAAGCAGCTGCCTACCTATTTCGACATCAAGATGGAGGGCATCAGGAAATTATTGGGCGTCTTTATCAGGGAGACGATTGACCTGACCAGGGCCGGCGACTATAAGAAGCAGGGGGCGAAGGTAGTCTACGGCATCCTGCCCGCCATCCTGCATTTCTACTACGCCATCAAGCTCACCGCGCCGGAGAAGGTCTTCGTTTCCTTCCCCGACATCTTTCTGACCATGGTCATGAACGGCTTCTTCCACAAGCTCACCCCTTACCTGGAGGAGGCCGAAAAGGCGGGGATCCCCTACGGCTGCCGCCACTGCGCCCTGAACAAGGCGCGCTACGCCGCCCGCCGCCTGGGCGTTATCCCCGCCCCCGACATCAACTGGATATGGGGCTTTATCTGCGACGAAGCCCCCAAGACCGACGAGTTCATCAGCCTCTACCACGACCCCGAGTGGAAGACCTATATCACCCGCCTCCCCCACGACCAGCCCCTGGGCACGGTGGAGGACGAGGTCATCGAGCGCGTCGAATACCTGGCCGCCCAGATGAAGGACGGCTTCGAGTTCGCCCAAGAGGCAATCGGCATCGAGGTCCCCGAGGAGAAGATTTTCGAGGTGATGGACTACTGGCGGCGCTACGGAGCCAAGCTCGCCGAACTGGGCCAGCTGATGACCACCGACCCCCAGCCCCTGGGCGCCGTCAGCGGCCGCCTCTTCTGGGAAGGGCTGTTCACCCCCTTTAACACCGGCATCGAGGGCATGGAAAAGGCGCTGGACATTACCCTCGAAGAGGTCAGGCAAAGGGTAGCCAGAAAGGAAGGCATCCTGCCCGCGGGCACCCCCAAGCTGCTCATCTATAGCTTGCACCCCACCGTCCCCTGGGTGGCCAAGACCTTCGAGGACAACGGCGTGGGCATCCCTTTGAGCGAGTTCTTCATCCAGACCAAGAAGCAGCTCTCACCGCCCAGCTATGACGACCCCTACATGGCGGCGGCGGAGGGCTGGCTGCGCACCTCGGGCATGGTCAACCCCGGCTACCAGGCGGAGCAAATCTGCGAAAAGCTGGAAACCCATCACTTCGACGGCATGGTCTTCGGGCTGATGGACTTCGACCGCTGGCTGGGCAGCAGCCACCGCCTGCTAGCGCGCATGGTCGAGGAAAAGACGGGGCTGCCCGTCTTCTACATCGAGGGCGATAACTGGGACGACCGTGACTACAGCCTGGAGGCGTTGCGGACGAGAATCGAGAGCATATGCGAAATAATGAAGATGCGGAAGGCTTAAAGCTGTTCGCCGGCGTCGACATCGGCTCGGTGAGCACCAAGGCGGCGCTCATCGACGGCAAGGGGAAGCTAACAGCCTTCGCCCTAATTCCTACCGGCTACGACCGGAGGGAAAGCGGCCGAGAGGCGCTGAAAACGGCGCTTGAAGAAAGCGGCGGGACGAAGGCAGACGTAGCCTACACGGTAGCCACAGGCTACGGCCGCCGCGCCTTCGAGTCTGACAAAGTCCTCCCTGAGATAATCTGCCACGCGCGCGGCACCCGGGCCCTGTTCCCCGAAGCCCGCACCATCATCGACATCGGCGGCCAGGACAGCAAGGTGATTCAGCTCGACGAGGCGGGCATGGTGGCCCGCTTCGAGATGAACGACAAGTGCGCCGCGGGCACGGGGCGCTTTTTAGAGGCTTTGACCGAGCGGATACTGAACCTGCCCATCGAGGAGCTGGGGCCGTTAGCCCTAAAGTCGAAAGACCCCGCCGTTTTGAGCAGCGTTTGCACCGTCTTCGCCGAATCGGAGGTGCTCTCCCTGCTCTCGGAGCATAAAAAACGGGAGGACATCGCCTACGGCATCAGCAAAGCCATCGCCCGCCGGGTGGTGGGCATGGGCGCCGGCGGCCAGGTCGATTACCGGGAGCCCGTAGTTTTTTCGGGCGGGGTGGCGCGCAACGTGGGCGTGGTCAGGACGCTCGAAGAGGAGTTGGGCAAAAAGGTAACCGTACCCCAGGAGCCCCAGATAACGGCGGCGCTGGGGGCGGCTCTTTTCGCCTCAGAAGCGGGCGAGACCTAAACGCCTATTTTTCGCCTCCGTAACCGGCCGGGGCCGCTTCGGCTAAAGTGCCGGCACCCATTATTATCGTCATCTGCAAGTGCGGTCGGCTAACGCTCTTCCAGGTCAGAGGACCGTGGACTACCCCCTTGGGCACAAAGAGAGCCGAGGTCTTGTTGATTTTGAGCGGCTCGCCGCCCACCACGCACTCTATCTCCCCGCCGAGGTCTTCGGGGTTCCTGTGGTCGGAACCGATATGCAGGATAAACTCATCGGAATCGGCGTGAGTATGCTCGGGGATATGGGGGTTGGGGTCGGGCATGGCGTACACCCAGCCCATCTCGATATAGACGTTGCTCCCCGGCACGAGCTCGTTGCTCATGAAGGTCATCGTCGGGTACTGCCGACCCTTGACGTCGTCGTACTCGGTACGCGCCTCATACTTTGGTTTCTGCACCAGATTGTTGTAATAGCTAGCCATTTTCCGCACTGCTCCTTTCTAGGTAGATTTTATTACCGACTAAATAAAGGGGTAATTACCCCTTTACTCCGCCAGCCCGCCTCGCCTCATCGCAGACGAGATGCCGGCGCCGACCGCGTCAACCACGGCCGTACCGCCGTCGATAACGAGCACCGCGCCAGTCATGAACGACGACTCGTCGCTGGCCAGGTAGCTGCAAAGCCCGCCCATCTCCGAGGGGTCGGCGAAGCGGCGCATGGGTATCTCCTGGGCTATCTGGTTGATGAAGGTGTTGTGCTCTATCTTGAGCATACGGCCGAACTCGCCGAAGTCCTTAACCGTCATTTCCGTCGAGACGCCGCCCGGGCAGACCACGTTGGAGCGGATGTTCTTGATGCCGTACTCCAGCGCCACCTGCTGGGTGAGCATAATCAGGCCGGCCTTGGAGCTGCAGTAGGCGGGCATGGCCGGCAGGCAGCGCAGGCCGCCCAGCGAGGCGATGTTGATGATAGACCCCCCACCCACCTTGAGCATATAAGGTATGGTCTCTTTCATGAGCAGGAAGGGGCCGGTCAGGTTGACGGCGATAACGTGGTTCCACTGCTCCAAAGGCAGGTCGGTAACCGGCGCCGGGTGGT
The DNA here is from genome assembly GCA_050123275.1 of Dehalococcoidia bacterium. Classification (GTDB taxonomy): domain Bacteria; phylum Chloroflexota; class Dehalococcoidia; order Dehalococcoidales; family BS750m-G39; genus E44-bin88. The sequence continues at coordinate 45,105 of JASFHK010000003.1, forward strand.
TGAGCGCGGCGTTGTTCACCAGCACGTCGATTTTACCGCCGAATTTCACCGTCGCCTCCACCATGCGCTTGACATCCTCTTCCTTGGCCATGTCTCCCTGGCAGATAGTCACCATCCCCTTTGGGAACGAGGCGGCCACCTTTTCCAGCATCTCCTTGCGGCGCCCGGTGATGCAGATTTTGGCGCCGTCGGCGACAAAGCGCTTGGCGACGGCGGTGCCTATACCGCTACCTCCTCCCGTAATCAGGGCTACCTTTCCCTTCAAATCCATATCTATACCTCCTCTTTCTTTAGGATTTTATTGACAAAATTACGGCGCACCTACAGGTTTTCCAACCTACTTCGGCAGCTTTCCCGGACCGAAAGCGGAATAGTCCAGGTCGTAGAACTGCTTGCAGGTCTCGAAGTAACCCAGGTGCGAACCACCGAGGACTATCTTTAGCACGACCGCATCGCGATAATACTTCTCGTAACCGTTTTCCCGAACCAGGCCGAAGGAACCCATCAGCTCCAGGCCGCGGGAAACCAGGTCGGGCACGGTGCGGGTGATATAGGCATGCACGGCATGGCCCTTAGCCATCATGCTCTCCGTGTTCCACATGCCGTAGATATCCATGTTGTCGTACTGGTGGGCCAGCTCCAGAATGGCGGCCCTGCCTACGGAGAGAAAGGCCGCCATCTCGCCCAGTATCATCGCCGCGTGGAGGTGCCGGTTGACCGGTTTGCCCCCGGCCACCCTGCCCTCGGTATAGTCGACCAGAACGTCGAAAGCCCCCTGCAACGTGCCGATGGCGTTGGCGGCGTTGAGGGGCATGGGCGCCGAGACGGCGCTGGTGAAGATAAACCAGGCCTCGGGACCCTGCAGCCCCCACTCTTTAGGTACACGGACGTTATCGAAATAGGTGGGGGTGTTCCGGTCGGCGTTAGCCCCGCACTTGACCTCAAACTCGCCGTGGGAGACCCCCTCCCAGGGTTCGGGGACATAGACCAGGGTAAAGCCTTCCACGCCTTTCTTGGGATCCATGTTACAGACGACGCAGTTGAGGTCGGCGATGCCGGCGTTGGAAGCCCACAGCTTGTTGCCGTTGACCACCCATTCGTTGCCATCAAGCTCGGCTTTAACCTTTACCGTACGGCCCTCGTTCATCGGGTTCTCGATGTCGCAGGCGGAATCTTCCTCGCTGAAATTCATGCAAGCCACCGCCAGCTCGTTGGCGGTGAACTGGGGGGCGAACTTATCGAAGACGGCCTTCCCCCAGGCCTTCCCCGTCGGCGACGGCGACAGGTAAGCCAGTAAAGCCGGGACCAGTCCCCAGTCGGTGCAGGCGCTGTGGAGACTTATGCCGTAGTCGGCGCGGGAAAGCTGCTCCTGTATCAGGGCATCGCCGACCATGGAAAGCTGCTGATTGCCACCGTAATCAGCCGGCACCTTGTTCTTCTGGTAGCCCAGGCCCACCTGGAGTTTCTTCAGGATGGGAGTGATGACCTTTTCATGAGTTATGTCATCGTCAACCTTATCCCGGACCGGCATAATCTCCTTGTCGACGAAATCGGCAAGGGTCTTCTGCATCATCCGCAACTCCTCGTCAACGAAACACTCCGGGTACTGCAACTTGTACCATTGACTGGACTGGTCTAACATGGCCCCTCCTTCATCTCGGGAAAATCGGTTAATCTATTTTTCCGCCGTATCGGATGGGGAGGTCGTTTCACAGCGGCACCAGCTTGTCCGCCGGGCCGATATAATCAAAAGGAGCTTTGGCCCGTCAAAGCTCCTTCTACGCTTGCCAGCGTGAGTTTTATTTCATTGGTAACGAAATCCAGGTACGGATAGTCGGTCATGTGTTCTGCCAGATTATAAGGAAGAATCTCCGTGGCCACTTCGCTGTCCTTACCGGGTGCGCTCGTCATCTGTAGGGTCTAGCTGACCCGAATGTTACTACAAATCCCCGTCTTTGGCAATACCAAAAGCTGCCATAATAACGAAAAAATCCGCTAACACGGCCGTCAAAAAGGCGGTACAGGACTTGCATCCTCGGAGGTACGGTGGGAATAGGGGCAGGGGTACAAGTCCGGGGAGGCCGTGGTGGGCGGTACTGTACGGTAGACAGAACTAAAATATTTGAACTTGGCTTCAGACTTTAAAATATAGAGCCAAAACATCCACAATATAGTATTGATCAATGGATCCATTGTCGCCAAGGGTGAAATGGCGGAACCGTTCCCGCCTGGATATTTTTGTCAACCGAAACGATCAATTGATCGGCTTTCACCTCCGCAGTTGTGGTGCTCACCAGATTGGTACGCTGGCTCTCAAACGCCTGAACTGTGGCTCAATATACTTTGGAACACTCAGGCGCAGGTTCGTGGAACATTAAAAAGCATTATTATATAATAAAAGACCGCTTAATTCCTCCGAAGATATTAATACTTAACAGTTGTCAAAAAGGATAAATAAGATGAATAACAAATTGAAAAATAAAGTCCAGCTTGTGCTTGTGGAAAAAAAGGATTTAGCACTATTCAAAAAGGAATTACGGGACGCTTTCGTTAAAGGGGTGATAGATAACTTCGGTGATGCAGAATCTGGCCCTATTCCATCAGATGAAAATATTCAGAAGTCTTTTAATGCGCCTGGAGCAGTCATTTACCACATTTCACTGAACGGGAAAAATGAGGGAGGCGTGGTATTGAAAATTAACAACGAAACTCATCGTAATTCGGTTGATCTACTTTTTATTTCGTCAAAATCGCATAGTCGTGGAATTGGTACGGCAGCGTGGCAGGCAATTGAAACGCAATATCCTGAAACCAAAGTATGGGAACTCGTTACCCCTTATTTTGAAAAACGTAATATTCATTTTTATGTGAATAAGTGTGGATTTCACATCGTTGAGTTTTATTGCAAATCTAATCCTAGTCCACATCGGCCTCGAGTAAACGAGATGCAAAACGATCCGACGCCATTAAAAGAATACGAATTTTTTAGATTTGAAAAAACGATGAAAAAGTAGATTTGCCCCGTTTCTTGATTCGCGATCAAGAAAAACAACCGCAATTTGTTTAGCCAGCTAATTATTATTTTGGAATTGCAAGGAACTGTTGAAGTTTTGCAGGCAGTGGTGGGCCATTAATGTAGGATTTTTTCGCAGATGTACAACATAAAATATATACGCAAAACATTGATGCGGAAGTAGGGAAAATGGTGGGCGGTACAGGACTTGAACCTGTGACCTCTTGCGTGTGAAGCAAGCGCTCTAACCACTGAGCTAACCGCCCCGAACCCGTCTATTTTAACCCCAAAAAAGCGCCTTTGTAAACTAATAGATCTCGACGGTCAGGCTTTTCTCCCCGTAGTCGGGGTGGCTGACGCTAATCTCATAATCGCCGCCCCAGCCGCTGAAAGCCGCCTCGCCGTTAGCGTCCGTGGTTGCCGTGCCCCGGGCAAACAGAGCAAACCAGAGCTGCTTCATCTCATCGTAAACGGGGCGCTTTTCGCCCGGCACGATTTCGTTGTTCTCGTCCCGATAGCCGGTGGTAAAACCGGTGGCCAGCTTCACCTGGAAGTACTGACCCCCCACCCCGTACTCCGTGTAATCGAGCAGGTTCCAGTGGACGCCTATAACACGAGGGTTAGCAATAAGGAAGTCCATCAGCGCCAGGCTCTGCTCGCACTGCCACTGCGGGGAGTGCCCCTCCGGGTTGGGATAATAGACGAAGCCGCCCTCGCCGTTGACGTTATTGGGATTTGGGTCCAGCACCGCTGGCACCACCGGCTCCTCGGCCAGGAAGCTCGCCCAGCCGATGTAGATATCCTTGTCGAACTGACCCAATCCCTCCAGAAAATCACGGGCGTCTTCCCAATCGCCCTGGGACATCCAGCCGAAGGGCTGCATGATAACGGCGATGATGTCGTAGTCCACCCGCCGCATCCTCTCCAGAAAATCCGTCACCGGCAGCTGGTACCTGTCCTGGGCCACCAGCTCCGGGTTGATTTCGCGGGCCCATTCCATGAAGGGAGAAAGGTCCTGGGCGCCGATGGTAACCGCAATCCGAGCGTTGGCGTCGGCGGTTTTGATTACGTCCGCCAACTGCTCCATCCAGTCGATTACCTCCTCGTTGGTCATGCCGGTATGCGGCCCCAGGGCGTTGATTTCCAGCTCTATCATGTAAAAGTCGGGGCTGAACTGCAAACGGTCGATAAGCGCCGGGACGAACTCGAGGTACTTATTCTTGACCTGCTCCAGGTCGTTCTGGTCAATCCAGTCGGGATAGCCCGGGTCGGTGAAATCGTCCATCCCCTCCCCCACAATCCAGGCCGAGGTGGCGATGACCCCGATTCTCAAGAAAATATTCTCGGCGGATTCCTCCCGCAGCCTGCCCTCGGCATCCAGCTCCCCGGTATCCTCAAGGCGGCTCCAGTCATAGACGTCGTCCTGCGGCTCCAGGTCCCCCCACTGCCAGTCCAGGTAGATGCCCATGGTATTGGTGCCCGCATCCCTGCTCCCTTCGTCCCAGTACTGCCCCACGTTGTACATGAAAGCCTGGCTCACCTGCTCGTAGGCGACCTCGGCCCCCGCCAGCGGCAGGCCGTTTTCGTCGTTGACCGTCACCACCACCGCCATATCGCGGCTGCCCTCGACCTTATCGAAAGCGACCGCTACCGTCATCTCACCCCCGCCCCCACCGTCACCACCGCCGTTAACTCCGTCACCGTCACCGCACGCCGGCAGCAGCCAAGTGCACAGGACTACACAGACGACAATAATGAGTTTCTTCATAATGGCTTCATTATATAGCATAAAAAGTCCTTTTCGGCTAGATGACGCTCCGCTACGGGGGATTTTTAGAACCAAAAGCCTACTTAATGCATATCTATTGCATATTTAATGCATTAATGTTATAATAGCCGCAACAAAGCCGAGACGATGAACGGAAACCTGCAGCAAATCAGACAGACCAGGGTCCTCTCCCGCAAGGAGCTGGCTCAGCAGTCCCGCGTCAACGAAAGCACCATCTACCGGGCGGAGCACGGCCAGACCAAGCTCAGACCGAGCACGGTGCGGAAACTGGCCCAGGCGCTCGGCGTACCCCCCGACCAGCTGCTAAGCAAACAAGGGAGGTTAGGCCTGTGACCATTACCGAGGAGAGAAAACAAACCACAGCTTACCCGAGGACGGAAGAGCTGAAGCTCTGCGTCATCTTCCCCGCCCGCAACGAGGCGGAAACGGTAGCCCGCTGCATCGAGACCGCCCGGAAAAGCCGCTTCGAGCCCGACATACTGGTCGTTGACGGTAACTCGGAGGACACCACCCGCAACGAGGCGGAGAACGCCGGCGCCGTGGTCGTCGGGCAAAGCCGCGACATTTTCCCGGCCAAAGGCGTGGCCATGAAGGACGGCGTCAAAGAAGCCCTGCGTCGGGGTGCCGATTGCATCATGTTCCTCGACGCCGACATCACCAACCTGACGCCGAGCTGGATAGACCTGCTCGCCGAGCCGGTGCTGACCAGGACCTGCGGCATGGCCCGCGGTTACTACCAGCGCGCCAACTACGACGGCGCCGTCACCAAGCTGGTGGCCAAACCGCTTTCCAGGGTCTTTTTCCCCGAAATCGCCCACTTCAACCAGCCCCTCTCCGGCGAAATCTGCGCCTCCGCCGAGCTCTTCCGCGAGCTGGCCAAGAGCCGCGACTGGCCCGACGGCTGGGGGATAGATATCTGGCTGCTCATCGAAACGGCGATGAAGCACTACGGTATTAGCGAAGTCTATCTGGGGTCGAAGATACACACCTCCCGCAACGACTACCAGAACGACGTCATCATGCTGGGCAAGATGGCGGAACAGGTTTCGCTGACCATCTTCCGGGAAGCCCTGAAATTCAGGCGGGTAGATAACCTGAACCGGGTAAACCTCTAACCCCCCACCCCACCCCAGTCCCCCGACGGGTGATTGACATCAAGCGTGCCTCAGCCTATTATTAGAATAAATTCCAGATACATCACGGTCAGTAAAATGAAAATCAGGCGCATAAGCACTATAGCGGCTCTGGGCATTATCCTCGCCCTGCTGGTGACGCTGGTCCCCGCCCCCGCCCTCGCCGCCAGCGAATACCTTTTCGTATATCCTTACGAAGGCAAAGTCGGCGACTGGATTGAGCTCGACGGCTACACCTTCCTCGAAAACGAAATCGTCAATATCTATTTCTCCAGCGAAAAAGCCGCCGAGGGCGAACTCATCGACTTCGACGTAACCGCCTATGAAATGGTGCTCAGGGCCTCCACCGACGCCTACGGCAACTTCAACCACACCTACAGCTTATTCCTGCCCGAAGCCCTCACCGACGGCGAAGACGTGGAGGACGTCCACGACGGCACCTACTACTTCTACGCCACCTATTTACGCAGCCAAACCATCGTCGCCATTGCCGGTTTCATCGTCATCGGCGGCGAAATCAGTGTGAGCCCGGAAGAGGGGGTAATCGGCACCGAGATTGAAATCCAGGGCGTGGGTCTGCGCCCCTACCAGGCGATAGCCATCGAATACGACGGCGACCTCACCGAAATCTCCGGCGGCGACACCGAGACCGATAAGAACGGCGATTTCACCTGTACCATTATCGTCCCGCCCAGCTCGGCGGGGGGTCACATCGTGAACGCCGTGGACGAGTCGGGCAACACGCCCGAAGCCACCTTCACCGTGAAACCGGTGATAACCATCGACCCCACCCAGCAGATAACCGGCGGCACGGCAAGCATCAGCGGCAACGGCTTCGAAAAACGGGCCTCCATAACCATTACCCTCGACGACGAGGAGGTTATCACCACCCCCGAAGTGATTAAATCCGACCACTACGGCAACTTCGAGGCCACCTTCCTGGTTCCCACCGGCGGCAGCTACGGCACACGGGAAGTGGAAGCCAGCGACACCAGCCTGAACAAAGCCGCCACCGAGATTACCGTCCAGGGCGGCCTGACGATAAACCCCGAAACCAGCCTCACCTCACCGGGCTACGTCGGCATGGAGGTCAGAATCAACGGCTCCGGGTTCACTCCCGACTCTACGATTACCATCAGCTACATTAACGGGGACGAGAGCCTGCCCATAGGCGAGCTGACCTCCAAAGACGGCACCTTCTGGCTGGATTTTAACATCCCCCCCAGCGTTGCCGGCATTCATGAAATCGTCGTCACCGACGGCACCAGCACGGCGACCGCCATCTTCCACATGGAAGCCTATCCACCCCTCACCCCCACGCCGCTGACGCCGAATGTCGCCGAAACCGTCAGCTCCCGGGCCCACTTCGCCTGGAGCGCCGTCAGCGACGAAAGCGGTATAAGCTATTCCCTACAGATTGCGATTGACGCCGATTTCCACGGCATCGTGCTCAATAAAACGGGGCTGCAGACTCTGGAATACACGCTGACGGAAGCAGAGGCGCTGGACCCGACCGAAAAAGAATCCCCTTATTACTGGCGGGTACAGTCGGTGGACGGGGCCTCTAACACCAGCGGCTGGAGCTATCCCCAGCTGTTTTACGTCGGCTTCTCCTGGGGAGCGTTGCCGACCTGGGCATGGACTACCCTGGGCATCATCGCAGTTCTGGGGCTGGCCTCGCTCGGCTTCTGGCAGTGGCGCAAGAGGGCCCGAGCCAAAATAAAGACCATGTAATCCGGGATTACTTCAGGCCGACCCGAATCTCGCCGCCCTCTTCGACCACACTGGCCACCACAGGCAGCTTTTCCAATATATCGAGCAGGGGTAGAGGCTCCTCGGCGGCGACGACGACCTGGGTTCCCGCATTGGCCGCCCCACCCACCATCAACACCCGCAGTTTGGCCACACTGGACAAACCTTCCCACAACCTGCCCAGCCGCTCGGAATCCACCGGCGGCGTCACGGTCAGCGTTACCGTACCCTGGTAAAGCGCGGCACCCTCCGCCACGCCTGCCTTTTCATCCCCGGCCGGCTTGGGTTTCGGGGGCTTCTCAGGCTTTTCCACCTTCTTGGCTTTTTCCTTCGGCGGTTTCGCCTTCTTGACCTTCTTGGCTTTCGCCTTAGCCGCTTCGGGTTTTTCGACCGGCTCCGGCTCTGCCGCCTCTTTCGGCTTCTCCTTGACCGACTCGGGCTTTCCGGCTGGCCCGGCCTTCTTCGCCTTCTTAGCTTCCTGCCGGGCTCTCTTCTCGGCCTCTTTAGCCTCTCTGGCTTCCCGCTTCGCCCGTTCTTTAGCTTCTTTAGCCTCTAGCTTGGCCCGTTCCTTGGCCTCTTTAGCCTTCCGCTTGGCCCTCTTCCGGGCTTCCCTGGCCTCTTTGGCCTCTATCTTGGCTCGCGCCTTGGCCTCCGCCGCCTCCCATCTGGCCCGCGCTTTAGCTTCCGCCGCCTCCCGCTTCGCCCTCTCCCGGGCCTGGCGCGCTTCCTCCCTGGCTTTTATGCGGGCTTCACGGGCTTCCTGCTCGGCCCTCTTCCTGGCCTCCTGGGCTTCACGCTTGACCTGCGCCTCGGCCTCCCTGGCTTCACGCCTCTCCCTCCTCACCGCCTCCCGCGCCTCCCGCTTCGCCATTCTGGCCAGGGCTCTCTCTTGCCGCTTGGTCATCCCCTCGGACTCCATAGGGCAACTCCTTTACGATTTCTCGAAAGCTAGACTCAAGTATAAAAGACAGTTAAAAAACTTGTCAATCGTCATCGCCAATCGTCAAAAGATAGGACTTTTTTCCTATGACTATTCGCTCATGTGTTTCACCCATTTGGGTGATTGTGATATGTGGTATGATAAGATATAGTAGTTGGTGTAAGGTTAAGGTAGCCTGAGGGAGGAGGAGAAGATATGGCCAACCCGAGAAGAATGGAACCTATGCTGACTACCAGCGACGTAGCTCGTTTGCTTAATGTCCATATAAATACCGTCAGGCGCTGGAGTAACCAGGGCACCTTGAAGACCTACCGTATTGGCGCCAGGGGCGACCGCAGGTTCCGGCGTGAGGACATCGCTAGCTTTCTTTCCCCGGAAACAGAAGCCGCCGGAGGCAACGGTAACAATACTCCCAACGAAAAATCCAGCCCGGTCAACGGCAATAAGGTACTAGCCAACTACTAAGCGTAAGACTAAAGCAGGAGGTGAGTGAGTGGACAAGACGACGGTTATGATAATCGACGAGCAGGAGTTCTTTCGCGCCGGTGTGCACCAACTGCTCTCCAAGCAACCCGATCTGGAGGTTATCGAAAGCGACCCCTCCAAAGACCCGCTAGAGCTTATCGAGGCCAAGATGCCCAATGTCGTTTTACTGGGCTCCGACCTGGCATCGTTAAGCGGTCTGGAACTGGGCAGGAAAATCACACGGCTCTATCCCAACACCAAGGTAATAATGTTGAGCCCCAATCCCAACGACGAGGAGCTCTTCGAGGTTATCAAGACGGCGGCGGTAGCCTGCCTCAACAAGAAGGCGTCTGCCAACGAACTGGTGGGGACGATACGGCGCGCTTCCAAAGGTGAATACCCTATTAATGAAAGCCTCACCCGTCCCACTGTCGCCAAGCAGGTCCTGAAGCAATTCCAGGATATGGCATCGATAGGCAAAGCTATGGAAGCCATAACCGCGCCGCTGACCAAAAGGGAGGCGCAAATCCTGAACTACATTGCCCAGGGCAACTCCAATAAGCAAATCGCCTACATACTGGACATCAGCGAACAGACCATCAAAAACCACGTCAGCTCCATCCTACGTAAGCTCAACGCTAACGACAGAGCTCACGCCGTCGCCCTGGCAATGCGCAACGGCTGGCTCACCGCCGAGGACAAATCGTAGCTACTTCGGCAGCCCCCCTAGCTCAAGGGAGATTCAAAATGCAGCAGTTAACTATTAATCCAGAATTAAAGTCCCAGCTAAAAAAACAGCTGGAAAAACAAGGCTACGAAATAGACGAAAACACCCAGCTCCCGGGCAAATCGGGAGTTAATCACAACTTCGACATAGTGGCCCATACCGATGTCGACGGAATCAAGCGCACTCTGGGACTGGACTTTATTGACAGCGAAAAGGACATAAGCCTGGAACAGGTAGCCGTATTCGACAGCAAGGCCTACGAGACTGGCATCGATGACAAGCTCATCGTGGTATCGCCGGGCATCGAGCCCAAGGCGCAAGAGTTCGCCGAGCAGCAGGGAATAAAAATCATCGACAATAAGAAGAGAGACGCCATCAAGACGGCGCTGGGCAAAAAGGAAGAGCCCCCGGCTCCCGCGGCCAAGCCCGCTTCCAAGAGCCTGAGGCATTCCATCGAGCCCGAAGCCCTGCAGCTCATCCCCGAGGTTATGGCCCGGAGGTATAACGCCATACCCCTCTCCACATCGGGCAACACCCTCTCGGTAGCCATGGCCGACCCCTCCGACATCTTTGCGCTGGAGGCCTTTTCCGCCCTCTGCCGGATGCGGATTAAACCCGTAGCCGCCGACGCCAAGGAAATACGGGAAGCCATCGACTTCAATTATAAGGGCTACGGCGAAATCGAAAAGCAGATTTCCCGTGTTTCCATACCCAGCGAGGCGAGCGAGGAAAGGCTGGCCATCACTGCCGACACCGACGCCCCGCTGGCCCAGGCTTTAAATCTCATCGTCGAGGAAGCGATTAAAGCCCGCGCCTCCGACATCCACATCGAACCCGAAGAAGACCGGTTAAGGGTGCGCTACCGCATCGACGGTACCTTGCAGGACATGATGTCCCTTCCCCTTAACATTCATCTGGCGCTGGTATCGAGGATAAAAATCCTCTCCGACCTCAACATCGCCGACCGCCACCGCCCCCAAGACGGGCAGTTCACCGCCAAGGCCAAAGGGCGCAACATAGATATCAGGGTAGCTACCGCCCCCACCGTTCACGGGGAGATGGCCGAACTGCGGCTGCTCGACAAATCGGTGGCGACGCTGGCGCTTTCCGAGCTGGGCATGTTACCCGACAGCCTGGAAAGATACGAGAACATGCTCAAGGTACCCTACGGCATGATTATCACCAGCGGTCCCACCGGCGCCGGTAAGACCACCACCATGTATGCCTCGATTAACTCGCTTGACCGCATGGAAAGGAACATCATTACTATCGAAGACCCCGCAGAATACCGTTTTAAAGATATAAACCAGATTCAGGTAAACCCCCAGGCCGGCATCACTTTTGCCACCGGCCTGAGGAGCATACTCCGTCTCGACCCCGACGTCATCATGGTCGGTGAGATCCGTGACGCCGAAACGGCTAACATCGCCGTCCAGGCCGCCCTGACCGGCCACCTGATGCTATCCTCGCTCCACGCCAGCGACTCCACCGGCGTGCTCTCCCGTCTCACCGACCTGGGCATAGAGCCCTTCCTGACGGCATCGGCGATTATCGGCGTCGTCGCCCAGCGCATGGTACGCCGCGTTTGCCCCGACTGCAGCCATGTCATCGAGGCGCCGATGATTGAGCAGATATCCTACGAAAAAGAGACCGGAGAGAAGAAGTCCCAGTTCACCTACGGCACCGGCTGCAAGTCCTGTGCCTACACCGGCTACCGGGGTCGAATCGGTATCTTTGAGATTCTGACCATGAGCGATACCATCAGAACCATGATTGTCAACCGCGCCGCCAGCAGCCAGATCAGAGCGCAGGCGCTTAAAGAAGGCATGGTTACCATGATGAACGACGGTATGCGTAAGGTAAAGGAGGGCATCACTACACCTTCCGAGGTGTTGCGCAACGCCTACTCCGCCGGTTAGCAGGGAGATAGAATATGGAATTTCAATACGTAGCTTATACCGAAGATAAGAAACTGGTCAAAGGCAAGCTTAGCGCCACCAGCGAAGAGGCGGCGCTTAACCTGCTTAGCTACGGTGGCTACCAGACGGTAAGTCTCAAGGAAGTCGTCCCCTTCTTCAACCTACAAAAGCTGACTTCCCGAGTCTCCCGGGTAAAGCCGAAAGAAATAATCATGTTCTCCCGACAGCTGGCGCTGCTCCTGGAATCGGGCACCGATATCGTGACCTCCCTGGAGCTGTTACAGAGCCAGGTAACCAACCGCACCCTCCAGTCGGTGCTGGGAGATGTCGCCTCCGATATCCGCGGCGGCAGCTCGCTCTCCGCAGCTTTGAGCAAACACCCGCGGGCGTTCCCCGAGCTTTATGCGCGTACCATAGCCGCCGGCGAACAGGCCGGTAACCTGGAGGTCGTATTAAGGCAGATGGCCGAATACCTGGAGAGAGGCGCCACCACCGAAAAGAAGGTCAAGAACGCTCTCACCTACCCCCTTATCGTGGCTATTGTCGCCTTCGTCGTCATCGCCGTACTGGTCACCTTCGTCTTACCTTCCTTCACCGGGCTTTACCAGGCCCTCGGCGCCGACCTGCCGGCGACGACACAATTTCTAATCGACCTTTCGGAATGGCTTATCGATTACGGCTTATACCTGATTCTGGGCATAGTCGCCCTGGGGATCGTCACCTATTTATACTTCAAGACGTCCAGCGGCAAATACCAACTGGATAAATTGATGTTAACCCTGCCCGTAATCGGGCGGATTAACCTCCTCACCGAGCTTGCCCGCTGTTGCCGCACCATATCACTACTCTTCAAGGTCGGCTTGCCTCTACCCGAGGTAATGGCGCAGGCAATCCACGGCACCAATAATAAGGTAATCATCAAAGCTCTAACCGAGGTACAACAGGAGCTAATCAGGGGCGAGGGCTTATCAAAACCCATGGCGAAACGAAAAGTGTTTCTACCCCTGATGGTACAGATGGTCGGCGTCGGCGAAGAAACCGGCCACCTCGATACCACCCTGAACACGGTAGCTCAGACCTATGAAGTCGAGGCTGACGACAGGACCAGCTCGGCGGTGGGGCTCATCCAGCCCGCCATCACCGTCATCATCGGCGTGGTCATCGCCTTCATCGCCATATCGCTGGTATCGGCCATGTACTCTATCTACGGGCAGGTGAACTTCTAAGATGTTCAAGCGGCTAAAGAAAAAACAGAAAGGCTTCGGCCTCATCGAGGTCGTAATAGCCCTGGGCCTGCTGGGCATAGTCGGCATCGCCTTTTTGGGCGCCCTGGCCACATCCTCCAACGCTGTTATGGCCAACGACGAGCGTGCCACCGCCGAAAGCCTGGCCCGCAGCCAGATGGAATACGTCAAGAGCCAAGATTACTACTCGGCTCCCTGGTCTTACGAGCTGCCACTGCCGTCTGACTGGCCTAGCGGCTGGCTGCCCGACTGGTTGGACCCCGGCGACCCTCCCACCCTACCCGAAGGCCATGAACACTATACCGTCCACGTCATTGCCAGCCCCCTCGACCCCCTGGGCGACGGCGGCAGTAGCGACGAAGGGCTACAAAAGATAACGGTAACCGTAACCTTCCTGGCCGGCACCGAGGACGAGAAAGAAGTAATCGTGCTGGAAGGTTATAAAATGGGTTAGAGACGATGATGAAGCGGCTTAAGGCACTAATCAAAAAACAGACGGGATTAACCCTTATCGAGCTGTTGATAGCGCTGACTATCACCGGTATCGTCACCGCTACCAGCACCTTGATTATTTTCCAGGTGTTCGACGGCGAAGCCCGTTCCAACAACCACCTGGACGCCATAAGCCGTGTGCAAAACGCCGGCCGTCAGATAAGCCTGGACGCCGGCATGGCGCAAACGTCCGAGTGGACCGACGGCGACTTCCCCCTCAAACTGACCTGGATAGACTGGGAAGACAACGAGACCCACGAGGTCTATTACATTATGACCGAAGAACTGAGGCGTGACCTTTATATCGACGGCAACCTGGAAAGCAGCTACACCTTCGAATACATCACCTGCGAGCCCGACCCCGACAGCCCCGGGCTCAGCTTTATTGTGACCGCCACCGTCGGCTATGGCTCACAGCAGATAAGCGAAAGCCGGGTCTACAGCATCACGCCCCGGCCCACTATATAAGCGGTGGATGGAACCGAGATGAAGAAGATGTTGAAAAAACTGATTAGGAATGAAAAGGGACAGGCGCTGCCCATGGTCCTCATCATGATAGTGGTCAGCGGTCTTATCCTGGCCCCACTGCTTTCCTATACCAGTTCCAGCCTCAAGGTCAGTAAGACTTACGAGAATATAGCCGACGAGTTCTATGCCGCCGACGCCGGTATCGAAGACGGCCGCTGGCAGATAAAGCATAACCACCTGGAAGACCTTTTCGGCAACTACGAACGCTACAACTACGACCAGGTGTACCACTACCCCATATCCTACCCCGTTGAGGCAAACGATATTGATGTCGATGTCTCCATCGAGAATATCTGGATACCCCTGGGCATCGGCGAACCCTCCAACTCGGAAGCCGAGGCGCTTATCAACGCCGGCAAGCTGATTGTCACCGGCGGCGTCTCCGCCGAACTCACCCAGCAGGTCAACATATACTATTATTATGAAGAAGGCGACCCCACCCTGACGGTAACCAGCATCGGTGTCTGGCTGCCGCCCGGGTTCAATTATGATGAAGACGGCACGTGTTCTCTGGAAATCTGGCTCGACGCCGACCCCAGCCTGGACTACTCCCGGCAAATCGTTCCCCACAAGGGCGGCGAAGCCGCTATCTGGAATTTCCCCAGTCCCATATCCTTCAGCTCACTACCCGAAGTCAGTGAGCTGGAAACGCCCCGGGCATGCACCTTCACCTTCAACTTCGAATCATCCCAGACCACCCGCAGCCCCGAAGCGGTCGCCTGGGTGACAACCAGCGGCGCGGCCGATATCCCCTATGCCTGGGACGCCGACGTCAGGGTCTTTCATATTACCTCCCAGGCCGGCGGCGACGACGGCACCACTATCGACGCCTACTCCATCCAGACCGAGCTGCGCGAGCTGGGCTCCGCCATCAGCGGCGACTACCGTGCCGTGGGCAACACCCTGATGGTGGACGATGACCCCTGGAGAAACCCGCCCATAAGGGAAACCCTGCTCGACTATAGCGACGCCACCATCGACGACATACCCGATAACGCTCAGGTGGATGGAGCTTATCTCTACTGGTCGGCCTGGGTTATCGCCGGTTCCACACAGACCCAGCTCTTCTACGATAGCTGTGAGGAAATCGAGGCCTACTGGGACGACGGCGACGATTGGGACGTGTACGAAGATTACGACTGGTGGACGGGGAGCTATATCTACGCCTACGAGGCGCACCATGACCGTGGCAATAGCGATTCCGACCGCGAGTTGGAAATGGAAGATGCCATAGAGCTAAGCATGTATGACGCGGGAGAAGTTACCCTATCCCTGGAATACTGGAAAGGCGGCAATCTGGAAGACAGCGACCAGCTGCTCTATTCTTTCCGTAATAGCAGCGGCTGGAGCGACTGGAGCTTTGTTTTCTACGGCGACGGATGGAGCCATGGCGCCAGCGACTACGCGAAGACCTTCACCGTGGCCATCCCCGAGGACTACCTCACCGACAACTTCAGGGTAAAGTTCCGCATAGAAAGCTTCAGCAACTCGGGGTGGGGCGGAGAAGAGATATGTTACATCGATAATATCGAAATCATCGCCGAAGAAGAAACGGTAGCCGATACCGAGGCCGTTTTCAAGATAGACAACCAGGTAGTCTTCTACGAAGAAGACGAGCACGGCGAACTCACCGTACCGGCGACGGGTCCTTCCGGCAGCATCTACGCCAAAGATGTCGAGGTGCTTGACAATCCGGGCTCCGGTGGCTACTCCTATTGCTGCCGCAAGGACGTTACGACGCTGATACAGACCTTCGCCGACCACGGTAACGCCGATTACACCTTAGGCCACGTCAACGGCTCCACCGACAGCCAGTGGTCCTATGCCGGCTGGTCGCTGGTGGTTATCTACTCCAGCCCCGACACCAAGCGGCACCAGCTTTATATTTTCGACCAAACCCGCGGACACTTCATGCATATCGCGCCCAACACGGACGGGGAGACGTTTTACATCGGCAACTTCCTCGTCCCCGACCCTGTCCCCGGCGAGACCATAGCCGCCAAGATTACCTGCTTCGTCGGTGACGGCGATGACTATTACTCCGGTGACTTCATCGCCCTTAACCCGCCCGACTTCGACTTCGGTTACCAGATACCCGACTCCTACAAACTATGGGACAGCATCACGCTGCCACCGGGCCCGGTCAGCCCCTATATGCCCAACAACGCGGCCAGCCCCAACAACGTCTGGAACAGCCGCTCGCTCGTCTTCGGCGGCAGCGAAATCGATGGCGTCGATATCGACACTTTCTACGTCCCCTGGGGCAGCCCGCCCAGCTCGGGCCTGCTTAAACCCGGGGACTCTTCGGCCGAAATAGTGCTCAATTTCGCCGGGTACAATCAGAGGGATGCGGAGCTGATTAACTTCCTCTATATCATCATCTCCTTCCGCAGCTCGACGGTCACCGGAGGCACTATTTCTTATCTCGTAGAATGATAAAAACGAGTAATAACTTAATGGAGCGAATAAAATGAAACTAAGCAAGACAGCCTGGTCTATTCTGGGAATCGGCGCCTTCGTCATCGTGGCGGCGGTTCTGGTCATGCTGCTAACCGGCAATTCCAGCGAAGCCAGGAAAATTGAAGACAATCTGGAAGTAACCCAGACCCTGCTCAACAAACTTGTATCGGAAAGGGAAGAGCTGAACAGCCAGCTGGTACAACTCAACAACGAGCTGGAAGCCGCCGCCGATTACTACGACGAGAGCCTGGATAACTTCCCCGAGGACATCAAGAGCATTGAATACGACGAGGAGATATTCTCCATCGCCGGCGACACCAACCTGGATGTCTTAAGCCTCATCGCCTCGGAACCCCGTAAAGTAGTTATCGATGACATCACCTTCCAAGCCACCCTTTTCGAGGTGGAGGTAAGGGGCACCACTGCCAACATACTGACCTTTATTGACGATATCGCTAACGGCGGCTATTTCACCACAGCCACCGTGGATTTGGTAAACCTGGAAGTCCCCCCGGTCGGCCAGAACGAACTACCGGTAGGACTAACCAAAATAATCATCTACAGCTATGAATACACCGAATACACTACAGAGGGTGAGGGGGAATAATCATGGCCAAGAAAGTAACTACTCTATTCATTAGAGACGACGCTATAAACCTGCTCGTTATGCGTAGCGAGCGAGTGGAAAAGTGGGCCACCACCCCCCTGGAACCGGGCCTGGTCAGCCAGGGGCTCATCGTCGACATTCCCCAGGTGGCCGAAAAGCTCAGAGAGCTTTTCAAGATGCAAAAAATAAGCACGGGACGCGTCATCGCCGGCATCAGCGGCCATAACTCGGTCTACCGCGTGATAGCCCTCCCCGAACTCCCCGAAGCGGTACTCCCCGAAGCCGTCAAACGCGAGGCGAAAAGGGTGATACCGGTACCCCTGGAAGAGGTTTACCTCTCCTACCAGACCGTCACCACCGCCCCGGGGGAAACGCTGGTCTTTCTGGCCGCGTTCCCGCGCAACATCGCCGACACCCTTTACAAAACGCTGCAACAGGCCGGGATCCAGCCCACTCTCATGGACCTGGCGCCCCTGGCGCTGTGCCGCACGGTAGACCAACCCCGCGCTCTTATCGTTAATGACCGCGCCGACCACCTCGATATCATGGTAATGGCGGAGCGCATCCCGCAGCTAATCCGACGGCTTTCCCTGCCCAGCGAGGCGGAATCAATGTCGGAAAGGCTGGAGACTATAACCGAAGAGGTCGAAAGAACGATTACCTTCTATAACGCCAGCCACCAAGAAGACCCGCTCAACGCCTCGGTGCCCATGCTCGTCTGCGGCGACCTGGCACGCAAGGCGGAAAACTGGAAATCGCTGGCGGCCAAGTCAACCCACCCGGTATCGGTAATCCCATCACCGGTGGAAACCCCCGAAGGCTTCGATGCCAACGAATTCATGGTCAACATCGGCCTGGGGCTCAAGCAGCTGCTCACCGAAAAAGCCGACAGCAACTTCTCCCTGATTAACATCAATACTTTGCCCGAGGGCTACATGCCCAAGGCGATACGGCTGCCCAACATACTCGTTCCCGCCGCCATCGTCATCGGAGTGGGCATACTCGTCTATCTGGGGATCCTGGTCCACAACAAGTCCTCCTACATCAACGTCATCAGAGAAGAACTGGCTCCCCTGGAAGACCTGGTCGTACTGGAAAACCAGAACATAGCCTCGTTGGAGACACAGGTAGAGCTGATAACCCCCCAGATAGCCGGCCTGGCGACCACCTCCGCTATCTTTGACAACACCTTCGCCTATCTGGAAGAGACCCGCGACAGGATTAACGGAGACATGGGCCAGATTGTGAGCCTGCAGACGGGTAACCTGATTAGCAATGTTAACCACGTTGGTGATATGATAACCATACTGGGTACCGGCTCCAACGAGAACATTATCTTCAGCTATGCCCGGGCGCTCCGCAACGACGGGCGGTTCTCCACCGTGGTTATCTCTTCGATAGAAGCTATAGAGGAGGATGAGGAAATAACGGGATATCAATTCGAGTTCCTCCTTAGATAAGGATAAAGCTATGGATGTTCTGGAACTATTACGCACTGCGAGAGACAAGGCGGCCTCCGACGTTCACCTGGTCGCCGCCAGCCCACCGTTACTGCGTATCGACGGTACGCTGCAGGCTATCAACGGCAGCGCGCCTTTGAGCGGCGAGGAAATACGCCAGGCTTTCGACCAGCTGACCACACCGGAGCAGAAGGAGCAGTTCAGCAAGCACCTAGAGCTGGACTTCAGCTATAACATGCCCGACGTCGGCCACCTGCGCGGTAACGCCGCCCAGCAACGCGGTGCTATCAGCCTGGCCATCAGGCTCTTACCGCCCAAGATTCCCACCATAGAAGAGCTGGCGCTGCCTGCAATCTGTAAGCAGCTGGCGGTCAGACCCAGGGGATTGGTTATCGTTACCGGCCCCACCGGCAGTGGTAAAAGCACGACGCTGGCGGCGATGATCAACCACCTCAACCACTACGAGAGCCGCCACGTGGTAACTATCGAAGACCCTATAGAATACGTCCACCCCAGCATAAAGTGCGCCGTTACCCAGCGCCAGCTGGGCAGCGACACCATATCCTTCTCCGCGGCTCTGAAACACGTTTTAAGGCAGGACCCCGACGTCATCCTGGTGGGTGAGATGCGTGACGTGGATACGGCGGCGGCGGCGCTCACCATAGCCGAAACCGGCCACCTGGTCTTAAGCACCGGCCACGCCCCCAGCGCCACCCAGGCCATGGAAAGAATCATCGACCTCTTCCCGCCCGAGGAACGCCACCTCGCCCAGGCGCGTCTGGCCTCTCTGCTCATCGGCGTGCTCTGCCAGGTGCTCGTCCCCCGCGCCAGCGGTGTGGGCCGCGTGGTCGCCGTCGAGGTTATGATTGCCAACGCCCCGGTGCGGAACCTCATCCGGGAAGGCAAGATTTACCAGCTGCCCAACGTCATCCGCACCCACCGCGATATCGGCATGATAACGCTGGATGAGGCCCTGGTTAACCTCTATCTCAAGCAGGAAATCAGCGGCGAGACGCTGCTCGCTTTCTGTAACGACCGCCAGGAAGTCGAAAAGCTCATCGGCAAGATAAACACCAACCACTAGGCACGATCCCTCACCTTCTAAAACCAACCCCCACCTACCCCAAAGGGTATCGTGCGTCCGTGAACCTCGAGCCCCAACTCCGTCACCTTGAGTACCACACTCCTATAACAGTACAGCCAAGGGTGTCTCTTCGGATTCTTCGTCACTGCCTTTCCCGGCATGACTCTTAAGACAAGACCGACCGGGCACTTGTACCCTCCCCTTATTCCCTCTCCCCCCTACGCTCCCCGGCCAGCTGAAAGGCAGGCAAAAAGAAAGAAGCCCATTGGTAAGGATTGTAACCTCACCAATGAGCTCCTTCCTTGCTTCGCAATAAGCGCTAGGGCTTCTCGACTATTAATCGTCTCCGCAATCTTGGGTTACCGTGCAATCCGGGTACTCGTCGTCAATTTCATAATCGCACGTCAAATCGCCGTCGAAATACTCGGCTATCGCAGCGGTATCAGCCGGGCACGACCCTTCCTGCGAGGCATAGGCGATAACGGCGGTCTTGACCATTCTGAGCTCAATCTCATTAGCCTCGTCCTGGCCTCTGCCGAAGAAGTTGCCAAAGTTAGGTACCACGATAGCGGCAATGATACCGAGGATGGCAATTACGACCAGCAGCTCGATAAGAGTAAAGCCCTTCTCGCCCTTGCGAAAGCCCCTGATAAGTTTCCTCATCTTCCCTTTTACCTCCTTTTTGTTTTTCAGTCTCGACTTAACCTAACTATTGTCAGGTATAATCATCTTAATATGGGTGCCTATTGAGTTCAATAGCCCATTGGTAATGGTTAGCAATAGTAATGTCTAGTAATATGGGGCTAGTTTCGGTGAGCTTTTGTCGGCTATAGTCCATTAGTAATGTATTACCACCTTTTATAATGCAATCGCCGAAACTAATCACTTTACTTTTCACCTCACCTGATTACTACCATGGCCACTTGGGTCCCCACGGGTCCCAAGGCTCCCAGGGTTTCCAAGGCCAAGGCCAGGGGTCAGGGTCAGGGTCGGGGTCGGGGTCTGGGTCTGGATCCGGATCGGGGTCCGGGCCGGGCTCGTCAGTGGGGCAACCGGTCTGCTCCACCGTGCAGTTGGGGAAAACGCCGCCAAAAACGTAGCTGCCCTGGACGGCTCCGCTGTCCTCGAAGTAAGCGGAGAGGTCATCGATATCCTCCGGGCACGTGTTATTATCGAAGGCATAAGCCATGGTAACGGTATCCACCATTCGCCCCTCGATCTCACAAGCCTCTGTTTGTCCCCTGCCGAAGAAGTTGCCGAAGTTCGGCACCACGATTGCCGAGATAAGGCCCAGAATGCCAATCACCACCAGCAGTTCGATTAGAGTAAAACCCTTCTGGCTCTTGATTCGCTTCATAATATCCTCTTTCACCTGTTTTATTTATCCCGACTCGAGCAAACCTGAATATTGTCGGGTATTATCATAATTTATGATAGGCTGTGACAGTTGGCGAATCAATAGCCCGTTGGTAACTGCCGCGACGGAAGGCTAGTAAGCAATAGTAACTTAAAGTGAAAATAAGTTAGTTATCAGGGGCGCCGGGGGCCATAGTCCATTCGTAAGGGGAGCCGTTCTTGAGGGAGAAAGAGGTTAATAATAGACAGGAAAAGTGACCGTTGGTTAGCGGGAAAGGGCTAGCTGGATGGTTTTTAGAGATGGCTGGTTTCGAAGACCTTAATGCGCTGCCTCTGGGCGAACTGGGTGGCTTCCTTGACCAGCGCGGGGACGGCGATAAAGACCTTGTCCAGGATGCCGATGTCGTAGGCCTTATTATCGAAGGCAAAAAGCTTGTCCAGCCCCACCGGCTCTTTGGATACCTCTACCCCGATGGCGATATCGTGGACGATGATACCGTCGTCTTTGGTGGCTAATATATCTATCTTGTGGCTGGCTCCGGAGCGCCCCTTGACCCGGGCGCCCTCCTGGACCCGGTAACCGCGCCGCTTCAGGTAGTCGATAAGATAGTCCTTGGACTGGAAATGGAAAGGCTTTTTGGCCCCCGGCTTTTCGGGCTTGGCGTCGATGCCGGCCAGGACCGCCTCCAGCTCCCTCATCTTGATGACGTGTATCCGCTGCTGCTGGGCGAACTTTTCGGCCTCGGCGCGCAGGCCGGGCAGGACGACCAGCACCTTATCGTGAATACCGCTGTCATAGGCGATATCGTCGAAATCACAGACCTCACCCAGGCCGATATCACCCCCAGCGACCTTGATGCCGATGGCGATATCGTGGACGACGACGCCGTCGTCCTTGGTGGCCAGTATGTCAATCACGTGCTCGGCGCCCGACCTTCCCCTGACCACGGCGTCCTCAATAACATCGTAGTCGAGCCGCTTCAAGAACTCGATGAGCTGGGACTTGGGCTTGACCTCGAATTCCAGCCATTCCCGCTTGGTCTCGTTAAAACGGTAGGAATAGACGTTTACCTCGTTAATTTCATCGGGCGGGGTGAGCGCGCCGCACTTCAGGCAGCGCCATTGCACCTCCGGCTGGGCGAATATCTCGTAGCAATCCAGGCATTTGTTCATCATGCCCAGGCTCTGGTAATCACCGCCGCTGATGCGCAACTCCAGCCCGCACTTGGGGCAGATGTAGTTTTTGTTGCCGACGAACTCGTCCTCAAGCCCGACAAAATGGCAGGCGAGGTGCTCCAGTACCCGCCCCCGCGCCAGGTTGCGGGAGCCGCACTTGGGGCAGCAGTTGGAAGGCCTTAAATTGACCGAGCGGCACTGGGGACAGCGCAGGACGCGGTCGAAAAACTCCCTCACCAGCGCCCCCTTATCCACCAGGGACTCCAGGATGGCTACCGCCTCCGGCGCCTCCACCTCCAGCAGCTTTTCCACCACGGGATATCTGAAACCCAGCTCGCTGTCGAAATCGAGCTCGGGCTTGATAACGACAATCTTCCCCGCCAGCATCTCCGCCACCAGCTTGGACGACCGGACGTTCATCCCCGCCTTTACCGGCGCGGTGCCGCCCGCTTTAGCCGCTTTGCTCCGAGGCTTTCTCGCTTCCGTCATTTCTGGTTCCTACAATACCTGAATAGCTTCTAGCTACGCCAAGTATAGTTAGCCCAAAGTTATAAGTCAACACATACCAAGCTGTTTGAGCCAAAACCAGTACTAATTGACTATAAAGCCGTAAATACTTATTGACTTTATGGACTCGAGACGCCAAAATAGAGACAAAATGGAAGCCGCTCTTATCGTTATCTTCTACCTGCTCGGTATGACTATCGCCAGCTTCCTCAGCGTCTGCATCGACCGCCTGCCCGCCGGCCGGTCCATAGTCTCGCCCCCCTCCCAGTGCCCCGCCTGCCACCATCGCCTCGGCGTCCGGGACCTGGTGCCCGTTTTCAGCTATATCTTTAGGCGCGGCCGCTGCCGCTACTGCGGGGCGCCCATACCCAAAAGCCTGCTCTGGATGGAGCTGGGCGTCGGCGCCCTCTTCGCCTACCTTTGCTGGCACTATCTCTACTGGCAAAGCGCCTCCGGCGTCGAGCTGGCCGTCGCCCTCTTCTACACCAGTATCTTCATTGTGATTGCAGGCATCGACTGGCAAAAAGGGCTAATCCTCAACAAGCTAATCTTCCCGGCCATAATCGCCGCCCTCCTCATCAGCGCCGCTTTCAGTATTTTCCTGCCCGATATTGAGATAGTCCCCTTCATCGGCCGGGCGGCTATCGGCGGCGGCATCGGGCTGGTCATCTTCTTTTTAATAGTCATCATCTCCCGAGGGGGCCTGGGCTGGGGCGACGTTAAGCTGGCCCTCTTTATCGGGCTGGTCACCGGCTATCCCCTCGTCTTCGTCGCCCTGCTCATCGGGGTGATTCTGGGCGGGTTGGTGGCCGTAATACTGCTCCTGACGGGGCTAAAAAAACGAAAGGAGGCGATTCCCTTCGGCCCTTTCCTGGCTCTGGCCGCCGTGGTCACCCTGGTCTGGGGAAGCCAGATTCTAAGCTGGTACCGGGGGTTGTTTTAGATAGAAACCTCTTGACAATCCACCTCGACCTAATATAGGATATAGCCCTATAGTACTATATAGCAGGCAGGCGATGAGATTAGAACGCCGTAGGTCGAGTATAGAAGTCATAGCTGACATGTTGCGTCTCGGTGAAGCTGGCAAGACCGAGATAATGTACAGTGCCAACATGAGCTATCATCAGCTTCAGAAGTACCTCACCTTCATGCTGGAAAAGGGCCTTATCACCAAAATCACGGTAGGCAACCCGGTGATAACCTACCGCGTCACCCGCAAAGGCCTCCGGCTGCTACGCAGCATTGAGGGTGTGCTGGATGTACTTGAATTAAACGGAGAGGAATGAACTGTGAGGGAAAAAAGAATGGCTGAGACTGAGAAGAGAATGCTGATCCTGCCCGCGGAACTTATCAAGAAGCTTGATGAGAACCGAGGCGACCTGAGCCAGGCTGAGTTCATCGATTTCCTCATCGAGAACCAGCTCAAGGGAAGCGGCAGCGAGAAACAGACGGCCAGTCGGGAAGAGATTTTGGCTCTTATCGAAACCCAGCTCAAAGAGGCCGCCAAGAAGCAGCACTACACCACCCGCGAAGAGATGCAGGCCTTCGAACAGGACATGAAAATCCTGCTCAAGAGTTGCCTCGACTTCTTCGTCAGCTACGGGCTGGAGCTGGGCAAAAACTCTCCCCAGGAAGAGTTCGACGAGCTGAGCAGCAAGCTGACCGAACTGGAAAACCACCTCAGCGCCGAGGGCGAAAGCAAAGAAGCCCGCATCAAGTGGAAATAGCCGTCGGGACCTGAATAGTCTCGAAACTTAAAGTGAGTTAACCCCTTCTCACCGGAGAAGGGGTCTTTTTTTTATCGCCTCCCGAGGGCCTTAGAACTTTGTACTAGAACATTATACCTTCCCTTCGCCAACGCAATCTGGCATAGTCAGACTAACCCGTTAGCCATTTGGCTAAAAGGGCACAGTGGTAAAGGAAAGCGTCGGTATGATTTACATCGTTCTAGGCGGTCTCGGTTTCCTGATAATCCACCTCCTTGACATCGTTTCTATAAAAAGGATTCGGGGACTGAAACCCCTCACCACCATTATCGGCAACGGGTTAATCGTCTTTCCTATCGTCATGCTCTGCCTTTCGGCGGATAAGCTGGCGCTCCCCGCCTGGACGACCGTGCTGGGCTGGATTTTACTGCCTATCTCTCTGTTTATGTTGATTTATTCGCTTTATATCAACCTACCCATGGGTAAGACCTATTTCGCCGACGGCGTCGGTGATAAGCTGGTCACCCGCGGGCTCTACGCCCTCGTCCGCCACCCATGGCTCCACTGGCTCGTCCTGATGCTGCTGGCGCTGATTCTGGTCTCCAAGTCGAGCCTGATGCTCATCGCCGCGCCCATATGGGTCGCCCTCGATATCGGGCTGGTGATTATCCAGGACCGCTTTTTCTTCGGCAAGATGTTCGACGGCTACGATGACTACCGCCGCCAGACTCCGATGTTCTTCCCCAACCGCCGGAGCCTGAACGCCTTTATCAATTCTCTAAAACAGAACGCAGAATAAAAATACCCGAGGAGGTAACAAGACATGGCTAGCGAGTCAGAACTATTCAGACAGAGCCGACTGGACGAGCTGTGGCAGCGGTGCTGCGGCTTTATCGACCTCAGCCTGCAGGAATTCACCGAAATCCAGCGACGCCTGCTCATGGAGCAGCTGGAGCTGCTCAAGAAGTGCGAGCTGGGCAGAGTGATTATGGACGGGGCTGCTCCCCGTAACGTGACCGAATTCAGGGAGCAGGTGCCCCTGACCACCTACGCCGATTACGCCCCCTACCTGTTAAAGCGGCGCATGGACGTCCTGCCTCGAAAGCCTATCCTGTGGCAATACACCTCGGGCAAGTCGGGCGAATACCCATACATGTGGGCGCCGGTCACCGCCCGGCAGCTGGAGGAGATACAACCCCTCCTCTTCGCCCTACTCTTCTTCGCCAGCGGTAACGGAAGGCAGGAAATATCCATAAGAGAGCATGACCGAATTTTCTACGGTATGGCGCCGCCCCCCTACGCCACGGGCTCGATGACCCGCGCCTTCCCCCACGAACTATTTAATTTCCTGCCGCCCATAGACATGGCGGAGGAAATGTCGTTCGAGGACAGGATGAAGAAGGGCTTCGAGATGGCGATAACCGACGGCATAGACCTCTGCTTCGCCCTCTCCAGCCTGGCCATAGGCATCGGCGAGCGTTTCAGCCAGAACAGCGGCAAGACCAACCTCAAACCCCTCCTCTCCAAGCCCAAGGCGCTCTTCCGGCTGGGCAAGGGACTGCTCAAGAGCAAGCTGGCGCGCCGGACCATGCTGCCCAAGGATATCTGGAACCTCAAAGGGCTGATTACCTTCGGCATCGACGGCGCGGTATACAAGGAGAAGATAAAGGAAATGTGGGGGCGCTATCCCCTCGACTTCCACGGCTGCACCGAAGCCGTGCTCATCGCCACCCAGACCTGGGACCACCAGGGCATGACCTTCTTCCCCAACCTTAACTTCCTCGAGTTCATCCCCGAGGAAGAGTGCCTGAAGGCGGCGGAAGACCCTCTCTTCCAGCCCCACCCACTGCTCATCGACGAGATAAAGCCCGGCAACTACGAGCTGGTCATCACCAGCTTCCACGGCGGGCCCTTCATCAGATACCGGCTGGGGCACCTGGTTAAAATACACTCGCTGCGCAACGAAGAGCTCGATATCGATATCCCCCAGATGTCGTTCATCGCCCGCGTGGACGATATGATAGACATCGCCGGATTTACCCGCCTCTCCGAGAAAACCATCTGGCGGGCCATCGAAAACAGCGGCTTGAACTACAACGGCTGGACGGCGCGCAAGGAGGTCAAGGAAAAACCGTTGCTCCACCTCTATATGGAGATGGGCAGCAACGGCCACCTCACCGGCACACAGGTAGCCGCGGCCGTCCACGAGGAGCTCAAAAAGCTGAACAAACCCTACGCCGAGATGGAGGATTTCATCAAGCTGCAACCGCTCCAGGTAACGCTTTTGCCCGCCAACTCCTTCCGCAACTACGAACAGGCCAAAAAGAAGGCCGGCGCCAAGGGCAGCCAGGTCTACGTGCCCCACATCAACCCCTCCGAGAGCACCATAGACAGCCTGCTCCACGGCCCCCAACCCGAGAAGGTCGAGGCAACCAGCCCGCTGGAAGCCGTCCACAGCAAATAAAACGGAAAAACGTATCGGCTTTAACTCCAGGCCCCCATCTTGCAGGGGGCCTGGCTTTTCCCGGGTGTCATTTTATGTAAAATTCAGGGGCGGGGGGCTACCATATTCCTATTGACAAGCCTACAGGCATAAGACATAATGACTATAATTGACTATACTAAAATAGGCAGTGGTAGCTACCACGGCCTTATTAGTACCTAGAGACCGGGAGATAGCTAGATAATGAACTTATGGGCTATAATACCGCTCGTCAGTTCGCTAACCTTTGCTGTGTTGGTGGTACTGGTGTTGCAACAGGCGAAGAGGTGGGTGGACAAGGTATTCGCCATCTTCCTCTCCGTTTCCGCTATCTGGAGCTTCTCCTCCTTCATGCTCACCCGCTCCAACGACACCGAAGTTCAGACGGCGGTATCCCAGTCCCTCGTCTTCTGGAACATAATGGTCATCGCGGCCATACCCGCGGTAGCCATCTGCTACTACCATTTCGTCAGGGCCTACAACAACAAATCGGCGGGCATATTGGTATACATCGGCTACGCCCTGGTGGGCGTCGTCATGGCGCTCGGCTTCAGCGGCTACGTGGTCAAGAGCGCCTTCATGGAAAACGGCTTCCTCCACCACGACATCGGCTACTGGGCGTACATACTGATGTGCATCCTGATGCCCTTCCTCATCTTAGCCCTGATTATGCTCGCCAGGAGGTACCGCACCTCCACCGACCCCACCGACCGCAACCGGACTATGTATTTAATCGTCGGCTGGAGCATAAACGTCTTCATCGGCTACATCACGCCGCTGACCCCCACCCTGGCCGGCTTACCCACCGACCATATCGGCAACCTGCTCAACGCCCTTATCATCGCCTACGCCATCCAGCGCTACAATCTGCTCAACATACGGCTGGTGGCGCGGCGGGGGTTGACCTACACCTCGCTCGTACTCTGTCTGGTCGGCCTTTATATCGGCGCCATACTGGTGGGACAGAAATTCCTGCCCGAAATGCCGCTCTACGCCACGCTGTTACTGACCACCATCCTGGCGATGGGGTTGCTGCTGCTTACCAACCCGCTGCGGCGACTCATCCAGATGATAATAGACCGCATCTTCTACCGCGAAACCTATCAGTACCGCCAGACGCTGCTCACCTTCAGCAGCAAGATGGGCAATATCATCAACCTTAACGAGCTGGCCAGCGCCATGCTGCCCGCGGTGACC
Organism: Dehalococcoidia bacterium; assembly: GCA_050123275.1. Lineage (GTDB taxonomy): Bacteria > Chloroflexota > Dehalococcoidia > Dehalococcoidales > BS750m-G39 > E44-bin88. The sequence goes on from JASFHK010000003.1 coordinate 73,142, forward strand.
AAGGCACTTAATATCCACCAGGCCAAGCTGCTCTTCGAAGACGCCAACAGCGGCGACTTCACCACCCAGTTCATCTACCCCGAAACGGAGGACGGCACGGGCCGGGAGCTTAGCTTCAACGTGGATAACCCCATCATCGCCTGGCTGGAAAAAGAGTCCGAACCACTCGATATAAGCAATATCGACAACATACCCAAGCTCAAAGGGCTGTGGGAAGCGGAAAAGGAAAACCTGAAAAAGCTGGAGCTGGAAATACTGTGCCCGATTAAGACCAGCACCCGGCTCATCGGCATCCTGGCCCTGGGCAAAAAGCGGGAAGACAAGATTTACTCCCACGAGGATTTAGAGCTGGTGGTAGGCATGGCCAACCAGGCCAGCATGCTCATCGAAAACGCCCGCCTCTACGCCCAGGCGACAATAAGGGCCAATACCGACGGCCTCACCGGGCTTTATAACCACCGCCACTTCCACGAGCGCCTGGAGCAGGAAATCGCCCGCGGCTCCCGCTTCGGCAGCACCTTCTCGCTGATAATGCTGGATATAGACCTCTTCAAGGCCTATAACGATATCTACGGCCACCTGGCCGGCGACGACGTGCTGCGCAAGATAGCCCGCTATATCGACGGCTCGATTCGAAACATCGACCTCTCCTTCCGCTACGGCGGCGAGGAGTTCGCCATCATCCTGCCCGAAACGCGCATCGACGCCGCGGCCAAGGTCGCCGAGCGTATCCGCAAGACGATAGAATCGAAAACGAGCTCGCGCACCATGCCGATAACGGTCAGCATCGGCATCGCCAGCTGGCCCACCGACGGCGTGATGAAAGAGGAAATCATCGCCCGCGCCGACGCCGCCCTTTACCGGGCGAAACAGGCGGGGCGCAACCGTACCTGTCTCTCCACCGACCTGATAAAACAACCGGAACCGACCAATATCACCGCCGAGCTGGAAGCCCGGCCCCGGGCTTTAAGCATCATCTACGCCCTGGCGGCCACGGTCGACGCCAAAGACCACTACACCTACGGCCACTCCCGCAAGGTCAGCGATTATTCGGTAGCTATTGCCGAGGCGCTCGACCTGCCCCAGGACCGGATAGCCACCATACGCGCCGCCAGCCTGCTCCACGACATCGGCAAGGTCGGCATTCCCGACTCGATTCTGAGCAAGGAAGGCCCCCTCACCGACGAGGAATGGGAGCCGGTGCGGACCCACCCCAAGCTGGGCGTGGAAATCCTGAGGCATATTATCGACCTGGTAAACTGCCTGCCCGCCATACTCCACCACCACGAACACTTCAACGGTGGCGGCTACCCCTCCGGACTGAAAGGTGACGCCATACCTCTGGAAGGCAGAATACTGGCCATAGCCGATGCTTACGACGCCATGACCTCCCCCCGCCCCTACCGCGAGCAGCTGTCCTCCCAGAGCGCGCTCGAAGAGCTGAGACGCTGCGCCGGGACCCAGTTCGACCCCGAGCTGGTAGAGGTCTTCTGCACGCTCATCGAGTCGGCGACATCGAGCCGCATGGAAATCAAGTAGTTTCAGGACACGGTCTTGTAGGGGCACTTATTCTTAAAGCTGCAACGTGCACAGACCTCCGCCTGCGTCCAGCGCGTCATTTTGGGCCCCACGCCGAGTACCATCGAGGCCGATTTGCGGGGAATGAGCACCCCGGAAGAGGAAAGGCTGACGCCTATCTTTTCAGCCGACGCCAGCTTGAGCAGGTTCGGCTGTTCGCTCAAAGCGAAACCGGGCATACCCGGGTTGACCGGGCTGCTTATCTCGTAGCCGCGGGCAGCGACCTCGGCGGCGATAATCACCATCGCCTCCGGAATCAGCTTGTCCACGGCGGCGGTGCCGATGCCGTCCAGCACCACGCCGCGCAACGCCCCGTATTGCTTGGTATATTCGGTCACCCGCTTTTCCAGTTGGGGGCCGATGGTAGCGATGAGGACGATGAGCTCCCTGGCTTCGGGGAAAAGCGCCGGTAGCAAGGCTCCCTCCACCGCTTTCCCATCCTCCAGCGTTACCCGTTCGGATTCAAAGCCGGTTATGGGGTAGATTTCGTAGACGACGGACGGCTCCAGCAGCTTATCCGCGGCGACCTCGCCCAACAGCTCGATAATTACTTTCTTTATCTCCGGCCTGACCCTGGCACCATTGCCCAGCCCCTGGCGGCGCAAAATCTCTTCGTCATAGTCAAGCTTCAGAGTAATATCGCGGATTACTGACATATATCTCTCCTAAAAAAGAGCACCCCGAGACAAAAGGCCTGCCCGGGGTGCGAAATCTCGATCAGTTCAATTTTCTATTTATAGGCCTTGCTGCCGTATTCCTTACCGAACTCGATCATGGCCTTGACGTTCTCCGCCTTGGCCTGGTCGAAGAAGGCGCCGTTGCTCACGATAAAACCGCCGCCGGGAGCGCACTCGTCGATGATCTTTTTGACATAGTCCTTCACCTGTTGGGGCGTGCCCAGGACGAGCAGGTCGGATTGCACGTTGCCGAACAGACAAGCCACCTTGCCCAGCGTCTTCTTGGCCTTAAATATATCGCTATTGTCTATCATCCATAGTGTCTTACCCTTGGGCAAGTCGCTCATAACCTCCAGACGGGTGGTCCAGCTACCTTCAGCCGCCGGCATCGGGACCACTCCCTGCTCAATCAAGCCCAGCATGACCTTTCTAAAGGTAGGCCAGTAGAACTTCTTGAACTGCTCGTCGGAGAGGAAGCCGTCAGCGCCTTTATGCAGAGGTATGAATATTATGGGGTGTTTGTTCATCATCGCCGTGCCCACCCCCATCTTAATCATCAACGGGGTTATCCTGTCCATGGCTTCCTGGAGCTTATCGGGACAGCGATACATATCCAACATTACCCCCCGGGTGCCCCTCAAGGTGTCGCCGACAAAATCGAACGGCGCCTTGGTAAACCCCGAGGCTATAACCGGGAATCCGCCGCCTATTGACTCAGCACTAAAGGCACCCATGGCCATCCCCCATTTCAGGGCTTCGGCGCCGGCCTCAAAAAGGGCCTTATAAGTAGCCTGAACGGGAGGCAGGGCAAAGGGGATGAAGTTACCGGCCACGCCGTACATTTCAACTATGCCGGTGAGGGCGGGGAGCATCTGGAAACCTTCTAACTTGCCGAAGACGCGAGGCAGGTAGGTGTGGGTGAAATAATTAGAGGGGTCATCAATCAGGTCGTCGTACTCATCCGCCTTCATGTACTCGCCCTCGTTAGCCTGGTACGATTGCTCCTTAGCCACCCCGTGTCCCGGCCAGGAATATAACTTGTAGTCAAGCATTTCGAAGAATCTTCCGGGGCCGGGCACAGCTGCGCCCAGGTTTCCGTCCGGCTGAAACTCAAAAACGAAATCCTTAAACGCCTTAACACACTTATCGTAGTCGTACATGACGTCATAGGGGGTCATGCCAGCATGATAGGCAGGATAGAAGCTGGGAGCGAGAAAAACCGGCACCCTGTCCGGCAACTTCTTCATCTGGAGAGCGTCTTTTATCAGGGTTATTCTATATTTATAATCCTTCTCGGCCTGGGGACTCTTGAATTTCAGGTCGTTGCCCGCGGGGTCTTTCGGTGCCATCCATTGAGCAATCAGCGCTTCCTGTCTCTCATCCGGTGTCATATCTGCCCATTCTTTAGCCATTTTATTACCTCCTACACCTTCTCTAGTCAAAAATTCTCTAAATTAAGCTTGCCGGGTTATTAAGCAGCCTTTATCCACTTCTGAGCCAGGGTCACGCCGGCCATGGCGTCCTTCCCGTAGGCATCGGCGCCGGTGTATTTCCTCACCTCATCGCTCATCTGCCCGCCGCCGATCATAATCTTGACCTTATCCCTCAAGCCAGCGCCCTGTATGGCTTCAATAGTCTGTTTCATGGAATCGAAGGCCAGAGTAAGGAAGCCGCTCAGGCCGACGATAGGCGCCCCCGTCTCCTTTATCTTGTCGACGAACTTCTGCACCGGCACATCGACACCTAGGTCGTGTACCTCGAAACCGTTAACGTCGAGCATGAAGACGACGATATCCTTGCCGATATCGTGGATATCCCCGGACACGGTGCCGAAGACAATCTTGCCCAGCTTTTTGGTTCCCGCCGCCTGGGTCAGCTTGGGCTTGACCATCTCGCTTACCGCCTTCAGGATTTCCCCGGAATAGACCAGGTCGGGGACGAAATACTGGCTTTCGGCAAAGCGCTTGCCCACGATCTCCATACCGGAGCGGGCATCGTCCAGGATTTTCAAGGCATTTTCGCCGGCGGCCAATCTATCCTTGACGACCTTGATGACTTCGTCTTCCTTCAAATCAGCCAGTAGATTAACCAAGTCTCCCGCCATTTTCTTTACCTCCTTAAAAACTTAATTAAATCTTAAGCCACTCCACCCCGAAATATTGACCTCATCAGCACCTCCCTAGCTCCGGTTAGTCAAAAAAAAGTTATATGCCCCGGCCGGTATAGCTCAGGGCATATAGAAGGTCTTAAACTGACAATAGTTTTTCTTTCTATCTGACCCGTGGCTAAACCAGCCTTCAAAAGCCCGGACGGGGCTCCCTTACCAGAACCCTTCAGGATATAACCAACATTAAAAAGCAACGGCTAGTCCAACCCTACCCGCTCTTAAAGTCCTAGATAGGCTTTTTTGACCATCTCCTCTTCCAGGAGCTGTTGGCAACTTCCTTCAAGGACGATACGCCCGTTTTCCAGCACGTACGCCCGGTCGGCTATCTCCAGGGTACGAGGCACGTTCTGCTCGATGAGCAGGATAGTCATCCCCTGATCGCGCAGGGCCTTGATGACATTGAAGACCTCGACCATCATTATCGGCGCCAGCCCGTAAGAAGGCTCGTCGAACATGCAAAGCTTCGGCCGCGACATCAAACCTCTGCCCATGGCCAGCATCTGCTGCTCGCCGCCGCTCAAAGTACGGCCCAGCTGCCCCGCCCTCTCCTTCAGTATGGGAAAGGACTCGTAGACCTGCTCTTCCGTTTTCTGGCGGAGCTTCCAGGCGCGACTGGTATAAGCCCCCATCTCCAGGTTCTCCCGCACCGACATATCGGTAAACAGGCGGCGCCCCTCGGGTATGTGAGAGATGCCGAGGTCCACGATTTGATGAGGTTGCAAGTTGTCGATTCGCTTCCCGTCGAACTCGACGGTGCCCGAAGCCGGCCGCAGCAAACCGGTGATGGTATTAAGCAGCGTGGTCTTACCGGCGCCGTTAGCACCGACCAGGGCCACTATCTCGGCCTCACCGACCGTCATGGAAATATCCCACAAGGCCTGGACCTTACCGTAAAAGGTGTTGACATTGCGAATTTCCAGCATTACCCTACTCTCCTAAGTATACCTCGATAACTTTCTTGCTGGCGGCGATTTCCTTGGGCGACCCTTCGGCAATCTTCTCGCCGTGATGAAGCACCATAATCCGGTCGCAAATACCCATAATCGCCTTCATAACGTGCTCAATCATAAAAACGGTGACTCCCTTATCCCGGATCTTGTTCACCAGCTCCATGGCCTCGCCGGTCTCGGTAGGCGTTAGCCCCGCCATTAACTCATCGAGTAAGAGCATTTCCGCCTCGGTCGCTAAAGCCCGGGCTATTTCCACCCGTTTCTGGTTGGCCAAGGTCAAACCCCCGGCGGGGATGTCTTTAGGCACCGAAAAGCCGACGAAATCCAGTAACTCCCCGGCTTCCTTGAGCGCCGCCGCCGTCGATACCCGGTGCTTCGTCCCGAACAGCGCGCCCATTGACACGTTTTCTATAGCCGTCACGCCGGGGAAGATTTTAACCTCCTGGAAGGTGCGAGCCATGCCCATCCGGCATATCTTGTAGGGATTCTTGCCGCTGATTTTTTCACCCTTGAACTTTATTACTCCCGATTTAGGGGCAAACGCCCCCGATATCAGGTTAAAAAGCGTTGTCTTACCGGCTCCGTTAGGGCCGATGAGGCCGAAAATCTCGCCCTCTTCCACGTAAAAGTCGACGTTGGATACGGCCGCTAACCCGCCGAAATACTTGGTAACCTTTTCACCTTCAAGGACTCGCATTCTGTACCTCCGAACCTCCTTTCCTCCCCTTGCGTATCCACCCTATCACTTTTTGTATCACCCCCATCAGTCCGTTAGGCATAAATACTATAGCACATATCAATACGCTACCGAAGATGAGCATATAGTAGTTCTTCAAAGCGCCCGTGGTTAGCACCTCCTGTATGTAAGCAAAGAGAACCGCGCCGACAATCGGCCCGTAAATGTTCCCCATGCCGCCGAAAATAGCCATCAACACCGGCGTGAAAGATATCATCAGGTTAAAGGCGACACCCGGGTCAACGTAAGTCCATTTCGTCGCCATGACCACGCCGGCGGCGCCCATGAAGGTGGCACTGACGGCAAAGGTAAAAATCTTGACCAGGGTAACGTTGACGCCGGTATGCGCCGCCGCTTCCTCGTTCTGACCGATGGCCTGCAACGCCAGCCCGAACCTCGACCTTCTTATCAGGTAAGCTACCACCACGGTGACGATGAAAATACCCAACAGATAATAGAAAATGGCCTCATTGCTCTGTAGCACCACGAATCGGCCGCGAAGCCCTTCGATGTTGATTTCATAGTAGTATATCAACTCCTTGAAAAGCAGCACTAGACCGAAGGTAAACATGGCGAAATAAATGCCACGCAATCTCAAGGTTATGGCGCCGAAGATAAAGGCGAGAACAAAGCTGGCAGCGCCTCCGATTATGATCACGAAAATTAACGGCATTGATTCGCCCAATAGCGCCGCCGCATAAATGCCAACCCCGAAAAAGGCGGACGAAGCCAGCGAGATATAGCCGGTGGCGCCGGAGAAAATCGTCCAGGCAACCGACAGGATAATATACATCAGAAAATAGCTGAACAGCGTAACGCCATAATCCCAGCCATATGCAGGCAAGAAGCCCAGTACAACCAGCAGCACCAGCGGTATTCCCCAGATTAAGGTATTCTTTTTCCAGTTTATCTTGCTAAAATCCATATCTTACTTCCCAAAAAGACCTTTCGGCCTCACCAGTAATAGAATGATAAAGATTATATAGTAAGAAGCCACGGCTAAACCGGCGTCCCAGGACGTGACGGCGGTACCGATAACGCCCAGGATAAAGCCCCCGACAAAACTGCCGGGAATGCTGCCCAGCCCGCCCAGCGTGATGACGACGATGGCAATAACGGTATAGCCCAGGCCCATCGTCGTAGATATCGGGTAGCAAATGCTGATAAGCGAGCCGGCGACGCCCGCCATGGCGGCACCGAAACCGAAACACAATGCCAGCGTGTTATTGATGTTGACCCCCATCAACCCGGCGGTAGAGGGGTCCTGGGCGGCCGCCCGGATGGCCTTGCCGGTACGGGTTCTGGCTAGATAAAAGTAGAAAGCGGCGCCGACCGCGACGGCAAACGCCGCGGCGACCAGTCGGCTATCGTTAAACAAGGCTCCACCGAGAGAGACGGTCCCGGATAAGTAGCTGTAGCTGTGCGGCGTCGTGCCCCAGATGAGACGCCCGACATTTTGAACGATAAAATAAAGCCCGAAGGCAGCCAGCAAAGCGTTGCTTTCGAAAACCCCCGGGTTGGCTGCTTTCATCCTGATGGTTGTGAAAATCGTCCGGTAAAGTATATAGCCCACGACGAACATTAGCGGGCCGATTATCACAACGGTCAGAATCGGATCGACGGAATTTTCCTGCAGCAAGTAAGTAAGGAAAGCGCCGATCATCAAAAACTCGCCGTGAGCGATGTTCAGCACCTTGGCGACGCCATACTGCAGGCTAAGCCCCATGGATACTAACGAATAAATCCCGCCTATTAAAAGACCGCCGAGAAAGATACTAAGAAATTGTTCCATTATATCATCTCAAAGACATTCGTTAGATTTATATATAGATTCCCCATCCACCAACTGACTGAAGGCCATACCAAGTATCTTTATCAGAAGCTACCGGTTTCGATTCCCGGTACGACCTCCAGACAGCTTGCAAACTTTATTCTTTTGGCTATTTAGCTTTCCGACTAAAATCTATTCCTCTGGCCATGGGGCCTTCGGATAGATGGGGTCGGCGGTGCGGTGTTCGTCGTTGTCGACGACTTCAAAGATACCGCTCTGCCACTGGCCGATTTGTCCTGAGTAGCATTCCTGCGGCAACAAGCCGCCACCTGCTGTACCCTGGATAGCCCAATACATGTCTCCTATGGCAGTGTCAAAATGTTGGGTCTCGAAAACCTCTAGAAGAGTATCGGTATCAAGGGTTCCAGCATACTCAATGGCCTGCTGTAAGTACTGGAGAGCGCTATAGTATACATTAGCACCCCACCAGTCCATATTGCCTAAGCCAACCACCTCTATAAGCTTATCCGCAAGCTCAGCAAGTTCGGGTGTGCTCTTCGCGTTCCAAGCGCCCTCACCGAAGACACCCTCAAGTGCGGCGCCGAAGGTGAGGTTAAAGAACTCGAAGTTACAGCCCGGGCCAATCAAAATCGCGTCGGGGTTGAAGTCCAACGCCATGGCGGTCTGCATAAAGAGGATGTTCTGGTTCGGATAGGCGAACATACAGAAGATGTCGGGGTCTAAAGCCTTGGCTTCTTCGATTATCGGATTCAGGTCCGTGATAGAAATCGGTATGCTCGTGGAGCCCACGACGCTGATGCCGTTCAAGGCGAATTCGCCCTGGGCGGCCGCGTTATATTCGGCTCCATGCAGGTCGGCCATGTAGCAGATGTACGCCGTCTCGGCCCCTGCCTCTACCATAAGGTCGGTGAACACGGGCATCTGGAAATGGTTGGAGTAGTTCAAAACGGAGAAGACGTAAGGCATATTCACCAGCTCAGGCTCAAGGGTGGTGGCGCCACCCTCGCCGCAGATCATGAGTGTCTCGTATTTATTGGCGATAGGCGCTGCGGAAAAGAGCATAGCGGTGCCGGTAGGCCCGAAGAGGAAATCGACATTGTCTTCGGTGATCAGCTTCTCGAGATTCCTGGTGCATGCCGCCGGGTCACTGGCATCATCGTACTCTATTATTCTGACCGGGAGCATCTTACCGGCCACGTTGATGCCGCCAGCGGCGTTGACTTCTTCAGCCCACATCTTATAGATAGGGGCAAAGCCGTATTCCTGGAAACCGGCCTGCGGGCCGGTGATATCACGGGAAGCACCGATAACGATTTCATCTTGTTCGGGCGGAGCGGGTTCGGTGGGTTCGGTGGGCTCGGTGGGTTCGGTCGGCTCGGTGGGTTCGGTCGGCTCGGTGTCCCCATCGCAAGCGACGAACATGCCGCCGACCAGCAACAGTACAATCGAGAAAATAATCAGTAACTTCTTGCTCACTTGTCTCTCCTTTCCTGAGTGTCAAGGATAGCAGAACTTATTCTCTTCGGGAAATCTCACATAGGCTCACCCCCCTCTGATTGAGATAAACGATATCCATATAGCGATATCAGTTCAGATTCCAAGGGAGACAAAGCACATAAGGGAGCCCAAAAAGGCAAGAGAGAAAAAGGCTGCGAGGGGCACGCGTAACGTCCGGCCACGCACATCGTGGCACCAGACATCCCCGCTTTATATCTCGATTCTGCAGTTGTCACCGCATCCAGCCTCTTGACAGGAGAAGGTAGGTGCTATACTGCGAAAATCTCTTAACACATGCCACAACGCCTGATTTTGTCCAATAACTGCCCAACGCTGTGGTTACTGTGAGAGTATAATCAACCTCTTAAACTTTGTCAAGATGTTGCGCCCGATTTGACAAGTTTTTGATACTTTGTGTTGAAAAATACGCCTTATCGTCACGATAAGGGCTGCTTATACCACACCTGCCGATTAGCCTTATCATTTAAGGCCGCTCCGCTATTTGGCTAATCGCCCAGGGCGGCGAGCGCGTCCCTTACCGCTTCGAGCAAGGTATCTTCTTCCTCGGGGAGAACGCAGCGCGGGTCTAAAAGCAACGAGTTCTGCCCTACCCGCCCGATGATGGCCGGCCGGTGTTGCCGGAGATTCTGGGCCAGTTCGTGTATCTTGGCTCTCTTTAGTTTAATCGAAACCAGCCGCGTGGGCATGGTGCTTTCGGGAAGGCTGCCGCCGCCGACGGTGGATTCACCGGGGGTTACCGTGGCCGCTTTGCCGAGGAAGCTCGCCCATTTCTTGGCCCGCTTATCCAGCTCATCCAGCGGCGCGGCAATCATGCGTAAAATGGGGATTTTCTCCAGGGCTTCGCCCCTGAGGTAATGCACCAGGGTAGCCGCCAGGCCGGCGATTCTGACTTTATCGATACGCACCGCCCGCGCCAGGGGATGCTTCTTCAGCTTCTCGACTAGATCCTTACGCCCCACGACGATGCCCGCCTGGGGGCCTCCCAGCAGCTTATCGCCGGAGAAAAAGACCAGCGACGCACCGAGGGCAACGCAGTCCTGAACCTTAGGCTCGGCGTCGAGCCCGAAGTTGGCGGTATCGATGAAGCAGCCGCTGCCCAGGTCGTCCAGCACCGGCAGGTCGTATTTTCGGCCCAGCTCCACCATCTCCTCCAGAGAAACGTCGCTGGTGAAGCCGATGATGCGGAAGTTGCTGGAATGGACGCTCAACAAAGCCGCCGTCCGGGGCGTTATTTCCTGCTCGTAGTCGGCAAGGTAGGTGCGATTGGTGGTGCCCACCTCCACCATTTTAGCCCCGCTCTGGCGCAAAACGTTGGGGATGCGAAAGCCGCCGCCGATTTCCACGGCCTGACCGCGGGAAACGATAACCTCTTTCCGCTTGGCCAGAGCGCTCAGCGCCAGCAGCACGCCCGAGGCATTATTGTTGACCACCGTGGCCGCTTCGGCTCCGGTGAGCTGGCAAAGGAGCTGGTCGATATGAACCAGGCGGGAGCCTCTCTTGCCCCTGTCCAAATCGAACTCCAGGTTGCTGTAGCTGCATGAGGCCAGCTCCATGGCCCTTATCGTCTCCGGGCTGAGCGGCGCCCGGCCCAGATTGGTGTGGAGCACGGTGCCGGTGGCGTTTATCACCGGCCGCAGGCTGACATGCTCCAGGGTGCTGGCGCCGGCGACGACCTGGGTCACCACCTCGTCAAAAGAGGGTACCGCCCCTCCCTGGCTGATGGCGGAACGGGTTTCCGCCAGTCGGCGGCGGATTACGTCCACCAGTTCCTCGTGCACCAGGCTGAGCTTTTTGATACGCTCGTCGAGGAGCAGTTTGTCCACGCTGGGAAGCTGGCGGAATTTAGCTTTTAAGTCCATTACTTCAATACTCTTTCATCACCGACACGGCGGGTTATTTTTTGCTCGTCAAGATAGTATAGCAAAGGCATCACATACTTGCGACTGCTGTTAAAAAGGCTGCGCGCATCGGCGATGCTGATTTTCCCATGGCTTTTGAGGAACTCCACGACCAGCTTCACCATCTTCTCGTAGGCGGCGGCGCTGAAGACGATTTCGCCCGTTTTGACCACCTTGCCCTCCTCAATGAGACGGTTGAGCAGGTCGGAATCGACGGCCAAATCGGTGGGCGGGGAATAGGGGTTCCGGGACAGCGCCGCCAGGTATTCGTCCATCTTGGCGCGCTGCTCCGGGGAAGGTTTAACGCTGTGCGTGGGGAGCTTGAGCAACGTCCCGTCCTTGAGCAGGGCTTTCTCATCGGTGAGCTTTTGCAGCAGGACTTCGAAATTCGGGGAGGGCAGCTTGAGACGGCTTTTCAGCTCTTCCTTAGGTATGCCCCGGCGCAGCGGGAACTGGTCGTGATAGTCCTGTACCAGCTTACCGACTTCGGCCACCAGGCGCTCCCAGCGGCCACGTGAGATGAAAAGCGGCCCCGCCACCGTCACCAACCCCTGCTCGACCAGGTTATCCAGCTCTTTTTTGACCTCAGCCTCGGAGAGATGGATTTGTACGGCAATCCGGGCGATTTCGCAGGGCCCGCTGGCCTCGAGGATGGTGAGCAGCCTGTCCTCCGGGCTGCCCTCCTGCCTGGCCTTGAGGTTTTCGATTACCTCCGCCTGGAAACGGCGGTGGCGCTTGGGGTGGCTGTCAATGATTTGCCCGCCGCCCAGCGTCCCCTGGGGGAGACGAATCACGAAAAGGTCGCCGTTAGCCACCGCCACCGGCTGAGCCAGCCTCACCTGCGCCCAGCCGCTTTCCCCCGCCTCCAGTTTCTCTTTATCGAGGAGGCGAATGCGGCCCGCCACCTCGCTGGCGCCGAAGTGGAACTTGATGAACATGTTGTGCCGGATGGGACGGTGCAGACCGGTAATCGCCCGCAGCTTGGCGTCGAGGAGCTGGGTGGGTTTGAGCCAGCCCGGGGTGGTTATCACCATGCCGCGCTCGAGCTCTTCGGTGGAAAGACCGGGCAGGTTAACCGCCACGCGGCTGCCGGGCATAGCGGTATCAATCTTGCGCTTGTGCGTTTGCAAGCCGCGGATGTGGGTCCTCAGGCCGGGAGGCAGAATCTCTACCTCCTGCTTGACGTTGAGCTTGCCGTTGACGAGCGTGCCGGTGACCACGGTGCCGAAACCCTTCATGGTAAAGACGCGGTCGATAGCCAGCCTCGGTTTGCCGATATCGGCGATGGGCGGCGTGGCGTCGAGGAGTTGGTCGATAGCGGCCAATAGCTCGGGCAGACCGTCTTTAGTCACGGAGGAAACGGTAAAAACCGGCGCCCCGTCCAGCGTGGTCCCCTTTATCTCCTCCTCGGCATCCATCACGGCCAGATCCAGGCCGTCTTCATCCACCAGGTCCTTCTTGGTGATGACCACGATGCCCCGTTGCACGTTGAGCAGGTCCAGGATAGCCAAGTGCTCTCTGGTCTGGGGCATGACGCCTTCGTCGGCGGCGATGATGAGCAGAGCCAGGTCGATGCCCCCGGCCCCGGCCAGCATATGCCTGACCAGCCTTTCGTGCCCCGGAACGTCGACGATGCTGACCTCGCGACCGCTGGGGAGCGTAAGCCAAGCGAAGCCCAGGTCAGTGGTCATTCCCCGCCTCTTCTCCTCCGGCAAGCGGTCCGGGTCGATGCCGGTCAGGGCATGAACCAGAGCCGACTTACCGTGGTCTATATGACCCGCGGTTCCCAAAACATACATTCTACGCTCTATCCAAGTACGTCCCGGTGAAAATTAGCCCGTAACGGGCTCACCTCTCAACCTGGGGAAAAGGAGCGCCAACACCGCCATTATCCCGCCGGCGTCAGCCGCACCGACCATATGCAGGTATGTTTTTCTATCCTTTAGTTTATTGTGGCGGGAGCGTGAGGAGTCGAACCTCGTGGATATTAAATACCCACCGACGGATTTGAAGTCCGCGAAGCCCACCGGGACCCTTCCACTCCCGCGATATTCTGGTTCCTCTAGAATTCGAGGTTATCATACTAGCAGCCACCCGACATTGTCAATATAAATCCTTATAATCAACTATTCTAATCGAGCGGCCCATCCCGGGGCGATTCGGCTCCCTGCCCGCTGCTGCCGCAGGTATGGTAGCGAGGGGCGAGGGGAGGAGCACCGGGATGAAAAACATACCGGCTGATAAAAGAGAGGCCACGGGCAAAAACGGTTTTTCCGACCTGAAGCGGGTTAGAGCTTCGGGCAATCGGGACGTAGAACCGGGCCGTCGAAGGCACAAAAAATCCCTTCGTATCCTATTCACCTGAAATGAATAAAATAAGTGGCCCGGTTTAACCCGTCTTTAGCTCTAACCCGAATAGCGTTTAGCTACTCTCGTAGAGCATGAACCAGAGGTTATCCCTCTTCAGCCTCAATACCGGCGCGGCATCGTCTGAAGGCGCCAGAACCACCACCCAACCCTCTTTCTCGTCACCGGCGGTGAGGTGATACCTCATTATCGGTTCGGGCGGAGCAACATCAGCCGGCGGGTATTCGGTGCCATCGGCATTGTAAGACAACCACTGGGTCCGCTCGATGATGTACTCGAAAAGGTTAAACCAGCGTGTGGACGAGGCTGCGGCAAAGAAGCCGAAATCTACATCGGCCAGAATATAGTCGTAGCCGGCCGGTGCTGGCTCGTTGCCCTCGATGTCCTTCAGCAACTCCCAGGCATCTTCGCCACGGTAAACTTCCTTTACGGTAACGTAGATGTAGTGCATGGAAGCCTCGGTGGGCATATCCTCACCCGCCGAAACAGAAAGGTCGATGAGCTTTTCTACTTCGTACCCGATGGGTGCCGGATTCTCGATAACAAATCCCTCCTCATAGCTGGGGGCTTCCTTCTTATGCGCCAGCTCGTAGGACGACTCCTTACAGCCCGGGATAAGTATCAAAACCAAGGATAACAGGACCAGCCCTATAATGATTTTTCTTGCCCTCATGTCAACTTCTCTCCATCCTAGTCAGGATAGTACGTGCAGATTTACCTACTAATATTATATATGGTATACGGTAGGTTTTACAAGTTTAGTGTGTTAATAAGTCCTGCAAGGCAGGGTGTAGCGAACTACCCCTGCCTTGCAAAACGTTTATAGCTTTATGCTATTCCCAATCAGCGATATTGACGCCCGCGCTCGGCCTGAAGTCAGTGGCAAACCAGATGGTGTTCTTCTTACCACCTACGACGACAACCTTGATGTTCTGGGGGTTATCGTAAGGATGGATAAGCATATCACCATTGCCATTCTTCCAGTCATTCCACCAGGTCAGGTAAGGTTCCAGACCCTGCTGGGCATTACTGGCGTTGAAGGTAGCATAAACGCCATTCTCCCAAAGCTCTCTGGTAGTCTTGACTACGTTCTGGCATATGTACTCGCTGAACATTTCCTTGGAGCTAAAGTCATATACCTCGGAGAGTATCTCAGCTACTGACGGATCCATATAGATGCAGGCGCCGCCAAATCCGCTCAGACCCCTCATGTAATCGGCAATCCACTCTTGAGCCGGGAAGTAGGTCATACATTCACCCACGGACGATACATAGCTCCAACCGGTACCAACGGTCACGACGCTGTCAGTCGGTTCGAAACCGAGCTGTACGTGCAGAGGGAGCCAGCCGTCGGGCAGCATCTCTTCATTCTCACCGATGCAGAGGTTGTTATACGAGAGACCACTGCCCATGGTGCTGAAGGTGGTCAGCCCACCCATATAGTCCACAGGAGCGTTGGGCCCGTGCAGGCCGCCTACGGTCTTGGAAACGATAACGAAGGAACGACCGATAACGGCGTTAGCCTCGGCATACGGCCCCATGGCATTGGCGCCACAGTTGATGCCGATTTCGTTGCGGATAGGCCCATTGAAAATAATCGTGTTAGCCATAGAGGTGGTGGAGTTGCCCATCGGGGCCGAACCGGCTACTGCCAGAATGGCCGGGAAGTATTCGGGCTTCGCGCCAGCCATAACGGCGCAAATAGCCACCTTCTCTACAGTCATGTCGCGGGCACCGGCCGGCCAGGTAACCGTCTTGACGATTTCGTCGGCGGCGTGGCTGGTACCAGCCAGCATGGCCTCTACTCTCTCTACAGTGGGCAGAGTTACGGGCAGGTAATCAGTCCAATCCATATACTTGAAGTATTCCTGAGCCTCTTCTTCGGTGTCGAAGTAGAGGTAGCGAGCCGGGGCTGCCGGCTGTTCCGGCATACCGGATAGTTTCTCATTGTCGGTCAGTGGTGCGGTAAGAGCATCGACAATGGACTGCTTGAACGGAATACCGGTAGTCGGGTCGTCACCTTCCAGGTAACCCGCCAGCATGGCTTCATCCGCGCCAGCTACAGGTAGCGGAACGCCGGTGAAGCGCAGCGGCATACCGTTGCTGTATTCCATATCCCAACCCCGTACATAGTCAACTACATTTTCTTGACCAATGGGGGCGGTAGGAAGACCGTAGTTCAGCTCGAGATCCTTGCAATGTCGGCCCAAGGCCGATATGCAACCATCTCAGCCAGAGACGCCGAATATAACGGCATCCGCATTTTGACCCGCTTCCTCAAATAGTTCAGGGTCACCGAAGAAATAAGCACCCGCCTTTTTGACGACCTTGGTGGTGCAGTTGTACTCATCCTCCAGCCATTCGGCAATGAGCTCGAGTAAGATGTAGGCACCGCCAAAATCACCAGAACCCCAGTTGACGTCCATTAGGTAGATAGTTTTGCCTTCGAGCGTATCCAGGCGGGGAGCCAGAGGCACTCTTTCTACCTTATAGTTAGCACAATCGGGGTTCAAGACCGCGATTTCGCCCTCTGTAGCGGACGGAGTCGACGGAGTCGACGGAGTCGATGGTGTCGATGGTGTCGACGGTGTCGACGGTGTGGTAGGTTCGTCATCCGACGTACAAGCGCCCAACAGAGGGACTGCCAGCAGCGGAATAACCATTAAGGCTATGAACAACCACTTAATCTTAGTCATCTCTCCTCCTTCCTAAGTTTCTAAGATTAATTGTCTGCGGAACTTGGTTAGCTCTAATTCAGCTAAATAAGCATCACCCCCTTTTATTCGCCTTTGACGATTCTAAAGTGATGTCGTGCAATTTAGCTGGCCCATTCCCTTGGGGCCAACTAAATTGCACGTCGAACTAATCGCTTACTTTATTATACTCTCTTCCTTCTAAAACCAGTAGTTCTCTTATAGAGTAAGCTGCCTTATACAGGCAACACTCTCCGGCCATATGTTCTGTTGACCAGAAAACCAGTGGCCGCGTAAAAGGCGTAGATAGCATAAATCAGTAACAGCCAGCCGGCGATGTTGACAACACCATGGCCAAAGCCGATACGAGAAATCAGGCCCCAACCGAGCAGGATCGCCGCGGCGCCATTGACAATCTGGGAGAAAAACAGGCCCCAGGAAACCTTAGCCGCTACAACGAGCAGGAGTAGCATGGCGACGCCAATGCCTAACCACATGTAGCCGCACATCTGCAGGCCCTTTTCCCAAAGCTCTACCGGAAGCAAGCGCGACGCTTCGAAACCCCAGCCTGCGCCGAGGGTCAGCATCGTACCCGACACCAGGATCAGCACGCCGAGGGCAGCTTCATTACGGATAATTTCGATAATACCAGCAATAATGATACCTACGGCGGCAGCCTGAGTCCAGACGACCAAAACCGGGATGGCCGAACCGGGCACCCGCTCGGTAAGCAGAGCAAAAATGCCTAAACATACGGCGCCGGTGATGTAAAGAGCAGCCGGAGCTGCCATTGCCAGTTTGTCCGAGATCTTTTCAGACATATGTACTCTCCTTTTCTTTTCTTTTTCTCTTGGGCACTTAAGGCGGCCCAAACACCCTAGTTTTCGGCCGCGACGACAGGGAAAACAAGCTCTCGGCATAGGCTCCAAGCAACCCAGGGAAACAAACGAAAGAGCTTATCATAGAGGGCTGTCATCGGCCTTATTTTGAAAAAAGAAACCTATTCTTCCTCCCGCCAGTTCCAGTCCATGTCTCCTTTGAAGACGTTAGCGTTCATCTCATTGCTGATGAACAGGTTGGCGTCTGGGAAACGCTTGACCATGGCGTAGTAAAAACCAGCCACGTCGTTGGTCCGCTCCAGCTCTTCATCGGTAGCCAGGTTGTATTCCTTGGTGAAGATGCATGAGCTGATATCGAAGGGCATGCCCGGTTTCTGGTGGCCGGGGATAATAACATCGGCGTCGAGTTTCTCCAGGCGCTCGATATCCTTTATCCATTGCAGACGCTCTTCCTTGGTAAGCTCGCAGGTAAAGGGGTGGGCCTGGTTGAAGAGAACGTCGCTAGCATAAAGCGTCTTGATGGAAGGTATCCACACCGCCGTGTTGTATTTCATGTCACCCATTATCCGGGTGAGAACCTCGATGCGGTTACCCTCCAGCTCGAAATAGTCCTCGGTAAGCGGCTCGATTTTAGCCGTCTTACGGGGCACGTTGATGGAGCCTATAACCGATTCCCAGTGTTCGACCTTGCCGAAAAACTGCTTGTTGATGATATCGGCTTCAGAGGGGACAGCAATAATGCGGGCTTTGGGGAAAGCCTCGGCGATGGTGCCCAGCCCGAAGTAATGGTCGGGGTGAGCGTGAGAGATGTAAATCGTTTTCAGGACTTTGCCGGTTTCCAGGATTTCGGCAATAACCCGGTGGGCATTGGATAATGTCCATTGGGCATCGAGAAGGGCGGCGTCGTTCTTGCCGGTCACGATGACGGAGGCGACCTCAAAACCGCTTTCGTCGCTGAAAAAAGTCTTGGTGGCCAATGCGTTAGGCCCGTGGGAGTTTAATCTAACTTCCATAAACCGACTTTCTAGGCAACATATTGCTTATTTTTTATGGGCAGTTTTGTAAACAGTGCGCGCTTTTTCCGGGGTCCTACGATTTATCCACCTATCTATATCATATCTGTGACACCATGTCAACTTTTTTCGCCCCCTCCAGACCCCTTTTCCCCCACCGATTATTTCGGTTCTTCGTGCCTGATTTCAGGCATCTAGTCCAGTGGCGCTCTTACCCGGACAAAGGCGATAAATTCCTCCAGCAGCCGGGAAACTACCCTCTCCCGGCGATAAACGCAATAGAAGTTCCGCTTCAGGCTCAAACCCTTAACGGCGACCTTTTTAACCAGACCCAGCGCCAGGCTGTTCTTTATGGCCAGGCTGGAGACAAAGGCAACCCCCGTCTTCAGCTCCACGGTGGAGACCACGGCCTGAGTGGTGCCCACGACCAGATTGGGCGCCCACTTGTTGAGGTTGAAACCGGCCCCGGACAGGAGGGCTTTGAGGCTTTGCTGCGTGCCCGACGTCTCCTCGCGGAAGATGAACGGCTCCCCTTCCAGCTCCTTCAGGTCTACCTCGTCCCGCTCAGCGAAGGGGTGCTCCGGAAACACGATGAGCACAATCTCGTCCTCGGCTATCTTGAACGACTCCAGCTCATGCCTCTCCGGGGCGGCGCCGCAAAACCCTATCTCGTAGTTACTGTTGCGCACCTCCTGGATTACGGTCAGCGAATCGGAGACCACCACCTGGGCTTTTACGGTGGGGTGCAGCGATTTGAACTCGCTCAGAATGGGCGGCAGCAGAAATTCGCCCGGGATGGTGCTGGCGGCAACGACCAGGCTGCCGGTTACCTCTTCACGCATCTGGTCAAGGTCGCGCTGGAGATGGTTGCGCTCCTCCTCGACAAATTCGGCGAAGTGGAGCACGCGTTTACCGGCCTGGGTCATGGTGATTACCTTCTGGCTGCGGTCAACCAGGCGCACGCCAAGGTCTTGTTCCAATTTCTGGATTTGAAAGGATACCGCCGGCTGGCTGATGGAAAGCTTTTTGGCCACTTCCGAGAAACTGCCCAGCCTGATTACCTCCAGATAAGTCCTGAGATAGTCTAGGTTCATGGTGCGCCCCCGCTTTTTATTTGGGTACATATCCCGGATTAAGCAACCGCTTAAAGCCGGAATCCACTAGCCGCTATTCTAGGCTATTATCCCCGCTTTATCAAGCATTTCGGCCCGATAACCGGCGGTATTTCCTAGAGACGCAGCGTGGCGACTATCCTGTCGGGGTTAAGCAGCAAGTCCAGCGCCGTGTTGATATCGGCCACCACCAGGTCGCCGGCGGCGACAGCCTCCGCCGCAGCGCCTTCGGGGCCGACCACGCATATGCCCAGGCCCGATTCACGTAAAATAGACACGTCGTTGGCGCCGTTGCCGATAGATACCGTGCTCTTTGCCCCCAGCCCCTTTACAATCTCAAGCTTCTGTGCCGGCTCCCCGCCCCTGTCTATCTTGCGTATCCCGATGGGCAGGCTTTTCTCCAGGCTCCGGGCGCTGCCGTGGGTATCGGCGGTAATAATGGAGATATCGAGCCAATCGCCGAGCCGTTGCAGCCGCTCGGCCACGCCCTCGATGATTTCGCCGTCCCGGGCGATGGTCCCGTTCAGGTCCAGCACCAGGTTTTCGAAACGGAATTGTCCCCTGCCGGGGATATCGATTTCCATCATTTTAGACACTACTTGACGATGATTTTGCCCTTCGGCTCGGCGACGACCTCACCGATGATAGCCGCGTCGGCAATACCCTGCTGGCGCATTTTCTCAACCAGCGGCTCCGCCGCCGCGTCGGGCACCGAGATAAACAGCCCGCCCGACGTTTGGGCGTCGAAGAGAATGAGCAGGCTTACGTCGGATACCCCCGCCGCCGGCTCAATCATATGCAGGCGAAAATCACGGTTGCGGATTGAGCCGCCGGGGATAAGCCCGATAGCGGCGTAGTTTTCCGTCTCGGGAAGCAACGGGACTTGAGAAGAGTAGATTACCATGCCTACGTCGGTGCCCTCTACCATCTCGCAGGCATGACCGAGAAGCCCGAAACCGGTCACGTCGGTACAGGCGTGAACCTCTACCTCCGCCATCAGTTCCGCCGCTTTTCGGTTAAGAGCGGCCATACACTCTACCGCCTTGGCCACCGCCGCCTCGTCCGCCATGCCCCCCTTGAGGGCGGTATTGATGATGCCCGTGCCCAGCGGTTTGGTGAGCACGAGCTTGTCCCCTACCCTGGCGCCGGTATTAAGTATCACCTTGTCCGGGTGGACGATACCGGACACGGAAAGTCCGTATTTAATCTCGTCGTCTTCCACGCTGTGACCGCCCACCAGCACCACCCCGGCTTCCCGCATCTTGTCCAGCCCGCCGGCCAGTATTTCCCGCAAAACGGACATGTCCATCTTCTTCACCGGGAAACAGACGATATTCATCGCCGTCAGCGCCCTGCCGCCCATGGCGTAGACGTCGCTCAAGGCGTTAGTCACCGCCACCTGGCCGAAGGTATAGGGGTCGTCGACGATGGGCGTGAAAAAGTCGAGGGTCTGGATGAGGGCGATTTCGTCGGTAAGCTTATAAACGCCGGCATCCTCGGCCCTTTCCATGCCCACGATAAGGTTGGGGTCGCTGATAAGGGTCAAACCGTTTAAAGCCTGGGCCAGGTCACCCGGCCCTATCTTACAGGCTCAACCGGCGCCGTGAACGGTTTCGGTGAGGCGCAGCTTGTCAATATCGTCCACTTTGGCTTACCTCCGTATCTTTTCCGGGTCTAATAAAGAGGGGGCGTGAGGAGAACCGGGCAGCTGTTAGCCGCCGGGACTCGTCCGCCCCCTATATGACTATCTGGTTCGACTCCTCCTTGGTTAAGAGTCTGCCGAAGGAAACATATTCTGCTGTCACTGCCGGTAAGCAACACCATGTTGGCTATGTAGTAACAGACCACATCCTCTTTTTTTAATAATGTACTAATAAACACCGCAGGGCGAATGCTCGCCGGACGTATCTCCGGGATCGCCGCCGGTAGTCACCATCGCGTCAATGCAATCCTTGGTTACGTCGTATCTACCCGGAGCTACTTCCTCATCCAGAGTCCAGGAAGTCATGCCCCACTTGAGGTTGATGGCATCATAACCCAGAAGGTTCAGCATGGCGGTTACCTGGCTGCCCACGTGACCGGTGTAGCAATAGACTACGATTTGCTGGTCGGTAGGCAGTGTTGCCAGGTTCTCCGGCTTGAAAACATCCGTCCAGTAGATGTTGACGGCGCCGGGAATATGGCCCTCGACGTAGATATCGCCAGCGCGAACGCTGAGGATGAAGGGGTCGTTACCCGCGTTGCCGTCATCGATGAGAGCCAGCAGGTCCTCAGCCGAGATATTGACCGTCTTGCCGCTGTTCACGTAGGCATCGGCGGCGGCCTGGATAACATCGAAGTCCGACCCGGATGTCGAGCTGGATGGTGTCGATGGCTCGTTTCCGGACGGCTCCGCAGCCGTGGACTCGGATGTGCAGGCACCGAAGATAGGTAGGGCTATCAGGGCGATGGCTAACAAGCCTACTATAATCAGTTTCTTCATATTATTTTATCTCCTTAAAATCTATGTGCTTCATCTCTAGGACTAGGCAGATAGAGCTAAGGAGGCCTGGCGGGGTGTCCCATATGATCTCCTCGGTAAGCATTGATTTCGGAAAGGTATTCGGTGAGAGGTGGTCGTAGTAGTTAAGGTTCAAACGAAGCCTCTTACTAGCGAAGCCTATCTAGCCTCTTTTGAATGAAGCCTACTATTTATAATAGTATTATATATTATAATAGTATTATATACCTTCTGAACAAAATAGCAAAATTTCGTGTCAAGTCCCGAAAAATGCTGGCCTCATACGGGTACATCCCCGCCTGTTTTAAGCTATTTAAAAACAGCCCTCCCTTATATTATTCTTTTTAAGTGTTGCCTGCCTGTCTTAAAACTCAGGTCCCGGAGTAATCTCTCTATTTACCCGAAGGCGTGAGAGTAAGCCGATAGTCCCCTTCTACTTGGTCAATCTTTACGGAATAGCCACGGTTCTCCGCCAGACGGGCTACGTTCTCTTTTGAGGTAGCCGTTTCCGTAATCACGGTTAATACTTCTTTGGGGTTCTTTCCCATAGCCTTCTGGGTCTGTACCACCGGCACGGGGCAGGAAAAGCCCCTGACATCGACTTCTACCATGGTTAATATCCTCCTATATGAAGCATGCGCCACTCCACTGGCACAGGTTGTCTTTAAACACGACCGGGAAGTGGGCGATGACCTCATTTACTTTAGTGGCCGGGGTAACCTTGGCGTACTTGCCGGCCATGCGATTTACTTTGGCGGCGATAAGCGCCGCTTTATCCGGCTCCAGTTCGGCGTAGGCGAGAGCCGAGGTCACCCCCGTAATCGTATCGCCGGTGCCCCCTATCGGCTCCAGCATGGGCACGTTCGGCTCGTTAACCATGGCCAGGACTTCGCCATCCTTAATAATGTAGTCAGTGGCGCCCTTGACCAGCAAAAGCTTGGCGGCGCCGTGATTGGCGTAAGCCGTCTTGGCCAATTCGGTTACGTTCGACACGTCCGTCTCGAACAAATGCCGGGCGATATAGGCGGGGTGGGTCGCCTCCGGGTCGGCCAGAAAGGCAATCTCCGTGGAATCAGGCGTGAAGATGTCGAATTCCTCAGCCAGTCCGGCGGCCTTCGCCGAATACATCGAGGCGGCATCCGCAATCATGACCGGTCTCGGCTGGCATTTCTCTACAGCGGCGCAAAGCTGGCGCGTCTGGGACATATCGGGCAGCCAGTAATGCAAGGCCAGCACCTCCGGATTAAGCTCGGCGACATGGTCGATAAGGTACTGGTACAGCTCGCGGCTCCCCTTGCCTTCCCCGATATCGCCCACCAGCAGCGCGTGCGGCGCAGCGATACCCAGGTAGCTGGTGGTGGCCAGCGCGGCGCTGACCATGGCTCCGGTGCCCTGGGTGGCGGGTATTTGCTTACCGTCCACCAGCAGGAAATCACCGTCGCGGGCGACCTCGCCCATAACCAGCGGCAGCCCTTCTATCGGGACCGTTCCGGCAATCAGCATCATCGGCCGTCACCCCCCGGATTAAGCGCCAAACACTCTTCGAAGGCCCGTTCCAGATTCAGGGCGCAAAGAGTAAACCCCAGATCTTTAGGCCGCGGCGCTTCGGCCAGCTTCTTATCGAGCAACTCGGCGTGGAGGTAAGGAATGTCGGGGCAACCCCCGCCGGAAACGTTAACGATAAGGTTAGTGCCTTTCTCGTAGGTGATTTTCATGTTGCCAGCCTTGACCATTATCCAGTCGCCGAAATCGGTCACCTTGACGACATCGAGGAGAGGCGCCGTTTTCAGCTTTATCGGGTCAATGCTGATGTAAGCCAGGTCCTTTTCTTTAAGCACCCGCTCGATACCGGGCTGCTCGACCAGGTTTATCTCAACGGCCAGGTCGCACCCCTTGCGCAACTCGGGCGGAGGCGCCACCAGCTTGACGATGTATCCCGCCACTTTCAGCGCCTTCTCCGCAATCATAGCGTGCTGCACCTCGTCGAAGAGCACCAGGCCGCCGCCCTCGAACTTAACTTTATTCTGCTTCTTAAGAAATGCCATATTAAACTACCTTTATACTTATGCTCTAGCTCTCATGAAAAAGCCGATTGATATACAGAAAACCCAACCAATTATAACCGCTACCGGACCCCAGGTGCCAACACCGGCCGGGCTGGAAGCGATGAGGAAATTGTGGGCGATAGCCGCGCCCGCCAGATAGCCGAGCACCGTAACGCCGGCATCGGCATCTCCCTCTCCGGAGAGTACCAGATTACGCAGCGGGCAACCACCTATCTGAGTGGCGGCCAGACCGAGCAGGCCCATGCCCAGGAAGTTCCACAGGTGGTCGGTATGGGAAACCGGCTGGTCGGCAAAGCCCCAGTGATAGATACCTTCGGCGCCGAAATTGCCGACGATGAAGTTGGTGGCCAGGGCCGCAACCAGGAAGGCGGCGATACCGCTGACAAGATGAAAGTCCTTGACCAAGAAGATGTCACGCCAGGCGCCTACCGAGCAGAAGCGGGTGCGCTGGGCCAGGAAGCCCACCAGCAGACCGATACCAAGCCCGACCGCCAGCGGTACGTACTGGGCGCCGGGGCCCGATTCGCTGGTGGAGATGAAGGCGGGCTTAAAGATGGCCAGGAGCAGCAGCCCCCCCATCATTAACGGCATTATCCAGCCCGCGATGGGTTTCATCGTAACCGCCCTGCCCAGGTTGAAGCCTCGCCTCAGGAAGAAAATACCGACCAGAACGCCGAATATCAGACCGGCTAAAGCGGTAAGACCGTTGAGGTCACCACCGGCCAGCCGTAGAAGCATCCTGATGGGGCAGCCCAGAAATACCAGGGCGCCAATCATGACGAAAGCGGCGAGCACAAACCTGATGATCGGTGAGGCGCCGCCCCTGGGTCGCCATTCCCTAAAAGCGAAGGCGGTGATAAACGCCCCCAGGGTGAAGCCCATTATCTCCGGCCGGAGATACTGAACCACCGAAGCCTGGTGGAGATCAAGAGCGCCAGAAATGTCGCGCAGGAAGCAGGCGACACAGATTCCCATGTTCGGCGGGTTACCCCAGTTAACCGCCAGGGCACCCAGAGCACCGAAGATGAGTCCGGCCAGAATGATGAATGTTCTCGGTGTCCACAAACGACTCAAGGTTCCTTCTCCTTTTTTTGTAATCAAACCGAGTTTTTCCCCTTTGCATCCAGAGAGCGGCTAAAGCATTGTTTCACCTCCTGAAAGCAGCCCCGGAGACACGGAACCGATTTTATTTATGAAAGACCGTAGAATTTCGAGGTTACCGCGGGATATTATAGTATAAAGGATATCTTATTTCAAGATAAATGTCGCAAATGTAAAGGGGATTTTCCCGAAAATTATGGGGGGTGAAAAAAGGGGAAACTAGTTGTGGGCGGTACAAGACTCGACCATCGGGAGGTGCGGTGGGACAAGGGGCAGAGGACGAGGCTGGAGGAGGTGCAGTGGTGGGCGGTACAAGACTCGCATCCTCGGAGGTGCGGTGGGACAAGGGGCAGAGGACGAGGCTGGAGGAGGTGCAGTGGTGGGCGGTACAAGACTCGACCATCGAGAGGTGCGGCGGGAATAGGGGCAGAGGGACGAGGCTGGAGGAGGTGTGGATGGTGGGCGGTACAAGACTCGAACTTGTGACCTCTGCGATGTCAACGCAACGCTCTAACCAACTGAGCTAACCGCCCAACAGAAGCAAAAGTAATTCTACTAAATACCCCGACTGCGGTCAAGGCGCTTGCCCCGCAACCGGTTATCGATGAAACTGACCAGGAAGAGCAATACGCCGCTGGCGAAAAGCCCCCCCAAATCCAGGTAGCTTATCCCCCAGATTTTGCTCACCAGCGCCAGTCCCCCGCCGCCGATAATCGCCGCCAGCGCCCCCACCGGGGTAAGCTTGAGCTTCTCCCGGTAGAAGCCGAACAGGACCGGTAAAATCACGCCGCTGGTATAGACGGTATAAGCGAAAAGCAGCGAGCTTATCACCCCTTTCAGCACCAGCGCCAGCAGCAGCGAAAGAATCCCCAGCAGCACTATCCCCCACCGCGACAGGGTAAGCAGCTTCTCCTGGCTTAAGGATGGCTTGAAGCGCCCGATAATATCCACGGAAAGGATGGTGCTGGCCGTCATCAGGCAGGTGTCGGCGGAGGACATCACGGCGCCCAAAAGCGCCGCCAGCACTATATAGCCCAGCCAGGGCGGCATGACCCCGGTAATCACGGTGGGAAAGGCTTGCTCGGCGGCGATTTCGGGGAAAAGCGCCGAAGCCCCCATGCCAATTAAGGTAATACCCAGGGCGATGGGGATAATCAGCCCCGCCGCCCAGAATACCGATTTTCGCGCCGTTTTGCCGTCTTTGGCGCAAAAAAGGCGGGAATACATGTCGGGGCCCACCACGTAGGTCAGCCCCACCAATAGCAGCAGTGATACCAGCTCGTAGCCGCTGAACTGCTCGCTCACCGGGAAGGCGAAGTGGTCGGCGGGAATCGCCGCTGTCAGTCCGTCCCACCCCCCGGCCTTGACCAGCACCAGCGCCAGCCCGCCCAGGATGCCCACGAAGATTATCCCCACCTGGATAACGTCGGTACGGATGACGGAATACTGGCCGCCGATAACGGTATAGGTGATAAAGACGACGCTGAAGATAATCATCCACAGCGTCGGGTCGCCCATGCCCAGCACGCTCAGGATTTTACCCGCGGCCACAATCTGGGCGGCGACAACCCCCACCCAGGAAACGACGATAAGTATCGAAGCCGCCAGCCCGATGCGCTTATCGTACTGCTTCTCCACCAGTTCGGGCAGCGTGTAAAGCCCGAACTGCCTCACCTTGCCCGCCAAGAAAATGCCCAGGAAAACCAGCCCCACCGTCCCCACCAGCAGCCACCAGATGCCGGTCAGGCCCTGGCTGAAGCCCAGCCCGGCCAGGCCCACCGTAGCCGAGCCGCCGATAATGGTCGCCAGCAGCGAGCCGGTAATAAAAAAGGAAGAGCCGCTCCGGCCAGCGACAAAGAAGTTGGCGGCTCCCCTCGCCTTGCGTCGGCTCCACAACCCGATGGCAACCATGGCCGCGAAATAGATGATTACGATTATTAGACCGGTCACTACTCTACGCTAGTCCTTTGCCTGAAGATATAAAAAAAGCCGCGGTATTTAAGCGGGCATAAAGGCTCTGTGTAGAGAGCCGCAGGAGCGATATCGCCCCCGGGCACTACCTGCCGGGCCGGGTGCTGCCGATAACGGCAACCTCGACATTCTTCCCACAGTGAGGGCAGGTGATGCTAATGACGACGGGTTGCAACATTATCCGCTCGGCGACGGCGGTAACCATCGAATCGATGCTATCGAGGCGGCTGTCCAGCATGTCCAGGCGCTGCTTGATGCGCTCTATCTCTTCGGTACGGCTGGCTAACGCCGCTGTTTTTTGCTTCTCCGCCAATCATACACCTCTTCAGGTTTTTAGTGGTAAGCCCCATTATATGGCGAAAAGACCACGATGTCAAAGCCCTCCCCTTATCATGCCAGTTGTCATTGCCGAAAACCCGCCGCCTACAATCACGGCGAGCCGTCCCGCGCCATAAATCGAGAGCCGGACATAGCTCCTATGAGGGATATATAGTCCTTTCAGGGTGGGCACCGGGCGGGAAGAAAAGACGCCCGCTGACAGGGCGGATGGTATAGAGGTAATTCCCTCTTAAAATCTATTGATTTCTGAAAAACATCGTCCTATACTAGGGGTTAATAAAGTCCGAAGGAGGAAGCCAATGCCCGAGAAAGAAATCGGCAAGGTAAGCGACTTCTTCGCCCGGCCGGTGGTGGCCGGCATCGATATGAGCGGCAACCTCAAAGTCGGTGACAAAATCCATATCAAGGGCCACACCACCGATATGGAAATGCTGGTAAACTCGATGCAGATTAACAACGCCGTCGTCACCGAAGCCAAACCCGGAGACTCCGTCGGCATCAAGGTCGCCGACCGGGTCAGGCGGGGCGACACCGTCTTCAAGGTCACCGAATAGGCTAATCACCGCAGTTAGAAAGCGAAAAATATGTCACTAAAGATACTGATAGAACGTCACGTCAAAAAGGGTAAAGAAGGCGAACTCATCGAGCTTCTGAACAACCTGCGCACCGAGCTGATTTCCCAGCCCGGCTACATCTCGGGCGAGCTGCTCCAGAGCCTGGAAGACAAATCCGTTGTCTTTGCCATCAGCACCTGGCAAAGCGAACTCGACTGGCTTTCCTGGAAAGGCGACCCCAAGCGCCTCGAGCTCGAGGAAAAAATCGAACCGCTGCTGACCGAGCCCTCCAAACTGACGGTCGCCACTTATTTCAGCTAGGCGATATTCTTAACCAGGTTGGCCATCTCGATGGCGCTAACCGCGGCTTTAAAGCCCTGGTTTCCCTCTTTGGTTCCCGCCCGTCCGATAGCCTGTTCCAACGTTTCGGCGGTAACCATGCCGTAGATAACCGGCAACCCCGTCTCCAGCCCCACCATGGCCACCCCCTTGGTCACCTCGGCGGATATATAGTCGAAGTGAGGCGTATCCCCCCGCACCACCGCCCCCAGGCAGATAACAGCGTCGAAGCGCTTGGTCTGGGCCAGCTTCTTGGCGATGAGGGGAATCTCAAACGAGCCGGGCACCCAGGCGACCTCGATATCCGCCTGGGCCACGCCGTGGCGGAGCAGGGCGTCCTGCGCCCCGTCGAGCAGCTTCTGGGTAAAAAACTCGTTGAAACGGGAAACGACCAGCCCGAACTTCAGCCCCTTCCCCACCAGCATTCCTTCGATAGGCTTGCTCATAGCTCTCTCCTTTATTAGTTATCGGCGGTATCCGGTATCTCTAAACGGTGACCCATCTTCTTCTGCTTGGTCACCAGGTAGCGTCGGTTATGCGGGTTGGGCGCGATGATAATGGGTACCTTCTCCACGACCTTGAGCCCGTAGCCCTCCAGACCGATGACTTTCTTGGGGTTGTTGGTCAGCAGCCGAATCTGGTGCAACCCCAGGTCGGCCAGAATCTGGGCGCCGATGCCGTAGTCGCGCAGGTCGGAGGGGAAGCCCAGCGAAAGGTTGGCCTCCACCGTGTCCAGCCCCTCGTCCTGAAGGGCGTAAGCCCTTATCTTGTTATGGAAGCCGATACCCCGCCCCTCCTGCCTCATGTAGAGGAAGACGCCCCGCCCTTCCTTGGCGATGTTCTCCATGGCCAGCCCGATTTGCTCGCCGCAGTCGCAGCGCAGGCTGCCGAAGACGTCGCCGGTAAGGCACTCGCTGTGCACCCTCACCAGCACCGGTTCGTCGGTTTTCAGGTCGCCCATCACCAGCGCCAGGTGCTCGTCGGGGTCGATATCGCTCTTGTAGGCGATAGCGGCGAACTCGCCGTACTTGGTGGGCAGCTTGGCCTCGGCGACGCGGTGCACCAGCTTTTCGTGGCGGCGGCGGTAGGCGATGAGGTCGGCCACCGATATTATCTTGATGCCGAACTTGTCGGAAAACGCCTCCAGCTGCGGCATGCGCGCCATGGTGCCGTCCTCGTTCATAATCTCGCAGAGGACGCCGGCGGGTCGCAATCCCGCCAGCCGGGCCAGGTCGACGGTGGCCTCGGTCTGCCCCGCCCGCACCAGCACGCCGCCGTCCCGGGCGCGCAGAGGGAACATGTGCCCCGGCATGAGTATGTCTTCCGGTCTGGTCTTTGGGTCGACCATGACCTGCACCGTCTTGGCCCTGTCCGCCGCCGAGATGCCGGTGGTGGTACCTTCCCTGGCTTCCACGGCCACGGCAAAGGGTGTGGTGAACTTCGAGGTGTTGTTGGATACCATCATCGGTATGTGGAGCGCGTCCAATCGCTCACCGGTGAGCGGCATGCAGACAAGGCCGCGGCCGTGCTTGGCCATGAAGTTGATGGTGTCGGCGGTAACCTTCTCCGCGGCCATGACCAGGTCGCCTTCGTTTTCCCTGTCCTCGTCGTCGACGACGATGACGAATCTACCTTCTTTTACATCTTTAACTGCTTCTTCGATAGTAGCCAGTCCCATTTCACTCCCCTCCTAACCTACCAGAAAGCCGTGCTCGGCTAAAAAGTCCATGGTTACGCCGCTGCTGCGCGGCTTATTTAATTGTTCCACATATTTGGCTATAATGTCCACTTCCAGGTTGACGACGTCGCCCACCGCCCGCTTTCCCAGCGTGGTGTTCTCCTTGGTGTAGCCGACAATCGACACCCGGAAGGAATCGTCGTTGCGGGCAACGACGGTCAGGCTCACCCCGTCCACGGCGATAAAGCCCTTCTCCACGATGTAGGGCATGAGGCGTGACGGAGCGCCGAAAGTGAGCAGGAGGGCATCGCCCTCGCGGCTTAGCGAGCTCAATCGCCCCTTATCGTCGATGTGCCCCTGGACGAAGTGCCCGCCCAGGCGGCCGTCGGCGGCCTGGGGTCTTTCCAGATTGACCGGGTCGCCGGGGCGTAAAAGTCCCAGGTTGGTCCTGGCCAGCGTCTCGGGCATGACCCCGGCGGAAAAGGTTTTTTTATCGAGTGCGGTCACGGTGAGGCAAACGCCGTTGACGGCCATGCTGTCGCCCTCCAGCGTGCCGCCGAGTACTTTTTCGGCGGCGACGGTCAGGCTTCCTTTGGAAGCCGAGACGACCCTGCCCACCTCTTCTACGATTCCGGTAAACATATTACCTCGCTATCGGCTGACGTAGCCGCTGACCACAACGTCGTCGCCCAGCGTACCCACCTTGGTCCGCTCCAGACGGAAAGCCTCGGTGACCTTGCCCACCCCCTCGCCGGCGACGGGCGTCTTGGCCTCGGCGCCGCCGATAATGATGGGGGCGATAAAGACGATGACTTTATCCACCAGCCCCAGGTCGAATAGTGAGCCGAGCAGTATACCGCCCCCCTCCACCATGATGCTGGTGATATCGCGCCTGCCCAGGTCCCTGACCAGTGTCTTCAGGTCTACCTTGGGCTCGTCTTCGGGCGGCTCCATCACCTCGGCGCCGGCCTTGGTGAAAGCCGTTTTCAACTTGGTGTTAAGCTTATGTCCCATAACCAGCATCGTCTCGCCCGGCTCGCTGAACACCTGGGCGTCCAGCGGCGTGCGCCCGTTGCCGTCCACGATTACGCGCAACGGCTGCTTGCGGGCCACGCCCCCCTTCCCCCCCGAGCAACGGGTGGTCAGGTGGGGATTATCCGCCAGCAGCGTGTTGACCCCGGCCATAATGGCGTCGCTGATGTAGCGTAAAAAGTGGACGTACTTGCGCGACTCGGTGCCGCTAATCCAGCGCGAATCGCCCGTTCTGGTGGCGATTTTACCGTCCAGGCTCATGGCGAACTTGGCGGTGATAAAGGGCATGCCGGTGGTGATGAACTTTATGTAAGCTTCGTTGACCTCGCGGGCCTCTTCTTCACGCTCGCCCAGCGAGGTCTTAATGCCCGCTTTGTCGAGCTCCGCCTGACCCCGCCCCGAAACCATCGGGTTGGGGTCGAGCATGGCCATATGCACCTCGCTGACGCCGGCTTCGATGATGGCGTCGGTACAGGGCGGCGTCCGCCCGTAGTGGGCGCAAGGCTCCAGCGTGACGTACATGGTGCCCCCCGCCGCCTCCCGGCCCGCCTGCCTCAAGGCCTGAACCTCGGCGTGATGGGAACCGGGCGGCTGGGTATAGCCCTGCCCGATAACCTCGTCCCCCTTGACCAACACCGCCCCCACCGCCGGGTTGGGGCTGGACTGTCCCAGCGCCAGCTTGGCAAGCGACAGCGCCCTCCGCATATACTCCATAGCACCGCCATTCTAACACCTGCCTGAAAAAAAGTGCAAATCAGCACCGGTTTACCGCCAAAACTAACCTAACTAGAACAGCAACGTTATATAAGGTATAATGAAAACCAGCGAGAGAGGAACCTTTATTACATATAAATGAGAACGATTGTCCGCGACATTCTGATAACGCTGGCTATAGCCCTAGCCCTTTTCTTCGTTTTGAGAGCCGCCCTCCAGGCCTACCAGGTAAAAGAGTGCTGCATGGAGCCCAACTACGTCGAAGGCGAATGGATAATGGTCAGCAAGGCCAGCTACTGGTGGGGCGAGCCGGGAAGAGGCGACGTCATCATCCTCGACCCGCCCTTCGACACCGACCAGGTCTATATCAAGCGCCTCATCGGCCTGCCCGGCGACACGGTTGAGATAAAGGACGGCATCGTCTATCTTAACGGCGTCGCTCTCGACGAACCCTACGTCAACGAAGCCCCCGCCTATACCCTGCCCCTGCGCGCGCTCGGCGAGGACGAGTATTTCGTCCTCGGCGATAACCGCAACAACGCCAACGACTCCTCCAAGGGCTGGACGATAGTCCGCGACGATATCATCGGCAAAGCCTGGTTTTCCTACTGGCCCACCAGCGAACTGGGCTGGGCGAACAACTACGACCTCGACGAGCAGCTTGAAGCCGCCGCCGAGCCCACCCCCTGACGGGGTACTAGAATATGAAAAGGTGGAGCGGGGAGGCCGTAACCCACAGGTTAAGGAGTTTACTCACTAGGGCGGGCCGGGTTGGGACAGATTTGACGTACGCCGACAAGGGGGATGAGGTGACAGAAAGCACCGAGGAAATCTTCGAAAAAGCGGGAGCCATCCTCAAAGGCCACTTCCTGCTCACTTCAGGATTGCACTCCCCCGTTTACTGGGAAAAATTCAAGGTCCTGCAGTCGCCGCCTTACACCGAACAGGTCTGCCGCCTCATCGCCGACCACTTCAAAGACCGGAACGTAGAGGTCGTCGCCGCCCCCACCACGGGCGGCATCATCCTCGCCTTCGAGACCGCCCGGCAGCTGGGAGTACGCGGCATCTTCGCCGAAAAGACGGGCGAAAAAGAGCGCGCTTTCAAGCGCGGCTTCGACATCAAGCCCGGCGAAAGAGTCCTAATCGTGGACGACATCTTCACCACGGGCGGCTCCCTGCGCCAGACGATAGCGGCGGTAAAAAAGCTGGGCGGCAACATCATCGGCATCGGCGTCATGGTGGACCGTTCCACCGAAAAAACGGACTTCGGCGTCCCCCTCTTCAGCTGCCTCCGCGCCGAAGCGGTCACCTATTCCCCCGAAGAATGCCCGCTGTGCAAAAAGGGAATCCCGCTGGTAAAACCCGGCGGCGGTTAAAGCTGAAGGGCTATTGACAAAAGTCACGCCAGCCCATATACTGAAAATGGCTATCGACCCGTGTGGGCGGTGAGCCAGAGTACCTCCAAAATCTTAACAATCTAAAGTCGCTTGGATCGGATACGACCGAGACGGCAGGAATAGAAACCGTTGACTTAATGCCTTCTCTGCTTGTGTCGGAGAAGGCTTTTTTAGTTCAAGCGGATAGAGCCTGAAATGCTCAAATTAGGATTTATTGGAGCCGGAACTGTAGGCACGGCTCTGGCGGCACGATTAAGCCAGAGCGGTTACCCCATAGTATCCGTAGCCAGCCGCACAAAAGATTCAGCCCAAAAGCTCTCGGACGCCGCCGGCTATTGCCCCGTTTTCGACAGCAACCAGGAAGCCGCCGACCACGCCGAGCTTATCTTTATCACCACCCCCGACGACACTATCGCCCCCGTCGTAGCCGCCATCGAATGGCACGAAGGGCAAAAGGTCGTCCATTGCAGCGGCGCCGACTCCGTCGCCAGCCTCCAACCGGCCAAAGACGCCGGCGCCGAGGTCGGCGCCTTCCACCCCTTGCAGACTTTCGCCAGTGTCGAGCAGGCCATGGAAAACATGCCTGGCTCGACTTTTGCTTTAGAAGCCGAAGAGCCCCTGCTCTCCGCGCTCAAAGAGCTGGCGGACGCCCTCGGCGGCAAAACCGTGGTGCTCAAAGCCAGCGACAAGGTACTCTACCACGCCTCGGCGGTCATCGCCTGCAACTACCTGGTAACGCTGGTCAAGCTGGCCGGAGACCTCTGGCAAAGCTTCGGCGTTGATACACCCCACTCCACCCAGGCGCTGCTGCCCCTCCTGCGCGGCACGCTGCACAACATCGAAACCGTCGGCATCCCCAAATGCCTCACCGGCCCCATCGCCCGCGGCGACATCGGCACCGTGAACAAACACCTCGACGCCCTCGCCCAAACCGCTCCCCACCTTCTGCCCGCCTACCGCGAGCTGGGCCGCCAGACCGTACCCATCGCCCTGGCCAAGGGCAAAATCGACCAATCTCAAGCCAAGGAGCTCCAAGAAGCACTTAAAAGCTGATTAAAATAACTGGAGGGTTATGATGCGAATAATGCTCAAAAGCAAAATCCACCGCGCCACCGTCACCGAAGCCAACCTCGAATACGAGGGCAGCGTGGCTATCGACCGGCGGCTGATGGACGAGGCCGACATTCGCCCCTACGAGCAGGTCCAGATTCTAAACGCCAACAACGGCGCCCGCTTTACGACCTACGCCATCGAAGCCCCCGCCGAGAGCGGTACCATCGGCATCCAGGGCCCCGCCGCCCGGCTGGCCGCCAAGGGCGACACCGTCATCCTGCTCACCTACCGCAACGTCGAAGAGGCTCAGGTAAAGAACTTCCTGCCCCGCCTGGTCTACGTTGACGAGAACAACGTCATCACCAAGACCAAGCACATCGTTGACGCCATACCCTTTTAACTATCAGCGCCCCAAGGTCTGTGCGAGGAGGTGCGACCAATGCGCATAACCGTCAACAAGATAAAGGAAATGAAACAGCGCGGTGATAAAATCACCATGCTCACCGCCTACGACTACGCCACCGCCAAGCTCGTCGACGAGGCGGAAATACCCCTCATTCTGGTCGGCGACAGCCTGGGTATGGTCGTCCTCGGCTACGAATCGACCATCCCCGTGACCATGGAGGATATGCTCCACCACACCAAGGCGGTGGTCAGGGGCACCCAGAAGGCGCTTGTCATCGGTGATATGCCCTTCATGACCTACCACGTCAGCGTCGAAGACGCCCTCTATAACGCCGCCAGCTTCATCCAGGAAGGCGGCGCCCAGGCCGTCAAGCTCGAAGGCGGCGTCACCGTCGCCGAAAAGGTGGAACGCATCGTCGGGTGCGGCATCCCCGTCATGGGCCACATCGGGCTTACCCCCCAGTCCATCCACCAGTTCGGCGGTTTCAAGCTCCAGGGCAAGACCCCCGAAGCCGCCGCCAGACTTCTGGAAGACGCCCGCGCTCTGGAACAGGCCGGAGCCTTCGCTATCGTCTTGGAAACGGTACCCGCCCCACTGGCTAAACTGATTACCCAAAAGATAAGCATCCCCACCATCGGCATCGGCGCCGGCCCCGACTGCGACGGCCAGGTCCAGGTCATCAACGATATCCTCGGCTCCTTCGCCGATTTCGTCCCCGGCCACGCCAAGCAGTACGTCAAGCTCAGCGAGATTATCTCCCAGGCGGTCGGCCAATACCGCGACGAGGTCAAGGCGGGCCAGTTCCCCACCGAAAAGCAGAGCCACGGCATGGACGAAAAGCTGCTCGCCGAGCTTACCTAAACGAATCTTAACTAACTTTTAGCCATTTTTAGTTAGCTATGTCCCCCTATACCACCATAACCTTACTTTTGTTGCCCTTACCTACACTCCCCTTAGCTTGGGGGTGTTTAAGAGGAGATGGAGTAACACGAACCCAAAAGAGATATTTAAGGGGTTCCTCCCTTATAGGGCGGGTTTTGGGTGGGCAAGAAAAACGTGGGATGACAGAGTGGGACTGGGCGGCTTACCCCCTTGCCAAAAGTGCTTTCCAGTCCTACACTACCCATAGACTAAAAGTCAGGGGGGTTTTAGTATGTCGCCAAGCAAATACGGTCACTTGGTCAAGACAATGCCCGTCAACAAGGGCGAACCCACGGGCGCCAACGCCCGCGAACTCATCTGGATGTTCGCCAAAGAGCTGGAAAACTTCCCCATCAACTTCGCCATCGGCCGCTACGAAGAAAAAGGCCTCTGGCACCCCTGGGCCGGTCCCCACACCCACCCCAAATACGACGAATGCCTCTTCTTCTTCGGCCACGACCCCGACCGACCCGACTACCTGGGCGCCGAATTCGAGCTGTCCTTCGGCGCCGAACAGGAAAAACACATCATCGACAAGCCCTGCCTGGTGCTATTGCCCAGGGGACTGCCCCACTGCCCGCTTTACACCAACCGCATCGATAGCCCCTTCGCCCACGGGCATATCATCCTCGGCCCCGACCAGAGCGTCGAATGGTGGCCCACCGACTCCAAGCCTCAACCCATCGACGGCCAGAAATACGCCCACCTCATCAAGCCGTTAAGGGTGCAAAAAGACCCCAAGAACACCGACCTCACCTGGATGACGGGCGACCAGCTCGAGGGCTTTAATCTCCACCTGGCTATGGGCCTCTGCACCGAGCCCGGCGCCTGGTACCCGGGCAAGGGCGCCCACACCCATCCCTACGATAAAGCGATGATATTCTTCGGCACCCACCCCAAAGAGCTGGGCTATCTGGGCGCCGAAATCGAGATAGCGCTGGGCAAAGAAGGGGAAAAGGTGACCTTCGACGTCCCCACCGTCATCACCGTGCCCAAAGGTACCCCCCACTGCCCGCCGGTCATCAAGAAAATGGACAGGCCTGTCTGCTTCCTCATCTATAACCTCGCCCCACAACACGAATTAAGCTGGGTGGACTAAAGCCAGCCTCACGCCAGCGGCACAATAAAGTGGGGCGGTGAGGTGTAACCTGGAAGGAACTCTAGAGGGAGAATCCCCTCTAAGGGTGGGCAGGGCGGGTCAAAAAAACGTTGGCTAACAAAGGTGGGGGAAGTTGGGTAGGCTAAATCCCTCTAGCCCTTTTCGCTCTGGTGGCTCTCCACGCCGACCACCAGTCCCTCCTCGGCGTGCGACATGGTCAAATGCTTGACCACCATCGGCACCGAGATAAGGATGGGCATGATAACCAGCAGTATGGGACTGCCCGTGAAAAGGTTGAGCAAAGCTAGAAAAATGAACATGGCCCCCGTGGCAAAACCGGTACGGTTATTGCTCAAGACTAAAGCTATGCCGGCCACGGCCATCGCTGGCAAAAACGTCCAGAACATCAGCCCCGCCAGCACCCCGTAGGTAGCCATCGCCCCCTTGCCCCCCTTGAAATGGAGCAAGACGGACCAGTTGTGCCCCGCCACCGCCGCCACGCCGGCGATAATAACCACCCCCATCGGCAACCCGAGCATCTGGGCCAGAAACACCGCCGCCATGCCCTTGCCGAAATCAATTGCGCAAACGACGATGCTGCCGAACAGACCAACACGACGATAGGTAGCCGCGGCTCCCATCCGCCCGTCGCCGACTTCCCTCAGGTCTATTCCTTTGAAAAGCCGTCCGATGAGGTAGGCGGAGGGAATCGAGCCGAGCAGGTAGGCCAGCCCGATGGCTAGCAGGGCTAGAAAAACTTCGCCGACCATATATCTAAATTATGTAACAACAGGCACGGGATGTCAACAGTCTCTGTGGTATAATACGGGCGTCAAAAGGAGAAGATTTGCCGTGAAAACCGTAACCACCATCGCCGGGTTCAGAGAGCTGAAACTAAAAGCGCCGCTGGGCTTTGTGCCCACCATGGGCTACCTCCACGAAGGGCACCTGGAGCTGGTGCGGCGGGCACGGGCGGAAAACCCGTCTGTGGCGGTGAGCATCTTCGTCAACCCCACCCAGTTCGGCCCCAAGGAGGACTTCACCCGCTATCCCCGCGACCCCGAGCGCGACCTGGCGCTGCTGGAAAAGGCGGGCACCGATGTCGTCTTCATGCCTACGGCGGAAGAGATGTACCCCCCCGGCTTCGACAGCTGGGTGGAGGTGGGCCAAATCACGGAAAAGCTGGAAGGCGCCGCCCGCCCCGGCCATTTCCGGGGCGTGACTACCGTCGTCGCCAAGCTCTTTAACGTCGTCCGCCCCGACCGGGCCTATTTCGGCCAGAAGGACGCCCAGCAGCTCCTGGTCATTAAAAAGATGGCCAAAGACCTCGACATGGGCATCGAAATCGTGGCCGTGCCCACCGTGCGCGAGCCCGACGGCCTGGCTATGAGCAGCCGCAACACCTATCTCAACGTCGAAGAGAGGAATCAGGCGGCGGTTCTTTACCAGTCGCTGGAGTTGGCACAAAAGCTCTATGCGGAGGGGGAAAAGGACGCCGGGGCTATCAAAGCGCAAATGACCGCCCTCATCAAGCAAAGGCCCCTGGCCGATATCGAATACATCTCCATCGCCGACACGGCGACGCTGGACGAGCTGGACAGCATCAAAAACGCAGCGCTCATCTCGATGGCGGTATGCTTCGGTAAGACGCGGCTGATTGATAACGTGCCGGTGGACTAGTGTGGAGCGTAAGGCGGCAGCGTGGCCTTACCTCCAGCTTTGTCTTTCAGCTTCTTAAATCTCATGCCACCCCCCGGCGGGATGACGACGACAACAGTTCCCTCATGCGCGTTCTTGGCATCCTTTTGCTTCTTTAAGCCGCTGGCCGGAGGTTGCGCCTCGTAACTGCCGTCGGTGGTCAGAATCCTGGCGTCGCCCTCCTCAAGAGATATCACCGCCGACTGGTGCGGGAAGAGCTGCCGGTTAATCCTGCCCAGCGGGTTGTTATGCAGCGTTTTACCGCTCTGGTCCTGCTTCGTCGAGATAACGGCCAGCTCCGGGCTCATCTTCTCGTAGACGTCCAGCGACGTGCTGTGCATGCTGCCGTGGTGGGCCACCTTGACCATAGCGCAGGAAAGGTAGTTTACCATCTTCGTCACCAGCGGCTTGTGGCTGCTGCTCCTCTCCACCCTGGGGAATTCCTGGCACACGTGCGACCAGCTGTCGAACTCGGCGTCACCGGTGAGAATAGCTACGGCGCGCCCCGCCCGCCTCACGGCCTCGGCACTCTCCTTACCCTGGTACTCACGGGATTGCATGGTGATAACGTTCTCCGCGTTATTCTCGATACGGAGCACGACGGAGGCATTGTTCATATCGACGCCGTAAGTGGCGAAGCGGTTCCGCAGCGTAATCGAGGGCGACAGCGCCGTCATCCGGATTTGATGGAAGTACCACTCCATCCCCGAGGAAACCCTCACCATCCTGATATTCTTTTCGATAACGCCTTCGAGGATGCGAATGTAGGTCTGCGAGTTGTGACGGAAGCCGCTGTCCCAGAACTCGTGAGGATAATAACGGCTTCTGATGATAGCGGGGATGCCGCTGACATGGTCGTAGTGGGGGTGGGTAGCGCAAACGAAGGCGAGTCGGGACGGCCCACCGTTAGCTTCAGCCATCAACTTCCCCAGGTAATCCTTCGTCTTGGTGCCGCTTCTACAGTCGACGAGCCCGTAACTCCTCTTGCCGTCAAGGTCGGCGGGAAGCTCAACCACGATGTTATCGCCGAAACCCACGTTCAGGAAATGGAGGACTAACTCATCGCGTTCTATCGGTTTGAAACTTTGGGTCGTTGCGGCCATTTCAACTACCCCCTTCCAGAGCCGCCATATAGCTCTTCTTGACGCGGTCTTTGCTAAAACGGTCTATACACTGGAAATTCATTCGTTTCGCATCCACCACGAATACAGTCTCCGCGCTCTCTTCAGGACGCTCCCGGAATCCACCGCTCAGGAAGACCTGCCCCTCGTACAAACTGTCCCAGGGCCAGTTTTTGGCGGCCCCCGGCGGCATGCCCATCTTCTTCCAGTAGTCCTTGGGGCGCACCAGAAGCGCTCTCTCCTTTCCCCAGTAGTCCGGAGCATCGCCGAAATTCTTGAAGCCGGCCCTGAGTTTGGAGATGAGGATACGCATAAGGCCCTCGTCTAATCTCTCGTCTACGGTGATGCGTCGTACTTTCTCCGGATTTTTCATAGGCTTAAACCTCCTCTCGGGTCGCTGGATATTAAAAAAGGCGCCAGCTACCGCCATCGGCTTCGGCGGTCCCGGCGCCCTCGTTTCATCCCGTCAACCCCCATAGCTTTTTAAGGTCGTCACGGATCGGGGTTTAATTCTAGCCAGCTAGCGGGTGTTTGTCAATGCCCTGTTCAGGGGATTATACCATAGCCTCCGCTCACCGCATCCCTGAATACTTCCCAGTGCGGCGGGTAGAAGGTGAAAACGCCGAAAGCCACCGCCAGCAGCAAAATCATTACCGCCCCCAGCCATTCGAGCCAGCGCGGCCACTGCTCCAGGGTCAAAATCTTGTAGCTGGCCAGCTGCCCCAGCGCCACGGCAACGAAAAAGAGGGCGATATCTACGGCCAGAATCTCCTCGCCGAAGATATTCGTGTAGGCGTAAAAGATGGCGGCGATGACGGCGGGCATTACGTAGAGGCCGATGGCCTTGGCGATGAAAAAGTTACGGGTATAGCGCCGCAGGAAGGGGTACTCGATGATGGCGTAAATCAGGGCCGGCCAGAAGGCAATCTTGAAGTGCTCCCAGACGCTCTCGTTGACGGCGGCGATAACGCCCACCGGGGAAAGCCCGCCCGACCATTCGAAGAGAAAGTGGAACATCGAGCCGGCGATAAAGATAACCCCGATGCCGACCAGCTCCCACCTTAAAACAGACCTTTTCATAACCACCTCGCTATGAACAGGCCGTACCAGGTATTTTAGACATTACTCGTCAGCGGCGGCTTTGTCAATACCCCGTCCTTGACACCCACAGCGCCAGTAGCTAAAATATCTCCATATTCCTGCCGAGGTAGCTCAGTCGGTAGAGCAGCGGACTGAAAATCCGCGTGTCCCCAGTTCAATTCTGGGCCTCGGCACCATATTATTCATGTTATAATAATATGGCACCGCGATAACCGGGATTTTCGTAACCAGTGCGGAAGTGGCTCAGCGGTAGAGCATCTCCTTGCCAAGGAGAGGGTCGCGAGTTCGAATCTCGTCTTCCGCTCCACCCTACCCCTCCAGATTTACGACCTTTACCGCCTTTCCCCTCTCCTCAAATGCAGTTTAAGCGTGGTGGTTGCCTGTCGAGTGTGGTCGGGTTAGCCGGCTTTAGCCAGGCATTTACAGCCGCCGTCTTCCGGCGGCGGGGTTTCGTCAACGATATCCTGTTCTTTAATCAGGGGGTGCTCCTCCCGGGGGTGTTTCTTTTGCCACTCCGGGTTCAGCAACCGTTCGATCTTATCCAGGTCGAGTTCGCCCATTCGTTTCACCTCCTCTGCTCATTGCTATAGTTATTTGCATCTTAATCCAATCATAAACGCCCCATATTAAAACCGCGTTAAGGCCGTGTTAGCATTATGTAAAATCTTCATTAAGGTAAGCTAAGGTCAGGCTTGGTGAGGCTTAGTGAGGCATGGTTAGTTGGTAACGCGGGCGGCGAAGTCGGGCGCGGCGTCCGGGTCGGGCGAGGGCTGGCGGGGGACGACAAGAATCTCTCTCATCGTGCCGTCGGTGACGTTCACCTTCCTGGCCAGCACCTTCTCGTCGTCGATATCAAGCACGTTGAAGGAAGGGAAAGTCCTCCCCTTAAGGCGGCGGGTGGTGGCGGTGCCGGCGGTGATGAAATAGCTACTCTCCAGCTTCCATATCCAGGGGATGTGCTTGTGCCCGGAAAGGACGAACTGTATCTGCGACTCGACAATCGTCTTGAGCACGTCACCCGCGTCCAAGGCGATGTTCCGTTCCCTGCCCGTCCCCGGGATGGGGATAAGGTGGTGGTGCATGGCCAGAAAAGTCAGCCGCCGGCGGTGGCCGCGGTCCTTGCGGGCGGCGCAGCTTTCGATGTAGTAGTAATGCTCCCGGCCCACGTGGCCGTCGTCGAGGTCGGGCTGGGAGGAATCTATGCCCAAAACGACCACGTCATCATTTTCGTAAAAGGGAAAGCGGCTGCCGAAATAGTCCTCGAAGAGCACGTCACCCTCGTTACGTGCGTCGTGGTTGCCGGGCACGATAAGGCGGTTTTTGGCCTTGAACCCGCTCAGGCACTCCACCGCCCTTTCGTACTCGTGCTGGTAGCCGTTATCGGTGATATCGCCCGTCACCACCAGCACTTCGGGCTTCATTCGGTTAACGATTTCGATAAGCTTTTCCGCCCACTCCGGGACGAAGTACTGACCCGCCACGTGCAGGTCGGAGATGTGGACCAGTCTCATTTTTTTCATTCTCTTTTTCGACGGCGCCATGGTTATATTATACACCAACGACGGCGCCGACTCTCCATGCTAACTAATACTTGGAGACTTCTATCTCCTCCATCTTGCCGGTGACCAGGAAAACGATGCGCTCGCAGATGTTGGTCACCCGGTCGGCGCTGCGCTCCAGGTTGTGCGCCACCCAGACCAGCCGCGTCGCCGGGGTAATCGTCTTGGGGTCCTCGGCCATGAAGCTGAGCAGCTCGCGGAAGACCTGGTCGTAAAGCTCGTCAACCTCGTCGTCCTCGGCGGCGATTTTACGGGCGGCGGCGGCGTCGCGCTTGACGAAAGCCTCCAGGCTGCGCTGCAACATCTCGGCCGTCTTTTCCGCCATGCGCGGCAAATCGACCAGCGGCTTTAAGGGCGGCTCGTCGCCGACCATGACCACGATTTTGGCGATGCCCTCGGCGTGATCGCCGATTCTCTCCAGCTCGCTGGCGACGCTGAGCATGGAGACGATGGCCCTC
Organism: Dehalococcoidia bacterium; assembly: GCA_050123275.1. GTDB lineage: Bacteria > Chloroflexota > Dehalococcoidia > Dehalococcoidales > BS750m-G39 > E44-bin88. The sequence continues at coordinate 115,589 of JASFHK010000003.1, forward strand.
AGGTCGCTGGCCATGGGCTGCTGTGTGGCGATAAGCTCGACACAGCGCTCTTCGATTTCGAAGCGCTTCTCGTTTATCCTCATGTCCTCGGTGATAATGCGCTGCGCCGTCTCCAGGTCGCGCTCTTTCAGCGCCTTGACCGAATTCAGGATGGCTTTTTCGGCCATACTTCCCATGGCCAGAAGATCGTTCTGGATTTGCTGGAGCTTGGTGTGAAACTCGGCTCTTATCTCCATTTTGTCCCCCCTTTTTAGCCGAACCGGCCCGTTATATAGTCCTCGGTGCGCTTGTCCCTGGGGTTAGTGAAAAGGTCGGAGGTGGGCCCGTACTCGACCAGCGCCCCGGCCCGGTCGCTTTCCATCATGAAGAAGGCGGCCATGTCGGATACGCGAGCGGCCTGCTGCATGTTGTGGGTAACGATAACGATGGTGTAGTTGCTGGACAGCTTGCGCATCAGCTCCTCGATTTTCAAGGTGGCCACCGGGTCGAGGGCGCTGCAGGGCTCGTCCATGAGCACCACCTCGGGGTCGACGGCGAGCACGCGGGCGATGCAAAGCCGCTGCTGCTGCCCGCCGGATAGCGCCAGCCCCGACTGCCCCAGCTTGTCCTTGACCTCCTCCCAGAGCGAGGCGTTGCGCAGGCTCTCCTCGACGACGGCCTCCAGTTCCCCCTTGCTTTTGCGACCGTGCTGCCGCGGCCCGAAGGCGACGTTATCGAAGACGGACATGGGAAAGGGGTTGGGCTTCTGGAAGACCATGCCCACCCGCTTGCGCAGCTCGACGACGTCGGTACTCTTGTCGTATATAGAAACGCCGTCCAGCTCGATGCGCCCCTCCACCCGGGCGCCGTTGATAAGGTCGTTCATGCGGTTAAGCAGACGCAGAAAAGAGGACTTGCCGCAGCCCGAAGGCCCGATGATGGAGGTTATGGCGCAGGTTGGTATGTCCAGAGTGACCTTTCTCAACGCCTGGAAGTCGCCGTAGAAAAGGTTGACGTCTCTGGCGCTGACCTTGCCGCCGTTGTGGCAGGCCGTGTTGTTTTTAGTCAGTGTCGGGTCTAGTTTCGTAGCCATAAAAATCACCTACCCTTTAGTTTGCGCATGTAGCGCCGGGATATCCAGCGCGTAGCCCAGTTAATCACGATAATGATAAAAATAAGCACCACGCCCGTCGCCAGCGCCTTCTCCATGGCCGTGGTGTCCATGGCCAGGTAGTAAAGGTGCAGCGAAAGCGTGCGCCCGTTATCCAAAAAAGTGGTCGGCATGTTGGCGCTGCCCCCCATGGTGACGTAGAGGCAGGCCGTCTCCTCCACGCTGCGCCCGATAGCTAGGATGATGGCCGTCACGATACCCGGCATGGCGCTGGGCAAGACCACGCTCTTGATGGTCTGCCACTTGGTGGCGCCCAGGGCCAGGCTCCCCTCGCGGTAGTCGCGGGGCACGGTCTTGATGGCCTCTTCGGTGGTGCGGATGATGGTGGGCAAGACCAGGCAGGCCAGCGTCAACGCCCCGGAAAGTATGGAAAAGCTGAAGCCCAGGGCGATGACGAAGAGGGCGAAGCCGAAAAGCCCGAAGACGATGGAGGGCACGCCCGCCAGCGTCTCCACGCCGTAGCGGATAAGCTTGGTGAACCAGTTATCTTTGGCGTACTCCGACAAGTAAATGCCGGCGCCCACTCCCAGCGGGGTGGCGATAAGCACGGTAAGCCCCACAAGGTAGATAGTGCCCACGATGGCGCTTAAGATGCCCCCCTCCCCGCTCAATCCCCCTCTCGGCGATGTGGAAAGGAACTCCCAGTTTATCTCGCCGATGCCGCCGATGACGACGTAGCCGATAATGACCAGCAACGCCCCCACGGCGATAATAGCCGCCACCCAGCAGGCCCCCCAGGCCGTCTTCTGCATAACTCGCGGCGAAATTCTCAACGGATCTCCTTCCGTCGCAGTATCAAAGCGAAACTATTCAGTATCAGGATGAAGGCGAAGAGCACCACCCCCGTGGCGAAAAGGGCGTCCCAGTGCAGGCCAGCGGCATACTTCAATTCCAGGGCCAGCGTTCCCGTCAATGTCCGGGCGGGGCTCAAGGGCGAATCGGGGATGATGATGGAGTTGCCGATAACCATAATCATGGCCATCGTCTCGCCGATAGCCCGCCCCATGCCCAGTATGATGCTGGCCAGTATGCCGGAACGGGCGGCGGGTAGCGTTACCCCCCACATCACCTGCCAGGGCGTGGCTCCCAGCGCCAGCGCCCCCTCTTTATAGCCGTGGGGCACGGCACGGATGCTGTCCTCGCTGATAGAGATGATGGTGGGCAGCACCATGACGGTGAGCACGATGGCCGCCGCCAGGACGCTGTCCCCCGACCCGCCCAGCTTGCCGATGAGGGGCACGATGACCATCAACCCCACCAGCCCGTAGACCACCGAGGGAATCCCCACCAGCAGTTCGATGGCGGGGCGGAAGATGTCGCGCACGCGCTTGGGGGCGACCTCGGCCAAAAAAACGGCGCAGGCGACGCCCAGCGGCACCGACATCAAAAGCGCCAGCACCGTCACGTAGGCCGTGCCCACAATCATGGGCAGGATGCCAAACTCGTCGGCGCTCACGCTCCAGGTGGTGCCGCTGAGGAACTTGAAGAGGCCTATTTCGCTGAAGGCGGGCCAGCCCTCTCTGAAGGTAAAGAGGGCGATGAGTAGCAGTATAAGAAAAGAACTGACGCTGCAGAGTATGATGACCTGTTTCCAGGTGCGGTCAGTGAGGTGCCTGAATCGGGCGCCGCTTATCATTCTATTCTTCTTACCTTTCTTAAACCGCTAATTCAAAGGTAGCGGGCGGGGAGGTGTGGTCCCCGCCCACTACTATAAAAAGGGTAGGGAGAAATCTAGTCCACCAAGGGCACCCAGCTCTCGGCGGCTATCGCCTGTCCTTCCGCGCTGCGGCAGAAGTCGATGAAAGCCGCCACCGCACCAGTGGGCACCTCCTGGGTGAGCAGGTACAGTCTCCTCAACACCGGGTAGTCGCCGCTCTGGCAGTTCTCCAGGGTGGGCTCGACGCCGTCGATGACGATGGTCTTCAAGCCTTCGACGTAGCCCAGGGAGACGAAGCCGATGGCGTTCGATTCGGAGGATACCTTGGTCCTGGCCGCGCCGTTGGAGTCGTAGAACAAGGCGTCGGCTTTAATCTCTTTGTCGTAGGCGTCCATGAGCTTGGACTCGAAGCAGTCGCGGGTGCCGGAGCCTTCTTCCCGGGAGACGACGATGATTTCAGCGTCGTTGCCGCCCACATCACTCCAGTTGGTGATGTCGCCGGCGTATATGCCGGCTACCTGCTCCATGGTGAGCTCGGATATGGGATTGTCGGCGTTGACCACGATAGCCACCGCATCGCGAGCGATGGGGATGGCAATCAGGTCGGCTTCGCTCATCTTGATATCGCGGGAAGCCGCGCCCATGTCAACCGTGCCCGAATCGCAGGCCTTGACACCGGCGCTGGAGCCGCCACCGGAGATGTTGATGGTGACGTCGGGGTATTTATCCATGAATTCGAAGGCCATCAGCTCCGCCAGCGGTTGTACGCTGGTCGAGCCGGCCTCGTCGATGGTGCCCACGATTTCAACGAAAGTCTCGTAGTTGGCGAAGGGGGTTTCGGTCTTGACCAGGGGCACCCAGCTCTCGGCGGCTATCGCCTGGCCTTCCGCGCTGCGGCAGAAGTCGATGAAGGCTTTGGTGGCACCGGTGGGTACGTCCTGGCTGAGCAGGTAGAGCCTTCTCAACACCGGGTAGTCGCCGCTCTGGCAATTCTCCAGAGTAGGCTCTACGCCGTCGATGACGATGGTCTTCAGTCCCTCGACGTAGCCCAGGGAGACGAAGCCGATGGCGTCCGCCTCGGAGGATACTTTGGTGCGGGCCGCGCCGTTGGAGTCGTAGAACAAGGCGTCGGCCTTGATTTCTTTGTCGTAGGCGTCCATTAGCTTGGACTCGAAGCAGTCGCGGGTGCCGGAGCCTTCCTCCCGGGAGACGACCACGATTTCAGCGTCGTTGCCGCCCACATCACTCCAGTTGGTGAGGTCGCCAGCGTATATCCCGGCTACCTGCTTCATGGATAGTTCACTGATGGGGTTGGCTTCGTTAACGACGATGGCTACCGCGTCTCTGGCGATAGGAATGGGGATGAGGTCGGCTTCGCTCATCTTAACGTCCCTGGAAGCCGCCCCGATGTCTACCGTTCCCGCCGCGCAAGCCTTGACGCCGGCGCTGGAGCCGCCACCGGAGATATTAATGGTGACGTCGGGATACATGTCCATGAATTCGAAGGCCATCAGCTCCGCCAGCGGTTGCACACTGGTCGAGCCGGCCTCGTCGATGGTGCCGGTGATGGCGCCGTTATCGGGGGTGTCCCCACCGTTGCCGCCGTTACCGCCGTTACCATCGTTGCCGCCGTTGCCGCCGTCGTCGCCGTTGCAGCCGCCGACTAACAGCGCCGCCATCATCAGCAACGTTACCGGCACCAGCAGCCATTTTCTCATCTTGGTTTTAAACAATAATTTGCCTCGCTTTCTGTTTCCGTTTGGGTCTGGGACTAACGCGCCCCTGGGGGGCGCTATGTCTAATTGCCCGTACGGCAAGTGCTTTTCCGTCTCTCGTTTCAATCATTCCAGAATCAATGATAAAAGCTGCGGATTAAGATTGTGTTAACGACGGGTTAGGGTTTGGTAAATTTTTATTTAAGCTACGGTTAAGATTAAGGCAGGCGCTTTTCAGCTTGCGCCGCCCCCCTTTATGCAGTAAAATACGGCAACCTGGGACACGCTTGAAAACTCTTGGCCGAAGTGGCGGAATAGGCAGACGCGACAGTCTCAAAAACTGTTGGGGGGCAACTCCCGTGTCGGTTCGAACCCGACCTTCGGCACCAGTTATAATGCCGAGTGGTGTAGCGGTAGCACCGGGGACTTTGGATCCCTTAGCCCAGGTTCGAATCCTGGCTCGGCAGCCACTTAATTAATTTGCGCCCCATCCCTTGACAAAAGCTCTATCGCATACTAGAATATGAATGAACGTTCATTCATTACCATTGGGGGACGGAATGGCCGAGAAAAAGACCGGGAAGAAAAGCGACCGCCGCGAGCAAATCCTGAAAGCGGCGCTGGATATCTTTTCCCGCAAGGGTTACGCGGCAGCCACCATGCCCGAAATCGCCCGCGCCGCCGGTGTTGCCGCCGGCACCATCTATATCTATTACCCCAGCAAGCGCGAGCTTTTCGTGGCCGTCATCAAGAACCTTGTTATCAGCACTCCCCTGCTCAATCTAATCGAAAAGCTCCCCGACGATAGGAACAACGATATCGACACCACCGTCAGGCGCATCCTGCAGGATCGCTTCGACCTCTCCCGCCACCAGGCGTTCGCCCGCATGCCTTCCCTGATGGGCGAAGTCCAGCGCGACCCGGAGCTGAAAGCCATCTGGAACGAAAAGTTCCTCCAGCCCTTTATGACCCAGATGGACGGCATCTTCCGCATGATGATGGCTTCCGGCAAAGTCCGCTCTATGGAACCGGCGGTCATCACCCGGGCGGTGGGCGGCCTGATTATCGGCTTCCTTATACTGAAGATAATGGAAGGCGAAGCCAGCCCGGTAAACCGTTTCTCCCAGGAAGAGGTAGCCGACGAGCTGATGAGATTCGTTTTTTACGGGCTGTCCACCGAGAGGATAGACAATAAGGACAAGGAGAATACCCCATGAATGAAACCGCCATTACCGCCAACCACCTCGCCTTCGACTACGGCAAGCTCAGGGTGATAAACGACATGTCTCTGGAGATTCCGACGGGCGTCAGCTTCGGGCTGCTCGGCCCCAACGGCGCCGGCAAGACAACGCTGATTCGGATACTGGTGGGGCTGTTAAAGCCCAAAGCAGGCAGCCTACAAGTGCTGGGGGGTAATCTCTCCCGCCGCACCTCCCGGCTTATCGGCTACATGCCCCAGCTGCCCGCTCTCTATTCCGAGCTTACCGTGCAGCAGAACGTAAACTTCTTCGCCCGCGTTTACGGGATGAAGGATAAAAACCAGCGAGATAAACGCGTCGAAGAGGTCTTAAAGCTCGTCGACCTCTGGGAGCGCCGTAAGGACTCGGTGATACGGCTAAGCGGCGGCATGAAACAGCGCGTCAGCCTGGCCTGCGCCATCGTGCACAAGCCGCCCCTCCTTTTCCTCGACGAGCCTACCGTGGGCCTCGACCCCGAGCTGCGCTACACCTTCTGGGAGCACTTCGCCGAGCTTACCCGCCAGGGCACCACCCTCATCGTTTCCAGCCACACCATGGACGACGCCAACCACTGCGACCAGCTGGCCCTGATGCGGAACGGCGCCGTCATCGCCCGGGGCACGCCCGCCGAGTTGAAAAAGGCCACGGGCCAGAAGGACGCCAATCTGGAAGACGCCTTTTTGTATTTCGTTCACCGCGAGGAGAAAAATGTTTAGTCAAGTATTAACCATCGCCGGAAGAGTTATGCTCCAGTTGCTCCGCGACCGCCGAACCATGATTTTGCTCCTGCTCGTCCCGCTGGTCATCGCCAGCATCGTCGGCGTCAGTATCCCCGAAAAGCAGATGCTGGACTACATCGCCCCCGCCGTGCTGGCGGTATTGATACTGTTCTTCGGTTTCATCCTCACCGGCATCAGCTTCCTGAGGGAGCGCTCCCAGGGCACGCTGGAAAGGCTGATGGCCTCGCCCGCCTCCAAGGGGGATATCGTGGGCGGCTACCTGCTCGGCTTCCTCCTCTTCGCCGTGCTCCAGACCATGATTCTCTTCTTTTATTTTATATACGTACTCGACATCAGCTTCGCCGGCGCCCTCTGGCAGATTATCGTCTTCGAGGTTATCATCGGCATCCTGGCCGTTTGCCTGGGCATTTTCATCTCCGTCTTCGCCCGCAACGAGTTCCAGATGGTGCAGTTCATTCCGCTGATAATACTGCCCCAGATATTCCTCTGCGGGCTGCTCTGGCCGGTAAGCCAGATGCCGGAATATCTACAGTGGCTAGCCAAATTCCTGCCACTCACCTACGGCGTGGACGGCATCCGGGCTCTAATGCTCCAGGGACAGGGTCTGCTCGACATCGGCAAGGAAATCGGCATACTGGCCGGCTACGCTGCCGGACTGATGATTCTGGCCTCGCTCACCCTGAGGCGGGGCGCCGCCAGCTAAACCTTCGCAAGTCTGCTATAATTAAGTAGCGGACTGATACCATCGCGGAGGTTTAGTAAAATGACCTGGCTTAGAATCCTGTTCGGTATCTTTCTAATCCTGCACGGCGTGGTGCACTGGGTCTACGCTTTACCGCAAAGGCAAGAGTACGAACCCAACTCCAAGCCCTGGGCCGTTTTCACCGGGCGCTGGCTGGTGAAGAAAGCCGGCGTCCACCACCGGGTAGCTCTAAGGCTGGGCGTATCCCTGCTCATCCTCATTACCCTGGCCTTCATCGCCAGCGGCGTCGCCGTGCTCACCATGAACAGCTGGTGGGCGTTACCGGCCATCGCCTCGGCGGGGATTTCCACGCTCTTCCTCGCCCTTTTCTGGAACCGATGGATGGTTCAAGGCGTTCTGGTCAACACCATCATCATCATCATGGCGCTCTTCTGGACGCCTTAAGGACTTCGTTTTGGGAATCAGGGAAAACGTTAACAAAATATTAACCGGGCTGCCCGAAGGGGTGGAGCTGGTCGCCGCCGCCAAGACGCGGACGGGGCCCGAAGTACTGGAGGCGGTGGCGGCGGGCGTCGAGATTATCGGGCAAAACTACCTGCAGGAAGCCGAGGCGCTCTACCCCGCCGTGGGCAATAAGGCGCGCTGGCACTTCATCGGCCATTTACAGAAGAACAAGGCCAAGAAAGCGGTGACGCTCTTCGACATGATCGAGACCGTCGACTCCGCCGCTTTAGCCGAAGAAATCGACAAGCGCTGCGCCGCCATCGGCAAGGTAATGCCGGTGCTGGTCGAGGTCAACAGCGGCAAGGAGCCCCAGAAAGCGGGCGTCCTCCCCGAAAAAGCCGAGGCGCTGATAAAGAGTATCGCACGCCTGGAGCATATCAGGGTAATGGGGCTGATGACGATGGGCCCCCGCTTCGGCGACCCCGAGGAATCCCGCCCCTACTTCGTCACCACCAAAATGCTTTTCGAGCGCATCAAGGCGCTTAAAATACCGAATGTCGAGATGAAATATCTTTCCATGGGCATGACCAACTCCTACACCGTAGCCCTGGAGGAAGGCGCCAACCTGGTCAGAATCGGCACCCGGATATTCGGCGAAAGAGACTAAAAGAGAGGGGATATTTTTATGGCTAGCCAAGAGCAGGTCAGCGAAAGCCTGGAAAAGGTGATGGTTCCCGTCGTGATGCGCAGCATCAACGGACTGAACCTGGTCAAGCAGATTGACATCGCCAAGGACGAGGTCAAAGTCACGCTGGAGTCCACCGCCTTGAACGAAGAGGCCAAGGAGTGGGTGAGCAACAAGGCCAGGGAGGAAGCGGGCAAGCTTTCCGGCGTAAAGAAGGTTGAAGTCGCGTTCGCCGAAGCCGCCAAGCCCGCCGAGATAAATAAAATCGGCAACATCATCGCCGTGATGAGCGGCAAGGGCGGGGTGGGCAAATCGCTGGTGGCAGGGCTGACCGCCATCGCCCTGAAAAGGCAGGGCAACGAGGTGGGCATTTTAGACGCCGACCTCACCGGCCCCAGCATTCCCAAGATGTTCGGCATCGAAAGCCGCCCCAGCGGCAGTGACACCGGCATCCTGCCCGTGCTCTCGCGTTCCGGCATCGAGCTGATGTCCATCAATCTATTGCTGCCCCAGGAAGACGACGCCGTCATCTGGCGCGGCCCCCTGATCAGTAACACCATCAAGCAGTTCTGGGAGGACGTCCTCTGGGGCAAGCTCGACTACCTGCTGGTGGACCTGCCCCCCGGCACCGCCGACGCCCCCCTCACCGTGATGCAGTCCTTCCCCATCTCCGGCGTCATCATCGTCTTCACCCCCCAGGACCTGACGGCGATGATTGTACGCAAGGCGGTCAACATGGCGCAGAAGATGAACAAGGCCGTGCTCGGCGTGGTAGAGAACATGAGCTATCTTAAGCTCCCCGACAGCGGCAAGAAGATGGAAATCTTCGGCGCCAGCCGCGGCCAGGAGATGGCGCAGGCCTCCAACGCCCCGCTGCTGGGGCAAATACCCATCGACCCCGAGCTGGCCCGCCTCTGCGACAGGGGAGAGATTGAAAACTACGACTCCGAGATGATGCAAGCCTTCGGCGACTCGCTGAAGAAGGCGCTCTCCGGAATCAAGCCGACCTCTTGACGAAGCGCGCTCTTCGTCCTAATCTATTAGGGGAAACGGAATGTCCCAGGCAGAAAGCGAGCAACAAAGGCTGGCTGAGGAAGAGCTGGTAAAAGAAAAGACGGACGCCGACGGCAACAAGTGGCGCAAGGTCTACTTCGGCGGCGGCGCCCACTTCCGCAACTGGCTGGAACAGTGCCAGGAGCTGGGCGAGGTGGAAGTGGAAGAGGTCAGCGCCGAGGGCCTGAAGTGCTTCGAGGAAAGCGGCGAAAAGCTCTACCGCATCTGGATGAAAGAGGCGCCGCCCGACTAGGCAAGCGGCCCTCTGTGAGGAGGTGGTCAAAAGGTGCATTGAACGGGGATTAATGGTAAAATAGGACTCAATCAAGACCAGGAGGGTAGTTTAAGAAATGGCCTATAAGATTACCGAGGATTGTATAAGTTGCGGAGCCTGCGAACCGGAATGCCCCAACCAGGCTATCAGCGAGGGAGACGAAATTTATAAAATCGACCCCGCCAAGTGCACCGAGTGCGTTGGCGCTCACGAGTCCTCGAAGTGTGCCGAGGTCTGCCCGGTGGACGCCTGCGTGGCCGACCCTGACCACGAGGAAAGCCGGGACGCACTGCTGGAGAAATGGAAGGGCCTGCACCCGGGCGAAACCCCGGCGGCCTAACCACCCATCAACTGATTACCACATATTGACGCCATAACCGTCAAAAAATAATAATAGGCGTCTTCTCTGTGTTCCCCGATAGCTCAATCGGTAGAGCGGGCGGCTGTTAACCGCTAGGTTGTAGGTTCGAGTCCTACTCGGGGAGCCAACTTTGACTATTGGAATAAGCGAAGACCTTATCGAAGGGTTTTACAAGTTCAAAATTGACCTTTTTACCGTCTAATTCCAAGTTCTGAAGTGTCAGTTGCAAAAGTTGCCGTTTTTCTTCGGCTTCAGAACTCATGAATAGGTCATAGGCTCGGTTGGCAAGCTGTAGCAGATACTCTGAAGTCAGGTAATACTCTTCGTCAGCAATTCTAAGACTGGCAATCTTACTGTATATTTCCTTCTGTTTTGCCCTAAACCCTTTAAGCTTTTTGTTATATTCACTCTCAGTAATACTACCGTCCAGCTTATCCTCATACATCTTTTCAATACGAGTCTCATATTTCTGGTATTCCCGTTGATAGCTTTCAAGCATGGTACGATGGAACTGCGTCTTATCCCTATGGGATTTCCTTAAAGTAGCCGTAATTTCTTCAACTACACTTTTAGGAATCTGTATAGACTTATATAGCCTGGCAAACTGCTCGGTTAATTCTTCTTCCCTTACCCACTGGGCACCATGCTTACCGTGATATTCTGTGCAATGATAGTAAACGTACTTACCCTTTTTCTTCTCAGGGGTAATCATACAACCGCAATCGGCGCATTTAATGAGTCCTCTGTAAAGGTAAGGTAAGCCAGCGAACTTAAAGTGCTTCTTACCGTAGCCTGCCTTTATTCGCTGAACTTCATCAAAAAGTTCTTTTGTTACAATACACTCGTAGTTATGAGGATATTCCTTGCCGTTATAGAGAATACTTCCGCAGTAAAACGGATTCTTGAGAATGAAGTCAACGAAGCCTTTTGAAAAATCAACCTCAAAGTCTTCTTTCAACTTATTCCTTACTTCCAACATAGAAAAGCAGCCGGAGCCATACCACTCATACATTTGCCGAACAACACTAGCTTCAAACGGCTCAGTAACTACCCACTTCCTTTTGTTTTCTTGAGTTACGTTCCTATACCCATAAGGCGCTTTGCCTGGTAGTAAACCTTTCCTGAGCATATATGAAGCTGAATTGGCAGCGTCCTCTTTGAGCCGGTTGAGATATTGCTTAGCCAGAAATACTTTTAAGTCCCAGTCCTGAATATCCCTGCCCATCGTGTTTTTACCAATTACTAGCCGGTCATAAACGAAGTGTATTTCCTTGTCATGGTTAAGCCGTAGTTCGTCAATTAAAACCGCATCCCTGAAGTTCCTAGTTATCCTATCAACTCTGTAAGCGATAATGGTCTTAATGTCATCGTTAGTTTTAACATACTCGACCATCTCATCAAATTTCTTTCTTATCTTGTGACCGGCGCTTTCACTAAAGACGAATTCCTTTTCAACCGCCAGTCCCTTGTCACGGGCATAGCCCCGCAAGGCCGGTAACTGGATTTCCTTCAAGGATAACCCTTCCTTTTCCTGTTTGGTTGTTGAAACACG